>NZ_WSRP01000100.1 GCF_009767915.1 Parasutterella muris
CTAAGGGCCTTACAACGTGGGGCCAATTTATTGCCATGCTCTTTTGTCAGCTCACAGGCGCAGGCTCATTGCGAGAGATTTCCTACGGTCTCTATTCAAGTCTTGGCAAGCTTAGTCACATAGGTGCAGCCGCGGTATGTCGCTCCACCTTAAGTTACGCCAACAGTAAGCGGCCTTATAAGCTTTATAAGGAGTTTTATTATGTTCTTCTGGAAAAATTCCGGCACGAGATACAAGGACGCCTCGGAAACAAATTCACCAAGCCGGTCTTCAGTTTGGATTCCACGACAATAAGCCTATGTCTTCGCCTGTTTGAATGGGCTCAGCATCGCAGGCGTAAAGGCGGAATAAAGTTTCATACACTTCTGAACAACGATACGTCACTGCCGGAAGTCATCGTGGAAACTACGGCAAAGACGAGTGATATCAAAGGAGCCAAAGGAATATTAGAGAACATCCCTCCCGGCTCTATTGTGGTTATGGATCGAGGCTATAACGATTACACGCTCTTCAAAAGATTAACGGATAAGGGAGTAGTGTTTGTTACTCGTTTAAAAGACAATGCGTAGCATACGCCGCTGCGTTAAGGACTTATCAAGACCGACCCCGATGGCTGCAGGGGCCTTTATGAGATGAAATTTACGGGCGCTAAAGCCAAACTGCACTGCTCTGACACTAACATCAGAGTCGTTCAATGGTTGGACAAAGAAACAAATCGCTGATTTGAATTTCTTACGAATAGCCAAGAAGTAAGCGCCACAGAGGTGGCTGATCTCCACAAGGAGAGTAGAGCTTTTCTTTAAGCGGATCAAGCAAAATTTTGTCATCGATACCTTTGTAGGAACAACTGAAAATGCTGTCATGACGCAGATTTGGACAGCTGCCATAGCAATCTTGTTGCTAGAGCTGATGCGCCGCCGCTCAACTTATAAATGGACTTATTGTAGGCTGGCTAGATACTTCAAACTAAATCTTATGACCTGTAAATGCCTACTCCACTGGCTTAATCAACCTGATATCAAGGAGTGGGAGAAGCCCACGAAGCTTGCACAGCCTTCTTTATTTGATTAGCAGGGGTTTGTTTATGACTTTTAACTTCCTCAGACCTAGATCAACTGTAAATGTTGAGGTCAAAGTTTGAGAGAAAATTATTTTGGACAGCAGTG
>NZ_WSRP01000101.1 GCF_009767915.1 Parasutterella muris
CGAGAAAAAGAGAAGTTATCGAGTTAGCTTCAAGAAGGTCGGTACTGTTACCTCCGGCCAGAAGGAAGGCCGAATCCTAAGGGATTTTATTTGCCAACGCAAGGGCAAAGACTATATCTTCACTGCGGTGAGCGAAGGCGGTTTTACTCTTCCTCAGGCAATGGATGTCAAACAACTGCATGCGGGCGCCACGTGGGCACTGGATCAGCTCGTTGAGCAATCTCCTATCGGAAAAGCTCTTAAAAGGGCCTTTACACAACGCCGAGACTATCTAAAAGTTTTGTCGATTGCCTACTTCATAATCCTCAATCAAGACAACAATATTTCTAAATATCCGACCTTTGCTGAGGCGACTCGTCTTCCATGGGGCGGGTCTTTGCATCCTTCCTCAATAGGCAGGGTTTTTAGGAAAATCAAAGAACAGCAGATAGAGAATTATTTCTCTGCTATCCAGGAAGACTTAATAGAACAGAAGAAAATAATTGGGGACGATGACAAACTGTCATTGGCTTTAGATTCGACCTCCATTTGGAATAAAGACGAGGACAATCTTCCTCAAATTAATGTACTGATGTTGGTCGACTCCAAAAGCGGACTGCCTCTCTTCTATCGAACCTACGACGGAAACGTTCCGGACGTACAAGTCGTCAGGCGGGTCATTGCTGACAACTCCAGACTAGGCATCCAAAACGTTGTTCTTGTGTCTGACCGAGGTTACAGCGGTACAAAAAACATCAATGACTGCCTGAGAAATAAAGTTGGCTTTCTGTTCAACATGAAGTGCGGGATCTCAGGCAGCCTTACCCAAGAGCTTATTGATGAAGAAAGAGTTAATCTCCAGGACTTAAATCAAATGGACTGGTTTACCCAGCTCTTTCAGGTGACAAAGAAGATCAGCTGGATTCGTGAACCCAATCCTGTAACGGGTCAGAGATCCACAAAAAAGACGCAGGAAACTGCGGAGCTTTACTGGCATATCTATTTCGATCGACAAATTGCTGAGAATGCCAGACAAGGGATGTTTGAGAGAATCATTCGTATACGCGAAAAGATGGCCGCCGGTAAGTCTCTCGATGAAAACGAACAAACATTACTAGAAGAGGTGTTTGTAAAACATGAGAAAGACAGCACGGTC
>NZ_WSRP01000102.1 GCF_009767915.1 Parasutterella muris
TGTCTTGTCCTGAAAAAAGTTGACTACTTAGGGAGTCAACAATGAAAGTTGAAGAACAGATATCTACACTAATGAAACAAGCAGAGGCAAGAAGGCTTGTTTCGGATTTGTACAATCAGGGGATGCCAATAAAAGAAATTGCAAAGCATGTGCCAGTTTGTTTGGCAACAGTTTATAGGTGGATAGATTTGCCAAAAAGAACGCCGGTTGTTGGGAAAGACCTTGATAGGAAGGGCCTTGATGGAAAACTCCTTAATGCAAGAGCCTGCCCTTCTTCAGATGAGGCTAAACCCGAGAATTTAGATTTGAATAAAGTAAGCGAAATCGCCTTATTGAAAGCTCAAATCAAAGAGCTCAAGGCGCAACTGCGAGCACAAAGCCTAAAAGCACAGGCCTATGAAACAATGGTCCAGCTAGCAGAAGAGCGCTTTGGCATACCTATAAGAAAAAAATCTGGCGCCAAACAATAGAAGTCCTGCAACAGCAGAGCTGTCCGTACGGAAGTGTAACGGCCCTGTGTAAGTTGTTTGGCGTCAGCAAGCAGGCGTACTACAAGGTTCAGAAAAGAGGCTCTTCAGAGGCAGAATCGAGGTATCTAACCGAGGAGATAATCATCGAGTACTGCAAAGAAGTACGCAGTGTTGACCCGAATATAGGCGGAAAAAAGCTGTGGGCGATGTACTCTCAAAACTTTCCCGGAAGATTGCATGTCGGACGAGACCGGTTCGCAGACATTCTTGCAGACAATCATTTAAAGCTGCGACAGAAGAAAAGAAAACCGAGGACAACCGATTCACAGCATAATCTGCCAACTTATCCAAACTTAATTAAGGACCTAATACCATATCGGGCGAACCAGATATGGGTTAGCGATATTACTTACGTACCAATTAAAGTAACGGATTGGGAATCGGAGTTTACATATTTAGCGCTAATCACAGATGCATACAGCCACGAGATTGTAGGCTGGAAACTAGGCTCTGACCTGAGCAATAGAACAGCAATCAGCGCACTAAAAATGGCACTCAGTCTATGCCAAGCAAGAGGGATAGATGTTAAAAAAGAAGGCTTGATCCA
>NZ_WSRP01000103.1 GCF_009767915.1 Parasutterella muris
CCTTTGACAAAATGCACGGGAAATCTTGAAGTCGGAGGCAATATCGTTGCAAAAGGCGACATCAAAGATAAAGGAGGCGCTTACTCTATGGCCGGTATGAGAGGAACTTACAACGGTCATACGCATAACGGCGGAGCAACTCCGGACCAAAAGATGTAATGCAGAACAAAAAATTAAGCCCGTTTGAGCAGCGAACTCAGGCGGGCTCTTTCACAACGTGAAAACTATAGCAATATGGATATTTTACAAGATTTAGCGAGAATGTTGAAGATGGCGGACTCATTAAGTTGGTATGCCGCACTGCCTCTTTACTTAATTGGTTATGGGCTGGCGGTGTGGACAATAGCAAAAGCGGTAAAGGCGATAAGAGATGCCTTTAAGTGAGGGGCAATGCAATTTTATTTAAACGGAGCCGAGGCAACTCTAACGGATTTTGCCAAGGATGATTTAGCGAGGGCTGTGGTGAACAGCCTTTTTTCTTGGGCGAGAGCAGAGGACGATGACGAAAGACCGACTGAATCCAAGATGGGTTGGTGGGCGGATTCTTTTTCTGAAGAGGGAGATAAGTTCGGTTCACGGCTTTGGCTGCTGATGCGCTCAAGCCTTACCACTGAAACGTTGGCCCTGGCAGAAGAATATGCTCAGGAGGCGCTTCAGTGGATGATTGAAGACAATATTGCAAGTGAAGTGATCGCAAAGGCTGAGCTTGACGGGATCGATCGTCTTAACCTGCTCATTGAAATTGTTCGTCCTAACCAGAAAACACTTACCGCTCGCTTTGTTGACGTATGGAGTAAGTTATGAGTTTTGAGAGACCAACACTAAAAGAGATCATTGAAAGGCTTGACGGAGACACCCAAAGCCGGTTATCGGTTCCGCAGATGAGGCGCTCTAATGCCAAAGTCTTTGATCGAGTACTGGCTGGTGCGGCCCACTCACTCTATGGCTATATCGAGTACTTGAACCGACAGCAGTTTTTTGATACGGCTGAGAGTGATTATTTGGATCGCTGGGCTTCTATTTATGGATTGACCAGAAAGAAGGCGACAAAAGCTTCCGGCGAGGT
>NZ_WSRP01000104.1 GCF_009767915.1 Parasutterella muris
GCATCCGCGGCTTCGGTTAATGGCTTAGCCCCGTTACATCTTCCGCGCAGAAAGACTCGACCAGTGAGCTATTACGCTTTCTTTGAAGGATGGCTGCTTCTAAGCCAACTTCCTGGTTGTCACGGCCTTTCCACTTCGTTTTCCACTTAGCCATTATTGGGGACCTTAGCCGGCGGTCTGGGTTGTTTCCCTTTTGAGTCCGGACGTTAGCACCCGGTGCTCTGTCTCCCGTGCTCACGCTTCCAGGTATTCGGAGTTTGCCTTGGTTTGGTAAGACTCCATGTCCCCCTAGCCAAAACAGTGCTCTACCCCCTGGAGCGATACACGAGGCACTACCTCAATAGTTTTCGGGGAGAACCAGCTATCTCCAGATTTGTTTGGCCTTTCACCCCTATCCACAGCTCATCCGCTAATTTTGCAACACTAGTCGGTTCGGTCCTCCAGTGTGTGTTACCACACCTTCAACCTGGCCATGGATAGCTCATCTGGTTTCGGGTCTACACCCTGCGACTCTTCGCTCTATTCGAACTCGCTTTCGCTGCGCCTCCCCTAGTCGGTTAAGCTCGCCACAGAATGTAAGTCGCTGACCCATTATGCAAAAGGTACGCAGTCACTCCTTACGAAGCTCCTACTGTTTGTATGCATGCGGTTTCAGGTTCTATTTCACTCCCCTCCCGGGGTTCTTTTCGCCTTTCCCTCACGGTACTGGTTCACTATCGGTCGATCACGAGTATTTAGCCTTGGAGGATGGTCCCCCCGTCTTCGAACAGGATTCCACGTGTCCCGCTCTACTTCTCACTGCCTTAGTACCATCCAAAGCGTTTCGCCTACGGGGCTATCACCCGCTATGGCCGGACTTTCCATTCCGTTCGACTACGCTTCAAACTATCAGCTGTTAGGCTCTTCCGGGTTCGCTCGCCGCTACTGCCGGAATCTCGGTTGATTTCTTTTCCTGAGGATACTTAGATGTTTCAGTTCTCCTCGTTCGCCTCTGCA
>NZ_WSRP01000106.1 GCF_009767915.1 Parasutterella muris
AATTCTTAAACTGCCCTCAACCTAAGTAACACAAGGGATGAGGGCTTTTTTATTTACGAGATTCTCCTAAAGTCGGGGGAACATCCCGATATTTATATTTAAATTTCGTACAAATCACCATTGAGTTTTGCATCAGAACACGAATCGAAAGCGGGATAAATATTTGCGCATGCAGGCTTTATTCTAGAAAGTTCCTCCCGTTTAATAGTGATCCGCGTTCACTTCTCATATCCAAGAAAAGTACTCGAGCACAGAAAATTTTTATAGTAGAAGCTATATGTGCTATGAATAAAAAGGCACTGAGAACAAGAGGCTGATCGATAAAAAACTAAAAATGAGCACTTCCTATTTAAAAAGTTTTCACCCATTATATTTTTGTTTTATGATCTTGTTCTCTTCATCAACGAAAACGAAAGGAAAACGAGATGAATAAATCTGAACTGATCGATGCCGTTGCCAACACAACCGGCAAAACAAAAGCCGACGTTAAAGCTGTCATTGACGCTGTCATGGAACAAGTGATCAACACTGTCAAAGAAGGCGATGAAATCACACTTATCGGCTTTGGCACATTCAAATCTTCTGTTCGCAAAGCCCATGAAGGCCGCAATCCTTCTACCGGCGAAACAATTCAGATCCCTGCCGCGACACTTCCTAAGTTTGTTCCCGGCAAGCAGTTCAAAGATGCCGTAAACGCTAAGTAATTCGTTTTCGACCTCAATTTAACCCGCTCAATTGCGGGTTAAATAAAAAACGCGTTTTGAAAAATCAATACGCGTTTTTTATTTGTTTTCACGAAGCCCTTCTATCAAGGGCTTCGCTTATTTGTCGTGCAGATTACTTGCCGGCAACAGCAGCTTTTTCTGCGTCTTCCGGTTTCTGTCCGCGCGGAACGATCACGCCTGTCGGCTGTTCAGCAGCGTTG
>NZ_WSRP01000107.1 GCF_009767915.1 Parasutterella muris
AATTCTTAAACTGCCCTCAACCTAAGTAACACAAGGGATGAGGGCTTTTTTATTTACGAGATTCTCCTAAAGTCGGGTATTAAATCGGAAGAAATTTAGGGAAATGTCCAATAGACATTGATGTACACATGTTTATTCTAATGTCAAGAAAAATTATGTAAAAAACTAAGGAACCCTTTTTATGAATACAATTAACCGTAATGTTTCTTTTCCCAAGAAAGAGAAGTGCTACTTCTGCAAAAGAAGCAAGAAAGATCTTCTGCTTAATGCGGCTTTTCTGGGAGTGCTGGATTTAGTACTGTCGTCATCCTTCGTTTATGCTGCTGATGAAGAAAGGGGTGATGACATAGTATTTGACGCTACTGTTGCAGAGAATTACTCAGAATCAGATAAATCTTCAATTTCCGGTGCACTCAGTACCGGATTGTTTTTTGTACAATCGGGAAATAAGCAGGAAGTTACGCTTGAAAATATCTCTGAGCTAACAGCTTCCGGGTTATCTACCAGCACAGGTTCTTCATCAAGAGGCCTCTTTACTGCCAGGACAATTGCTTCAAATCCAAGTCCTTCTACGCAGATTATAAAGATCAGTTCAGATACGATTAATTCTTCCAATGGTAATGTTTTTGTCGCCATTGGTTTCGAGGGTTCTAAGCCTCGGGGGAAACAAACTGAACAATATATACACCTTAATGTTGACACCATCAATTCTGGGAAGGGAACGCTGATTTCCGGTTCTACCGGGAATCAGCAAGGATTTAGCTCAACTGGGGCATTTCTTGCATTCGATGCCAAACAACATATAACCAGGGCGAACGCACAAAATTTTTAACAAAACATCCTTAACTCGTTAAAAAGTCGACAAAAACGGTTGACTTTTTTTG
>NZ_WSRP01000108.1 GCF_009767915.1 Parasutterella muris
CCTATGGGCATAACAAAGAAGACCCTGACATGGCCATGCTAAAGCTGGCGCTGCTGATCGATGAGAAGACAGCCGAGCCGCTTTACTACAAGGTGCTGGACGGTTCTATTGCTGATGTTGTTTTATTGAAGAACCTGTTTATCCAGCTGGCTAAACTTGATGCGGAAGATGTCAACCTGGTGTTGGATAGAGGGTTCTGCTCTGAACATAATCTGCAAATTATGTTCCGCAATCACGTAGGCTTTGTCTGTGGACTTCGTTCAGAGCTAAAAATTGTTGAGCAAACTTTTAAGGAGGTAGCCGGATCACTCAGACTATGCTTGCCGGCAGCATTTAAAAATAGTGTTAACTGCTTTTGTGCAACGCGCGAAATTCAATGGTATTCCAACACAAGAAAATATGGCGCCGAACAGGACAAGTTGTTTATCCATGTCTATTACAGCAAAGAAAGAGAAGCTGACTATGTCATGAATATGACTCAATTAGTCGAAAGTTTTAAGTTGCGTCTGAAAAATGGGAAAGTGCCTAACTCTCCGTATTTCAGGCAATTCTTCAAACGCGGAAAAGATGACGACGGCAAGGTCAAATATGATTTTAATGTTCCGGCTTGGGCTCAGTTCTGCCAGAGTTGTGGTTTCTTCTTTCTTGGTTCTGACAGAATTTCCTTACCGGATGAAGCTCTAAACATTTACCGTCAAAAGGACACCGTCGAAAAAGCGTTTAATAACTACAAAGATAGATGCGGCGGCAGAAGATTGAGGTGTTTGGAGAGAGCTTTAGATGGAAAGGTCTTTGTCACGTATTTAGCTCTGAGTTTAAGACTGATGCTGCATAAGCGGATGCAGGACGCCAACATTGACCCTGAG
>NZ_WSRP01000010.1 GCF_009767915.1 Parasutterella muris
TTTTGTCTGCTCAAAAAATGATATAACCCTCTGAATTAAGAGGGTTTTGTTTCATTTTTACAAACTAAAGACGAGAATGAGCATGAAATCACAACGAATATTTTTGCCGATTACGGCTGTAAGGGCTTTATTCGAGTTAACGGTGAGTATGCTGACGCGGCAATTTCGTCTCCCACACATCAATTAACGACAAAGAGAATTCGGGACGGATTGGAAGTTCAAATAACTTCAAGCCTTGACCGCGATATTGTTCTTGATATTAAAGCTTCAGCTGCAAGCAAAGTCTATCTGGCAAAAGATGAAAGCGGTTATGCAGCTCTGGCGAATTTTAAGATGGCCGACTTGCAGCAAAGTTCGGATCTGGATTTGACGGTTCTCGCAGATTGTTCCGGTTCTATGTACGGCGACAGAATGGAGTCGCTGAAAGCCTGTCTGAAGGAATTTAGCCGTACGTTGACAAAAAAAGATCAAGTGGCCTTGATCGCGTTTGGAAGTGAACCGGAGCTGCTGTGTCTGCCAACGATCATACATTTTGATAACGTTGATTCAGATTTTGAATCCGCTGTTGATGAGCTTGACGCCGAACTTGGCGGAACAGAGATATACGACGCAATGAAGTCTGCGGTAACCCTTCTGCCGGGACGAAATTCAAAAAGCTCGATTCTGCTTCTGACGGATGGAGAATTTTGGGATGATCCCGAAAAGATTGCCCAACTTGCCAAGGAAGGCGATCGACGCGTTTTTATTCTGGGCATCGGTATGGCACCGTACCATAACGCTCTTCAAAAGATTGCTGAAGAAACCGGCGGCGCGTATGAGTCTGTATATAACAAGTACGATATTGAGTCCGCGGTTAAACGGATGTGCGCTCGCATGCGTTCGGCGGTCATTTCCGACGCTAAAGTTCGCTGGAATGCGCCCGTTCAGTGGCAGTCCGAAACACCTAAGACATTGTTTGCAGCCGATCTTGTTTCTGCTTTTGCATTTTTGAGTGATAAACCGGAAACAGCGGAGCTCTGCTTTACAAAGTATGGGGATTCGCATGTCGAAACGGCAAGCGTTTTAGAAGTCGATGTCGGCTATAAGCTCTGCCAGCTTGCAGCCTGCCAAAGAATGATTGCGTCCAAGAACAGGGCTGAAGTAATGAGAATCGGTCTGAAGTACAGCATTGCAGGGCCAGAGACAAATTTCTTCCTTCTTGTGGAAAGAGACGAAGCGGAAAAAACAGACGTTGCGCCGACCCTGGCAATCGTTCCGCAGATGCCGGCTGCAGACGGAATATGCTATTCAATGGCGGCACCTCAGCTCTCAAAGTCAGCTTCGAGAAACCCGGTACGAAAACCTTCACGAAAAGCTTCAAAAGCAGCACGAAGCCTAGATGATCTAGATTCTTTCTGCCCAGATGATCTGGATTCTTTCTGTATAGACGGAAAACTGCCAACAGAAAGTGAACTGGATGAAGAAATCAAGAGCACCATACAACAACTTCAGTGGATAGATACTGATATGCGCATTGAAATGACTCAGATGATTGCCGATTTTGTCAATACTCATGCGGATGTGCGTAAGTTATTTGATTTAGTGGGTGATATCTATACCCTGGATTTTGATGAGATGATCGATCAATTGGAGAAATTAAGGGATGATGAGCCGGAATTATGGCAGTCAGCGACCAGCAGAAGCAGCAGCTTCGTTTCGAGTGTTGAAGAGCGGCCGGAAGATGTTTTCGCTTCAGAGATTATGTTCATATTGTGCTTAATTTCAGCTCTAAACGAGATTCACAGTCATGAGACTTCATGGACAGTGACATTTGATCAGCTTATGAGGATGTTAGAAGTTAAAGATGCACAGGATTTAAAAGAAAAGCTTGGTGTGTAAGATGCGCAATTTGCCGGTTAACTAAGTTCGGCCAATGATGTTAACGCCGCAGATGATTGTTTTTATGATCATTTGCGGCGATTTAAAACTGAAAGCGGGTAAGGAAAGAAGAAACTTTTTCAAGATAACGAAAACTATTAATCGACTATCATTCTCACCTAAAACGATTAACAGAAATCTAGACGACACGATAAAAGTCAAACTCTTCGTAAAGGGAATTTAAGTCGATACGGATGGAAATAAACGATGAGCTGGCTGAGCCTAAGAGGTGATGTTCTTAATGTTCCTTAAAAAACCTTCGTGTCTAAGAAATAATTTGGATATGCTCTTTTTATGTCTCTCAAGTTTCCAGCTGACATCAAGACTACAGCCGTATTCATATCGTTTTTTGTTTCCTGCTCTTTGGTATAGTAAAAACTCTCTGCATCAGACGGATCATCGAAAGCGGTCAATCGAACTTTTCCACGATCTGCAAATAGTTGAATAACTTGATAACCCAAAAAGTTCTTATTGGTAGTCTGGATATGTTTCGTTGAAACTGCGATACCCTCCAGTTTCCTAAGAACGGATAGTTCATTTTCCAAGTCTTTAAATTTAGCAATCAACTCAGACTCAGAATTATCTTTAAATTCTTCAATCACTGGGCTGTCTTCATGAATAGAGAATAAGGTGCTGGCGATTTTGAAGAATTTCTTTATTTTTTCATCCCCTTCGCCGCTTTTTAAGGAACATTTTTCTAACATCCCGAGTGTTTCGACAGCAGTTGCCCAAGAGTGTTGTAATTTTGTCCTTATTTGTAATTCAATGCGCAGGTCATTAAATTGTGGGTGTTTTACGTTCCGGTACTTTACTACCTGATGAAGGCTTCTGTATCCGTCCGCTTTAGGTGTTTCGATGTAATTATTCGGAGGCAAAACAAGTTGATGCCTAAATTTACTACTATTCAGTTCACTGTAAAGCCTCGAGACATCGTGTATCGAATTCAATACAACTCTAATTCCTCCGATGTCCTGCATTCTATCCAGGTCCATTGAAGGGAATCGTTCGAGTTTGCTAATAATCGAAGGTGTGCGCTTTAATCTCTGAGCAACAATAGGAGAGGAAAATTTTAAGTCCTTAACCTTCTTGCGGAGGAATGTTTGTAGTGTATTGATAGGTACTACGTGAACTGCTCTCCAGTTGCTTAATGTCAAGAGCGCATCAGATTTGTCTTCGTTGCCCGCAGTGCTAACTAGAACTTTTCCCGCTTTCCTGACGGAGGAGCGAGACGGAACCACGTAGCTATCTATCTCCATTGCATTTCTCCTTTACTTCTTTCGAATTTTAATAAACGCATGATCTTCTCAGCGATTATCTAACAGAGTTACATTCAATAAGAAAGCCCCTCGGAAGCGGCATCTGATTAGTGTTGAGAACGGGATGTCGTCATCGTCAATCTTGTCAAGCGGCTGTTTGACTGCTTTTTTTACTGGCGGGTTTTCAAATTCATTGTCGGAAACTGAATTTTTTTAAGAGGTTTGTCGCTGACGTGTTCTTTCCTGATTTCAAGCAGCTCGACCCTTAGTGACACGTTCTAAGATTTCTTTTGCCACAAGGGATGTGCTAGGTTCGAACGACGTAACCAGATTGACACGATCAGCGACTCGGATTGTTCTATCGTTGGCTTGATACTCCTCAGAAGAAGGAAACCGATTTCACGCCCCGCAAGATCGGGGAACAAATAGGCCTCTTGATCGTTTCCACTACGGTCTTTGACCGTGCTCTTGACGGCGTTAACATTTTTGAGGCGATGGCATGTCGGCATGGACATGAACATGTCACGCCCGAAATTTTCCGATCCGTCCTTTTTGAAAAGACAAAGATTAATATTCGCTTGCCTTCGTGGGCAACGAAAATGACCTCAAGCATCTGAGCGCCGCTGCGGGTGAGGTAAGTGCGGGCTGCCGTGATCTGTCCAGCGAAGGCGCCGGATTTACGGATGTTGGGTGTCTGGCTGTCTGCACGGGCAGCCGCTTTTGTGTCGAGTTGAAAATTAGCAATCATTGATTAACTCCGTTTTGATTGATAACAGTTTGAACTGACAATTGATTTTCTGTTACGTAATAAGGGAGTAAAGAGTGCTTTTTCAATAGGCCAACCAGCTTTTAATCTTTTATTGACAGTTCCCGAGCCTGATGAATATTCCCTGATAAAGTCTGCTTCATTCTTGCACGCTCATGCGATAGTTAAAGTCAGCTATAACCTGAAAATTCTAGAAGCTGGTCTTACTGCACTGGAATTTAATTCTTTTATATACCCGTCTGTTTCCAAAATGGAAAGTTATATTTCCGTCGGAAGCTAGCGGACATAACTATTTATTGCGACACTGAGGATGTTTTTTACCAAGGAGTTAAAAGTGTCAAATTTAACAACTAAAATCGCCGCAGTATCCTGCACTTTAGTTATCGGCCCGTCTATGGCTTTTGCAGCTCCGGCTCAAGAGTGCGATGTTGTCATCATCGGCGCCGGCGGTGCCGGTATCAGTTCCGCTATCGCTCTGAAAGAGGCTGGAAAACAGAAGGTTTGTCTAATCGAAAAAATGCCGTTTGTCGGCGGTGCGACGAACCTTGCCGCTACCTACTTTACCGTCATTAATACAAAGGAGCAGCAGGCGGCTGGTAAAGGTCAGTCGATCGAAAAGTATTTGGAAAGTAAAAAGAAACAGAACTATCCGTACGACATGGACCGACTCAAAGAGTTCTCCGAATCCTCTCAGGAAGCGCTCGACTGGGTGAACAAAATTGGCGCGAACATTACCCGTCCGATGAGCTCCTATCAAATGGGTACGGCAGACGGAAGAAGTCTTGGCAATGCACTGATCCTCGCGATGAAGAAGAAACTCGACGAAAGCGGTGTCGTGCCGATGCTTTCCACTAAGGCTACCAAATTAGTCACCAAGGACGGCAAAATTACCGGCGTGATGACTGAAGGTAAAGACGGAGAAAAGCTTCTTAAAACAAACTACGTAATCGTTGCTACCGGCGGATACTCATCCGGTCAGGAAGTTCTTAAGAAATTCGCACCGGAATGGGCGGGGCTGCCCTCTACGTCAGCGGTAGGTTCTACCGGAGACGCTGTTGGTTTGCTAGAGCCGCTCAATGCTAAATTTACACACATGGATGTGCTTCGTTTAAATCCGTCAGTGCATTCCTCCAACGGTCAGCATTACAGCTTATCCGCAGCGCGGGCCGAAGGCGGCATCATGGTTAATGCCGAAGGCAAACGCTTCTGCAATGACTACTTCCCGGATTACACACAGCTGTCAAAATGGATGCTGGCTCAGCCAGGCGGTTACGCATATATCGTGATTGACGATAAGGCGATGCAGAAATCAAAACGTCTTCAGGGCTTTAAAGCAAAGGGCTTTTTCCTCGAGGCGCCTACAATCCCAGAATTGGCGAAGAAAATGGGCGTGCCGGAAAAGAATTTGGTCGCGACCGTTGAACGCTACGCGGGTTTCGTGAAAAACGGCAAAGACGAAGATTTCGGACGTAAGCACAATCTGTCTTTAGACTTTTCCATGGGTCCCTTCTATGCGGTAAAAACGACTCCGTGAGTTCAGGTTACATTGGGCGGCGTTCAGGTCGACAAAAATCTCCGCGTAGTCGGCACCAATGGCAAACCGATTCCCGGCTTATATGCGGTCGGTGAAGTTGCCGATGACGGATTGTTCGGTACAGGCCCGACACACATCAATGTGTATTACGGGAAAAAAGCTGCGGAGAACGTGTTGGCTGAAGAAAAACTTCGTTAAAACCTAGTCGGTAATGGGGATTCCGAACTTACGGAACACAGTTTTCCACCTTTTTTCGGAATCCTCAAGCTCCCGTTTCTGATACCAATGAGCAAAAATCGAGACGGCGGAATCCTCCGGCGTTTTTGCGGGAAAAATAATGAATTTTCTCCAGGGCTCTCGATGCCAGCCGGGCAGGACAGGCACGAGAGTACCTTCAGACAATTTGTCCTGAATAAAACTTGCAGGCAAATCAACTGAAATACCTTCTGCCGTCATGACAGAGGCAAAAGAAGAATAATCACTGCTGTAGATTTTTTTAAATCCGGAAGACTCGTCGACAGAAAATTTTCTTTCAATATGCTTTTTGCCGTTAGCGTCAACGGTAAACAATTCCATTCTGTCAAGATCAAATACTTTGTCCCTGTTGATCAGGGCATGACATTCCGGGTAGAAGTCCTTTCTTCTAAATATTAATTTGTGGCGAACGAGTTCATCGATCGTTTTTGGCACACCGTACTTCTCTAGGTAGACAGGGGATGCGACCATAAAATTAAAGCAGCGTCCGCAGGGCAGTTTTGTTAGTTCGGTATAATCAGGTTTATAGGACATCTGCACGACATCTGCTTTTCCGTCTTTTATGTCCAGATGCGACAGCCCGGTGCGGAGCTCAACTTCAATACCGGGATATTCGGCCTTGAATTCGTTGATAAATCTCAAAACATGAGGTGCTATAGAAGTGGTGGATAAACTGAAGACAATTGTCTGAGTTGATCTTCCCACCTTTAATTGCTTTGCGACGGATTCAAGGCGGTCAGCGACCAATATCATGTCCCTAATAAGAGGGGTCAGTTTAATCGCATATTCCGTCAGTTCAATCGGGCGGGATTTACGTTTAAGAAGCTGAGTACCCAAGCTCTTTTCTAATTTTCCGATCAATTTGGAAGCGTTTGATAAAGAAATGTCCAGCTCAACACTCGCCAGAGTTATGGATTTTCGTCGGTATATCGCTTCCAAAATCCGCCAAGGTTTCAAATTATCAAAAGTTTCATTCATATGCGTTTGACCGCATGGCAGGTGCCACGCGGTCACGTCCGATTAAGTTTATAAAACAGCAGCTATCTCACTGCGGCTTCTTTACCTGTAATTCTGCCGTAAACGGCCGCACAAGATAAGCTGCTGATGCCTCCGCCTCCTAAGTTTGCCTGATAACCGAGATGTCCGCACACATCTCCGGCGGCATAGAGCCCAGGAATCGGTTTTGATCGTGTATCCAGAACTTGACCTTTGGTATTGATCTCCAAACCGGAGTAGGAGGTATAAATCCTCGGTTCGGCTTCAAACGCGCAGAACGGACCTTTATCAAGAGTCTGAAGCAGTTTGGTACGGCCAAAGTGTCTGTCTTTGCCTTTCGCAACGTCTTCGTTGTAATCCTTAACCGTTTGAAGAAGTCCGTCGACATTAATTTTCTCGCCTTTAGCAAGCGTTTCGAGTGTCGGATATTCGTGAACGACTTCAGTTTCAAATAACGGTTTTAAGCAGCCGTTGCGATATTTTTCAAAGGTTTTCGCGTCAAAAATCCAATAGCCGACCTTGTAGCCTTTTTCCACCATCTTGTGGGTGCATGCAAGATAACCTCTGCTTTCGTCCTGAAAACGCTGTCCTTCTTTATTGACAACAATAATCGGCGCTTCTGTCAGAGGCAGTCCCATTGACTGTCCCTTGTGCGTACCGACGAAGAGCATATTCATTCCGAATCCGTTGGTTTCAACAATCATCTGAGCACCGATGTCGGTAGCCGCTCGGATACCGTCTCCTACATTCATCTTTGATCCTAGAGAGGGGACACCTTCCAGGTAGGGATGGTATCTTTTCACCATTTCCGGTCCGTTGGCAAAGCCGCCTGTCGCAAGGATGACACCGCCTGTCGCACGGATATTGAATGTCTTGCCTTTTTCCTCAACGACAGCACCGATAACGGGAGCGCCGAGCTCTTTGCTTTCAGTAATTAAAGAGACGAGTTTGCTGTTTGTTTGAATGACTACTCCGGCTTTAAGCGCTGCCTGGTTCAGAGCTTTGATCAGCTCAGGAGATCCGCGTTTATATCCGGGCGCTACGTAATGTACGCGTTTTCGGTTTCCGATCCCCTGTACCGGCTGGTCTGTGAATTTGACACCGAGGCTTTCCAGCCAGCCCATTGTTTCTACGCCGTTTTCATAGACGGTGCGGGCGACGGCGGTATCCCGCTTGATGAATCGATTAGCAGCAACCCCGCGGTCAACAGCGTCTTTCCAGTTAATTTCCAAAGAATCATCAATGCCGGCATTTTTTTGTTTGTCAGTGCCCCCGATGTAGTAACCGGCACCCGACATGACCGAGTGGCCGCCCAGATATGCTGCTTTCTCGAGCAGGAGTACGTTTTTAGCACCGTTTTGTTTTGCAGAGATGGCGGCAGTGAGGCCTGCCATTCCGCCTCCGAAAACCAGTACATCTACGGTTTTGTTCCACTGCGTATCCGCATTTTTGGCAAAAGCGGCCGGCATTAGGCCCGTCATGGAAGCGACGGTCAAAAAGGTTCTTCTCTTTAGCATGTGATTCTCCAAAGTGATTGAGAATCACAGGATATTAGTAAGGGTTAATTTGAGCTATATCTACTTGGAAATACATCTTTCCAAAATGGAAAGTTGAAGATTTTTAAAGTTGAGAATGCATCACAAGATTTAATACTCCGTCTTCATTTCGAATAAATCTGCTTTCGAAAATAGGTTATTCGGCGCTTTTTTTCGTAAAAACTCACGAAACGCTTCTGCCGTCTACAAAAAAGAACCTCGGGTAGTTAGGGACAGGGGCTTGTTTTCAGCGACGGAAACAGACTCTTTTTTATGGTGGATAAGAAAGCAGGCATAATAAAGACATCCAATTAAAATGGAAAAAGCATCAGTGAACGGGTTAGAGCAAATGATGATTGAAAAGTCGAAGAAGCTGCCTCTGGGGACATCAGACTTTACAGCGTTAAGGCTGTCTGATGAAATATACGTGGACAAAACCGCAATGGTTTACGACCTTGCTTCTGTTCGGGGGAAGTACTTCTTAGCTCGTCCCAGAAGGTTTGGTAAGTCTCTGCTTATATCAACATTTGAATCTCTCTTTAAATATGGTCTGAGAGATTTTCAAGGTCTCGCGATTGAAAGGCTGTGGAAAGAGGAGAAGACCTACAATGTGGTGAGGTTGGATTTCTCAGAAATAAAGCCTTTGGATGGAATTGAGCAATTCAAGAGAGACTTGAAAGAGCTTCTGATTAGTGCCTTCTCGCCATTGGGTTTTGAATACATTCCATTAGGCGCTGCGATATTTAGACAGTTATCGACATGGATGAAAAGCCAGTTTCCCAATTCGTTAGTGCTCCTGATAGATGAGTATGATGCGCCGTTGACTTCGTGCTTGGATGAAATGGATTTATTTAATGCGGTGAGAGAAACGCTTTCGAAGTTTTATGCAATCCTAAAATCTAATGACGCTGCGCTACGCTTCGTTTTTATTACCGGTATTACTAAGTTTAATAAGACAAGTATTTTTTCTGAACTTAACAACTTAAGTGATCTGTCTTTGGACCCGGAATTTGGAACCTTGTTAGGTTATACGCATCAGGAGGTTGAGGAGTATTTTGATTCTTATCTCATCAGAGCCTGTGAGTCGCTTCGGATGGAGAAGAAGGAACTTTTGCAAAAACTTGTGGCGCGCTACGATGGTTTCTGCTTTGAGGAAACTGCACAACAAAAAGTTTTTGCGCCATGGTCATTACTGAATTTCTTAGCACGTCCTTCCAGAGGATTTAAAGATTATTGGTTTGAAAGCGGGGGTAAGCCTTCTGTTCTGGTTGAGTATTTGAAGTCACATGCGCTCAGACATCCTGAAGAGTATGGACGCGAGAAAACAATCTCTTTATCTTCGTTGTCCGGATCTTCCGATGTTGAAACTCTGTCGGATATAGGGCTTTTAACGCAAGCGGGATATTTAACAATAAAATCAATTAAGTACGGAGACACAGTTTTTCTGGACTATCCGAATCTCGAAGTTCGTCGGGCGATGGCGCAGCTTTATGTAGAGCGCTTGCTGCAAGGCAGAGTTGCCGGTCAGGTTGGAGCCGGTCCGATAGTCAAGGTTTTGAGTGAAGAGTCGGCGGAGTCGTTGTTTCATATCCTTAACCGCCTTTTCTTGGCAATTGACTATAGGAATTATCCGGTTCGTGACGAATCCTCTGTGAGGGCTTATGTGCAGGTATATTTTGCCGGAGCAGGGCTGGATCCGAGGGTTGAACATCATAACGCACATGGCAGAAGCGACCTTGAAGTCAAGGCTGGAGATCGGCATTGGGTGTTTGAGTTTAAGGTTGTTCGCGAGGGTGAAAGCGAAGAGCAGAAGTTGCAGGAGGGCTCTGAGCAGATTGTGTCAAAGCGCTATGGTCAGCAAGAGTGCAGTCCGGAATTGAAGCGGGTTGTGCTTGTTTATTCGATCAAGTCAAGACAATTTGTTAAGTGGCGTGAGATAGAGGATTAGGACTTCCATTATTTGCAACGTCCTTAACAGGGTGTTGAGAGAACGGTGAGTGAGGTTTATTGATGTGCTTATCACATCTTTCTGACATGATAGCTTCGGAAAAGGGAATCCCGCGGAGTGAACGCCATCTTCAGAAAAACTGGAGAGCTAAGCTTGCGGGATGTTGTTGTCAACATAATAACCTGGAAAAAGAACAAGGTAAATAAAACCGAACTAGTTGTAAGTAAAATTCCCAAGAAATGAAAGTTACCCACCGTTTAACAAATTTCTCAGAATTTATTTAACTGCCGGAAAGATTACTACTTATACAACGCTGCAAAGATACGCAGAATCTTTCGATACGAAACTGGAAATTTGGCGAGTGTTCGAGATACGGTGACAAATTGATATTTCTTGCAGATCGTATTCATATTTGTATCCTTTTAAAATTGTAGTTACAAAGTGATTACACTATTCGTATGAGTCATTAGCATGAAGACTCTTGCTAATGAAATTGTCCGAGTTCGTATCAATGATCAGCTCAAAAACGATGCAAAAGCAGTTCTCAAATCATTGGGATTAACCATGTCGGAAGCCATCCGTATTTTTCTTAAACGGGTTGTTGATGAAAAAGCTCTGCCGTTCGTATTAAGGATGCCAGCGCACTTGGACATTTCCCAAATGAGTAAAGATGAGATTGACCAAGTTTTTGAAGCCAGTTTCAAAGATTTTGAAGCAGGACGCTTTCGTTCAGCAGAAGAGGTTTTTTCCCATATTAAACGCATAACGGCAAAATGAATTGCAGAAAGCCGTGGAAGAATTGCGGGTGCTGACAGCAGAAGGTCTCAGCCTGCTGAAAACGTACTTGTAGAGCTTTAGGTTGAGTTACATGGCGATTTTTCGTCTTTAAGACGTACACTAATGTCACGATTTCAACCCCTACAATTAAGACCTTCGATGGCGCAGTCGTGCTCAAATATCTTCGGCTCTTTTGTGTATGTCGTTACGTCGTAGACGGATTTTCTCAGCTTCCTAATTATCCATGCTTTTGAGCTTGTACTGCATTTCCTTGGTGAAATTCAGCCAAAAATCATTAAGAACATTGAGAATTCTTTCTTCGTCGTTCTTGAGTTTTGTAACGGCAAGAGCGGTGAAAGTCAGTTTCGGAAGAAAAATTTCTTTTGATTCCTTATTTTGCTTGCAAATAATGTTCGCTTTTTGAGAAATCGACAGATCACGTAGGCTTTGATTAATTCCGTTGGGAATTAGGCATAAATTGGCATAGCTATTTATTAACGTTTCGTCGATCGAAGAGGTAGAGTTTCTCTGCGCAACAAAATGTTCTATTTCTCCGCTATATCTGGGAAATTTGAATTTTTTAATTGAATAGTGCTCTTTCATTTCCTTAAAGATCTGCTCAAAAATTTCCGCGGATGTTCCATTAGAAACTTGAATATCTTTGGCCGCTTTAATGAAAATAGTTTTACCTTCATCTAGGAAGTTAAGTGCATAGAAAAGCAGCCAATCGCTCAAACATAGGTCCTTACGCTTAAAAGACTTCGCCTTGCTTTTAAAGTTCTTGGATAAATCTAAATTTTGTATAACAAATGTTATTGCTTTGTTTTTGTCTTGTTGTGGATTATCCGGATTTTCTAAATAAAGTTTAAAAAGATCCCTGCACTTGTCGGTGGGGAGCCAGGTGTCATACGACATAAGATAAATCTGTAAAAGTTGAAATTCGTCAATGTTAGTATCCTGACAACAGCTTTTTGCATGTCTACGAGATAAAAAAAGGCGGTTTTGTGTAATCGCTTCCGTGAGCTTTGCAAGATTTTCTCGAATACTCTCGATGACATTTGGTTGGGCGGTTTTCAGCTCGTTTCTAAGATTGTCGTTCACTATGTTTTGCATTTTTATGTTATTGAATTTTGCTTTTGGGAAAGTAAAACTTACACAGTGTCCAAGCAAAAGCCGCAGTGTCCAATCATAGTCAACCGGGTCAAAAGGAACAGAAACCGTATCTTTAAAATCCTTAAGCTGAGATAGGTTATAGTTATACCCCAGCTGGTCCATCGCAACGGCGTTCTTTAATGCTTTAACGAATTTGAATTTTTCATTGTTCGTGTCTGTCTGAAATGCTCGTCCAATGAATTCGTCAAAAACAGAAAGTTTGCGCGTGTCGATGTTGATGTTCTGAAACAGCTGCTCTCCGGAAGGCATGTTATCGTAAACAATCCAATTGAAATAGGCGTTTTCAAGACGTTGTTTGTTACATGTTGTTTGAATTGGATCTATGTCAAGGAACTCATCAAATTCACGAATCAAACGCAGACAGTAAGAATTAATTTGTATTTCAAGTGGTTTTTGAAGATCCGATTCATCATTGATCAGCAGACTAAGGAGGCGTTGTTGTCCGTCCACTACCTCAAATTTCAACGAATCGTCGCATTTTTTGACAAGAATTATTGAATTTAAAAACGTCTTATTCTTGTCGATTTTTTTAGGAAGCTCTTACGAAGCTCTTCGCTCCATGATGCGTCTCGTTGATAAAGCGGAAGAATTAAATCGATATTACCTGTTAGTGCATCGATAAACTCAACAACATTCAGATTGCTGTAGATTTTATTTTTTGTCTCGGCCATTTTTGATTTAGTGAATTTTAGTTGCGTTAGACAAAGTTCAGCATGGCTTTTAAAGAATTGCTGATGTCACTGATTTCATAATCTTCATAACTCTTTTTAAGGACTTCCAAAATCCTTTGCGACCAAGAGTTTCTCTCCAACATAATTTTTGTCATGGATTGCTCCGCTATATCCGCAGAGGCGGAATTAAGAATGATTCGTCCTGCAATATCAGCGCCGCCCGCTTTTATGTAGTTGTAATCGTGTTTTCCAATTAGATGAGCTAAATAGATAAAGAACAGTGACATGTACAAGACGTTTTTTATCCGGGACGGAGCTTCTTGCGGAAAGCGATGGTGGCAAATGACAGTAATACAAAAAATAGTCAGGAGCGCCGCTGTTTTTCTTAGTTTAGTTTCATAGAGGTCGAGCGTTAATGGCTGAGCAGGCCACCAGGAGATTTTCGTTTTGATTTTTTGAATGAGCTCGAGGTCCTTGTAAAAGTCTTTCAGCACTTCAATACAAGTTTGAAGCCATTTCTTCTCGCATTGGAGTCCCGGAGATCCCTCAAGGCCTCCGTTTTTGAAGTAAGACTGGGCGTATCCTTGAAATGCGGCATAGTCCCTCAAAAGGTCATTTGCTGTGACATAAAAATGACTGCCCGATTTTACCCACAGTACATCAAGCAGGAGATTTTTTTGGGCTGAAAGAAAACTTCTTTCTGAGGTCTGAAGCCTTGAAAGGGCGCCTGGAATTCTTTGCTGAGGATCAAGAATAGGCCGCGCGAAATCATTTTTATCATCACCGATAAGCATCGACTGCAGCGTATTAAATAAACCGTGAAAATCCTGCCAAGAATACCAGTAATTATCGTCTGCAATGAATTGATCCGCAGACATAGCAATAGCCTCAGAAATGGCCCAAGGGGTGGGGATCGCTTTTTGTTCCGGCTTCAGCTTGCCATTATCCTTTTTTAGGTTGTCTACCAGAACTTTCAGCACTGAAAGAGGAACGTTTGAGAGGTCATAGGAGTCGTCCTTCTTGTCGCTGTCGCCTGCGATATCACTGATATTTAGGCCGAGCCCGATAGGGCCAAGCCTCCAGAATTCCAGTGCGTAACGTTTATAGAGTGTCAGTTCAGGGTCCAGATTTTCTTTCCTGCAAGCATCGTAATGGAAGGCTTTCAGAAGCTGCGCAGCAGTCAACGGGACGGATTCTGTGTTGCATGCGACGTAGTAATCCAATGTCTTTTGTTCATCAGCGGTGATGAAAAAGCAAATTTTTGCAGTTTTAATCGCATCACGGAATCTATCTTTTCCCAAGACCTGGAGTTCAGTCCGGATGACATCATAATTTTTCTTCATTTGAATGCGTGACGCATAATCAAATGGGGTATTTCCGCTGTCCGTACCGCCCAGACTCTTGAAGAATTTTCCTAAAAAGCTCGAGTTCTCGTCCAACAGATCTAGTGCGTGCAAAGCTAAACAGATAGTGGTTAATCGCTGTTGCCCGTCCACAACCTGAAAATCGGTTTGCTTTTTGTAGAGGAAAGCGGAACCGAGGACTTGATTTTTTAAATTGAGGAAGCTCTTAATAAAACTTCTTACGGTTTCCTCACTCCACGTATATCCGCGCTGAAAGTCAGGCAGGATAACATTCTCATTAAAATTTTCCAGAAGCGTTTCAATAGTGAAGTCAATTGATGTGTCTTCGGTATTGCTGGGTATTTGCATTTTATGTTTGTGGAGTGGAGAAGATCTATTTCTCGTGTGATGCGTGGTCAAGCATTATAGTGTTTCTCAGATAGAAACCAAGTAGGGATATTTGAAGTCGGTATTTAGGATTTTATTTTGTTTGGCCCAATAATTGACAGATGAAACATTATCGTTGGCAATTTGGAACCTGAACAGCAAAGGTGAGGGCAGGACGTGTTTAAGCGTTTGGCTATTATGTTCGCTATCCCCTGAGACTTGTCGCCGACACAAAAGACTGCAGGCCTCGATTTATATAAGTTCGAGGCCTGCAAGCTTCGCCGCTATTACTCTTTATTTCCAGGGTTCTAATTGAGCCGCGTACTTACCGGCGACTCGACCGAATACCATTGCATCAGCGTTAGCGCAGGCACCCTGATATGTAAGGCCCCATGTGGAACCGAGCTCGCCCGCAACGAAAAGTCGAGGAATCGGTTTTCCGTACGGATCAAGAACCTCCGCCTTAACGGACTTCTTGGGGCCGCCCATGGTGTGATAGGTGACAGGAACCAGTTTCACAGCATAGAAGGGGCCTTCCTCAATAGGAGCTGACCAGCTTTTTACATCACGGCCTACGAAAACCGCTTTCATATTCGGATCAGCTGTCATTGTTCTGCCATACTCAGTATCGATACCTTTTGTTCTCAAATCACTGTTCCATCGCGCAATGGTGCTTTCGAGTACTTCAGGAACTTTGATATTCAGCTTTTGTGCGAGTTCCTTAATGGTCGGAGCTTGAATGATGACGCCGGAGTCGATTTCTTTCTGATTGTCTCTGCTCCATTTGTATCCTTCGCGGTTGATCGCCCATCCGGAACCTCCGTTGGAAATGATGGGGCCTGCCTTGAGATAGCTGGAATCCATGATCATGTAGCACGGAATTCTCGGATATCTGTGCTGAATCGCATCGAAGTTATTGACGGACATCCAAGAGCAGTGGTAATCGAGTTTCTTCTCATTAACAAAGCGTTTGCCGTCCTGATCTACCCAAATGAAGGCAGGCTGTCTAGTAACCATAGAGATACCGGCCTGAACTCCGGGGACTTGCACGCCGAGCGGAGCAGAAACCGAATTCATATGCCACAGATCGCATCCCATGGACTGGGCCATCAGAAGACCGTCGCCGGTGTGCGCGGGGCTTCCGAGATACGCCATCGGATTTCCGTAGATGTACCGTGCCATTAATTCAGGATTGCTTTGGAATCCGCCGGTGCAGATGACGACGGCCTTGTTTGCTTTTACAAAATACGGCTTGTTGTCTTTCAAGGCTTCTACGCCGATAACTTCATTTCCTCTGCGGACGAGTCTTCTTGCCGGGCAGTTAACGATAACGGGAATATTTTTAGCCTGAACGGCTCTGTCGAAAATGCCGAATAATCGATCTCCGCCCTTTGCACCGGGGACATTGCGAACGGACATCTTGTTGACGCAGTCGGCGCCGGGCAATTCCTGATAGCCTGCGTGTCCGTAGACACCAATTTTGCCTTCAGGCGCTAGAGACTGAACATAATCGCCTAAATGAAGAGATTCTTCACAGAAAAGGTCTAAAAGTTCCTTATCCCATTCCGAACGGGAAAGTTCGTAAAGCGCCTTTTGGAATTTGAAGTAATCGTCCTTATTTGTCGGAATGACAAATCCGCCGGAGGATACCGATACATTACCGCCGCCGTGAGGCATTTTTTCGAGAATCAAAACCTTTGCACCTGCGTCTGCAGCTGCAATTGCGGCATTTGATCCTGCATTTCCATATCCTAAGACGACAACGTCAGCCTCATTATCCCAAGCGGGTATATCTTCAGGACGATCGGCTGCGATTGCAACGGACATTCCGACGGGGGCGGATATTGAAGCGGTCGAGGCGCATTTAAGGAAACTTCTTCTGGTAGACATGGTGAGTTCTCCATGGTTGAGGGATTACGATTACGTTATAACCCATGCTCCCTGATCTTGGCTATTAAAATTTCAATTGTTCTAAGTAATAAGTATTTAGAATCGTAGAGTTGCGGATTAACTGAATGATTTAAAGAAAGGTTTTATCTATATTTACGAAACGATCTCAATGCTGCGGATACTCCCATTTTGTTTGCCTACAACTGCGCACGATATCAGCACAATCCCCTAACTGGGTACAATAAAACTCGTAGATTGCTCGATTTCTACTTATAATCCAACGCAGGATAGCTCGCGAAGGATCAGTGCTGGGTTCCCGAATGGGAGTAGGCTAACTGCCGGAAGTTTGCTTAGAATTTTCCTTTGCCCCTGGTGCTGTCTTTGCTTTCAGCTCTGTGAGGATATTTCCGGGATCCTTGCAGAGCTCACCCAGAATAAAATCAACAGCTTTCTGACTGTAATAGTATCTGTCTTTTTGATCGTGTTTGTCGATGTAGCAAAGGTCTGGTTGCTTCTTAATGGCGAAATAGTCAATTAACAAACAGCAATGATATTTATTGAAATTAACAACTGCGCCATTAAGAAGAAGATTAATATTCTTTTCTCTAAGACGATTTTTTATAAAGTCTATTATTTTCTTTAGCGAGTAACTGTGTGTGCTGTTAGGATCGGATTGCGTTTTGATAATAGCGACCGGATTATCGCTTTTTGGAACCACGGTAACGCATTCGGTGGCCTCTTCTCGTTTCTTAGTTAGATAAAATCTGTGCTCGACAGGAATTGCAAACTTTGGTCCATTAGCCCCTGCAAGAGTATTTAATTCCCCGTTAAGACGCGAAATATGCTCGAAAATGTCCGACGAATATTTTCCTCTCAAGGCGTCAATGGAAAAAGTGTTCATGGTTGTGGTGAGGGATAGAAAGCCTAGAGACACTCGGTCCCCCAGGCTTATATCAGCAAAGGCAGATAACTTATCCGAATAATTGAAAATGCATGCTTGAAACAAAGGAACATACAGCATCTCGTACTCTTCGGTTATAAAATGAGTGCTTGTATTCCTAAGTTCAACTATCTTCTCAAGATTTAATCTTACCGGGTCTTTTTCATTCGTGAGTATTGTTTTGACACATCTCTCCAGACTAAATGTTCTCTTTACGTCTTTGCTTGGCTGGTAGTAAATGCTCTCTAATCCTTGAGTTTTAATGAGGTAACCTTTCAGTAGAAGTTCCCAAGCGTTACAGATGAATATCGCGAAAGCTTCCACCCTATAGCGAATAGTAGGTTTATTGTAATTTTCGACGGCTAAGAGAAACGCTTCTACTGATTTTTCGAAAAGCCGAGAAAACATGGGCTTGGGCGGATTCATTGTATCTCCTTTGGTTTTGAAGGAGTTTAGCAAATACTCATATATTCTTCTAGATGATGAAACAAGAAAGGAACCCCTCTCTTTGATCTAGACCAAATTAGAGTGGTTATAAAATTTAGAAATTTGGGAAAGTAAAGTGTGGAGTTGCAGAATGGCTAGAAAACAGTTTTATTCCGATCTAGTTGACTATCGGGAATAGCTTTATTTTTTGGTATTGCACGGGGCGCTTAAATTATTTTTAATAATGTTGGAGTGCGCATAAGACTTTTGTACAAGTTTATTGGCCTTCATTTTCGTTAGAAAGAAGAAGGAGAGAACAACTGCGGTCGAAGCATTCTCCTTCATTCCGTCAACAGGACAGTTGAGTATGCCTTTTTCAGCTACTTCTTCTCACTCAAATCATTTTCCTTTTCAGTTTTTCCTGCATCCATAGGTGAGGTGTAACCGGCACCGCCTAGGAACGCATTTTTAAGTACGGTGGAAGCGCCTTTTTCTTTTTGCTGATACCGCTGAACGGCGTCGTCGAAAGTTTCCTTCTTCAGATCAGTTGCTTCCATGGACGCGGCTGCGGCTAGGTCTCTTTGGGATCTGTCTTTGTCGTATTGCCGTAAGAACTCCTCACGAGAACGATTCAGCCGGGTAAAACTGAGATCGGATTCTGTATGGATTTTTTGTCCTTCTTGGCTAACAGTTTTGGAATGATCAAGCTTTGTGCGATTCAGAGTGCGCTTTCCGATGACTGTGAGCTCTGAGAGCTCTGCTCGCTTTTGCTGAATCTGACCGGTGCCGGCATACTGACCGGAGGCGGATCTGTCCAGCGCGTCAGCGGAAATCGCAGCGCCCAAGTTTTCTCTGGCAAGTTCATCATGAAACAGATGACGCAGACCCTCTTCTGCCGAATGCCCGCTGGAAGATATGTAGCGTCTCATGACGGCCGCGTCTCGGTTGACAATCATTGAATCATCTCCGCTGAGTCCTTCTGACACGGTTTGTGATGCGGACTGTCCCCGGCTGAGTGTTACGCCGCGATCAGAAGATGTCCGATAGGCTTTGTCGAGAGCCTTGGTGAACGCATTCGCTGCCTGTCGTACACCGACATCGTCACTCGTTGCGGCAATCTCCTCTGAGGCGGATCTGAGCGAGTGATATGCTTCAGCCCGCTGTCTGGCTGTAGCGCTTGTCTTAGAGCCGACAGCCGTATCCACGAGCTGCTGCGCGGTTTTTGTTTCTCCGGAGAGTCCGACGCCGAACCCGTCCGCAGCGCCGCGAAGCGTGGCGCTGAAACTTCCGCTCTTGCCGGTGCTTGAAGTGCTTCCGCTTGAAGTATTGCCGGCTCCGGCGGCTGTTTTATCGACCGCGGAGAGCTGCGGGACGGAGCTCGGAGCATTAAGAAGAGTGCCTTCGGCTGTGGGTTTGGAGACTTCGCCCTCGGCGCCCGCTTCACCTACAGCGGCTTTCATCTGTATGCCGCTCGTGACGCTGAATGCCTCAGAATTCGAGAGACTGCGTGACGCGGAGGAGCCCTCTGCCACACTTTGACTGAGGGACGAGGAAACGCCGCCCGAGGAAACGTCTGAAAGCGCGCTGCGCTTTGCGAGACCTTCTGAGAGCGAATGAGCAAAAGAGCGCAGCGAAGAATCCGAAGATGTAGCTGCGGAGCTGACGGACAGTGCGTTTGACTCTGACTGCGTCAGGGAAACGGAGGACGTGGAAGCGGACTGTACAGATCTTGACTGCGTCAGCGAGCCGCTTGACGAAACGCCGAGATCAATAGCAGTGCGCTGCATACCGACAACCGTTCCGTCCTGATCTCTGGTAACCGTTCCGTAGGCGGTCTGAGTGCGTGAGGCATATGGATCCGACCATCCGGCAGACAGATCTGATTTATTAGCGGATTCGGAGTTTCGGGATGTATTTCCAAGTGAGACATTGCCCGCATTAAAATTGCCGCTTCCCGCCTGATTAGCAGCAGAAGAAGCCGCGCCCTGCGCAGGCGCCATAAGGCCAGAGGCCATAGAAACAAAAGCCATGTCGCTTCCCTTGGCAAGCGCAAATGCGATCATCGGAATCAGAAGCGTTAGACTGCCCGCGATCGCCTGTGATGAGCTTCCGGCCTCACGGATTAAATCCGCAGCCTGAAGTGTGCTTCCGCCGAATTCCGCGATCAGTCGGTTCATGGGATTGGCGTCCACTGTAATCATGAGATAGTTGGCGATCGCAAATAGGGGCGCCCACAACTGAACCCAAATGAGCAGAACAAAAAAAGATCGAAAGACTACCCCTGCAGCCGAACCGGCAGCGATCATTAGAACAAGCATGAGCGGAAATGCGGCAATGACGATAAATTCCACACAGTTGCGGATTTTAGGAAGGCTCTGCTCGGCTAACTTAGCCAGTGTTCGGTAGTTGATTTCTGATGAAAGGTTTGCGGAAGCCGAAGAAAATTTAACCGCCAAATCGAGCGGAGCTCCCGCTTGGCGCGCAATGCTTTCCAGACCTCGCGGGAGCGCAGACAGCATGACCGAGTGCTTGAGGCTGTCCTCAAGCGATCGGGAGACGCCAAGCAGCAGGGCCTCGCTGTGTGGAAGCGTGCGCGCGATCACTGCGGAAGGATCCGGCTGCTCAGGCACCAGCAGTACGCCGAGGCGCTTTTTAATAAAATCGATCTCAACATTATTTAGATGGTCTTCCAGCGACTGAACCGCCGCTTCGCAGCTTTGCACCGATCCGTCCTGAGCGACCGTGGAACGGGCCGGATTAACCCAGCCTTCCTGTTTGATTGTGGCCCAAAGGTTGCCTGATTGAGCGAGCTCGTTCACTTTGTCGGGATGATCAGTGAGTTCGGGACCTACGCAGTCAGCGGTAACTCGCTCGGAAAGCGCTCTTCCTTCCGGCGTGACAGCGCCCGCGTTCAGTAGCGCTGTGACGGCACGCTGCGGATAGACCAGACCGAATCGGCTGAATCGTTCGGCGTCCGGTAAAGAAAACGCAGTCTCAAATGAACCTGTCAGGAATCGTCCGATGCGTGAGGCGGCTGAAGAAAAGAAACCTACGCCTAACGGGACGCTGCTCACGACATAAACATCGGTGTTTCTCTCGTCATGAATCGCAAGATCAACCTTGGGAACGAGCATGACTGAGTAAAAGAGCACGGCCGCAAAAAGGTAGACTTTAGCGGCAAGGCCCTGCCATTTAAGGAGCGCTCCGGTGATGGCGGCGAGGAAACCTGCGAGAACCGCGGATTTAATCAGACCGGTGTAAGAGGGGCCGGAGCAGATCGCGACAAGCGCCTCGAATAGGTCACGGATCTGACCTCCGTTCCAATAAGCGTAGTAGTCCAACACCATTTAATTTGCGGCTCCGAATTTAAGGTTGGCGGCAAGATCGGCCGCAAGTGCACCTTTAACACTTCTTTCCAGGTGAGAAATCTGCGTCACAAAAGAGTGCGCTCGGCTCATCTGCTGAAATACGGCATCGCTTCGATCTGCTAAATCCCTGCGGACGGCGTCCACTCTCTGCTCAATCGCTTTAAGATGGTCGGCCGCGATGACGCTGGTTTGGGAGGCAGAAGACGCGGCAATCGCGGTTTTAATATCCAGAGATAATCGATCCATGGCGCGGATCACGGCCTCGTAGGCGGCTGCCTCCACGTAAATTCTGAGCACGTCCTGAGAAAATCCGAGATATCGGTGCGAGGTGGTCGCGTTGATCAGACGGATTAACGGAATCGTGGATGAGGAGGCGAGCAGAGTCAGGTCGTTTTTAGAGACGAGCGAGGGATCTCTGCTGAGAATGGAATTACGGTAGGCAGCCGCGGCGCGCATAAATTCGTAGGGCAGGTTCATTTCATCGAGCGGCGTTTTACGGACCGTGAGACAGCGATCGTCTCCGTCCTCTTTGACGCAGCGAAGACGAAAGGACTCCGCGTCGAGCGCCTCTTCATCAGGTCTTCCGAATAAAAATCCGACTAAATCCTGGCCCGCGATCGGGATCGCGCGTGTCACAGCGTCGTTTCCGCTGCCCTCCTGAACATAGATGACGGTCCCAACGAGCGTCATCATGAGCTCTTTGAGCTCGTCGCTGTAATCCGCGGAGAATTTGCCGCCCGAGAGCAGTGACCAAGTGAGGTTGAGTTCCGGCGCGTCTACGATGTTGCCTCCGGAATCTCGTCTGGTTGGCGAATTTTCTATGACGGCGGAACCGTTGGTGCGTGTCATCGCGTCGGCTTCAGAGGCGTCGGAGACGGTGCCTGAAGAGCGCAGTTCATTTTTGGAGTCGTAGCTCAGCTTATGCAGCCATTGTTCGGCACCCGACATCTTAATCAGATTCTGAGCAGTGGTGCAGGAATCCTGAAACATACCGGTGTACTGTCGGATCATGTCACGGAAACTGGTGACCTGTTCATTTAAGTCCGGCGCGAGCGACTGCAGCGCGAGCTGGAACGCGAGCCCCGGAAGCGCTGTACCGATATTGCGCAGGAATGCAACGAATTCCTCTCGGCTCGGGATACCGAATGCGCCCATAAATATGTCGATACCGCCGCAGCCGGCGGACAGGGAGGGCGGCGTAAAGTAGAAAGCGTTGAAATCCTTTCTTGGGGCTCGATAAACAAAACCGCCCGCGGTCACAGTGTTCATGCCTGCGGACTGATAGACGCCTGCTTCAGTGAGATTGCCCTGGTAGGATCCGGCAGCGGAATAGAAATCTTTCATGAATCCCGCGTTTGCCGAAGTAGACACGGAGACGGCGCAGAGCGCTGCGCAGAGAATTTTTTTAAGTTTAATCATGATGCGTTCTGATGGGGGCTGAGAGCGTCTTGGCCTCTGAAGAGAGACTGGCCGGGAGATTTAAGCGCTAGCGTCTGTATGCGGGAGAGCATGTCCTCAAGCGAAAGAACGCCTGACGAAACCAGATAGCTTTGCGATTTATCGCTTTTAACCATAAAAAGAGCCGGAACGCGTGAGAGTCCCTCTCCGTTGGTGAGCAGCTGAGAGACGCCGTTATCTGGAAGCGCGTCCGGGAAATGCGGGTTTGCAGAGCCGTCCAAAGAGACTGCAAGCAGCTCAAACCCGTATTCTGTCTGCAGACGTTTAATGAGCGGAGACTGAATCTCGCAGAATCGGCAGTCAGAGCGGTAGAAGTACATCAGGCCCCATGACTGAGTCAGAGACCGGATGTCCTCTTTTTTTTGTTCAGCGCGGGACGAATTGAGCGCTACCTGCGCAAAGTTGGCCGCCGGGTTGAGTGTCGAGAAATCAAACTGAGGGTTCTGCCAGGAGGTTCTGCGATAGACATCTGTAAAGAGAGAAGCTTTTTCCTGTACGAAGTAGTTGACCTCCTGAAACGCGAGAACATTTTCTTCCGTAGGATTAAAGGAGGCGTTCGCTAAACGAAACGCGTGTTCTGCCTTGAGTTCATCTGCGCTTTGGATGCTATTTAGATCTTTGAACGGAGTTGTTTTAGGTTTGGGCTTTTCTTCGTCGGGGTAGTACAGAAAGCCGCGGTCCTGGTTTTTCCAGACATCTTCCTTCCAGAAGTCGGATGCGCAAGCCTGCGTCGAGACTGCGCAGAGAAAGAGTGTTAACAGGGATAATTTATGAAGTTTCATATCGATTAAAAATAGGGTTAGGGTTTAGGCTGTTTGAGATTTCGCTTCTTAGCGGGCAGCTGCGGCTTACCGGTGAAATTCGGATCCACCACGGCGGACGTCCCGACAGAGGGAGAAACATATGCGCCGAGGTCTTTACTGATGAGGTTATCGAGATGCGTTTCTCCGCGATCCTTTGCCGCAGCGTCATCAAGACCGTTCTTAGTGACGATCAGCGCCTCAAATTCGGAGAGATCCATTTTGTCGAAATCCAGTGACTCGAGTTCCTCCATCGTGAATCCGGTGCACACCGGATCTTTGGCTGAGCCCCATGATTTTCCGAGCTGGATTCTTCCTTGCTCCTGCAGGATTCGTGCGAGCGGCGAGTTGTAGCAGCAATAGCTTTCGCTGCGTTCAATACAGCCGAACTTTTCTCCTTTGGAGCAGTAGGTGCCGACGTAATGACAAAGGTTCTGACCTTTTTTCAGCATTAAGGTCTGCTCGGACTGTTCGCACTGCAGGTAATCCATTGCGATTTGGAACGCCACCGATATCGCAAACGAATAGGGGTCAAATGTGAAGTACATTGTGCCTCCCTGCAGCGTCATGCCAAAGCCGTAGAAGGAGAGCGAAGGGTTGTAGACACCGCTTGCCGCATTGCCGTAAAGGAAGTTGAGCATGCCTTCGGTTGCGGAACTTGCGGAAAGCACATCATAGACATAAGGACTGCCGACGTATTTGATCGCTTCAACCGTGGTTTCTCCGGCAAAACTCATGGCCTTGCCGAACGCGCTTGAATTGGAGGTTCCCGCTTTTACTTTGGTATCGCAGCAGGAGAAGCCGAGGACTTTTTTAGTGCACTTATCCTTCTGACCGTTAAAGAAGAGGCCGTTTTCGATATCACCGTAGACGGATGCCTGACGCACGATTTCCAGGTACGCAAGCACCTTGGAAAAGTCTGTGTCCGCAGGATCGTTTGCTCCGTCGCACAAACCGTCGAGACATTCCGCGGGTCGGCAGACTGTTTCGGTGGTGACACTGCCTTCCTTTTCTTCGCAGCGATAGGTATGTGCGGTGGTGAGGCACTTGCCGCTGTCATCAATGGCGATACAGTCGGAAGAAACCTTCACGCAGGAGGAATTCATTTCGAGTTTGTCACAGTCGCTCTGAGTGCCTGAGAGCGCGCCGCAGACGTAAGTGTGTTCATATTTCCAGCAATCCTTGTAGATTGGAACGTCGTTGACGATTTTCTCGCCGCCGGGTTCAGTGCATTCGGTTCTAAGGATCGCGCAGTTTGGATTCTCTTCGAGCGGTTTACAGGTATCGGACTGAGAAATGCTGCCGATTGAGATGTTGGAATCGATGATGTCGGCTCCGGGAGCATCGATTTCCTTATCGCCCTTGCAGAAGATTTCTTTTTTGTATGCGATACAGCTCAGACCGTTCCTCTCTTCGCACACGGAGGAGCGAACTTCGCACTCGGGGAGTTTTTCTAAAACTTCGCAGCGATTGTCGGAAACGTTTTTAACGCAGTCATAGGTGTACTGGAGCTGAAGGCAGTCGCCGTCGGGGCCTTCCTTCAGACAGAGACTTTTAGGAGCGGAGCATGTCATGCCCGCAGTCGCGTGCGTGCAGGAGAGCATGTCAAATCCCGGATTCTGAGTCCCTCCGACACTCGTGATATCGTCTCCGGCGATGGGCGGCGTGTCCGCGCACTGATAAGTCTGCTGAAACTGCGTACATCCGTTGGCGCCTTCTTTTATGCAGACCGAGTCGCCCACGGGCTTACAGCCTGCGGCCTGAAGCTGCGAGCAGCTATTGGAGACGCCTTGAGCAGCGCAGGCGTACGAGTATTCTTTTTTCCAGCATTCTTTGTAGACCGCGACGCCGTTAATGAACCTTGTGCCGGGACCTTCCACGCATTCTTCTTTAGCGATAAAACACTGAGGGTTATCTAAAAAATTAGCGCAGGAGGAAGTATCGCTTCCGCTGTTGACGGTGTGGGAGTAGTCGATGAGGACTGCGCCTTCGATATTGTCGGCGGGAGCCGAGCAGCGGTATGTGGAAAGCGTCCCGAGGCACTCGCCGTTTAGACCGAAGGAGGTGCATACGTCGGACTCTTTGGCGCATTGCTTTAAGGAGGAGAGTCCCTTGCAGTAGTCAATAGTTTCGTTTTCCGAGCAGCGCATTTCGGTTTGGTAGTTCCAGCACTCACGAAAAACCTCGACCCCGTTGATAAATTTAGAGCCGGGACCGTCGACGCAGATGCGCTTTCCTTCCTCGCAGACCGCAAAGGCGCTATGGCTGAAGGTAAGGATAATTAAAGACAGGAGTATTTTGCTCATGGGGCGGCCTTGATCTCGGTACCGTCGTCAGCAATGCAGGTTTTTTGCCACTGTTCGACGAGGTGCTCAGTGGACGCCTTTTGGAAAAAGAAGTTTTGCGAAATAGAGCCGGAATAGTCCCATTTGCCCGGGTGGATAAATATTTCCATTTTGATCTCAGTGCTGCAGTTGGTTCCCGAGCATCGGGTTTTACCGCTCCAGCGCCCCTTGCAGTTGGAGAACTCGCGCTCGACAACAAAATCTTCAGCTTCTACGCTGAAAGTGAAGTTAGGGGAATTTTTTACATTGGGTTCGATCTGAAGCAGCGGTGTTTTAGCAGTGGAGCACTGATATTTGAGCGCGATCATGTCTCCGCCCGAACAGTCGTCCTGACCCAGGTATGAGGAGGTTTCGGACTGCGCGATGTGCATGGAACCCGGCTCACAGCCTTCAAATCCGTCGATGCGAAGCACTTCGTTGCAGCGGTAGGGCTTCTGCTGGAAATTCTTAGATTCGCACTGATAGGTATAGCGGCTGTCGATATTGACGACTTCGCCCGCGCTGCAGGTTTGGAGCGGCGCATGTCGGCAGTTGTACTGCTGAGTGGAGGATACGTAATCGGCAAGGCAGGAGACCTGAAGTTTCTGAGCAGTGCGGCTGACGCACTCAAATAATGTGGATACATCGAGTTTTTCTGCCCAGCCCTTAAAGCAGGCTTCAGTGGAGGCGTTGACGCTTTCTTCGCAGACCGCAAAATCGGTCTGCGGGGGCTGCGTTGTCGTGATGGTCTCGCAGACCATTTGGCCGTTGGAGGGCAGCTCCGGCAGTTTGTTCAGCAGCTGATCCCGATCAGCGAGCATGCCCTCAAAATCGGACTCCGGCCATCCGGGTCTTGCGTGCGTGTCGTAAATCACCTGGACCGCTCGACAGTCCATACTCGTCTTAGAGAGACATCCATCGGCTTTTTGTGAGCCGGGGTTGAGAAGTGAGCCTTGTCCTTTTTCGAACAGCGCAGTGAGATCCGAGACGTCGGAACCAAATTCCGGAACGACTTGGGATGCGCCGCCCTCCGATATATAGTCCTTGAGGTTCAGTTTGGCGGCTTCTTCCTTTGCGGCCTGCATAGCGGAATCCTTATCCGCGGCGAGGCAGACCGATAAAACCGCCGCGCTGAGCGAGAAGAAGGCGATGATGAGAGGCAGAAGTCGCATTTAGTTTCTGTCTCCGAGTTTGGCGCGCAGCGCTCGAGCTTTTTCTCCGAAGACATCCTGTCGATCGGAGAGCTGATCCAGCGCATAGCCGAGCGTGACATCGCCTGGTACGGCAACTGCGCGCGGAGCGGTTCCGCAGGCTGAATCAGTTTCTTCTTTTATCAGCAGTACCGGAACCTCTTTAATGCCGAACTCGGTAAATAATTCCGGATGAAGTTCGATCGGAGCGCCCGCCTCGATGAGCGGCGCAAACGCTTTCAGAGAATTAGGATTCAGAAGCGGCGCCTTGGGGTTCTCGTCGTCAGAGGGCACGCCCGCAAAGGCCATCGGTACACCCGCGTCGCGGCAGTCGCGCGCGAGTCTTTCCAACGAGGCTTTGGGCATTGACAGGGAGACGAGCATATAGGCAGATACTTGAGTCTCTTTGGCCGGTGCGGGGTTTTGGGCAAACTGTGAGGCGGACTGCAGCACGTCATCAATCGTGAGGTTTGAAGCAAAGGCAGCAGAAGCGGCTGAGAGCAGGAGCGTAAATAAAATCGAGCGCATAGCAAATCGAGAATTAAGACGGAGTGACACCGCTGCCCTGACAGCAGTCGCGTTTGCGGAAAATCAGATATGCGGCGTCTTCGCCGCCCGAGGCCCATGTTTTACCGGAGTACCACAGCGCGCTTGAGGCGCCCATCGGGTAGCAGCAGCGGCCGTCCTGTTTACCGGTTGTGCGTGCGGGATACATCATCTGAGTGCGGTAGACGCGCTTATCCATGATCGGTTCAAGATACGGGCCGCACTGGCCCTTTTCTCCGTAGGCCGCCCATTGAAGTCCCTGACGGTGCAGTTTCATGGTAAAGCGCGCGACCAGTAAAGAAGAGGCCTGAGGAAAATGCACATGCGCGCCGACCCAGCCCGTGAGCGGGAAAATTCCGCCGTGGCAGCCCGCGCACCAGTACAGTTCGGAAATCGGCAGGCCCGCGGTCGCTGCGGCGCAGTCCGCTGCGCATGCGGCAGCGGCCGCAGGATTCGCAAAGAGGCTCGCGTCGGGATTTAAAAAGAAGGTGGTAACCGGATCATCCCAAAGTGGATCCAGTTCCGTCATATAGGCTAAGTCCCATGCCGACTGCTCCAGGCAGTTTGAATCCAGCAGAGCTTCAAGCACAAAGAGCCAGGGCGTGAAGTACCAATGGACCTGATAGAAGGAGGATCGCTGAGAGGAAGCGGATTTATTAGGCGTGCGGCCGTGCGCGGGCGCCCGTAACCCGACATTGAGATCCAAGCCGCCTAGCGAAGGAAAGCAGTACGGAGTACGAACCACTTCCGCGGTTCTGAGCGGCTCCCAAAACGACATATTAAGGCCTACAGTGATATTGGCGCCGGAAACACACATGCAGAGCGCGTTCGCGTCGGTTTCAGGATCTTTGTTGGCACCCGATGAGAGCGTAATGCTGCCGAGTTTGATCGGGAACATGCAGCTCCAGCAGACATCGGTGAGCGGATTGATCACTTTGCCTCGGCAGCCGGAGGCCTGAGCGCTTGAGAGGGCGCACAGACTGAACATGACAATTAAAAGAAGACGTTTCATGAGCGAAGATACGGTAAAACTAACTCGGGTTCATCGGCCGGGAATTCGGCGCACTGAGGGCCGGTTTCTCCGTTAAACAAAAGCGCGGGCACCTGTCGGATGCCGAAGGATCGGACAAGGGAAGAGCCCTGATCAAAAAATATGCGTCGATTTAAACGATCCGATGCTTCGGAAATCGAGCCTGACGTTAAAACGACACGCACATCCGGAAGTTTGCGGATGAGTTTTTCTGCGGCCTTGAGGCTTTGTTCGTCATCCGCATTGATAAAAAGCAGCGCGTGCGGGATCTTCGGAAGCTCGATTTGCCGAGACTCACGAAGCAGCTTCTCAGGGAGACGCTCAGGGATGGAAGGCGTCACATCCCAGACGCGCAGCGCATTGGCGGCAGAAAGCGCTATCGCAGGCAGCGGCGTTTCTAAAGATTTTCGGATTTTAGTTTTGTTTTCCGCAAGTCTGCGATCGTAAGAGCCGTCCTGCTTCATTGTCCGTACCCGTTTTTTAAACGCTTCGAGAATGTTGGGTTCAATGACTTCGGTGAGCGGCCCAAGCGTGGGGAGCCTTTCTAATTTCGCCCGGGGCTTCGCGCAGGGTTGTGCGGCTTGTGGTTTTGGCATACGAAGAGACGAGTCCGACTCCGCGTTTGCGGCCGATAGCGCGGTGAATAGTGCGATAGAGCCGATAAAAGCGAATCCTGCGGCAATTTGTGAGGTTTTCATCGAATGGACTCTTAAAAGAGAGGATGTGCTTTGCCGCTGAATCGGCACCGATCGATCAGTCCGAACTTTGCGTAACGGCTGTCATAGGAATCCGGGTGTGTGCCGCGCATAAAGTAGTGATGGGGCGGGATCACGCCGGAGGCGATCACATCCAGAGGTTCACCGCGCTTAGAGTGTGTTTTTGCGAGTGCTATTTTTTTACCGTCGCAAAATATCTCGCGATTGATTGCTTCAATCCGCTGCCCTGGGCCGCAGGCGATCTCCTTTACAAAGGTGAGTTCGAAACCGTCTACGGAATCGGGTTTGGGGTTAAAGGCGGCATAGTCTCCGACCGAGAGGTTTCTCTCGCCGCGTTCAATTAAAAAGAGCGTGAACGGCAGGGACTCGGTACGATTTACGGCGGGATGATAAAAGTGCGTAAAGAGGCTGATTAAAAGAAAACTCAAAAGCCATATCCAGCCGCACTTTGCGATATGCGTCCTGAGGCGCCGCGCAAAGACTCTCGGATGAGTTTTAATCATGACGCACCTCGGACGCGCTCAGAAATCCTGCGCAGATCTTTTTGCTTTTGAGCGCGGGATAAATTCAAGCGCGCTAAGAGTTCGTCCGTGTAATCGGGCAGTGTGTGCGGCGCGATAACCGCTGACGAGACAAGAAGCGTGCAGCCGCAGTCCTTCTGCATCGCTTTGAGTTCGTTCTGCAGATTGAGCGCAAAGCGTTTGGCTTCGAGCATCAGTTCTTCGTCTCTAAGGCCGCCAGCGGCAAGCGCGGCTTCGTTGGCTTCAACTACTTCATTGAGGTTTAGGACAGCAAGTTTGCCTTTAGAGCTGAATTTAGAGAAGTGCTCAAGGGCGGTCGGTGCGGCTAAAACGGCGGTCGCGGCTAACGCTGCGCAGAGTACGGAGGACAAAATAATATGAACGGGTTTCATTCTTTGGAGTATCAAGGATTAGGGTTGGCGGCTTTCAGGCTTCTTTCCTTAAGAACCGCGTGAATCGCGTCGTGAGTAGAAAGCCCTTTGGACCGGAATTTCTGAATGTCGGAAATATCGTTCGGATGGGAGCTCGTGAGAAGCAGCGTGTACGGGTCCAAAATCAGACGATTAACAGAGGGCGGGGCGTCTCCGATGCGGACATATACCTCGGAGTAGGCGCCGGCAAGTGAAGTGAGCGATCCGAGGATTTTGTATTCGGATTCATCCATACCGAGCTGGTTTTCCTTTTCCGCCTCGGCAAGCGCGGAATCCTTCAGTCTCAGAATAAATATACAGTCGGCATTATCGAGCGCGGCTTTTGCGGTATCGCTTTTCCAGTAGTCGCCCGGTTTCTGCGTCGCGGTAAAAAATGCTCCGTTTTGTTTACGCGCCCGTCGATAGCCGGTTTCGATAAATTTACCGGAGTGGCCGCCCGCCATTAAGTCCCAGGCCTCATCGATGATGACGAGTTTTGGCTGAGAGCGCTCGCCTCTGCGCATCTCCAAATCAATTTTGTACATCAGAAGAAGCAGCACTACGGACTGCAGCGACTTTCGGGTGCTGAGCTGCTGGAGTTCAAGAACGATAAAGTTGTTGTCGAAATTAATATTGGCTTCTCCCTCAAAAAATGACGCGAAGGGGCCTCCTTTGGCGTACGGCAGCAGCTGCACGCCTAAGTCCACCAGTCTTGGATCGTCATAGCGCTTTTGTTCGTCCGCACTCAGGCTGTCATAGACGCGCGCCCATTCGTAATCACCGACTCTCGGGTTGGTTCCGCCGAGTCTGCCGTTGCGAAGCAGCGATTCGGCAAGATCAGTAATCGTCGCGGTGCGGCCTTCTTCCAAGGATCTGGCATACACGCTTCTAAAATGCACCTGCAGGTGCGAAAGCCTCAAATCGTCCAGAGGCTGAGAGGGAGAGGCCATCTGCGCTAAGAGCGGCAGCATCAGATCCATGTCCTCGTCGATATTTGTGATCATCGAGAAAGGATTAAGACAATCAAAAGTGCCGTCCTCTTTGGTCTGAGGCGAGAGTTCAATGAACTGACCGTTGAGTACGCTGCATAACTTTGCGTAGCTTCCGCCAATATCGATGATGTAGACGCGGGATCCGCAGGCAAGCGAGCCGATCGCGAGACTATTAAGAAGAACGGACTTGCCGGAACCGGAGTTTCCGATCACAACACCGTTATAGTTGCCGTTCGGGTTGGCGTACGGGTCGACTAAAACGAGCTGACCTCTACGGGATAAAAACGAAAGAATCGGCGTGGGTTCCGTTTTACCCGCGCGAGGTCCGGTCCCTTTCCAATCGGCGAGCACAGGCAACGTGTTGGCGGCGTTTGCGACGGTCTTCGTGGAGGAGCGCTGCGCGAGTTTTACATCGAAGGCGAGCAGAGGGCCTCCTGAGAGCGGCAGTGATGTGATAAGCCCCTGCAGGTGCATGTAATCATCCACGCACAGATCAATGCCGAGCGTTTTAAAGACGGATTTGGCGCTCTCGACTGCGTTGGCGCGTTCGCTAGCTTTGGCAAACACAAAGACCTCATGACTTAACTGCAGCAGTCCTTCGCCGCTTTCGTAGGCAGCCATTGCGCTTCGCCAATCCCTAGCTTCATCCTGAAGCGAAGGGATCATTCGGGCGATTTCGGTTGCGGCCATCTGTTCGGCTCGTGCGCTTTTAAGGCGTGCGGCCGCTTTTCCCTTATCGTAAGAGCCTTTGCTGAGATAAGTGGTGATCAGAAACGGGGAGGAAAACGCGGCGGAACTTCCTTTAACGCAGCCTGCGGCATGCATCATGGAGGCAAGCGTGATGTGCTCCGGATAACTGACCGGAGAAAAGCTGATGCCGAGCACCTCATCCTCGATATGCTTTGAATGAAAGCGCACGCCGTCCTCGGTCATGTCAATGCGGGTGTCGCGCGAGACACACTGCATGCGGGGTTCACGCGCGGGATCGGGTTCCGCCGGCGACCATTCGCCGGAGCGCATGCGCTGAGGATTAAGAATCTGCGAAACGGTATTGATGAGCGCGCGTTTATTCCAAATCCACGGAGAAAAGTGCCATTGTGAGAGCGAGGACATATGTGAAGCGCGAATGGTTTTAGCGCGTTCGCGCTCACACTCGTCCAAGGGGTGTTTCGTGGGGATCACGACCGACATCCAGCAGCGCATATTGCGCGCTCGGATTTTAAGGTCCTTGTGGGGCGCTTGGAGCGCGCCCTGATTTAAGAAATCCGCCCGCGCGTGCGCCATGCTGAGCATGATGGATTTCTGCTCAAATCTTAGCGGAGAGTCGTCTTCGCTCGGTTCAACAGCCGCCTTACGGATATATTCTGTGAGCGGCTCGATATAGGGAGAGCCAAAGAGCGAGACCTGAACGCCTGCGCCTTCTTCCAGAACAGAGCCGAACATTTCTTCCAGGCTTTTAGCCATCATGTCGTTCGCGCCTGTCTGCGGATGGATTTCTATGACGTAGCCGATGCCTTCAAAACTTCCGTCCGGCGCGCAGACAGCGCACAGACCGTCAGAGTCGTCAAAGTGCGCATAGGGGAGCTCCTGTGCGAATTGATCGATGAGCATGGAGGAATTGCGGCGGCAGTGCCCGATAGTGTCGGCTCTCGTGTAGTTGCTCTCAAAGCGCTTGACAGAAAACGCCTTGGAAAGACGCGCGCTCAGGTTTCTAAGACGGTTGTTCATGCGTACACTCAATTAGGATTAAGACAATTAAAGAGGATGAGAAGAGGCGCCAAAGCCAAGTGCGGGAAGCTGCTTGAGCTTTTCCTTTTTGATTTCTTCCTTGCTCAGCTCTTTCTCTGAAGAAAGCGGATAGACGGGTTTAGAAATGCGTGAAGAAGCGGCAAGCGACTGCACGCTTTCAGAATCCCAGCTGCCGTTATTAAGACGGACATAGAGATAGCGCTGATCGTGCAGATCGCCCTCTTTATCGGTAAAGGGCGCGAGCCACACGCGAAGCACTGTCTCGGGCGTGCACCAGGGCTTTGCGGGAATAATCGTGACAAAGTCCTTTCGTTCTCCGACCGTATCCTGAACCGCAGCGGTGAGCTCGGCGGGGACGGACTGAGCGACCGGATTATTCTCCGCATACACTTGAGAAATATTGCGGCAGCTCGGCCCTCCGGAAAGGTCCGCGCATCCGAAATCCGTCTTCGCGTTGGAAAACCCGGTAATCGATCCGCAGCCTGTGAGCGCGGCAGAAGAGAGCATTAAAAGAATGAGTTTGAGTTTCATGATGATCAGCTCTTCTGCGCGTCAACAAAGTTCTGAAGCTTCTCTAAGGGAAGCGCGCCTGAGATTCGGTCGCCCGCTTCATTGATCAGTGTGGGCGTGCCGCCGATGCCGTGTTCAGCGGCTAAACGAATCACGTCGCTCACCACGGAAGAACATAAGGGATTATTAGCGAGCGCTTTAATATCGTCGCCTTTAAGCGCTTTAGAGAGTTCCGCGGAAGAGTCTTTTGCGCACCAGACGGCGTCTGACTTCGCTCTGGCCTTCGGATGAATCGATTCCAGAGGAAAAAGGAACGTATACACCGTCGTGTCTTTAAGATCTTTAAGCGTCTGCGCTAGTTTGCGCGAATACGGACAATCCACGTCTGTGAATACCGCCAGCTTTTTGCTGCCGTTTCCGTAAACGGTCTTAACCGCTTTATCAAGCGGAAGAGAATTAAAGGCGATACGCCTTAAATCCCTGACGCGCTTTTCTGTCAGATCAACGCCCTGATCCATATCCAGAAGTCTTCCGGAGAAGAGAAACCGCGCGCTCGAATCAAAGTAGATGACTTCTTTGCCGACCGAAGCTTCAAAGATGCCTTTAACGGGCGTTAAAGAAAAGAGCTTGACCTGAGTTTTAGGGTAGCGCTCCTGAAAGTTTTCTACCGCCTGTTTCAGTTCTGTCGAAAGGTTGCTGTACTTAATCGCTTGAACTTTAGCTGCGCTAGTGCTCTCAGAGGCGGTCTTAACGACCGTGGCGGGATTGCCGCAGGAAGCGCCGCCCGCAAAAGCAAAAGTGCTGAATGTGCCTAGGGCGGAGACTAAAAGAATAGAAAATTTTGATTTAATCATATTTATTCAAATGAAATTATTTATCATCGATGCGTTCGATAGAAAGGCCGTTGGAAATTACGATTTCTACCTTACGACCGGAGTCCACCTCTAAGACCGGGAACATGTCGCTCGCGAGTTTGAGGTAGTAGTCGGTAATACGGTCCATAGCGTGTGAGGCGCCTTCTCCGACACCCGCACGCCAGGGGTTAGTGACAGTGGTGGAGATCGTGCCGGTAATCGACGTGGTGGAGTTTTCGCTTGCGAGTGACACGGCTTTGCCAAGACCCGCGAGCGTGCCGGTAAAGAGCGCGTTGGCGATCGCTTGGCCGCTTTTTGTCACCAAACGGGCCCTAAGCCCGGTCTTGCCGTCTTCGCCCGAGACATATCCCTGGATCTTTTTATCCACGGCGCCGCCGTTCTCGTCTATACAGGAAAGTCGGTCGAGACGCACCAGTACGCGTTCACTTGCCAATTCTCCCGTAGCATTAGCAGTCATGAAGCAGCGCTTGATGCCGGCTTTATAGAGGTTTGGCATCACCGCGGAGTCGGTGAGCTCCAGCAGGATCGGCACCGGGTTTCCGGATCCCTGACCTCGTGTGGGCGCGGTTGCGCCGTTTAGAAGTCTTGCCTGAGCAAATGTGCCGCTCGGAAGATACATGAGGGATTTACCGCGAGCGTCCTTTTCGGCTTTGCCAAAAACCTCAGCACTCTTGTTAAGCGCTTCATCAAAACTGACGACCGTTAAACGAGGCGCCTTCTCAGAAGGGTTAGCGTTGCCCTGCGCAATGTAGCGCCGGGACGCGGCAGAACCCGCTGCGCCGCTTTTAAAACCTTTCCTGACGGGACTATTAGAGGAAGGTATCTTGCCAATCACGTCCGCGGGCGGCCAGCCGTCCTTGGATTCGTGAGTGATCGGCGTCTTAGCTCCGGATTTAGATCCGCGCTCTAAGGCGGCAAGACGCTCTTCTAGGCGTCGCTTGTCTTTTTCAAGCTGCGCTTCACGATTTTTAGCGTCACGGCTTTCTTTTTCCAAGCGCATCAGACGCTCGTTATAGACGGCCTGATGCCGCTCGTATTCGTTCTGGCTCGGTGCCATAGAAATCTGAGTGGACGTGGTTTTGCCTTTAGGCGGCCTTTCGTCCTTTTTCTCAGTGCAGGAAGTCACGCCGTAGATGACCGCGCCTGCGAGGAGAATCGCGATCACAATGGTTTTGTACTGCTTGAACTTTTCTGTTTTTTCTGAGAAGCTGCTCATGACGCATCCTCTCTAATAATCCACAGATCCGCTGAAGCCTTGGGTTTAAGAGATGTGGATTCGGTTGCGACTGCGACAACGCCGCGGCGGTAAAAATCCGCTTCTCGGATCTGCAGCGTTTCCTGTGTCTGATTCATTAAGTGATAGCGCTCCAGCCTTAAACCGAGGAGGCGCCAGGCGGCTACCGGATTTCCGATCAGGTAGCCGTCCGTGATCGTGCCTTTAAGGACTTCCGCATGCTCATGAGAGAGCGACGGAATCGCTCTCAGGATTCTTTGAACACGCTCTTCATAAGGAAGAGCGCTCTGATCATTAGAAGAAAGCTGAGAACGGGGATTCGGCAGCTTGGTGTCCTTCAGCGCGATTGTCTGAGCGATCAGCCGTTCTTTAGGAGAAATCGTTACGGCATGCGTTTCTCCGCTTTCGCTAATGATAAAAATCGAAGACTGCTCTTTAGTGAGCGGAATAAAGTAGAGGGATCCGGTGGATTTATCCGGGTCAAGCTGGATGCTTTGTGTATCAGCGACCGCTTTAGCGATCCTGCCGTTTTCGATATAGATACGGTTGGGCTGCTTAAAAGCAGCGGGTGCTAACACGGAAGCGTCGGTTTTAGCCTGCGTTTGTACTTTGGGCATTTCTTTGGCTTCAGCGCAAAGCGTTGCCCCGAGGAGCATTAAGAAAACTGCGGTTTGCTTCATGACGGCTCTCCCTTATGATCTTCGGAAAGCGCCTCAAAGGGTTTTCTGCAGTCGGACTCTTGGATGGTATTGATCCAGAGGCGGGAACCGAGGTACGAGAACTGAACTATCCAGCACTTTCGCATGCTGGAGGTTTTACTATTGCCGATAAATTGACGAATCGAGCCCGTGACCGCAGCCTGAAGCTGTGCGGGACGCACTTCCACAGACTCGGGCATAAAGTGCACCGAGGCGTTGCTCGCCTTTAAGCGGCGGCCTTGGCTCACGAGCTGAAGCTCGGTTTCTCCTCTGTCCTCCGGCGCAACGTAAGAAAGAAGCTTCTTGACGTTGTAGTCGAACGTTTCGGGAGAATTATTGAGCGCCAACTGCAGTGCAAAGATGCTCATCTGCTCGAGATAATCAGCTGAGACGGTTTTATTGTCGAGCCAAAAGGATTTGGTGGTCTCTGCGGGAAGCACAATGATTCTTTCCTGACGCTCAATGCTCGCGATGCCTGCGGCCAGTACGACGTTAGTCACCAAGGAGGCTGCGAACGCGTACACCACAGAAGTGCGCAGCGCTAGTCGGGAAGAGACTTCGGAGACGTATTCCTGGACATTCATTTGAGAATTAACCTATAAATCGACGCCTGCTGGAGGGCGGCGTGCGCTTAAATGTTTTAAACGGCGTGTGCCAGTACAGACAATGCAGTCCGTATCTGGGGTGTCGTCCGGCCTTTAAACGGACGTAAGCCCACATGCAGACGACGGAAGCGAGCGCGCCGATCAATAATGAGTTGACGATGATTCCGATACCGAAACCGGCGGCAGCGGCCGCCACCTGATCGAAATCCCACAAAAGGAACTTGGCGGGTGCGTCAAGTTTTCTGGGTACAAAGGATGGATCGTAACGGGACATGACGGATATTCCTTTTCTTGGGTTCGGCTAAAAGACCGAACCCAAGAATGACGGTTAGATAAGAGCCGTAAAGATGTTGTCGATGATCTGCGGCCCGATGAAAAGCGCCATGGCGGCCGCAAGACAGCCGACAGCGCCCATGATGGATCCACGAACCACGCCGACACCAAGGCCTACTAAGAGGAACATCAGCGCGATTGAACGGCCGAGCGTGCCCTGAGACCAGTTTTTAAGCATGTCGTAAAGGCTCTGAAAGTCCTGATCGGTGCCGGCAGCGAACGCGCATTCGGGAAGCGCGGCGGCAAGGACGACAAAGGTAAGAGAAAGCAGCATCGGAAACGCGGCTGCAATGACATTAGAACTCAGTTTGAATTTCATAATTGATCAAAAAAATGGGAATGAACAAAAGCAAGCACAAAAAAACTCCCCGCTCCGCTGCTTTTGTTCAATAAGAAGCGGAGAGCATGACAACGAATTGGTGAAGGACGATTAAGAGGAGACTTTCCTTAACTTGTCCCGTTTGGCGTCCGATAAACTCATGAGCGCCCGATAAACTTTCCACGCATACGTTTGGCGGGCTGAGATGCAGTCCGCTCCTTTAAGACGAGTGCAGGCGGCGTTATATGCGCCGACCGCTTCCCAAGGGTTCTCTAAGCGCTTCATATTGTCCGAGAGGATTTCCGCTCCGATCTCGATATTGAGACAGACGTTTTCCAATAGCTCTTTCTTGGTGGTGTTAAAGCGCTTGAGCCAGGAAGAGTTGATCTGCATCAGCCCGATATCTTCGCTGGAGCTGTTTTTGCCGACGGCGTTCGGGTTGCCCGAAGATTCCACCAGCGCGATGGCTCGTAAAAGATCCGCGTCCAGACCTTTAGCCAGCGCGTGTGTCTCAAAGCAGTCCTGCGCGTTTACGGAAGTACTTAGCGCTAAGGCTGAAAGAACAATTAAAAGAGGGCGAGTATTCATTATCCGAATCGATGGAAGTTACTGACAATTACATGGATGCTTAAAAGGAACGCCGCGTAAAAGACCATAGAAACCCAGACAGGAATCGCAAACGGAATCAGCATTACGGTAAAGGCGCAGGTGAGCAGTACAGGCGGAGCGCTCAAAGCCGTCTGATAGAGCGTCGGGTGGTGCGAAGCAAAACTTTCGTACTTGAGACGTCTGACAACCCAAGCATCGAATACGACAGTTAAAAGGATCGGGCAGAGCGCGGCAAACCAAATCAGCGCTAGCACCGCACGAATCATTGAGAGTTCCAGCATGGCTTTTAACGCCATAAAGTAAGGTGAAGACCAAAGACGATTAAAAAATGATTCCATCGGAGCCTCATGCTCGGCGTCTAAATTAGCCGCCTCGGGAAGGTATGCGCCGCCTGTGACTTTGGAGAGGGCGGAGGAGACACTATCGCGAAGACTGGAGAGTTCAACGTCTGCAAGACTCAGGAAGGATTCGAGCTTTTGGCTGGTGTCATCAATCTGAATTTCAGCATGACGATTAAAAGAAGTATGGTCGGCTAAACCGGGCCACCAGATAATCGAGCCGAGCAGCAGGATAAACAAAATAATAAAGATGCGGGCAAACATAATGAAATCCGTTTAATCAGTAATGACGGGCACATGGCCTTTAAGCAGATGGCCGCCGCCTACGAAGGCGAAAAACTGACCATTCGGAAGCTTGCCTAGGTATTCCGACGGGATAATCTCTTCGCGCACGGCGGTGCGTTTATGAGAGGCTCCGCCCTCAAAGGAAGGAAGACCGGCGTGCGTGTCCGCATGCGTTGAGAGCGTAGTGTCGACCTGATGAATGTAGGTCTTGCCAAACGTCTCCGTTACGAAGTCCTGAGTCGGACGATCCTTGCAGCGCAGCGCGATCAGATTGTTGCAGTTGCCGAGCACCATGCGCGCTGCATCCTGAGAACCTAATCGGTGCGCAAGGTCGGCAATCGTCTGCATGGCTACCGTGGTATAGATGCCGCCTTCGGCGCCTTTATTCAGAATTTCAATTAGAGGATTGTTGCAGACATTAGACGCCTCATCCACAAAGAGCGAAATCCGAATATCCGTCTTACCGAGGTTGTATCGTTTACCGGCTACACTGACCAAATCGCCTAAGAGAATAGAACCGACAGCAGACGCAATCATATTGTCGGATAAAGAATCCAAATGGCAGTACAGACAGGAGCGGGTGAGGATAATACTTTCGAGATTCCAGATTGGACGGGAGTCGGTAGAGTCCTTAGGGTCCGGTGAGAACGAGTCTCCAAGCGGCCCGCTTGTCAGCATCGCAAAGATCGGCATTAGGGAGGCGGTTATCTTGGCGTAATGCTCCTTAGAGTGATGGAAGACTTTAAGACACTCGTCTACGACCAGGGTCTGCTCCTTTTTATCGAGCACATGCTCGTAAAAAGAGACCATTAAAAGAAGCTCTTCTTGAGATTCCGTGAGGCGGCCTTCCTTAATCGGCGCCATAAAAGATCGGGCTTCTTCCCTCCAATTCTCGCTTGCAAAGCGCTCAATACGATCAAGAAGGAGATCACGCAGCAGATCATCAATACCGTGATTGATATGCTTGGAAAGAAGTTTTAAAGAGGGCTTGATCTTCAATTCAATCAAGGCGTCCGCAAATGTCTTAATGCAGGACCAGGCGAACTGAGTAAAGGCGTCAGGCTTCCCAGGTATTACTGACATAATGCGTGTTGCGATCTGGGCGCCGGTTGAGAATGTCGCTAACGGATCGAGTCGAATGCCTTTGGTTTTATCGCGATTGCCCGGATGATAGTTGAGGGGCTCGCCGCGGCCGGCGGCAGTGCAGGCTTTGCGGAAGGACTCGTAGACACGGGGAGAACCTTTGGGGTCAATGAAGATGACAACATCGTTTCTTAACACTGCCTGAGAAAAGAGATTGCAGAGCGCGACGCCTTTACCTGCCTGAGTGGTTCCGAGAATTAAAGTGCCGCCCTCAAAATTTTTAAGGAATCGATGAAGCTCGATTTCGTTGGGTTCAAGTCCATGGATATAGGGCATACCAATTTCTTCATTCTTCTGATACTGATCACCGCGCCCGAAAAAGCGATGCATAAAATCAGGGAGCATTAAAGAGGCGGGATTGATTCTGGAGAGTTCATGCAGTTTCTGCGTGTGTTTCGGTTCCCACACAAAACCGTATCCAAGCCAAAGATGGTCAGGTCGCATCAGCGTTTGAAGCTTAGAGCGCGGCATCAGTTCAAACCGTCTTCCTGAGAGCAGACTTCTGTCACGCAGAATAAGCCAGCCCTCATGGCCGCGTTTCACCGCGAACACAATGCAGACCATATAGAGAAGCGCAGACATTTCGCGCGGCATAACATGCTGCGCGTGCAGGTATGCCATGTAGGCAGACGCGAAGAGCCAAACCGAAGCGGCGTATATCTCGTACGCAGTGCGGTAAGGCAAAGAATGCCGACGGGTTAAAGAGGATTCGTTTCTCATGATGCTGAGGGTTCGTGATAGATAATAGGAGCAGTGTGCGTCGCCGGAATAAATCCATACGTAAAAGCTTCGCGCGGTACATATTTATCTCGCATATTTCTGTAGTAAACCGTGTTGTAGGTGTCTCGACAGGCCCTTACGCGTCGAACTTTGTAGGTTTTAAATTCCGGATGACTTTTGAAGTATTCGCGCCAATAAATGAGCCGCTCATTGAAATAAGCCGCTTTGAGATGAATGCGTTCTGCTTCGACTTTACGCCAGCGGTAGGAACGCTGCATCCAGCGGATTTCATGCGGAGTAAATTTTCGGAACATCTGAGCACGAAGTTTCTTGTAATAGTTCTGCTCCTGACGCTCTGTAAAGTAAAGACGTTTAACAAGGGTTCGCAAGGGAGCAAGTGGTTTTGTCTGATAGAGGCGCTCGATCGCACCGCCTTCGACCGCACGACGAAGCTTTTCGTCAAACTCCTGATACGTCCAGCGATGGATAATGCAGCGCTGCACTTCGGTATTGCTGAAGTGCTTACGGTAATGACTGCTGCAGAGACGGCGCGTTGCGCGATAGTTTTTACAGCAGGTCTCCCAGTTGTGCACGAAATGCTTTTTCACCGGGATATCCATATCGGCACGTGGAAACCGGATGCGAGGCTTTTGGATAAGGATTTTTTTCCAAGTCATGTGTGTCCTCGCCGGTTTGAATTCTCTGCTGATGACCTGCTGAGCACCAAGCGAAATAATGACATCCGCGTTCTTGGTGAGCAAAGCGGTTCTGGCGAGATTGTTCAGCCGACGTTTGTCCAGATCGGTAAGACAAATCAGACCGTACTCGGAGAATAAGCCTTCTTTCATAGGAGATAGGAGCATTAAAAGGATGACGATTGACGGGTTAACCCAATAGGGCGGCGGTCGCTTCTGAGCCTAAGAAAAGGCTCAGGCGGACTTTTAGAGACAATATGCTCGCTAAGAGCTTCGGATGTAATTCGAAGTTCATGACAGATCAGTGATGTTTAAACGGTTAATCAGCTATTGGTTACGGGGTTGATTTTTGGGTTCAGTTTCTTTTTTGAAGCGGTTTTCTGATTTCCGGCGCTCGTTTGTTTAGTGCTTGTGCCGGTTTTCTTTGCGGACGTGCTCTTTTTAGCCGCGGCACTCTTGTTTGCCGAATTTGGTTTAGAAGCCGCTGCTTTTGATTGAGTCTTAGAAGGGGCAGTGGCCTTTGCAGAGGTTGCGGCTGGTTTTGCTCGTGAGGCGCCGGTCGTTCCCTTGGCCTTTGAAGAGGGAGAGCCCGATTTTGCGGCACCAGTTGCCTTCGTCGTCTTCGAGGATGTCTTGGCCGCAGCGCTGCTCGTTTTTGTGGTTTTAGCGCCGGAGGCGGTTTGCGATCCGGAAGCTGACTTTGTTTTAGAAGCGGCAGTCTTCTTAGAGGAGGCGCCGGCTGTCTTAGTCTTTGCAGGAGCGCTAGGACTTTTAATGACAGACGTTTTAACGGCTTCCTGAGCAGCAGTGCTGCAGGCTGCGTTCGCACTTTTACCGGCACTGCTTGCTGCGGATTTACTGTGAGCGAAGCCAGCCGCTTTCTCGTCAGAATCGACGGACTCCTGAGTATTAAAGGATTGAGGACAATTGTTTTCAGGTTCGGCGCCGGGATCGACTTCTGCATAAACCGAGGGCAGCTCGATTGAGAATTCGTCTTGATCCTCATCCCCAAGCGCGCTTAAACCGCTGACCGCATCCGGCTCATCGTTGTACTCCTCATCTTCAGAAACATACTCTTCCCCTAACTCAGAGTCTTCAGCTAAAGCATTCTTGCTAATCGCTTGAGCGTCAGACGCACTATCAGAAGCAGCAGGAGTATCGATCTTCGCTTTGAGAAGTGAAGTTGTTTCCATTTGATCGTTTGAAGACAGAGTGCTAACGGTAGTCTCTTTTTTCTTTGAGACTGCTTCAGACGAGGCAGCAGTATCCGCAGCTTTATCAGAAGCCTCGAGGCGAGCAGAACCTTTAAGGGACTGCGGGACCGGATCAAAATACAAGTCTTCATCCTTGTTCGAAGGATTAATTGAGGGCTGTTCTTTTGCAGAAACGTCAGTTGCGGCCGCATCAACAGGCGCTTTATCAGAAACCATAGACGCGGTGACACATTCAGAAGGAGGGCTAGAAGCCTTTGTCTGAGTTGACGCTTCTATGTCCTTATCTGTTTCTGCGGCAGCTTTGCAGACTACTCGTGTATCGGTCTTCTCCGCGTTAACAGGACTGTTAAGTTCTGTTTGAGTCACTTTGGCGGCAAGGCCGTCGGCAGAGACTTCAGACTGTGGGGAAGATAAAGTCTGACGAACTTCGGCGCTGGTCTTAGGCGCAGAAGCAGAAACTGCTTCTGCGTTCTGCGAAGCACTCTGCGAAGCTGCGGACTGACCATTAGAAGAGCAGACAATGGAGTTCTCAGTATCACTGTCGATGCTGTCAGAACCGTAATTCGTCGGACTCTCACCCTTTAATCTGACGCAGGAGTTTGCAATCTGATCAACCACGTCTTGAGACGGAGCAAACAGATATTTAAGAGAAAGGCTAAGGCGGTTCAGAATGCTAGGGAATTCTGTTTCTTCCACTTGCGATTCAGAAGCATTGCAAGGAGAGGATTCACCGGAAACGTCCGCCTTATCTTCTTCGCTATCTGCGGCATTGAGCTTTGCATCAGAAGCGGGAGCATTAACAGAAGCGGAAGATTTCGCAGCGCATGTCTTAACAACATCCGTTTTGCCTTTAGCCTCTTCAGGCGCTGAGGAAGGACAATTAGAAGAGGATGCTTCAGCTTCTGCAGAAGTCGGTTCGGACTTTTGTTCGCTAGAAGCTTTTTTAGGAAGAAGCTTCTCAGAGAGGCGCGTTCCTGCTTCCAGCTGAATCTCGGTCGTATATTTAGCCGCTTCTTCCTTATAGCGCTTTTCGCTTTCTTCGGAATTCTTCTTTGCGGTTGCCCAGAAGATACTCGAACGCATATTCTTCTTCTGCATGCGAGCCTTTTGATCTTCGCGGCTCTTCTCGCGAAGGACGTTTAAAAATAGAGAACTAAAGAAATTGTTTTCTCTCATCGCTTTTTCAGTAAGCGGTCCCACAGGATCTGCCATGCGGTGTTCCTTCGTGCAGATCGTCGCTCTTTCTTCGGCGATCTCCTGCTTAGAAATGATCGGAAGTTCACGACCCTTTGCCATCTTTTTCTTTAAAGCGCTGCAGTGATCCTGATACTTTTTGAACCACTCGGAACTTGGCGCAAAATAACACTGCGGATTGATTAAGCGAAGAGAGCGAACGAATCCGGTGTCTGTGTCGGACTTTTTATCGCTGCGCGTAGTGAACATCTGACCGGAAGGCTCCAATTCAAAAATACCGCACTGGACAGCGCCGGAGATGGAATTGATGCGATCCCAGTCAATTGTCGGGAAAAGCTGCTTGAGTTTGGAGTGGACCAAGCTGAAGAACTTTTCTGTGACGAAAACCTCACCTTCATAGAAATGCACGTACTCCTGATGATTTGCACCGGAGTATTCGCTCAGCTCTTCTTCGAAGAGCGTGTTGATAGCGATCGCAAATACGGTTGTGAAAGAAGCGCTTCCTGCGGGACCGCTGGCTAAACGGCGCTCCAGATCTTTCTGGATGACTAGAGTCTGCGCTTGGTGAACCGCATCGGTGACGCCGCTGTAGTGCTCTTTGTAGTCACGGATATTCAGCGTGATAAAGGAATGAATACACGGGATCAAATCGTTGTCACCGCCCGCACGGATGAGTCGCCAGATGTTTTCAGAAACATCCTGGCAGACGATTAAAAGGGCGAGCGCAGAAACATCTCGATCGCTGCAGCCGCTATTGCGCAGCAAAGACAGTGTGCATCCGTCATTTCGTTTAAAGAAATCAAGCAGGCGCTCAGAAAAGTCAAACACGTCTTCGCTATTGGAACGAATAATAAAGGAGCGGATTAGAGCAGGGAGCGGATTATAGAAAGCCATAATCACCACTGCGAGCTTAATGGAAAAGATAGCTTGTTCTCTGTTCTTGAGTGGAAGATGAAAATAGAGAATTGTGTCTCTCAGGATATAGAGTGCCTGAGAAGCACTCATCAGCGCAAAATTAAAATAACCAAGGGGTTCTTTAAATGAATCCCCGTCAGAGAGCGGAAGCCGCTGTACTCGCCTGGCTATCGAAGAAATCAGTTCAACAGCTGTTGGCAGCGTGTCATTGTCCGCCCATGCAGAAATCATTCTCTCGAAACTGTCGAGAGAAGTGACTTCTAAAGGCAGAAGCGGCTGTAGACAAGCGGAAAGACGGTGATTCATTGAAAGACCTTAGTGCCGATGCGGATTATGTGACGTGTTCTTTAAGTGTTTTTTGTTAAAACTTCCGCAGAAGTTCTTAATCAGTTCAGAATTTTTTTCTGTTGAGGGAATTTGGTTTAAATACTTTTCACTCCATTTATCGGGAAAACCTTTGAGCGCCCAGGCGCAATAATCGAACGGGCCGTCGTGATGCGCACTTTGTTTCAAGTAATTCAGAAAAGACTGGACCTTGGAAATAATTGCGACCAGATGGTTGTTATTGATGAACTGCGGCCACAGGGATGACTGTTTTGAAGTTTTTCCGGGCTGATAATTAAAGAATGGAGAGTGTTTAAGCGTGTAAAGCGAGACCAAAGCGGCACTCTTTTCAGACAGATCGTATTTTTTCATGCAGAGTACAGCCAGACATGCAGCAAACCCCATGAAGAAATACACCGAGTCTTTATTCACAACGTTGGCAGGAATCTTTTGACCGTAAATATTCGGCTCAACAATCGTGCGAGTAGTTCCGTCCTTCCTAATCACTTTATGTGTCAAGCTGAAGTGCTTACCCATAAGATCTTTAGAGTAGATCTTCAAAAATTGAGAGAAATCTCCTTTAAAGTACGAATCAGGGCGCTGTGACCTGGAAGATAGGTTGGTATTCCAAAGCTTAATGAGGTTTATCAGTTCATTTGTGTTGAACTTCTTACTTCCTCTGAGCTTTAATGTTGAGTCCAGAAAATCGATGCAGCCCGTAACTTCTGAACATTTAAAGTTTGAGCTTGTACAGCACTTCCAAATACGATCAGAAATTTCGTCCCAACAAGGATTGGAAAGTTCCGAGTATTCGGATTCTTCGATATGCTTCAGAAAGCGTGCCTGCAGGGAGCGCCATTGAGAGCCGCTCAAGTCAAAGAGCATCGCGCTGATCATTCTGTTGCTGCACCTGGCTTGAAGTGCGTAGTAGATAAACGCCCAATTTCTGACAGTGCACATTAAACGTGAGGAGCCCTTCTTTAAGGATGGAACCAGCCGCTCGATATCGCCTTCGTATTTGTCGATGCTGACCTTGTCGTTCAAAGAATAGGCGAGGATCAAGGCGTGAAGCATATGTCTTGAAGGACGCTGTTTCTTTGTTTCAACGTAGCTTACCGTCGGCAGCTCTTCGAGCTGCAGCAAGGAGAAGGGAATTGAAGCGGACAAAATCATAGGACTCGTAGGTTCAAGCAGTTGCGTGGGCGGGTTTATCAGTGTGTTGTTAAATCGATACTCATATGCGATACAAAGCATGTTGACGTCCCAAATGCCGAAAATTAGACCGGTGCCAAGACAACTTTTATTAATGTTCTGAATCATAAGGACCACCTTTAATTAATATCAAAACAAAAAAATACTGTTTATCTCAAGCTGATAAGAAATTTTTAACGTGTCTAATTATTGTATTTTCAAAATTATTATGGTTAATAATGATCTAATTTTGAGTATCTTGCTGCCTGCTTTGGAATGGTCGGCGGTGAAAAACACCGCCGGACATTCACAGGTAATAAGTTAGATACACTAATAGGTAATTCTTCAAATGAGAAAGATTGTCAGCTGTATATCTTTCGACTAATGGCCGGGTGAACAGTAGGTTTTACGCCTAACTAATATTCCGTCTTCGGATTTTCCGAGTCCGAAGATGAGGAAACATTAGTCCTGACAAAGGTTTCTCTAAGAATTACAGCTCCGACTCTTGGCCGAAGTTCGGAAGAAGATCCTTTAATGTTTTCCAATCGTTCACAGCGGTCAATCACGCGATCCGGACTTTCCGATCATCATTAGTCTTCTTCGGAAACGAACTTAGTAAGTTCGCAGCCTGAGCTGGAAACAGCAGTGCTGTATCTTCGTTCATATATCTATCCTTATTACCAAGTGGGAGACAGACTGCCGACTGTCTACCCGGGTTCAAAAAAATAAGTTTGCCTAGAGTAGCATTAGTTAATCGGTCGAACTACGCCGACCTTTTTCGATCTCTGGTCGGAAAATTTGCTGTTGCATCTTTCCCGAGTGAGATCGGTGTGAAAGTGTTTATAAACAACTTTCGGTTGAATCGTGGTCCGAAGACCTGATTCGCTCTAGGCTCACTATCAAGAGATGCACCTCCATTTCTCAGAGCCTCTACTCATCGAAGATAGAAGTGAATCTCTCGAGCATCGTTCACATTCATGAAAGAAAACTTCCTGTGATGACACTCGGCCGTTTCTCGTTTGTTTAAAAAAGCGAGCTTCTTTAAAACAGAGCTGCATGCAGCTCCAAGTCCCGGTCTTACGAAACAGGCTTTGTGAAATCCGAGGAGATCTAAGCATCGTTTCGCTGAGACGGCGTTTGCATCGGGGAATCCTTTTGCGTCGGCCGTCTCGCTGACGAATCGAACTGTACAGAGGGTTAGAAAAATAAAAAACAGATATTTTGGGTCAAAATTTTTAAAATTAACTTTATATTTCTAAAATTAAAACATAAATAACTACTTGATTAATTGAGTTTAAATTTGAATCTATTTGAAGAATCGAGATTCCGCAAACTTAAAGAAAATTTCGTGTAATTGATTGTTAAGAAATGAGAATTTATAAGACTATAGATGGAAAGAGATTGAATTGTTAATTCAGGGTTATCTTTTATCTAATGTTACGTAAATACAAGTTCTGAAATTAAGTTGGATGGGTTTTGTCTTAATTAAGTTTTGTCGTATTGGCTGTGATCTGATGACTTGTCAAGTATTTTTGTAGGGTTACTATTTTGATGGATAGTAGCAATAAAGTATTAACAGTTGATTTATATTAATGTTTTTCAAATAGTTATAATTTCGCTAAACTGGAAAAATATAAATTTATTTCATAGAAGGGTAATATAAAGAAACTCTGCGCAAAAGGTGGGTTATATGGTATAATTACCGTACTATATTAAGTTACGACTATGAAGATTAAAGCACCCTCGTTTGCTGACTTATTTGCAGAAACCTTTCCGCAGTTAGGCGGTACTAGAAGAACTAAATTCCTTGAGACATTGGACGCTATCATTTCTTGACAGGATTTGTGTGCTCTGATTAGTCCTTACTACAGTGAGGGTAAGTGCGGCAAGCAGCCGTATCCGTTGGAGTTCATGATTCGCGTACACTTTCTACAGCTTGTCTACAATTTGGGCGATCCGATGTGTGAAGAAACGCTTTGTGACTCTCTTTCATCTCGACGATTTGTAGGTCTGGCAATGAATTCAAAATGTCCGGATAAGACCACTATTCTGCGCTTTCGCCATTTACTCGAAAGAAACGGCTTGGATAAGCAGATTTTCGATTTATTATTCAAACATCAGTTAACTCAAAGAGGTCTTCTTTTTAGCAAGGGAATGATAGTTGACGGCTCTTTTATTGAGGCACCGAGTTTGACAAAGAATGCCGGAAATGCGTTCGGCTAAGAAAGGCAGCAATTGGCATTTTGGGATGAAGCTTCACATCGGTGTGGACAAAGTCAGCGACGTCATTTCATAGCGTGACAACGACAGCGGCGAATGTTCACGATATAACTCAGGTTGATAAATTAAGAAGTCCTACTGATTGGGAAGTCATAGGAGATGCGGGATATCTCGACATGGACAAACGCGAGATCGCAGACCCGGAGCACGTCACTTACGCTGCGGCAAAACGATATAGCCAGCGGAAAAAGCTCCCGGAAGCTAAGGTAGTGCAAGAAAAGAGGCTTAGTTCAATCAGGAGTAAGGCCGAACACGCTTTCCATCGGATAAAGATTCAATTCGGTTATAGAAAAGTTCGTTATCGGGGATTGGCTAAAAACACAGCAAGGCTAACAATGTTGGTATCTATCGCTAATATGTTTACCGCACTTTGCTATGAAAAACGAACGAAAATGAGGAAAATGAGTTTTGCATAGGATAAGTGTGTCTGTACGGAATACTTTTAGAATAAATCGATCAATAAAGAGGGGTTAACTACCTGATATCAGAAAAAAATACCTAATTTTCAGTGAAGGATGCCTTTTCAAAGGAGGTTGGGAAGACAGATTCTTATTTCGCAGAGGTTCCCAAATAGCAAGATCGCTATGGCAGCTGTCCAAATCTGCGTCATGACGGCATTTTCAGTAGTTCCGACAAAGCTCTTGATGACTAGGTTTTGTTTGATGCGCTTAAAGAAAAGCTCTATCTGCCACCTCAGTGGCGCTCAATTCTTTGCTATTGGTAAGAAATTCAAACCAACGGTTTGTTTCTTTGTCCGGCCATTGTACGACTCTAAAGCTTGTATCCGAGCAATGCTCTTTGGCTTTAAGTCCAGTGAATTTCATCTCATAAAGACCCCAACATCCTTCAGGATCAGCCTCAATAAGACCCTGACGAAGCGGCGTATGCAGCGCGTTGTCTTTTAAGCGGGTGACAAACACAACCCCTTTATCTATCAGTCTTTGGAATAATGAGTAATTGTTGTACCCCCTATCCATAACGACGATAGAACCGGCGGGAATATCCTCTAATATTCCTTTGGCTCCCTTGATATCGCTCGTCTTTGCCGGCGTTTCCACGATGAGCTCCGACAGTGAAGTATCGTTGTTCAAAAGCGTGTGAAGTTTTATTCCGCCTTTACGCCTTCGGTGCTGAGCCCATTCAAACAAACGCAAACATAAGCTTATTGTCGTGGAATCCAGACTGAAGACCGGCTTAGTGAACCTATTTTCCAGACGCCCTTGAATCTCGAGTCTAAATTTTTTCAGCAAGACAAAATAAAAGTCCTCATAAAGTTTGTAAGGCCGCTTGCTGTTGGCGTAGCTCAGGGTAGATCGACATGCTGCTGTCGCACCTATGTGACTGAGCTTGCCTAGACTCGAATAGAGGCCGTCGGAAATCTCCAGTAATGAATCTGCCCCTGTGAGTTGGCAAAAAAGCATTGCGATAAATTGGCTCCACGTCGTAAGCCTCTTGGCCCCTTTGTTGGATTGATAGTGCGTAATCAAGTTTTGAAACTCAATTTTTCCGCCCATAAGCCGGACAAGTTGGGCAAACATAGATATCGTTGTTCTCTGCATGCAGGCGCTCCGTTTGTTTATTTGGCAAAAAACAACTTTATCGGATGGCCAGCATGTTCGCATCTGGGTTATCTCAATTGTGAAAATTTATTTTGGGCACTAGTGGCATTAAACGTTAATGAGAGTTATTATTCTGAAAAAATAGAAGAATTTCAGGAAGCGAGAAAGTGGAAGACCTTAAAGAAAAAAATAATTTTACGAGATTCATCTCTTTTTGCGTTTCCGGAACCCTTGGTTTTCTAATAGATTCTGCAACGTACTACCTTTTATCAACTTTGTTCGCTTTTTATATTGCAAGATTTATAAGTTTTTTTGTAGCAGTAATATTTACCTGGCTATTTAACAGGACTATCACGTTTAATGATAAAAAGTTCCAAGGTTCGATGTCAAAAGAATTTATTTATTATTTCTCATCAATGGCAATAGGGGGCGCGGCAAATTACTTGAGTTTTATTGGATTGATGGAATATGTTGAAATTGTTAAAGACTATCCTGTGATAGGTATTGCAGTTGGATCTGTAGTAGGATTAGCAATCAATTTTACATTGTCAAAATTAGTTGTATATAGAACACAACGTTGATCAACATGTTGATAACATTAATAGTACCCGTTCTTAATGAAGAGGAATCAATTCCTCTCTTTTATAAAAAGATTCGTTCTTTGTATCCAAATTCAACAAAAGATAAACTAACGTTTGAGGAAGAAGATGATGATAAATTACACAGAAAAGAAAAAGATATAGAGCTGTTAGGGGGGGTAATCAGCAATACAGGATTAAAAAAATTATTGACTCTCCTCAAGAAAATACTCAACCTGATTTAAATAGCGCAACTTATCAAACTTCTTCACACGTTCACATTGCTATACTTTTTATCGATGATGGCAGCACGGATGGAACGCAAGAAAGACTTAAGGAACTTAAAGACAAAGATTCTTTGGTTTCATATTTAACTTTTACTCGTAACTTTGGCAAAGAAGCGGCACTAATAGCCGGGATAGAACACGCTAAAGGTGATGCTGTAATTCCTGTTGATGTAGATCTTCAAGATCCTCCCGAAGTCATCGAAAAATTAATTGAGAGATTTATTGATGGTGCAGATGTAGTTTTAGCTAAGAGGGTTGATCGAAGCTCAGACAGTTTTTTAAAAAGAAAAACAGCTCTGTGGTTTTATGGTCTCCATAATCTGGTTAGTAAGCCAAAAATTGAAGAGAATGTTGGCGATTTCCGGTTGATGAGTCGAGAGGTCGTAGAAAATATTAAACGAATGCCAGAAAAAAATCTGTTCATGAAGGGAATATTTGCTTGGCCCGGTTCGAACAGAACAGATGTTGTTGAATATAAAAGAGCATCGAGACAGGCCGGCTCATCGAAATTCAATGCATGGAAATTATGGAATTTTGCTTTAGAAGGAATAACAAGCTTTTCTACTGCACCACTGAAAATTTCCACGTACTTCGGCCTAATTGTATCTCTGTTTTCCTTTGTGATGGCAGTCTATTTCTTTTTCCAAAAAGTTATTCTGGGTATCCCGATTAGCGGGTACGCATCAATCATTGTGTCTATCCTATTTTTAGGAGGAGTTCAATTAATGTCAATTGGCGTGTTGGGAGAATATGTAGGTCGCATCTACTTAGAGGTAAAGAACAGACCTAGGTATATTTTGAAGACATCTGGGGAGCGAAAAAATGATAAATAAAATTTATGACAATGATAAAAAAAATGCATATTTTACAATTTTATTTTGTTCATTAGTATTGCTACAACTTTTACTCCTTTTTTATTTTGGTAACCAAAAAAAAGGTTTTTTTATTGATGAATTATGGAGCTATAACCTTTCAAATTCATATATGTTTCCGTTTATAGGAGATGCAAAAGACTATTTTGGCCGATGGCTTCCGAGCTCTTTTTTTCTAGATTCGTTAACTGTACAACCAGATCAGAAATTTGAATATGGCTCAGTTTTCGCATCTCAGGCCGCAGATGTTCATCCACCTTTGTATTACTATTTATTTCATACGATTTCTTCTTTAACTAGGGGAGTTTTCTCAAAATGGCAAGGGTTAATTCTTAATTTTATATTTTTTGCAGGAAATCAGTTTATTTTATGGAAGATTTCTAATCAGTTAATAAAAGATAAAATAATATCACTGTTTATAGTAGCATTTTATGGATTTTCTGTCAGTGCGTTATCTACATTCTTAATTATAAGAATGTATGCTTTGTTGACGTTCTTCACTCTCCTTATTACCTATCTAATTATATTGTTTGACAGAAAAAAAAGGATTCCTATTGCTTTGTGTGTTGCAATAACACTATCGTATTTTTTGGGATTTCATACTCAATATTATTTTGTAATTTACGCATTTTTTATAAGTGCTTTTTATTGTATTTTTTTGTTATTAATTAAAAAATACAATAAATTGTTTATCTTTATTTCTTGCACACTGTTAGGTATATTTTCCTCAATTATATGTTTTACACCTTCATTACATCACATTTTTGATGGTTATCGTGGAAAAGAAGCATTCTCAAATTTTGGAAGTGCAGGTTTTATACAAAAAGTAGATTATTATTTAAATGCTCAGCTTTCACAATCTATTTTTTTGTTGTTATTTGGACTATCTTCTATTCTCCTTTTATTCTTATTATTGAGAAAATTTGTTAAGTTTGAATACAGCAAAACAGAATCGCGACTCTTGGTGATTTGTGATTTTAGTTTTAAACCTTATCTTCGCTTTGAAATATCAAGTGATCGGATCCTCATCGGAATAATATTTTTAGCATCTTTGATTTCTTATTTGTTTGTTGTTCAACTTTCATCTATTACCGATGTGAGATATATTTATTTTGTAGTACCATTATTAGACCTCGTTGCAGTTTCTATTTTTTTTAATATTTCTGGCTTGTTAATAAAAAAGAAAATTACTTTGTATTTCATTTTTTTCTTAATATTGTTATCTTTTAGTGCTTCGAATATTAGAACAAACAACATTCACTGGATACATAAAAAAGAAGGTCAGGCTATTGAATTAGTTAAAAATACACAAGATTCCAGAATAATTTATATTGATAAAAACGAGTTCTGGTGGCCGACAATGGCTTATTTCAATTTTTTCATCAATGCGAAAGAAGTTGAGATGATAACTGAAAACAATATATCTAAAATAAAGCTTCCGAAAAATATCGATCGCGTTTTCATAGTTATTTCAAGATTCTGTAACAAACAGAATATTATAAAGTATCTCAATGAAAAATTAAATTTAAAAGATGCAAAAGTAATCTATGAGGATTGGCATGGACAGGTTTATGAACTATCCAAATAACGGCCTATTGTTATTCGAAGTAGTCTTTTTTTAATATAATTTTATTTCTCAAATTTCGCCGTCTGTTTCTTAAAACTAGAGCATACGGCGAGATGAGAAGTAAGCGTCTCATCGCATAATTTTACTTTTTAAAACCTCGCCATATACTTGTCTAACGTACTTTAACGGAGGACAAAATAGCGAGATTTTCTTGGGCGCACTATGAAACCCTGGCACGAAGAAAGTACCTTAACAGCACTGAGGTGTTGGAGAGAATAAGACAGGAAACCGGCAAGCGGATTCATCCTCAGATTGTTGGGCAGAACCTTCCCTGCGTGTTGAACAACTCCTTCAAAGAACAGAGCTCAATCAGTGTATTTACACTGGAGTCAGCGACAGCGGATTCCAATGAGTCAGCCGTTCTTAAATATCGAGTAGACGGCATTGAATTTGAGCTTCATGCCAGCAATGCTGGCGACGCAGCTGTTGCACTGCTCAGAACAATTCTGTAGGTGCAGAGCAAATGAATATCTTGTTTAAGGAGAGTTCTAGTGTGTCAGTGGTTGTAACGCCGACGGATTTGAGAGGCTCTTTCCAAAAGCTGTGCAGTATTGCTCAGGCGATGCTGAATATTGATGTCGTGAGCGGCAGCGTGAATTCTATCAATCATTTGAACAGTGTTCTCAAAGTTGGCGTTTCCTGAAATCGGTTGCCAGTAGGTGTTGCCTACTGACAACCGAAAGCAGGAGTGAACGAATTTTACTTCACTATCTACCTCTTAGATACTCCTCCCTACGTGATTTCCAATGCTTCTTTAACTCTCCTCTTAAAGCTGCAGCCTTTGCCGGAGTGGGAATTATCCTAATCGTGGACACCTGATATTTTGTTTAGCTACCCTGAAAGCTCTTTAACATTAAAGGAGCTTTTATGCGACTACCTGTATCAATAATCCGTGCAATCCTTACCCTGCTTCAGCAGAAAAAATCTTGTCGATTTATCGCCTCTACTATTGGAATTTCAAAAAGCGTTGTTAATAAGCTAAACAAAAGAATTCATGCTAGTGGTCAAAGCGTTGATGAGCTGTGTCCTCTAAGCGATAAGGCTCTTCTTCTAAAGCTCTATCCTCGCAAAAAGGCACTTAAAAATCTCAAAGATGTTGATTGGGAAAGTATTTGTCAGTGGCTGAACAACAAGCATGTGAATCTTCTTGTTGCTTACGAATCGCTTCTATCGCAGAAGCCATCATTTGACATTTCCTATCCGTATTTCTGCCGTAAGTATCGAGAATGGCGTAAAGAAAACAAAGGCGCTCCCGTCATCACAAATAACACTTACATTGCAGGGGAGAAGATGGAAATCGACTACTCCGGAGATCTTTTACCTTGGATTGATGAACATGGAGAAATACACAAAGCCCACATATTTGTAGCATGTTTGCCATACAGCGGTTATTTATTTGCTTATGCCACAGCAGATGAGAAAACCGCCAGTTGGGTTGAAGGCGTCATTGCAGCCTTTGATTTCTGCGGTAGCTGTCCGAAAGTTCTTGTTGTTGACAATGCGAAGGCCTTAGTTCGAACGGCGAGTAAAGAAGAAGGCACTGTAACAGCCATTGTTAAGGATCTATGTGATCATTACAACATTACTCCGTGGAGCTGTAAGCCCTACAGCCCTAAAGAAAAGAATCGAGTTGAAGCATCAGTAAGGCTTGTACAAACGTGGGTTCAAGGCCAGTTAGAGAGCGCTGGTCCCGTGTTTGCTAAGAACCTAATGCATCTCAACAAAAGAATCTTAGAAAAAGTTGTAGAACTAAACGCCAGACCACTATCTGCGGCCAAGCAAATCAGCAGAGAAAAACGTTTTTTAGAGGAGGAATTACCTCTGCTAAATCCGTTGCCCGAGACAAAGTATGAAGTTTGTGATTGGCTTATCCTCGTCGTGGACAAGTCTCACTGCATAAAGATCCATCGCGATAAAGGGCATCGTTATAGCGTTCCGGCCAGTTACGTGCATAAAAAAGTAAACGTAAGGCTCTCAGACGAAGAAGTCCGGATCTTTGATGCGGATACCCATAAAGAGATTGGCTGCCACCAACGTTGTTATGAAGAACGAGGCTGTAAGACTCACATACTTGAAGCACATTTGACAGAAAGTGAGAAGAATAGAAGGCGTGAGCCCCAATACTTTGTATCTCAGTTTGTTAAAAAGGGAGTTCAAGAAGCCGTTGCCAGAAACTATGTCGACGAACTCTGGACAAATTCGGGTGACTTTGTGAGCCGTCAACGGCTACACGCAGTCACCCGAAAACTTTTATATATGTACTGCCCCGAGATACTAACCGAAGCAATGGCAGAGGCAATCGAGTTCCGTCAGTTCTCCTACAAATTCCTGAAAGAGTTAGTTGAGTTGAAGGAACAACAGCGATTACGCCAAACCAACTTTAATTTTAGCGGTAATCCCTCTGAAGAGTACGACTACGTAACCCCAAGCCATAACAACGTGAGGAAATATGAATAACCCAATCGCTAATACCCAAGAAGAAATTAAACGACTCTGCAAAACACTCCGTCTTCCGGGCGTGGCGCAGGAAATCGATGAACTGCTGTCAAACCCAGAAAATCTAAACTTGTCTCAGCTGGAATGGATGGGCAGAGCTTTAAGAAGAGAAGATAGTGGCCGTAATACTAGGAGCTTAGACCGCAGATTAAAAAACGCTCAGCTAAGGCACAAAGATGCTCTAGTGTCCAAGATTGAATATAAACCGACCAGAGGGCTGGATAAGAAGGTTCTGAACTCTATGGCCACTTGTGATTGGATACGTGCATTTCAAAACTGTCTAATCGTTGGCAAAGCCGGCGTGGGGAAAACATGGATTGCTTCGGCTCTGGCTAACTCAGCTTGCTGCGCCGGAATGAACGTCAAGATGGTCCGGATGCCTCTGCTTTTAGATGAAATTAGAGCTACTGAGCTAACGCAGACTTCTATCCCCGAGTTTATAAACAGATATGCCAAGTTCAACTTGCTTATCTTGGATGACTGGGGGCTCGGAAAACTTGATCCAAGGTGCAAAGGACACTTGGTTGAACTAATTGAGGCTAGGTCAGGCAAGGCGAGTACGTTGGTCACGACGGTTCTTCCAGTTAATTGCTGGAGTGATTACATCGCCGATGCAACATTTGCAGATGCATTTATGGACCGCTTTCTGCAAAATGTAATAAGAATTGAGGTGAAAGGTCCGTCCATGAGAACAGGAGTTAAATAAGGAAAAACGCAGCGTGTCCACGATAAGGATTATGGTGTCCACGCTGCGGATAATTTCCAGCCGGAGTTAGTACGTTATTGCTTAAATGCGGTCGGCACTCGTTGCAGAAAGAGATCACTTCAAACAACGCTTACTCCAATGCTCGTGAGTTTCAAACCTACGACTCCCCAACATTTCATTTTTGATTGTCGAATTGATCCGCTCAGCTATTGCATTTTCTTTTGGATCTCCGTTTTCAGTCATGCTTATACATATGCCCAATGCTCGAAGTAATTCAACATATTCTTTGCTTGCATACTGCCCCCCCCCCGATCTGAGTGGTGAATCAAGCTTTCTTTTTTAACATCTATCCATAGACTGAGTGTCATTTTTAGTGCGCTGATTGCGGTTCTATTGCTCAGGTCAGAGCCTAGTTTCCTGCCTACAGTCTGCATCTGTGATTAGCGCTAAATATGTAAACTCCAATTCCCAATCCATTACTTTAATTGGTACGTAAGTAATATCGCTAACCCATATCTCGTTCGCTCGATATGGTATTAGGTCCTTAATTAAGTTTGGATAAGTTGTCAGATTATGCTGTGAATCGGTTGTTCTCGGTTTTCTTTTCTTCTGCCGCAGTTATAAATGATTGTCTGCAAGAATGTCTGCGAACCGGTCTCGTCCGACATGCAATCTTCCAGGAAACTTTTGAGAGTACATTGTCCACAGTTTTTTCCGCCTATATTCGGGTCCACGCTGCGTACTTCTTTACAGCACTCAATGATTAGCTCCTCGATTAGACACCTCGATTCTGCCTCTGAAGAGCCTCTTTTCTGAATCTTGTAGTACGCCTGCTTACTGACGCCAAACAAAGGGAGGGGAAAATCTCAAACTTGGGTTATCTTTCCTTTGTTCAGAGCCCCTTGAGCAAAACTGTTAAATAATTTTTTTTAAAAATTTATAACCTAGCCGTGCCATTCGGTAGCTAATTTTCCTTCTTTTGGAATTCCTTGGCAATACTTGATCGACAAAGGCCTTAATTTGAAGGTATCTAGCATAACTTGGATCAATTGTTTGTGTCGATCCAGATGGGAATAAATACCGCAATTCTCCATTGTTAATAGATGCCAAAGTCGTATTGTTTTCAACAGGTAAATCGTATTTCCTAATTATTTTTAAACATTCACTTATTACAAACGGAATTTCAGATTGCGGCGAATATCTAAAGGAGAACCAAAAAAAACTCTCTAACAAGTTAGAGGCTGTGCTTTTCCGTTGATGTAGTTGATCTTTAGATTGCCAGTATTCAAAGAGTTTATCTGTAATGAACAAATGTTGGATGGCTCGTTTATCACCTTTGTTGAATGTATTAGCCATTATTGAGACAGGATGCCTAATATATTTGTATACAGGCACGTTGATGAAGGAGACAGACTCTATTTGGCTGAAGTAAGCCCAATGCCACCAAGCATCTTCATAAAAAAGCCCGAGAGGGAACCTCAATGCATTATCCCGGATAATATCTACTAAAAACAAACACCCGCAACTTGAGCAATGGAAATCAGAAATTATCTTATCCGTCAACTTAACCTTTCCCGACCTCATTATTGTATAGTAGGCTGTGTCTGAGTCTCTGAGCTCTTCATTTGCTTCATATTCGACTTTGATAGAGCCGACGGCGGCTTGCGTATTTTCTTTCTTTATAGCGGTATAAAGAAGTTCAAGAGATTCAGGATACAGCTCGTCATCGGAATCCATAAAGAAAACGTATTGACCTGTAGCTTTGTCCAAGCCAAAATTTCTAGAAGATGAAATTCCTCCATTTGTTTTGGAGTAGACGTGTACTCTGCTATCTTTTAGACTATACTCTTTCAAGATGCGTGGACAATCGTCGGTAGATCCATCATCAACACAAATTAGTTCAAAATCAGTGAAAGTCTGTGCCAAAATACTGTCTAGGCATTTTCCTAAGTATTTCTCCACGTTGTAGACAGGAACAATAACGGAAATCATTTTTTCCCTCCAATTATGATGTTTTCATGTTTATTGAGTGTCATATCGCACGAAGAAAAGAACCAAAGATAGATAACAGTTCGTCATGATAGTTTAAAGATAGCTTATCGCTGTCGATAATGTCCATGTTTTCTTTTTTATCACGATATAAGTAATTAATTTTATTACGATAATGAGGGTAATCATCCCAGACAATACTTATCGTTGGTTTATTTAGTCTTAAACTTATTAATGAAGCGTGATACCTCACATTTACGAAAACGTCCGTGCCTTTGAAAAAGGAAATTATAGCCTCTTCATTTGCAATTTTCAGTAAAACTTCTACCTTTATATTTTGAATGTCCAATAAGACAGCTAATTTTTTTAAACTAGGCAGGTCGCAATCACACTGTAGACAGAATGGCAATAAATTAACTAGCCATTTTGTTTTCGACGTTTTAATAGCTTCTGCGAGGATAATAGAAAGTTCTTTCATTTGTTCCTCGTTAATTGGCATCAAAGTGATAATTAACCTTTTACTGTCATATGGATAGCTATAGGCTAAATCCTGAGTTAAGGTTGCATTTGACATGTCTAGACCGGCATTCCTTAAGGTTTGGAAAGAGTTCGTAGAGCGCAGAGAGAATGTTACGTGACAAATTAAAATAGCGTAAAATGAACTGCCCTCTGAAAATGCGACACTTGGCAAGGAGGCACCTTGGCGAGGGAGATATTTTCTCTTGAGATCAAAAGGTTGGTTCAATCCTTATTCGATGAAATGAAAAAGTATTGAGAGATTGAACAGCTATCGGGCGTTCCGCAAGATATTTTGCGTTTATGGAAGGCTAAATCCCTCTTAAGCAGTGATTGGATTGCCACCGAAGAGCGATAATCTCCGCTTTCCACCATTGAAAGAGAAGAAATAGTTAAGCTGCATGGTCAAGGCCTGTCCTGCACTAAGCTTGCAATTCAATTTGGCGTTTATAGAGGTACTATAAAGTTCCTCATAACCCAGTGCCGAAAGAACGAGATATCCAAAATGGCCATTTCTCGAGCTTTCGCAAGTTCTATTGCGACACAAGTTATTGAAGGGAAGTTTCGTTCCTCGCTAAAGGCAGCTGAATTCTATGGTCTGGAACCACGTTCGGTTCAACGGAAGGTTAAATCCGAATTAAAAAATCACAAAGGACGTACAATAGTTGGAGATAGTAGCAGATCCGGAGACGAGAATATGCGCTACTCAATTACGTCCGTCTTAGCCTATACATTTACAATCAAAGAGTGGATTACCAAAAACTTTAATTTAAAGGACCACTCTGAATCAAATATTGTCTCAATCGTTGAGTCTTTAAAAGGCAAAGGGGTGCCAATAAAGGAGGCCTGCTCCTGGCTAGGAATCCATCGGAGCACGCTTTACAGGAAGCGGCAAAAACAATTAAGAGCTGAAGAAGATGATCCTTTAGTCACTCAGATTTCAGAGCTCCAAAAGCGCCGCAATTTTGCTTACGGAGCAAAGCGAATGGCAGTGTATTTGAGCAAACTAAACGGCTTTGCCATTAACCATAAACGCGTCGCCAGACTCATGAGGCTGCCTGGCTTAAATTCAAGAGTCCGCCCAAAGCGCAGAATCCATTACAAGACCGAATTGCTTGAGCCTGTTCAGGAACCTTTGTACAACGTGCTGAAACGGGATTTCTCTTCATCCGGACCGATGACAAAACTTGTCACGGGCATGACTTTTGCCCCGGTAAGAGAGGGCTGGGTTGTGCTGAGCACGATCAAAGATTTATTTAACCATAAGATAGTTGCTTGGGAAACTGGTTCGAGTGCAAAGCTGCAATTAGCGTTAGCTACGTTAAATAAGCTTCCGACTAAGGAAGGACTGCTGCCATCAGATTGAGTCATCCACAGCGATAGAGGTGGAACCTATACAAGTATGTCCTACATGAAAGCAGTGAGAAAACTCGGAGCCTGTCAGAGCTACTCCAGAAGAGGAAATTGCCTTGACAACGCAAGCATGGAAACGTTTTACGGGCATATGAAAAGTGAAACGTTCCGCAGAATGACTCCGCAGGAAAGAATAGAGCTGACGAGAGCAAAGGCTCAGGAAATCATCGCTGACTACATCTCGTGGTACAACACAGAGCGCATTCAACGCTCTTTAGGGTATGTATCGCCGGAGGAGTTCAAAGGCAGCATGTGATTCCGGATACCGATTGATATCCGGCTAGTTAGATAATAAAAGTGAGCGCAAAAACCGCAGCGTTAGGGGAGATTTTGTCTGAAAGCGTAGCTGAAAGACAAAATCTCCCCTAACGCATAGGAAAATACAATAGAAAATAGCAGAGCTTGTTGCATGTAAGGTAAAATCTAAAGAAATCTTACTTGTTCTACTACTTTTACGAGCTAACTGTCGCAGTCTATGGGGTTAGTTCATTCAACGGGTCACTAAACTTGTCGTTTGAAAAACGCAATAGCTGAGCGGATCAATTCGACAATCAAAAATGATATGTTGGGAAGTCGTAGGTTTGAAACTCACGAGCATTGGAGCAAGCGTTGTTTGAAGTGATCTCTTTCTACAACGAGTGCCGACCGCATTTAAGCAATAACTTACTAACTCTGGCAAAGACTGCTTTAAGAGTGGGAGTCAAAGAAGCATTGGAGATCACGTAGGGAGGAATAAGATCAACAAGGGGTAAACAAATTTCAGGAATTACTCTTTAAACAGTAAACTTTAACTAGGTTTAATAACATCAAGTAGTCAACCGATTTCAGGAAACGACAGTGTGAGAATCGTCGTTCGAACCATTGAGAATACCGTTCGAATCGTTAAGAGAAATCACAAAGCGTCGTAGAAGAAGCAGAGGTGGCTAAAGGCGGGAGAAAAGGAGAAATTTATCCGTCAAATCTATGTTCACATTTAGAGGAATACGGAGATGCATTCCTGTCGAACCTGGGCATTTGAAGAGGAGCTCACTGAGCTAAGATAGGCAGTGCTGAACGGAGAGGAACTCTCAGAATCCGCCGCAAAGAAAGCAGAGATGGTCATGTAGGCAGTGTTGCTCCGCTCACAGTGAAGTTCAATCAGGAGCCCTTCGCCATCTACAAGGAATATTGTGACGGCATAAAGCCGAGAGTCTGGTCCGGAGATCGCTTGAGGGGCAGACAGTTTGTCTAGTTCATTGCTCTGAGTCACAGATGCTGGCTGATGGGAAAAATCAAAGAATCATTAGCTTCAGCTCCTGTAGAGAAAATATCTAAAGCTGAGCGAGATGAGGAAAAAGTTGCCCACTTAGCCGGGAAAACACTCATTAGCTTAGATTCTTGACTGGTTTGACTGTGTCGAAGAAAAGACTGTAGTCGGCAATGCGGGTGAAATACTATGGAGAACTGAAACGGTGGAGCGGGATCGATATTTCCGTTCACTTTTGGGAATGAAAATTTAATAATCGTATTAGGTTACTGTCAGGTTTTTGAGGCAGTGGCATAGGCGGCGTAGAAGTTGAGGCAACTCATTTAGGAATGTTCCTCAACTTCTATAAAACGGAATGCTAGATACTTCTTGTGTGGTTAAAAAAAGTTTTTAAAAGGACTCCCTTAATTTTAGTCTTGACAGAACTATCAAGTTTATGTAATGGAAGCTCACCTTTAATGAAATGAGCAAATAACTCTTTTACCCAAACCCTTAAAAACTTATTTTTTAATTTTTTCGTACCTAATCTTTCATAATTCCATTTATAGGTGCCATATTGTAAAACGGGCATAAGTACAAGGAGATCGTCCCTTCCTGGCGTCATATTTCGCACAAAATTATAAATTTCATTCCATTCATCACAAACACAGAACACTTTATTAGGATTATTAACGGAGCTATTTTCGTTATCTGTTCTGTAATTTAGTAAGTTTTCATTGATCATTTGGAAACGATCACAACACGCATAACATTTAAAAGCGAAGGATGTATCTTGATAGCTGGCCCCTGGTGTTGGTAAAAATCGGATGTTATTTCCATTCAGCCAATTGCGATCGTAAATCGCACTCCATATCGCTGGTGCTTGCCAGAATGGGGCTTGGTTTTCATTAGGGTTAAATACCTTATTTTTTGGAACCCAATCGTTGTTAATCGGTGTTTTTAAACCCTGTTTATACTCATTGTAGCAACACCTAGATATTTGGAGATTTTTACTCTCTGCCTCTCCGCATATTTTTTCGAACATTGTTTCTTCGACGAAATCATCACTTTCTACGATACCAATATATTTTCCTTTTGCAGAATCAAGGCCCTTATTCATCGAGTCTCCATACCCTGAATTCTTCTTATTTATAATCCTGAATCTGCAGTCTTTGGCAGCAAACTCTTCTAGTATGGAAAGGGTAGAGTCTGTTGAGCCATCATTGATACATATAACCTCAATGTCTGTTAAGGTTTGATTCTTAATTGACTCTAGACATTCTCTTACATATTTTTCAACGTTAAAACAAGGTACTAGGATTGATACGAGCGGGATTTTGGAATACATAACAGTAATGAGTTAAATTGTAAAAAAATATTTTTTTTCATCCGAAGTACAAATTGCATATTTCAGCAGGAGAACCAATTTGTCTTATTGAACCGTGCTCTAGCCAGATAACTCTAGTGCAGCATCTTTCAATTAAACTTCTAGAATGTGACGCTAAAAAAAGAATGTTAGACCTAGCAATTAAATTATTTAATCTTTTTTCTGCCTTGACTTGAAAATCTCTATCTCCAACAGATAACCATTCATCCATAATAAGGATGTCAGGTGAAATCATAGTCGATACTCCAAATGCTAATCTCATGTGCATTCCAGTCGAGTAGGTTCTTACGGGCATGTTGATAAATTCCCCTAATTGAGTAAATTCAAGTAAATCATCGAGTTCATCATCCACTCTGTTTTTGTCAATTCCGAGTAACGCTGCTCGTAAATAAATGTTTTCGACTCCGGTTGCCTCCGGGTCAATTCCTAGGGAAATATCAATTAAGGAGCCTATTTTACCGTCGATTATGGCTGTCCCTGAAGTCGGGCAATAAACTTTACTCAGAACTCTAAGTAAAGTACTTTTACCAGCGCCATTATGTCCAACAATGCCGATCCTTTCGTGTTCTTCAACTCTTAGATTGATATGGTCTAAGGAGCGAACTATTGCTTTTCCAGAGGAGTTCAAATCGATACGGGCGCCTGTGGCTACTCCAATGAGCGTCTTTTTTAAGGAACGCGTTTGTGAGTTAAATATTGGAATATCAACCGAGACATCCTCTAAGATAACTTTTCCCATAGTTATAACCAGTAAGCTATACGTTTTCTGTACTTATTAAACAAGATTATTGTGAATGTCCAGCCTAATAATGCAAATAAAATAGAGAAATTCCAATTTGTCAAAGTCGGACATTCTTCTAGCAAAGGCGCTCTCACAATCTGAATTACATGATAAAACGGATTTGGATCCAGAATCATCACATCTGTTCTTTCGGGCAGAAGTTTTGGCATCCAGATTATAGGGGTTACGTAAAAAAATATCTGTAGTAGGCTCACTACAATTTGAGTCATATCTCTATATCGAGCACAAATAATGCCAAGAAGTAGTGAGATCCAAAGTAAATTAACAATGAGCAGAAGCAACCCTACTACTGAAAGAACTAATTCCTCCCCCACGCCTTTTTGCACAATTAAAAGAACAATTGGAAAAATGAGAATGTTATGAAGGAAAATATAGAAATTCCTTGCAACCATCCTTATAACATGTGTAAACAGCGGGATAGGCAATTGTTTAATAATAGGTTCAGCCGAAACAAAAACGGTGGTAGCTTCTATGATTGTCTGACTAATGAACGACCAAATAATTAAACCAGCGGTAAGAAAAGGTAAAAATTCAGACATGGGTGTTTTAAATAAACCACCAAAAATTAAGCCTATCGTACCAATCATAACCCCAGTTGATATTGTTATCCAAAAGGGGCCTAGAGTAGATCGTCTATATCGTTGGCGGATGTCTGCCCTCGCAAGATAAAGCGGCAAGGAAATAGTGCGTATTCCTTGCAAAATGTCTGAGAATCCTAAAAAATTTGTCATCGCAATAAGCAGAAATAAATCATCTTCGTGTCAAATTTGACTATGGGTGAAAAGTTTTTAATGAGTTGAGTTATGAGAAGTAGGATTCCTAATAGAATAAATTTTCTTTGCTAACTCTTTCCCAAATTCAACACCCGGCTGATCAAAGGCATTAACACCAAATAAAGTACCTAACATTGTTGTTTTATGTTCATACATTGCCATTAGCGCTCCAAGTCTTTCAGGAGTTAACTCATCAAGCGTAACAGTGGAGACTACATTGAAATAACGGCAGTTTGAATCACGAGTTACTAGAGCTTCCGTCTGAGCTTTTGCATTAGCCATAAGAACATCATCAAGTACCTTATGTGAATGCCCTGGTTTTTCGCACCAGCAGACATCGATTGCTGTCTTGGCTGTTCCTTCTCTAAGCCATTGATAGAAAGAGTGTTGAGACTCGTTCCCATGGCCACCCCATACGGTTAATGATGTTTTACCTACAACGGGTTTACCGTCGGATTTAATGCTCTTCCCCAAGCTCTCCATTTCAAGCTGCTGGAGCCAATCAACCATAGTTCTTAAACGTTCATCATAAGGAAGAAAGCAATATGAAGAAACATCTAAATTATTGACATTCCAATATGCAAACATAGCCATTAGTGCTGGAAGGTTATTTTGCAGAGGGGTAAAAGAGGCATGCTGGTCCATTTGATGTGCGCCAGCAAGAAATCTTCTAAAGACATCTGTTCCAAGAGCAATCGCAACTGGTAGACCAATTGCTCCCCATACAGAGAAACGTCCGCCGATCCAATCCCAGATAGGAAAGTAGTTGTCATTAGGTAAGCCGAAGTACTCTGCAGCATGTGGATTAGCTGAAACAACAACTACGTGTTTGGAGAACTGCTTTTCGGGAATTCCTGCCTGCTTTAGCCAATGAAAAATTTCCTGGGCATTTGCTTGTGTTTCTTGAGTTTTAAAGCTTTTAGAAGAAATTACGACCAAAGTTTTATATGGGTCCAATTCTTCAGTGACCCTATCAAAAATTACACCGTCAGAAGATGCCAGAAAATGTAAATGTATCTCAGGGTTCGCCTTTCTCAATGCGTTATAGACAGTTCTCGGACCCATATCAGATCCACCAATGCCGATATTGATAACATCAGTGATACGTTCCCCTGTGCAGCCGCGCCACTTCCAGTTTCTAACGTTGTCAGCGAAATAACACAATCTTTCCAGTGTTTCGTGAACTTCTGTTGCATGAGGGGCATCCTTAGATGGGTCCCTCAATGAAGTGTGGAGAGCAGAGCGCTGTTCACTAGCATTAACGATCTTGCCTTGCCTCATTTCGTTAAAGGATTCGATCATTCTCCTGTCATTAACAAAATCTATGAGGTTGAGTAACTCTTTTTGGGATATTCTCTGACGTCCAAGATCTAGTGTGATACCACAGGCGCTCTTTCTAAAATTTTCGAAAGAATCTCTGATGAAGGGAGCAACTGTTAAGGATTGCATTTTCTAATCGTCAATTATTACGGTGAGAGTTGTATGATAATTCAAACGGAGCTTGACAGTAAGAGGCACAACTTAATATGAGAAGAGCTCAATGTCTTTTATCTTCGCCAATTAAATGTAAGGAATCCATCTTAGATTGATTATAACGAAATCTGAAGATGACCCCTAACATTGAGAAGCCTACGAAACACCCAAACAGAACCATGATTGTAACTGTTCCAAGCCCAGCTTTAATAAGTAAAGAATAAAGTGCTAGCATTACAAGAATTGAACTGTTCTCATTGAAATTCTGTACAGCGATCGATCTTCCAGCACTCATGAGCACATGTCCACGGTGTTGAAGAAGAGCATTCATTGGAACCACAAAAAAACCAGCCATTACACCAACCATAATAAGCATGATGCAGGCGACAATAACCGCATAGGAGAAGTGAAAATCAAACATATAAAAGCCTCCAGGGATCCATGACTCTCTGAAGAAAGACATAAAAGCAACGGAGAATCCCATTAGTACACCAACGGGCAGTACATTAGTACTTTTCTTCAAACTGACAAACGCGGCTGCTAGGACGGCACCAATAGCAATGCCTACAGCCACGACTCCTTGTAGTATTGCAGCGTTGGAAAGATCAAGTCCTAGTGCATGATCCGCCCAAGCTAAAACTAAAAATTGCAATGTCGCTCCCGCTCCCCAAAATAAGGTTGTCACCGAAAGAGAAATCTGTCCGAGTTTGTCTTTCCATAACAGTGAGCAAGATTCACCAAAATTCACTAATGTTTGTATTGGGCGGAAATCCTGCTGTGGATACCTTGCCCCAGTATCAGGAATTAGTAAATTTACCCCGGCAGCTGCAGCATAAACAAAGATCATTACTGCAATTGCAGCTTGAGCCGCATTATGAATCCCAAATGAATTAGCTCCTTGAACAAAATGATCAACCATTGGGGAAATCAGAAAGCCGCCTAGACCAGTGCCTAGAATAATGGATGCAACCGTAAGACCTTCAATCCAGCCATTGGCTTTTACTAGTTTTTCTGGAGGTAGAAGCTCTGTCAAAATTCCATACTTTGCCGGGGAGTATGCAGCGGCTCCCAATCCTACTATCCCGTAAGCGAGTAGGGGATGGGTGCCAAAAAGCATGATAGTGCAGCCTAGTGTTTTGATAGCGTTTGTGATGAACATTACTTTGCCTTTGGGCATAGAATCAGCAAAAATTCCGACCCAAGCTGCAAACAAAACATAACTGACAACAAAAAATAGTTTAAGTAATGGGGTCATCCACTCTGGTTCATTCAGTGTAGAAAGGAGGGCTATGGCAGCAATCAACAATGCGTTGTCAGCTAGTGATGACAGGAACTGAGCAAGCATAATGCTGTAAAAGCCTTTTGTCATTCATGAACTCCTCAAATATTTTCGACGATTATAATTCTTTATAGTCTTAGGTCGAATCATGTGGCAGATTTAGAAAAGCGTTCTCTAATTTTAACTTTTTTATCTTGACAAACTGAAATGAAAATTCTTATCGTCGGCTGTGGTATCACAGGAATTACCTTGGCACGCAAACTTGCTGAAAACTCTCATCAGGTAGCAATAATTGATTCTAGGGATCATATTGGAGGAAATTGTTTTGATTATTTTAATGAAGAAGGAGTAGATGTACATCTTTATGGGACGCACATATTCCATACCGATAACGAGGAGGTTTGGCACTTTCTCTCACAATTTACTCAATGGTATCCTTACCAGCATGAGGTTAAAGCGCTTATCGATGGCCAATTAGTGCCCATTCCCTTTAATTTTAACTCAATTGAACAACTGTTCCCTACAGATATGGCGAAGCGCCTTATTGACGCTTTGTTGGATGAATTTCCATTTAACCAAAAAGTTCCGATTCTAAAGCTTCGTCAAAGCAAATCGAAAGAACTTCAATTTTTAGCGGACTATGTTTACGAAAAAGTTTTTCTCTACTATACAGTCAAGCAGTGGGGTGTAAAGCCGGAAGAACTCGATCCTCTTGTAACCGGAAGAGTACCAGTATTTGTTGGGGAAGATAATCGTTATTTTCAGTCAAAGTATCAAGGTATTCCTCTGAAAGGATATACAGAGATGTTCAAAAATATGCTTGATCATCCAAACATTTCTTTGGAACTCTCAAAAAAGTTTGATAAAACCAATTTAAATGAGTTTGAGCATTGTTATTTTACTGGTGCGATAGATGAGTATTTTGATTATCAACTCGGTCAGTTGCCATACAGAAGTTTGAAGTTTGATTTCCTTACATTTGATAGACCGTATTTTCAGAAAAATTCGGTTGTAAATTACCCGTGTAACTATGACTTCACGAGAATTGGTGAATACAAGTACTTCCTAGACTCAGTTTCACCTTCAACAGTAGTATCTTACGAGTATCCTGAAGCTTTTATTCTGGGTAAGAATGAGCGTTACTATCCGATTATTGATGACGAGAATAAAAGTCTATATCAGAAATATCTTGCGTTAGCAGAAAGCGAAAAGAACATCACTTTCTTAGGACGCTTGGGCGATTACAAATATTATGATATGGATAAAGCAGTTGAGAGGGTATTTGAAGTATTAAAAACCTATTAATGAAATCGTCGCGGTTGGCCTCATTTTCTTCTGGGGCCCGTGATGCTATTCTGAGGTGGTATGAGGTAGGGGTTAAGATATTACAAGTGATGCTTGTAGGAGCAACGAGTCCTAAAAATTATTTTCTACGTATTGAAAGAGAAGTTTACCAGCTTGAGCAAAAGGTTCGATTTAAGAAACATTAAAATGCTATCAAGGTTAGGGTGAGGACAATGCTGAGAATAATTTAGGTATTCAAAAACAGGTGGAAATCTGATTTTGAAGTAAGATATTTTACTATTCACCTTCTTTATTTCAGAATCGCCTGTTTGTTCTTAAAAGGTAATTAATAATGTGCGGTATTATCGCCGGTGTAAGTTATAGAAATATTTTAAGAGTCCTTTTGTCTGGTCTGAAAAAACTAGAATATCGAGGTTACGACTCTTGCGGGGTTGCAACTTTGACAAATTCCAAGCTGACTCGCTATCGAACTGTATCACGAGTAGAAGTTCTAGAACAGGAGATTTTTAACCACCCTGAACTACCGGGGACAATTGGTATCGCTCATACACGTTGGGCTACACACGGTGCGCCAGAAATTCGAAATACCCACCCTCATTTGTCACATAATGCGATCGCAATCGTTCATAATGGCATCATTGAAAACTTTGAAGAAATTAAGCACCAACTTCTTCAGAAGGGCTATGTCTTCGAAAGCGACACTGATACTGAAGTTATCGTCCATTTGATTCACTCTTTTTATAAAGGAAATCTTTTCGTGGCATTCAGCCAAGCTATGCTTTTATTGAAAGGCGCATATGCCGTAGCGATAATGACGAAAGATGAGCCTCAAAAAATAATGGCTGCCAGATTCGGAGCTCCGCTTGTTCTCGGAATTGGGAAAAATGAGAACTTTGTAGCTTCTGATCCGGTTGCATTATCGGGAGTAACAGAAAAATTTGTATATTTAGAAAATGGGGACTTAGCCGAGCTTTCACCAGATAGTTATCAGGTATTTCAGCGCAATGAATTTGTTTTTGTTCCAGTTAACCGACCTGTAACAAAAATAACTGCTCAAGAGAATAGTGTTTCCTTAGAGGGCTTTACTCATTACATGGAAAAAGAAATCTATGAGCAGCCTTCTGCGGTAAGTAATACTATTCAAGCGCTTTCAGGATTTGCTCCTGAAGCTTATGGCTTTAACGCGCCGGATTTTTTTAAAAAATTAAATCGAATCTTGATTATTGCATGTGGAACAAGTTATTACTCAGGCCTTGTTGCTAAATATTGGATAGAGAAAATTGCAAAAGTCCACTGTAATGTTGAAATTGCCAGTGAATACCGTTACCGAGAAAGCGTACCCGATCCTCAATGTTTAGTTGTTGCTATTTCGCAATCAGGAGAGACGGCTGATACGCTAGCCGCACTGCAGCATGCGAAAAATCAAGGTATGGAAATGAGTCTTGCGATATGCAACGTTGCAACAAGTTCTCTGGTCAAAGAAACGGAGGCGCACTTCATTACAAAGGCTGGTACAGAAATCGGCGTTGCATCGACTAAAGCTTTTACTACTCAGCTAATAGCCCTTTACGGTTTAGCAGTTTGTATAGCAGATATAAAAAACAGGCTTGAACAATCGAAAGACTATATTCTTGATAGATTATCGGAGATCCCCTCATTATTAAAAGAGGTACTAAGCCATAGGGGAGCAATAGAAGAATGGGCTCAAGATTTCTCTAATGCATTAAATTCAATTTATTTAGGTCGTGGGCAGTTGTATCCAGTAGCCTTAGAGGGAGCATTAAAGCTCAAAGAAATAAGTTATATCCATGCAGAGGGTTATCCTTCAGGAGAGTTGAAACATGGTCCCTTAGCTCTTGTTGATAAAATGCTTCCTGTTCTTGTTATAGCTCCATCAAATTCTCTTATTGAAAAGGTTAAGAGCAATATCCAGGAAGTTAAGGCGAGAAAAGGTAGGCTCTATGTGCTTACTAACGATGAAAGTATTCTAGAGAGCTCTACTAAGAATTTTCATGTCATTCAGTTGCCAAAAACTCATGAAGATCTTGAATCTTTAGTTTATACAGTTCCACTGCAGTTGCTGGCTTATATTACTGCTACCATCAAAGGTACAGATGTAGATAAACCGAGAAACCTTGCTAAAAGCGTCACCGTGGAGTAGTAGGATCTTCTATGTGTATCTAAAAATAGTTGACTAGATAAGGAGTTAACAATGAGATTTGAAGAAAAGATATCTAACAATACAAGAAGGTTTGTTGCCGATCTGTACGATCAAGAATGCAGTGAAAGTTCTCTCAAGGTACGTGCCTGCTCGTTTGGTAACGGTTTATGGGAAGAATGAGGGAAAAACAAAACCTGTTGAAGGGGAACAACTTAGTCTAAGAGCCATATCTTCTGCCGAAGTGCTGTGCTCGAAAAAACAACTTATCGAAAGTTAAAATAAGGACTCAAATGAGTTACGGTCTTTTGGCGCAGAGATAAGAAAAAAGATTTTGTGCGATGGTTACCATGTATAATCACCAGGTTTGTAGCCTTTCTAAAGAACAGATGCAAGAAACGAAGTGTGGCGATTTTTAAATCCGGCTAATAGGGTGTTGGTATGTTACATGAAGTTGTGAAGAGCCACATTTTTCACTGTTTGGTCGATAATAGTGTATTAGTTGTAAATTACTATAACTTATAGAATGTTGTCCCTTACATGCTAATGACATAATAATTTTTTATAGCTTTACTATGAAATCCTATTTCAAACGAAGATTGATTAATTTTTTTAACTCATACTTCCCTGTTTTGCTAGAAAATTTCTCATTGAGGTTTGAGAAAAAGTTTGAAAAGCTAAATAAATCAGTCGAAACAATTTACTGTTTTATTAAAAAAAAAGGAGAAGATTATGATGCAATGTTTGGGGAACTTAATCAAAAAAACTTAGAAAATAAAACTTCAATCGAGGGAGTTAAAACTTCAATTGAGGAAGTTAATAAAAAAATCCTAGAAAGAGAAGGATATTATGAAGATTTGATTGCGAGGATCAATCAAAAAATCTTTGATATAGAAGCAACGTTGAATTTAGTTTCAAGAAAACAAAATGCATTTAAAAAGTTAACTATTATTTTCCTTATACATAACATTGCAGCGATAGACTCCATACTCACTGTTATTCATGAGGCAAAGCGGAGAGGTCATAAAGTCATATTAATTTCAATTAATAATAAATTTGGCTCAAGTGAGGAACCTATCTATCTTTCTGAGGAAAAAAATCATAAGGGGCTAGAAAGATTAGGTCTTGAGCATTTGAGATTTGGGTCGATTTCCTCCCATGACGGTGCGAATCTAATCAAATTATTAAATCCTGATTTTATCTTTAAGCAATCACCTTGGGATAACGATGTAGAAGAGGGATATAGCGCAAATAATCTTTCTTTCTCCAGATTGTGTTATTCATCATATTTTGGCATTCAAATCACAAAAAATTTTGGAAATTCCTCAGGTGATCGAGATTTACATACAGATCAGGCTCTGCATCGAAATGCATTTGCAATTTTTATTGAGAATACAAAGCAAGCAATAGAGACTCACAAAACTGGGTCGATAATCGGGGGTGTTAATCTAGTAACAACAGGTCTGCCAAAGTACGAATATATAAAGAAAAAAAGTTGTATAAAACCCGTGGACGGATCTAAGACCATTTTATGGGCACCTCATCATTCTTTTGATAGTGAATGGCTAGGTTTTGGTACATTTCCTGATAGTTTTAAAGAGATATTAAATGCAGTTGAAAAATTAGGATTTAGGCTTATTTTTCGACCGCATCCTCTTTTTGAGAAGAACTTATTTTTAATGAAAAAAATAAGTCGGGAAGATTACGACAAGTTTTTAAATAGAATTAAATCTAATCCTTTATTCTCTTATTCAATGATGGATGAACCAATCATTGACTTCAATTCAAGCGATCTTTTGCTGACAGATGGAATTAGCATGTTAGCGACCTATCAGCTTACAGGAAAACCTATAATTTGGATTGATAGTGAACAGCATGCAGAGTTCACCGAACTGGGTGAAAAGATGATTGAATCGATTACCAGAATCAAGGTTAGCCAACTCGAGAGACTTAAACCAAAGCTACAAGAGATACTGATAGATGGAAAAGATGATTTGGCTGATAATCGAGTCAAATTTGGGAAGTTGCTGATTGGTGAAAACAGTCCCTCTGAAACAATACTAGAGTACCTAGAACAAGTATCACGATAACTAACATCATGATAGTTCTCCTTGGTTTTGAGTGTAAAATTTATTTATATCTTCCACTCGAACGCCTTTTATCGTTTGCTTTTAAGGCTGTTAAGCAGAGAGCTTAACGCTCTTTAGGGTATGTATCGCCGGAGGAGTTCAAAGGCAGCATATAATTACGGATATCCAGTTAGTTAACAAAGAAAAGTGAGCGCAAAAACCGCTGCGTTAGGGGAGATTTTGTCCGAAAGCGTAGCCGACGAAAGAAAAAATCTCCCCTAACGCATAGGAAAAAACAATAGGAAAATAGCAAGGCTTGTTGCGTGTAAAGTAAAATCTAGAGAATTCCTATTTGTTTTACTACTTTTACGAGTTAAAAGTCGCAGTCTATAAGGCTAGTTCGTTTTACGCTATTTTAATTTGTTTCGTAACATTTTTACATAAAAAAACTTACAGAATTTATAAAGTATGGGTTTGTTTTTGATCCTTGCTTTCAACGATGAGGCTAGTTGTTGTTTTATGCTCCTCCTTTGATCATTCCAGAGTTTAAAGTAAATTTGATTTAAATGAGTAGAAAGGTACTCACTGTTAATTATTCTATTTACTGTGTAGCCAGCTCTAAAAGCGCTTAATGGGTAAACACGTTCAATTCCGTGTAGTAGTGTGCCATCCGGCAGTTTAATAGGTTCTTTGGGGAAAGACTCATATTGCAAGTTCAAATTTAACAGAGGCTTTAATGCATCTGTTCTTGCCCAGAACATTCCTCCAAATGGGATAAGTAAACCCGCTTCATCAAAAGATTGACAACCAATTCGTCTGCTCAGATCTCTAGTTATTTCTAGGCTTGGGCCATAAGGATTTTCTATACATGACTCGTAATTTGAAAAAACAGGCGCAGGAGGGACTAGCATTCCCAGAGACTTGTTTTCAATGAATTTGTTGATAACATTGAGCACATAATTCTTAGAACCCAAAAGGTTTACAAAGCAATGTTCCATAAATGTATAACTTATCAGGCGCGGTCTGATGTGGTAAGAATTTTTATCATGCACAAAACAAAAAACATCGATGTTCTCTAAAAAGGGTTTGCAAGTTACTAAGAGGGCAGATTCGCTTCTGCCAATATTTTTATGCTTTAAAAATCGAACATTGTTATGTTCCAGTTTCTGTTCATAGAAATTTAAAAGCTCGCTCTTGGGAGAAACAACCAGGATCATAATTGAGCGGAAAGACAGAATGTTTCTAATATAGGATAAGACAAATTCGGTTTCTTCTTTGTAGTAAACATAAAAGATAACTCCAACCTTGATCGAATTATTATTCTGCGATTTGCCCTCACAACTAACAATCAACGTAGAATTTGTACAGAGCGATAACCTTGAAGGAGGTAGTGAAGTTTTAAGATCATCAATAATATTTTTATAGAGCTGGGGAAACCGATTTTCAATAAACTCCAAGAATTCGGAGGAAGCGTGACCGTTGGTTACGGAAATGATAGAACGATAATCTTCGCTAAAAACCTTTCGCTTAATAAAAGGCGCTCCCATTTTTAATAACTCTAGTGGAAAGAAAATTGTCGGGTTTCCAACGCGATTGCTTAAAATATCTTCACGTATAAATGAGTTATATGTAAAACCCTCAGAAGAAAAAAAAGACGTAAGATTGATTTCTCCTTTATGAACTGCGTCATTCCAACTTTTAAAGTAAGGTATATTCTCCCAATATTTCTTGAAAAGAGGGGAAATTAGAAGCGGTTTTTCAAATACTAGAAAATAAGACTGCAAGTGCTCTGCTATCCCAAAATTTTTTTTGTGTTTTGTTATCGACCAAAAATCGCTATTAACAATGGGGCTAGAGAAGATTTCTTTTAGTGAATAGAAAGGACCGTAGCATGAATTGTTACATAAGATCAATCTGTCTATTTTTTTTAAATCCATATTAAGGATTTGATCTTTCCAAGCTCCGAAATCATAACCTTTGTTGTCTCTTATAACGACTTTTACTCCATTTTCTTGTAATTTATCCTTAGAACATTCAGAGATCGACGAATTTGAAATAAAAAAGATATCGGTGGCAATTTCTTTAATGCCATCTAAATATGTAAAAACGTAAGACTTGACGTCGGCACTAGAGGACCAGTGAGCAAAAAGACAAGTAACTCTTAGAAATTTATCTACTGAGATCATAGTGGAAAACTATTTTAGCTATACACAGAGTAACTGCATATTACCGCTTTAAAAACCAGCTTAATGATAATGTTATGTTAAAAGACAAAGTTCTATAGTAAAAGTTGCACGGAAATATGAAAAACCACAACATAAGTCCGTCATCTGTTTGAAAGAAATGGTTTCTGGAAAAACCAAAGATCACTGGACGGTTGTAAACAACGGCACAATATCGCACACTGTATAAGAATATAGGCTATAGAGTTTAGTGAGACATACCTATTTTTAGCGATTTTTTATAATGAAGCAACCTAAAAATACGTTGAAATTTAAAGGAGTTAGAAGATTTTCCAGTACGGATTACTGCCCACGACTAGGATGCTGTCGTAAGACTCAGCTGCTTGAAAGTTCTTTTTAAGTGTCCGCTCTTACGAAAATGTGTCCATAACTAGAAGAATTCCCGGAGGAGTCTTTATCTTTTCCAATAATAATCATGATGCATCTTAGTATGTCGAAGGGAATACTATCTTTCGGCTAATTCGGGAATGTCTTTGTAGACAGAGGGTAGCAGTTAAGTGTATGGAGGTTAGAATAGCCCCTAATTCTGTTAAGCAAACACGACTTTGATAGTGATTTCCAACGCGATTCTGAGAGTTAATTCCAACGCAATAGTGAGTCCGAATTCCAACACGATTCTGAGAGTCTTTTCCAATGCGAGTTTGAGAGTATTTATCTCCAAATTTTGTATACACTCAGCGATTTCCTAGCGAGGAGATATATGACTAAAAAAGCCTTCGGCTAAGAAGTTCACGCCGGAGCAGAAAGCCAATGTGCTCAGACAATATGAACTTCGATTAATCAC
>NZ_WSRP01000110.1 GCF_009767915.1 Parasutterella muris
CAGGGATTACTCTTTAAACAGTAAACTTTAACTAGGTTTAACAACATCAAGTAGTCAACCGATTTCAGGAAATGACAATTAGAGAATTCTCCATGGGGTGGTAGTTTATGTTTCGACGATTGTCAATTTCGTCAGTTGAATTGTATATATAACGGTATTTTGTTATAACTCGGGCATTTACGGAGGGTAAAAAAATAGCAGCCAAAGCCGCTATTAATAACTGAACTGCATCGTGCTAACGCTGTCTGTTTTTCATTGCCTGGGCAGTCAGACGACTGCGCATTAATCGATAGCAATAGAGTTCTAAAACTTTTTTTAGTACTGCTCTCATAATTCCCTCTCTTTTCCAAAGAGTAACAGCCCTAAGTGGTTATTTGCTTAGAAAAGGCTCAACTTGAGCGTATTTTCTTTCTATATAGAGACAAAATGTAAGAATTGCACGTAACTTGTGAACATGTTCACGGCCGCCGGAGAATGGGTTTTATAAACGAATATATTATTCCCCCTCATTACAGATAAAATAAAACCTCTCACCGCGTTCGCAGCAAGAGGCTTTAAGAATGGAGAGCCCGGAGACTACCTACTTTCGCAAGAAATACAACTCACTATCATCGGCGTGGAGGCGTTTCA
>NZ_WSRP01000111.1 GCF_009767915.1 Parasutterella muris
GAAAAATCCGGGCGAGTGCTCGGATTTTTCTTTTAGAGGTTGTTTTCGCTGGCCCAGACCGCCGCTTCGACTCGTGATCGGAAGGAGAGTTTGCGAAGCAGGTGCTTTACGTGAACCTTTACGGTTCCGTCCGATATGGAAAGGACTCGCGCAATTTCCTTATTAGTTTGACCATGCGCGATAAGTTTCAGAATTTCGAGTTCCCGGTCGGTCAAATCGGACATTCTTCTTTCTTTTCCGAATCCGTCTTCTTTCAGGCATTCCGCCAGCACCTGATTCATGGGTCCGGAGAGGACCGTTTGACCGTTAAGGCCGCGTCGGATGTCTTCTAAGATTTGATCAGGTTCCTGATCTTTAAGGAGGTAGCCGTCGGCGCCGTTCTGGAAACACTGCAGCAAATCGGCCGAGGAGTCGGAAACCGTCAGCATAATGACTCGAATGGACGGGTCTTCCTGTTTTACAGCCGTTAAGATTTCCACGCCGCTGGTGTTTTTCATATTCAGGTCAAGGAGTACCAGATCCGGTTCGGATTGGCGAACGGCAGCCATTGCGCTTTCAAAATCGCCGGCTTCGGCGACCACTTCAAATATCGGGTTCATTCCCAGCAGCTGGACAACGCCTC
>NZ_WSRP01000112.1 GCF_009767915.1 Parasutterella muris
GTCAACCAGGACGGCAAGCGCTTCATCAACGAACTGCAGACTCGTGACGTTGTTTCCGCTGCTGAGCTCAAACAGCCCGGCAAAGTCGGCTACCTCGTTTTCGATACAGCCACTCGCAAGAGCCTGAAAGCAATCGAAACATACATCAAGAAGGGCCTCGTTACAGAAGGCGCCACACTTGACGAACTCGCCGACAAGCTCAAGATCAACGCTGCCAACCTGAAGGCCACAATGGAACAGTATGCTAAGTTCCAGGCTGACAAGAAAGACGCTGAATTCGGCCGCGCCGACATGCCGCGTCCTCTGACAGAAGGCCCCTGGTTCGCTGTTCAGGTGACTCCGGCTGTCCACCACACAATGGGCGGTCTGAGAATCAACACTGAAGCTCAGGTTCTCGATAAGAAGGGTCACGTTATCCCGGGTCTCTTCGCTGCCGGTGAAGTCACAGGCGGTGTTCACGGTGCCAACCGCCTCGGCGGCAACGCTATGGCCGACATCGTTACATTCGGCCGTATCGCCGGACGCAACGCTGCTGAACAGCCGACAGGCGTGATCGTTCCGCGCGGACAGAAACCGGAAGACGCAGAAAAAGCTGCTGTTG
>NZ_WSRP01000113.1 GCF_009767915.1 Parasutterella muris
ATCAAAAAACAACAAATAGAAAATTACTTTTCTGCCATCCAGGAGGGATTAATAGAGCAGAAGAAAAAAAATGGGGATGACGACAAGCTGACATTGGCTTTAGATTCGACCTCCATTTCGAGCTACGCAAATAAACTGCCAAATGTAGAAAGAGGCAGAAACAAAGACGAGGACAACCTTCCTCAAATTAATCTGCTGATGTTGGTCGAGTCCAAAAGCGGACTGCCTATCTTCTATCGAACCTACGACGGAAACGTTCCGGACGTACAAACCGTCAGACGGGTCATCGCTGACAACTCCAGACTAGGTATCCAAAACGTTGTTCTTGTGTCTGACCGAGGTTACAGCGGTACAAAAAACATCAATGACTGCCTGAGAAATAAAGTTGGCTTTCTGTTCAACATGAAGTGCGGGATATCAGGCAGCCTTACCCAAGAGCTCATTGATGAAGAAAGAGTTAACCTGAATTCTCTCAACCATTCGAACGGTGTTCTCAAGTTGTCATTTCCTGAAATCGGTTGACTACTTGATGTTGTTAAACCTAGTTAAAGTTTACTGTTTAAAGAGTAATCCCTG
>NZ_WSRP01000114.1 GCF_009767915.1 Parasutterella muris
TCTCCAAAATCGGCCCTGATCTCCTCTAACAAATGATAAAGGCCCGGATCAACGACCTCGGGCCACGGACTTGGTTTGCCATCTTTTGACGCAAACTCCTCGGGTTTAAAGTGCTCGCTCATTTTTTAAATTCCAACTCATGTTTTCTATACAGTTCGTGAATCAATTCCGTGTTGTGCTGGATGGCCTTCTCGTTTGACCAGATACCGCGCTTAATATCGTCAAAGATGACAGACCTCTCGCAGTAGTAATAACCAAGCAGAAAGCCAAAGCACACCGCAATCGCTATAGCCGCTGATCTGCATAGGCGAATTGCCCACTCGTTTAAGAAGACGCTCATGATTTAGCTCCTAATCTGTTATCCAGAAATCGTTTGATGTAGTGCGCAATAATTCGGACGCCGAGATATGCAGCCATAAATGAAATCCCAACGGCGGCAAGCTCGTTGACGCCATAGCCTTCAAGAATCCAGAAGACACCGATAGCAGTGACTCCGCCTGATAGCGCTTCCCACATTGCTTCAAGGACGGAGAACTCT
>NZ_WSRP01000115.1 GCF_009767915.1 Parasutterella muris
GGCTCTGCATCAGGAACCGGAACCCCGAGGGCTTCAAATAACATCCGTCTTTTCCCTGCGATTTCACCGAAGTAGTAACCTCCGCAGAATCTGGTCTGCATTACATTGTTCAAAGAGTCCAGAACTCTGCAGTCACTGTCATACACTATTGGCAGACTATTATTCTTTTTGCACTCCTCACTGTATTTTCTCAGCCTGGTTCTGACAATCATCGCAATAGAGGTTGCCAGGAACTGTACAAACGTTTTACCAGTCAATGATTCGTTGTCCGAGACTCGATTTCTTGAGCAGCCCAAGCGGGATTTGAGTGTTTTAAATGTATCTTCGACTATCCAGCGTTCCTGGTAAGCGCACCAGGCTTTTCTGGCATCGGATATTTCGTCGCTTACCAGTACCCGGTAGCCTTTGTAGCGGAGCTTTTGATCCACTTTTTTATTGTCGACGCTGTAGCTGACCGTGCCGTCTTTCTCATGTTTTACAAACACCTCTTCTAGTAATGTTTGTTCGTTTTCATCGAGAGACTTACCGG
>NZ_WSRP01000116.1 GCF_009767915.1 Parasutterella muris
AGCATCGCCTTATCCGGAATAATCTCATCCATACCGTCACAGACGAATCTAACCGTGACAGTGCCTTCTCCTTCCTCCTTCGGAAACGCCCAAGCTCTGGTTACTCCGGGTACCTCTAAGGCCCACTGGACATAATCCGATTCCGTCCCTCCGTGCGGAGTTTCTCTAACTCTGGAAAGAAGCCTTGCCCTCAGACTCTCGTCCGCTTCAGCCTCACTTCCTCCGCCAAGCTTAATAATTGTGACCTCGCTGTAGACACCGCTAATAGGCGAAACTAAGGTCAAAACATCGTCCTCCAGCTGATTGCCGGATATACCTTCATTTAACGCTTCTACAGATGTGCTTCCATTGGAGGCTGTCGGCCCTGTGGTCTTGTACTGGATGCCGTCATCGGACTGAAGTATGGTACCTTCAGGTATATTGACAAGGTCCGCGGAAAAACGAAAGATAACCTCGCCGGAAGCTTTTGTCGCCTTCTTTCTGGTCAATCCATAAATAGAAGCCCAGCGATCCAAATAATCACTCTC
>NZ_WSRP01000117.1 GCF_009767915.1 Parasutterella muris
AGCATCGCCTTATCCGGAATAATCTCATCCATACCGTCACAGACGAATCTAACCGTGACAGTGCCTTCTCCTTCCTCTTTCGGAAACGCCCAAGCTCTGGTTACTCCGGGTACCTCTAAAGCCCACTGGACATAATCCGATTCCGTACCCCCGTGCGGGGTTTCTCTAACTCGGGAAAGAAGCCTTGCCCTCAGACTCTCGTCCGCTTCAGCCTCACTTCCTCCGCCAAGCTTAATAATCGTGACCTCGCTGTAGACACCGCTAATAGGTGAAACTAAAGTCAAAACATCGTCCTCCAGCTGATTGCCGGATATACCTTCATTTAACGCTTCTACAGAGGTGCTTCCATTGGAGGCTGTCGGCCCTGTGGTCTTGTACTGAATACCGTCATCGGACTGAAGTATGGTGCCTTCAGGTATATTGACAAGGTCCGCGGAAAAACGAAAGATGACCTCGCCGGAAGCTTTTGTCGCCTTCTTTCTGGTCAATCCATAAATAGAAGCCCAGCGATCCAAATAATCACTCTC
>NZ_WSRP01000118.1 GCF_009767915.1 Parasutterella muris
CGCTACTGCCGGAATCTCGGTTGATTTCTTTTCCTGAGGATACTTAGATGTTTCAGTTCTCCTCGTTCGCCTCTGCACCCTATGTATTCAGATGCAGATACACCTTGCGGTGTGGGTTCCCCCATTCAGATATCTGCGGATCAATGCTTGTTTGCCAGCTCCCCGCAGCTTTTCGCAGGCTGCCGCGTCTTTCTTCGCCTGTGATCGCCAAGGCATCCGCCACATGCACTTAGTCACTTGATCCTATAACCCTGCCGCCTATTGCCCGGCCGGGTCACAAGTAACTTGGTTCTTTGTGCCCATATGCTGTCAATGTCTCATGCTTGAGAAATCTCAAAGTTTTAACTTTGCTTGATTTCCAATCACTACCCGTCTTGACTGACTCTCATCAAATCAGTCTTAACGTTAGATTTTTCAATCTTTCCGAATTGTTAAAGAACATATTTCTTTTCGATTTATCGACTGCCGATAAGAGTGAGCGCTGAATGAATTCAA
>NZ_WSRP01000119.1 GCF_009767915.1 Parasutterella muris
CTCTCGCAATGAGCCTGCGCCTGTGAGCTGACAAAAGAGCATGGCAATAAATTGGCCCCACGTTGTAAGGCCCTTAGTCCCCTTGTCAGATTGGTACTTGTTGACCAAGTTTTGAAACTCAATTTTCCCGCCCATGAGCTGGACTAGTTGAGCAAATATAGATTTCGTTGATCTTTGCAAGCTAGTGCTCCGTTTGTCAAACGACAAGTTTAAGTACCCCACAAATGAACTAACCCCATAGACTGCGACAGTTAGCTCGTAAAAGTAGTAGAACAAATAGGATTCCTTTAGATTCTACCTTACATGCAACAAACTCAGCTATTTCCTATTGTATTTTCCTATGCGTTAGGGGAGATTTTGTCTGAAAGCGTAGCTGAAAGACAAAATCTCCCCTAACGCAGCGGTTTTTGCGCTCACTTTTATTATCTAACTAGCCGGATATCAATCGGTATCCGGAATCACATGCTGCCTTTGAACTCCTCCGGCGATACATAC
>NZ_WSRP01000011.1 GCF_009767915.1 Parasutterella muris
GGCGCCACCCTTGCAAGTAGAAACAAACATAGACCACCTCCAATAATGATCTAATTATAACATACCTACTACATATCCACAAGCGAATAATGAATAAAAAGGCAAAAAAACAGACCCCATGGCCGTTGACGACCAAGTGGTCAGTTAGAATCTGCCAAACTCAGGAGCAGAGATGCCGTTTCTAAGAAATCGGCAGTCACCTCTGCGCTAGATGTTTTTTAAACCTATAAAGTCCAGGGAAATCCCATGAAATTAAAAAGAAAACTTCTTATAACAGCAATTTTGGTTTCCGTTGCTGCGATGTCCGGTTGTGCGACGCACAGCGACCGCATCGGAATGACCGGAGAGGCTGAAAGTACGCAAACTTATGCTCAGGCATACCAGCCGGCACGAGAAATGCTGAACTCCGGGAAGGTTGAGGACCTGAGAGCCAAGATGCTGGAAAATGATAAGACTGCTGACGGCAAAGTTCTGACAAATGAAGAAATGAAAGAAAAGCTTCTTGAAACAGCAGGAGAGCTTGCTATTTTGGAAAGAGCTCTTTTGGCTTTGAATGCAGGAAGTCCTGAACGTGCCCGTTTCTTCTTTGATGTTGCAGAAGAGAAGCAGGCTAAAACAGAAAGCAGCGGCGTAACAGGAGCGTTAAGTTCGTTCGGCAAGAGCGGCGCGGCAGTTCTGACCGGCGCAGAAGAGATGCGCAATTATGAATTAAGAGGCTATGAAAAAGTCATGCTTCTTAACTACAAGTCGCTCACCTACCTGCTTACCGGAGATACGGAAAAAGCATATAACGTAGCTCGACGCGCTATTGACGTACAGCAGGAAGAGCATGAGAAGTTTGAAAAAGAATTAGCCGCTCTCAAAGAAAAAGGAGAAGAGGCTAAAGAATCTGGAACAGATGTCACCAAAGAACTGGGTAAATACAAGAAAGAGATTCTTAAGGACGCTAACAGCACTATGAGCTCCGCAGACGTCAAGAAAGCGAAACTTGTTAAATCCGCGTACGTCAATCCGTTTGGCGACTACATGGACGCGCTTATTCTTGAATTAGACGCAATCGGACAGCAGGCGGCCGATCTTGGCAGCGCGAAGACAGCTTATAAAAAAGCTCTGGAAAATAATCCTTCCTGCGGCGCGGCAAAAGAAGGTGTAAACAATGTAGAGAAGGGAGTTCCGGAAGGAAAGAAAATCGTTCAGGTTATCTTGTCTGACGGCTTCTCACCGGTAAGAGAGGAAAAGACGGCTAAGTTCAAGGTCGGCACTTATGCAGGCGAAATTCATTACGCCGATCTTGAATCTCAGCCGACAAACTTTGGTTCCGCAAGCGTTTCCGTTGGCGGACAGACGAAGAAGATGTCGAGTTTAACCAAGATGGAAAGTTTGATCTATCGTGATGAACTCGATCGTATGCCTTGGCGCCAGGCCATGTTCTTTGCGGCCTTTGCTCGTCATGTCGCTGCCGGCATCGCTCAGGCAGCCGCAGAGAAGAAGGCTGGTGTTTTCGGAACACTGGCAGGAAATATGGTTAGTAAGACGATCGGTGCGGCTCAGCATCCGGACACCCGTTCTTGGATGACTCTGCCGAATCAGATCATGGTTGCTCGCTTTATCGTTCCGGCCAATCAGCAGTCTCTGACGATTACTACCTATAACAAGGCTGGCGGAAAGCTCGCTTCTAAGTCGGTGAAACTGGAAGGCACTGACTCGACAGTGGTTTATGCCACGAGTTACAACAAGAACTTAACGGTTTCCGAGTTCCAGAAAAAAAGTAAGCAGGAAAACTAATGAAAAATATCTCTAGAAAAATTGCGCTGGTTTTGAGCCTGAGTGCAGTTCTGGGCCTTTCAGCCTGTGCAACTCAGGAACCGCAGCCGCCGGTTGCTCTTGAAGATACTTCTGTTTCTGGTTTAACGATCATCTACGGAACAGAGCCTTTGGCCAGATCCGTAGGATTTCTCGGCGGCAAGGTTTATCAGGACGGCAGCCTCAAACGAATGAGCGGCTCTATTAAAAACCTGACGCAAGCGACCTTCCCGGTAGAGTATCAGGTAACGTGGCACGACGTGAATGGTGCTCCGCTGCCGAATGCTTCATCCTGGACCCGTGTTACGTTAAATCCGAGAGCTCAGAAACCGATTTCCAGCTTTGCAAAGGGCACTGAAGGGCAGAGCGCTGTCCTGACGTTTAAGGTTCCTGCCGATGTCGAAATTTTTATTCCGGAGCCTGATCCGGTCGAAGTGATGAGATATCAGCAGGAGCAGGCAGCCAGAAATGCCGCTCAATAAAAATTCAAGGAATTAACTTATATGAAATTAAAACTTTTATCGTTGGTGTTGGCGACTGCTGCTTTAACCGGATGCGCAACAAGCGACAGTTCCAACACCGGATCTTTCCTGCCTATTGGGCGGACTCAAACAGTGTCCATTCAGGATTCTTCTGCAAGAATTCATTTAGATACCAAGGTAGCATTGAATGACATCATTGCTTTTTCTGAGAATCTGACCAACAAGATGCTTGCATCTCCGGTGTTTAAAAACGCCAAAAACAAGCCCAAGATTGTGGTTGGCAAACTTAGAAATACTACACACGATGAGAACATTCGAATCCAGGATATTCACGACAGAATTCAAGAAACCCTTTTCAATTCCGGAGTCGTGAGAGTTTTGGACGGATCTGCAACGAATTTCAACTACATTATGCAGACTGAAATTACAGACACCGTGCAGCGTGCACCTGACGGCCAAAAGATGGTCGACTACTCCATGAAAATCAAACTTTTCAACGTGAGCGGCGAACTGGTCGGACAGTGGAGTGATGATCTGTCTTTATTTAAGTCACGGTAACAAGTCATTCGGTCTCTTTTGTGTGAAAAGCGGTTTTACTACTACAGCAAAAGGGACTGAGCTTGTTATTGGCAGGGATGGATATGAGTCCGTCCCTATGACTGATGAGAAAATTCGAAGGTCTCTAAATCATTAAGAGCTCGCTTAATGCGGGCTTTTCTCATAACTGGATTTAATAAACGAATTCAGATCATGATTGCCGGAAGGCATGCGGTTTTCGTTATCACGGTCTTCAGAACGAATGAGCAGCGAGCAGATTCCTCGCCGGAGTGTGTTGGCGGTACGGTCTTACAAATAAGCCGCAGAATGGCAGCAATCATAGAGCTCACGTCGTTTTCGGACTGTATTTTTAAATACAAAACTGTGCCGAAGATTGAGCTTCAAGGTCTGTTGCTCACATTAGGGAAATCCCTTATTAAGATCAAAACTAAATAGTAAAATCAAATCATGGAAGTTGATTTGATCGCAGGGTTCTGCTAACGCAAATAAGAACGGACGCAGTCAAAGAAGTTGAGAACATAGGAGGCTTTTATGTCGAACAGTTTTTCTTCTAATTCTGTTGTTTGGGTGGACGGCCAGGTAACTCTTCCGAAACACATTCTTAAAGCGCTGGGTATCGAGAGCGGCCGCCGTTCAAATGTCACGTTTATTGTCGAAGACGGTCAGGTGCGCATCGTCAATAGTGCGGAATTCGCAATGAGCAACCTCAAGAAATATCAGCAGGACAGCAAAGAAGCTGCATAAGCAGCTGTCTTCATTCACCCGCATAATTGAGCGTCGTTTCGAGCGCTCGCCCCTTTAAGTTTAGCCTCTGGACCTTATCTTCAGGATGAGGGTTACAGGGGCTGTAATTTCTTATGTCGCAGATAAATAATTCCCTGAGAAACTGAATAAAAGCTGTAATTTCATATAATGAAAGAAGAATAAAAAATCCCTCAACTGTCCATTACCCACAAGGAGCTGATATGGATGCATTACTGTCCAATACCGCGGCAATTAATCAGCTGTTGGCACGTTACGGAGTGAAATTCGGAATTTATAAAGATGGGCAGTTCCATGAACAGCTTTTCCCTTTCGATTCACTTCCTCGCGTCATAAGTGCTGAGGAGTTCGCAGAACTGGAGAATGGCCTTATTCAGCGCGTTGACGCGCTCAACGCGTTTCTCAGAGATATTTACAGCAAAAAGCAAATTGTGGCCGACGGAGTTATTCCCGAAGACTTTGTGTTTTCCTCCGGAGGCTTTTTACCGGCTTGCGACCAGTTTATCCCGCCTGCGGGTATCTTCTCTCATATCTCCGGGATCGATCTGGTTCAGGCAAAAGATAAAACATGGTATGTCCTCGAAGACAATCTGCGGATTCCTTCCGGGGCTTCCTATCCGCTGATCGCTCGAAGACTTTCACGCATGGCTTCTCCTGAAACCTTTAAAAACAATGCGGTTTCGAGCAACAGCAATTACGGACTTCTGCTTCGTGAAGCAATGGAAAGCGTCAATCCCGGCGGAAAATGCGTCATTATGACGCCCGGACGCTATAACGCCGCTTTCTTTGAACACAGCTATCTTGCTGAAGTCACCGGTTATCCCCTTGTCATGCACAATGATTTGTTCGTTCAGGACAATAAGCTCTATTTCAAGGGCCGTTACGGCGTGCAGCAGGTCGGCGCGGTTTACCGCCGCATCTCCGATGATTTCCTTGATCCGCTGACTTTCCGAGCGGACTCACTCATCGGCGTGCCGGGAATTATGAATGCTTATCGCGCCGGCAATGTCGCGATCATTAACGCGCCCGGAAACGGCGTCGCGGATGACAAAGGCATCTATTACTTCGTGCCGAAGATGATTGAATACTATCTCCACGAAAAGCCGATTCTCAAAAATGCTCCGACTTATCTGCCTTTCTACGAGGAAGACCGCAAGTACTGCCTCGAGAACCTCGAAAAGCTGGTTATTAAAGATGTGGCAGAAGCGGGCGGCTACGGAGTGCTCTTTGGAAAAGATCTTTCTGCTGAAGAGCTTGAAGACTGGAAAGTGCGTCTGCAGACGGAATCTCGACGCTTCATTCTGCAGGAGGTTATCGATTTTATTGACCTTCCGGTATTGGAAGGCGCTGAAGTGAAGGACAGAAAGGCTGATTTGAGAGCCTTTGTCATCACCTCGGCAAACGGAACAAAAGTTTGGCACAGCGGTTTGACACGCTTCTCCCGCGTCGCGGATTCTTTTGTCGTCAACTCTTCACAAGGCGGAGGCTTTAAAGACACATGGGTTTTATCTCGATAGAACAAAGCGATAACCTCTTCTGGTTAGGCCGGTATGCCGAACGTGTATACCGCACGATTCGTAGCTTCGAAGCCTTATGCGACGTGATGCTTGATATTGATGAACAGGCATACAAACCGTTCTGCGCTGCGCTGAATATCCCGGATATCTACAAGGATTCCCTCGACTTCATCGACAGCTATCTGTATGAGCCGCAGAATCCGGATTCTCTTTACAGCAATCTGTCCCGCGCTTACGACAATGGATTGGTGCTTCGCAACACCATTTCGTCTCCGAGCCTTTCCTATCTTCAGCTCGCGATGAACTGCATGGAAGAAGGAAGAAGAAATCGGGCAAACGCGCTGGTCGGACGACAGGTTATGGATTACCTGCTCGCGTTCTGGGGCAGTGTCGATGAATACGTCGCGTCAGGCCAGGAGCGCTGTCTGATCAAGGCAGGCCGTTACCTTGAGCGCTTGGATATGCAGATTCGTCTTGGCGAAAGCTGGGAAAGCATCGGAGTGACGCTGGGCAAACTGGAAAGACGCCTTATCGGCGCGAAACTTCTTTACGATACGAATAAATTCAGACTCCTGCTCAACTTCGCTCAGTTGGCAGACGATGATGAAGAAGTAAGAGAAATTGCTTTAGAAAATATAAGAACACTTCTGCTCTAAACAATGAAAAAATACCTCTATATGCTGCGCGCGGATTTGTTTTTTTCCGAGCCGGTCACCGAACATACTTTTGTGCTTCGTGCGCTCCCTGTGAGCGACGTGACTCAGGAAATTACCCGAGCGTCATTGACTTGCCAGCCAAACGCGCGCCTCTCCAACGGGACCGACAGCCAGGGAAATAATATTTCTCTCGGTTATATCGCTGAAAAACATTCGACGTTCTCCTTCTGCTCAACCGGAGAAGTGCAGCTGAATCCGCAGTTTCGAAGCCGCGAAGGCGCTTATCCGTATTATCGGTACTCGACAGCACTAACCCGTCTGAGCGGCGGCTTGGAAGACTATTATCTGACGAATCAGATTTCGGGGACCCCGACAGAAAAGGCCTATCACTGGATGGATCTGCTCTCACGCGATCTTCGCTACGAAAAGGGTGTGACAACCACCGAGACGAATGCGGCGGCCTGCTGGGAAATCGGCGCCGGTGTCTGTCAGGATTTTACGCATGTCATGCTTTCGCTCTTACGCGCTGACGGGATTGTCTGCCGATATGTGGCCGGCCTTCTCAAGGGTGAGGGCGCGACACATGCGTGGGCTGAATATTTCGACGGAGAGTGCTGGATTCCGATTGACCCAACACACAACCGAGTCTGCGGCAATGAATATATGAAAATCTCTCATGGATTGGACTTTAGCTGCTGTGCGCTTGAAAGAGGAATTTTCCACGGAGGCGCTCATCAAAGCATGTTCTCAAAGTGCGCGTTGACAGAGATCTGAAATGATTGAAAACGTTGTGACGGTCAAACTCCCCGTGGGTGAGTCTTTGGTGATTCGTAAAAACCGACATGAGCCGGCCGCTGCGGGAACTAAAAAACTCAAAAGACTCTGCATAGTCTCGGGCACCCACGGCGACGAGCTTGAAGGCCAGTGCGTCTGCTACTTTCTCAATAGAATTCTGAAGGAAAATCCTCAGCACCTTAATGGGATTGTCGATATTTATCCTGCGCTCAATCCGATGGGTATTGATACGATTCAACGGGGCTTCCCCGGGTTCGATCTGGATATGAACCGAATCTTCCCGGGAAGCGCTGACGGAGCGCCGACCGAGTGGGTCGCGAGTCGTTTGATGGATGAATTTGCCGGTGCGGATTTTGCGATCGATATACATGCAAGCAATATCTTTCTCCGAGAAATTCCTCAGGTCAGAGTCAATATCACGACGGCTGACTCACTGGTTCGTTACGCCAAAATGCTCGACGTGGATTTTGTGTGGGTACATCAGGCCTCAACCGTTTTGGAGTCGACACTGGCCCACAGTCTGAATTCGATCGGAGTGAAGACTCTGGTAGTAGAGGCAGGCGTCGGTATGCGCATTACAGTCGATTACTGCCAACGGCTCACAAACGGCATACTGAATCTGATGAAAAACGAGGGCATGTGGACTGGTCCGGTGCGCCCCGTAAGCGCTCCGATTATTTCCTTGGACCGTGCGGTCAGTTTTGTTAACGCTTCTGTCCCGGGTGTGTTTATTCCGAGTGTCCGACACAGTGACAATGTGAAAAGAGGCGAAGAATTCGGAACAATTGTGGATCCGCTGACAGGAGAAGTTCGTCAAAAATGCGTCTCCGAAGTTGACGGGCTGCTGTTTACTTTGCGTGAGTATCCGATCGTTAATGAGGGCTCGCTTATCGCAAGAATTCTTCAGGAGGCGTCGCGATGAGAGAAGAACTTCTTTATCGAATGGAGTCAGCCTATCGGGAGGACTTCGAAATTAAGGCCTTCCATTTCGGAGGAACAGAAAAGACGCTTTGTATCGTCGGCAGCCTTCGCGGCAATGAAATCCAGCAGCTCTATATTGCCGGCTGTCTGGTTAAGAGATTCAGAAAGCTGGAGGAAGAAGGCAGGATCTGCCGAAAACACGGTCTCACGGTTGTTCCCTGTGGTAATCCTTACTCTTTAAATGTCCGCAAGCGATTCTGGGCGATGGACAACTCCGATATTAATCGGATGTTCCCCGGTTATGACAAGGGTGAGACGACACAGCGTATCGCCGCGGGCCTTTTTAATAAGATCCAGGGATACAAGTACGGTGTGCAGCTTTCATCCTTTTATTTGCCGGGGGACTTTGTTCCGCATGTTCGCATGATGCGCACAGACTATCAGGATATCGGTCTGGCTCAGCTCTTCGGTCTTCCGTTTGCGGTGCTGCGCAAACCGATACCGTTTGATACCACAACGCTGAATTTTAACTGGCAGGTTTGGGACACAAAGGCGTTTTCTCTTTACAGCCGCTCAACGGATCGGATCGATCCACAGGGTGCAGAGCTTGCGGTATCAGCGGTCTGCCGCTTCCTTGCGCGAATGAATGTGATTACGGACAACGTTTACGGCGGTTATGAATCAACCGTACTCTTAGAGGAAGAACTGCTGACCGTCAAGTCTCAGGCTTCCGGATTGTTTGTGCCGCTCGTCAGTTCATTCACTTCCGTGGAGAAGGGCCAGCCGCTCGCCAATATCATTGATCCGCTGAGCGGAGAAATTATTTCTCAAGCCGTTTCTCCGGATGTGGGCATAATCTTTTTTGCTAAGGACGACTCTCTGGTCATGGAGAATGAAATTCTCTTTAAAATTGTGGGCAAGCTTCACAAGTAACAGAGAGAATCAATGGCTGATGAAAGTTATAACGTTCCGAACCTCGCCGACGGCGAGGTTTTTCGGGTTGAGCAGACTATCAAGCGCAGCCGTTTCATAACTTCAGTCGGCCGTACTGACAGTGTGGAATCAGCCAAAGCTTTTATCGAAAAAATTAAAACGGAATTCGCGGACGCCCGCCATAACTGCTGGGCCTATTGCGCTGGCGCAGCCGGTTCCTCCGATCGTGTCGGCGCAAGCGACGACGGAGAACCGCACGGAACCGCAGGGCGTCCGATGCTGACCATCGTGACGCACAGCGGAATCGGAGAACTTACGGTGGTTGTGACACGTTATTTCGGCGGCATCCTTTTAGGAACGGGCGGCTTGGTTAAAGCCTATCAGTCAAGCGTCAAGATGGCGCTTGAAACGCTCCCGATTCGTAAAAAAGTGCCGGTAGAAGTAATCACGCTCAGTATTGAACACCGATTTATCAACCAGTTTCTAAGACTCCTTGAAGACTTCGAGGGGCGTGTCCTCAGTAAAGAATTCGCGATGGATGCGGAGTTCTCTTTAGAAGTGCCGAGAGACCGCGCTGATGATTTTTGCAAAAAAATCGAAGAAGTCACAGCGGGCTCTCTCCTGCTTGAGCGGGAAAAGAGAGCGGAATCCTAGTCTGTCAAAGCGGTCGCCGAATTGAACTTCGGCGGCCGGACGCTGTTTAACTGACGAGAAGACGAATGTTGTTTGCGGAAAGCTTATCCGCAATATCTCGGTAAGCGCTCTTATTTTCAGAAGATGATTTCACCAGAACAAATCCTTCCGTTATGGCCTGCGGAGCAATGAGCTGCGTGCGGGCAAGCTGAAGTGCCATGGCAAGCCTTGATCGTTCTTGTTCAGAAAGTGCGGAAATCGGAGAAATCGTCGGACCGTTTAAAGTGGAACTGGTTTTGACGAGCAGACTGCTGCCTTGGAAACGAAGCTTAAAGCCGGCCTCTAAGAGTCCGAGATACTCGTTAGCGAACTGAACCAGTAGTTTGCGGGCCAGTTCAACCGGGTTTTCAGGATGCTCGGACGTACCGATCAGAGACTTCCAGCCCTGAATTTGTTCACTAAGGGAAGTAGATTCTTTTTCTTCGCGTCTTCTTCTGTTTCTGTTGTTAAGATTGCTGGCGACTTTCTCCCGCAGAACTGCGGCTTGCCCGCTTACGACGTGGAACTGATCGCTCTTCTGATTCAGAATTTCATCGAGCTGAGATCGTGTGAGATGCGTCAGTTCAAGTTTTTCAAGTCCCGCAAGCTCTTCTTTCTTTTGATCGAGCTGCGTCTCGTAAGTTTTAAGCCTTTCGCTGAGTTCAGTGCTCTGACGTTCAAGTTCGCTGAGCTGTGTAGACGAAATCACGGAAGAGAGGAAAGTGACTTCGTTCGGGAAACCGTATTTGTTCAGGTTCAGCACAAAGTTAGCGGAAAGCTCAGCCACCTTCAGCTGAATCTCGTTTCGCTCACCTTCAAGTGAATCAATTTTTTCCAGGTTTTCATTTAAGGCGTTCTGTCTGGCTTCGTAGACGGTCTGAGCCTCGTCTTTAAGCCGCTTCGCGTTCTCGCACTCGGACTCTATCGCACCGATAAATTCGTCCGGGCTGTGGTTGGCGATGGCTTCGTGACGATCCTTCTGCAGTTTTTTGAGTTTCTCTGCAATTGCTTCGAGGTTCGTTTCGATGTCTCCCACAGTCTTTTTCTGGACGGTATAAAGCTCGTTCTCACTGCGAAGCTGCTCCGCATCTTTAGCGATAGCCGCAGAGAGCTCTTCATGCTCGCTACTCCACGCAAGCCACTGTTCGCGCCGTTTCACCAATGTCGGGAAGTTCTGCTTCTGCATGGCCGGCGTCGAGGCTTTAAGGCCGTAGCGGGCAAAGGTGCGCTCTAAAAGTCGGGTTGTGTTGACGCGGGCAAGCTCGGATTCTTTTTCTTTTTTGTAGAGCTGCTGGAGTGAATCCGAATCATTTTTAATGGTCAGTTCCAAAGAGTCGCAGCTTTGACGAAGTTTGCGAAGTTCTTCTGACGTTTCGGAAAGCGCTTCTTCTAAAGCGGCTATCTGCTCTAAACCTGCGTCAATTTTTTCTAACCGGGTTTTGAGATCATCGCGCCGATTGACAAGTGCTGTCTGCTTCTGGCGAATGAGCGGTCCCCATACGATGGGCTTTTTCTCTCTTAATCCGGTCAGTCCGAGCTCAGCGGTTTCGCTCAAAATAAAATCTTTTTCGCTTTCGAGTTTTTTCGTCAGATCGCTGAGCCTGGTTTCGTGCTCGTTTAAGCTCTGCTGCAAAGCGAGGTGATCTGCCTCTAAAGATTCTTTGGTTTGTTTTGCGGCAGCCGCTTCAGCTTTTGCTTTTTCAAGTTTCTCAGCGGTGTTGGTGTCGAAATGAAGACCGGAGGCATAAGGATGATGAATCGCGCCGCAAAGCGGACATGGTTTTCCGTTCATGAGCTCGCTTCTGGCCTTTTCATAAGAGAGGACCTGAAGATAGAACGCATGGGCTGAGGAGGTTGCTTCAACCAGAGCCTGCTTATCCCGCAATGTCTGGATTGCCGCGGACAGTGAGAGCGACGAGATGCGAAGGGCATGCTTGGTTCCCTCGAGCAGCTCTTTCTCCTTAACTTGTTCTTCGTGATCCATGGCCAGAAGAGAAATTCGTTCGACCATTTCATTGACCTTGGCAAGATGCGCTTCACGCTCGGCGAGTAGGACATGAAGCGATTCGGGGGAGTCATGTCCGACCGTTTTAATGAGAATTCGCTTTTTTGTCGTGAGTTCGCTCTGCAGCGAAAGTTCTTTCGCTTTTTGCTGAGACAGTGCGGCTTGTGTTGCGGTCAGCTGAGAGCGGTTGAGTTCGATTGTTTTCTGAAGTTTGCGCTGATCTTCCTGAAATTTTTCAATATTGCTGTTTTCATCCTCGATGATCAGGAGCTCTCTTTCATATTCGTCGAGCTCGGAGACAAGCAGCGAGTCGCTGCTCTGTTCATTCATCTTTTTAGCAAGCAGCTGCTCGCGCATATTGGCTTGAGAAAGCAAAGCTTTCAGTCGGTTAACGTTTTCCTGAATCAGACGCAGTGCGGTTTGTTCGCGAACCAAACTGTCTTTGGTGTTCTTCTGTTCAATTGAAAAAGAAGAAATATCCTCATCAAGCGTACGCACTCTTTCGACAATCGTGCGCTTTTCATGGAATTCTTTTAGCGTGAGCTGGTAGTTCTTATCCGCTTCGTTCAGTGCTGAGGCGGCCGAACGAACTTTTTCCGACAGAAACGGCGTAGTTTTCTTCAGGTCGGATAGATCTTTCTGGATTTCTTTTTCATGCTCCCTCTGCTGAACGATAACGTCGTATTCGGGCTGGAGCTTGTCCGCTTTCCTGGCCTTCTCGAGGACGGTTTGCTTGACGCGGAATCGGGCGATGTCCGCATCAACGACGGCCTTCTGTTTGGAGAGCTTAGAGATTTCCTCCTTGAGTAGAGCAATTTTTCCAACCCATTCAATTTGGGACTGATTTTTTTGAACGTCGCGCTGAAGCGCGGCAAGTTCCTGTTCCGTTCGCACGAGCATCTGGCTGAGGTTTTGCTCTTCCTCCTGAGAAACCGCGGGAATGGAGGCGATGACTTTCTCGGAAGCCTGAAGCATCGCTTCTTTTTGTTTCACGATGCCTTCTGCCGCGAGCTGTAGTCGCTGAGTGTCAGTGTTTGGCGCGCTCAGGCATGATCCAAAAGCAAAAATGCCGTCACTGGCAGAAAGTTTATGGTTCCAGTGTTTCGCGTCTAAGAAAATTGCGCTGAAAAATTCTTCTGAAGAGAGGCTGGTCAGCTGTGAAATTTTCCATTTGGCTGAAGAGTCGTCTTTTTTTGTCAAAACGGCTTCCGAGCCGTTCCATTCAGCATCGAAAATTCCCTCTGAGGATTCGAGCTCAGCCCGCACTGACTTAAATTCAGTGCCGCCGTCTTGATCGGAGCGTCCGAATAGGGCGAGCCTCAGGGCGCGTGCCGCGGATTCCGCATCCGCGCTCTTTTCGGCGAAGTAATTTTCCTCAACCGTGAAATCAACATGAAAAGGAGATCCCGAAAAATCTGAGGGAACTGCCTCTAAAGAAAGAATTTTCATGCTTACCTTGATATTTTTTCGTTAGTAGGTGACTTTAGTCAGACCGTAGCCAAGTACAAAGAAAATCACAGACAGAATGATCCACATGATCGTGAGGATGCGTGTTGTCTGCAGAATTTTTTCACGCTGATATGCGGAAAGATCAGGGGTCAGAAGAAGTCTTCCGAACTTGCTGAAGTAGCTGCCGCAGAAGCCGCCGATGAGCACAGGGATAATGCCCCACCAGTAACTGAATCCGATCCAGCCGATTAAAGCTCCTGAACCGACAAGAAAAGCAATAAGAATTGGGTACGCAAACATTGAATATAACCTCCACACAGCACTTTACCGCAATCGACCGATGTACACAAAACGGAGATTTCAAGGAGTACAAAAATGCCATAAAAAAACGCCGCGAAAAGCGGCGCTTTGGTGGTTAAATCAGTTTACTTGGTTAGATCGGCCGGTACTTTGCCGCCGTTCTCAGCAAGCTTCTGCATCACGGCTTTGTGAAGCCAAACATTCATTTGAGCATAGTCTCCGCCGATGAGATCTTTCGGGCATCCGAGCTCTTCAGCCAATGTTTTGCGATTAGCTAGAGAGGAATCAATACCGAGAAGCTTCATCAAGTCAACGATAGAAGTTTTCCAGTTCAGATTTGCCCCGTTCTTGCTTGCAATCTCTTCGCATACTGCAATGACGTCAACGGTCTGGGGAGCTTCAGAAGCAGAGACCTCGGGCGCAGCGGGTTCAGCTGCGGCTGGGGCTTCCGCGGCTGCGGCTTCAGTGCCGGCAACAGCTTCAACTGCCTTATCTTTCACTAAACCGAGTTTTTCCATGATTGTATTGAAAATGCCCATATGGCCTCCTGTATCTCAATGACTAATTAAACGGAACTACCGTGTTCTTAATTCTGAATATTACTCTCAGCCTCAAAAACGGATTGGTACAAACCCCGATTTAGGCAAAGGAAGCTGATTGCCTGAGATTAGATATTTATCGCAGGTCGGCTAAAAAGAAAATCAGCCGGAATAAACAATCGGTAAACTTAGAGTCGGATCACGAAAATATCCAAAAAGAAGTTAATCTAAGGAGAATTCGCTTGTTTACGCTAACTCTGCTCATGGCTGCGGCATCTGTCTTTACAGCGGCAGTGTTTATCTATTGCTTTAAGAAGCAGAACGCGGGGCGGATTTCCTTTTCGATACTTCTTTTGACGGGCGTAATCCTTATTGCCGCATCTGCCCTGTATGCGGGACTCGGCCGCTTCAGTGATTGGCAGGACGCTAAGGTTGAGACGCATATCGATCCTCGGCTTGCGGCAAAAATCACCGAAGCAAGAAGAGAAGTGCTGCGGTTTCCGGACAGTGCGGATAAGAAAATCGAACTTGGAAGACTGCTGCTTCAGGGCGGACGCTTTAGTGATTCGGCACAGGTATTTGAGCAGGCGATTGCCCAATATCCGCAAAGAGCTGATCTGTACGGCCTAAAGGCAAGAGCGCTTTATTACGCAAACGGAAGAAAAATCACGGACGATGTTCGGGAGAGCATTGATGCGGCCCGGGCGTTAAAACCCGCGGAAGCTGAAAGCACGATGCTCGTTGCAGAAGACGCTTATCGAAGAGGAGAGTACAGGGTCGCTGTTGAAGAGTGGCAGAAAGTGCTGAAATCCGGTTCAGCCGGGATCAATCGAGAGGCGGTCGCAAATGCGGTTAGAAGCGCACAGACAAAGCTTCAGAAGTCGGAGCAACAATAACAGACCGTTTGGATATCGGTGAAAGCGACAAAGAGGAGAATCACGTGTTACCTGAGTTCGGACATTTTCTTTTAATCCTTGCGGCAGTGATCGCTTTCGTTTTTCCATGGACAATACTCTACGGCGTTCTGAGGAAGCCTCCTGCATTCACAGGGCTCTGGCGTCCTGCGGTTCTGACGGTGTTTTCCGGTCTGACGCTTTCGCTCTTTTCACTCGCATACGCTTTCCTGACCAATGACTTCTCCGTCACTTATGTTTCAGAGAACTCAAATTCGTACTTGGAGACTTTTTATAAAATCGCGGCGGTTTGGAGCAGCCACGAAGGTTCCATGCTGCTCTGGATTTGGCTGATTTCCTGCTGGACAACCTTGTTTGCGCTTCTGACGAACGAATCCGAAGAAGTGAAAGCGCCAGCCGTCGCTTCAGCGCTGCTGATTATCGGTCTGCTGTCTCTTTTTCTCGTTTTTACTTCGAATCCGTTTGCGCGTCAGCTCCCGATGGTACCTGCCGAAGGCAAGGATCTGAATCCGATTCTTCAGGACATCGGAATGATTTTTCATCCGCCGCTTTTATTTTTGGGTTACGCAGGGATTTCTCTCTCGTTTGCTTTCTCAATCGGCTGTCTTCTTCGCAGGCAGCTGACTCCGACTTCTCTGAATTCACTGACTAAAATTTCGAGCATAGCCTGGGGCTTCTTGACGGCGGGCAATGTTCTCGGTTCCTGGTGGGCTTATAACGAGCTCGGCTGGGGCGGCTGGTGGTTCTGGGATCCGGTTGAGAACTCCTCATTTATCCCGTGGCTGCTTGCAAGTGCTCAGCTTCATGCGCTTTTGCTTGCCCGTAAACGCCACAAACTCTGCAAGAGCGTGCTTTTTATCCCGATTGCCGCTTTTACCGTTTCACTCATCGGCACCTTTATTGTGCGCTCAGGCGTGATCCAGTCGGTTCACGCCTTCGCTTCCGATCCGAATAAGGGGCTCTTCCTGATTGCAATAACGGTGCTCATGGCACTGCCTGCGCTGATTCTTTTTGCCAGAAACGCGGTCTTTTTTAAAGGCGATACTTCAGAAATCAATGCTTATGATGCCGCCGTATCCGTGGCTGTCATGATTCTTAGCGCGGCTGCGGCAGTGGTTTTATTCGGAACCGTGTTCCCGCTTATTTATCAGGGGTTCGGACTCGGAAGTCTGTCTGTCGGGGCTCCGTACTTTAATTCTATCTTCGCGCCGCTGACGATTGCCGCGGCTTTGCTGATCAGCGGCTTTACGCTGTTTAGACAAAGAGCAGCCTCTGCCGCCGCGGTTATTGCGGTAAGCGCTGCCTCATCGGTTGCGATCGCTTTTTTCCTGCATCCGAAGGATCCGATTATGACGGCCTTCGCGGTCTTTTCCTGTGCAATGCTGTTTCTGAGCCTTATCACAGAGGCGCTGACAAAACGCGCCGGACAAAATTGGTTTGCGTTTCTCGCTCATTTGGGCATCGCGGTATCAATGGTCGGTGTGATCGGCGATACGCAGTTTCAGCAGGAGGCGCTGGTCCGAATGGGGCCGGGCTGCGGAAGACCGCTTGGCGACGTTATCTTTGTCTACGACAGAACGGATAAAGTTGACAGCAAGTCTTTTTATGCGGACGAGGGTCGCATCATTGTGCTTGATAAGAATGAAAAAGAAATTACCGAGCTTCGCCCGCAGCGTCAGACGTTTAAGAGCAACGGGATGCAGATGACGCATGCCGGCATCAGTCATGGCCTGTTCCGTGATTTGTACGTTTCAATGGGCAATCAGCTTTCCGCGGAAGAGTATCTGATGCGTCTGAATATTAAACCGATGATGATATGGCTTTGGCTTGGCGGACTCTTGATGATATTCGGTCTTTTCTTTGCTCGGACGTTTAGAAGAGAAAAGGATCTCTCATGAAAAAAATTATCTATGTCCTGACATGCTGTTTGGCTTTGTGTTTCGCATCCCTGTCGTTAGCGGCGGTCTCAAGTGCTGATATCCGCACTCAGGCGATAGAGATATCCAAAGAGCTGAGATGTCCCTCCTCAATGACTCAGTCTCTTTATGAGTCGGAAGCGCCTATCGCGGCTGAGCTGAAAGGGCTTATCTATAAAAAGTTAGCGGCAGGGGAATCAAAAGAGCAGATTCTTACGTTTCTAAGCGAGCGCTATGGTGAGCAGATTCGATATGAACCAGCGATGAACGCTTCTACTGCAATGCTGTGGCTCTTTCCGGCGTTTTTATTTTTAACGATTTTCTTCTGGTTTGTCATCGCAGTCCTGCTCAGGAAAAAATTAAAGTAAGCGGGTTAATAAATCATGGGCGAAGTTCTGTGAAGAGAACGCAGAAAGCGGGATAATCATAGATTCGCACTATCTGTTTTTACTGTGAATATATAGAAAATGAAAACGCCCGATTCCGCGCGCATTCTCGAAATTCTAAAGCAGCTTTGCGCAATTGCTTCTGTTTCCGGTCGAGCCGAACAGGAGAACCGCTGCGCTCAATATATTGCCGATTTTCTTAATCGTCTCATCCCGGAATCCGAAGGCCGCCTCTCGGTCAGATTGGTTCCCTGTGAGGGAGACGCGCTGGGACGAAATGCGGTGATTGCCCTTTTGAGGGCTTCGCGGGCAACCGACAAGACGATTATTCTGACCGGCCATTTTGATGTTGTGGATACAGCGGTCTGCGGCGAACTTCGCGAGCAGGCTTTTAATCCCGACGCTTACACAGAATCTCTGAAAGGCTTCGCGATTTCTCAGGAAGCGAAGAAAGATCTGGAAAGCGGCAACTGGCTCTTCGGACGCGGAACGATGGATATGAAGGCGGGACTTGCTCTTTTTCTTGCCTCAATGGAGCAATGGATCAGAGACCGAGATCTCGCAGTCAACATTCTCTTTTGGGCGGTTCCGGATGAGGAAGCCAACAGCGCGGGCATGATCGGAAGTCTGAGAGCTTTCAGTGATTTATGCCGCAGCGAACATTTAAAGTGTGTTGCTGCGCTGACCGGAGAACCGTGTTTCTGGACTTCCGAGACGGAAATGACCGAAGCGGTTCGTCCATATTATTTGGGGACTACCGGAAAACTCATGCCGTTTTTCTATGCACTCGGGAAACCCGCACATGTCGGCAATTATTTCGAAGGCTTGAATGCCGCTCTCATGCTGAGTGAAATCGTTACCGAAGCGGAGACGGATATCAAACTCTTTGAAGGTGAGGGGCTTGATTTGCTTGCTCCGCCGACCTGTCTGTATATGCAGGTCAGACGCGAAAGCTATTCGGTCACGCTGCCCGAAGCGGCAGTGGCGTACTTCAACGTTTTAACCGCCCGAAAAGATGTCGAAGACATTATGCGCTGGGCATGCCTGACAGCGGCGAGCGGAACCGCAAAGACCAGAAGAAGAATCGAAGAAGCGCGCCTCTTTGCCCTCACAAAAGGCGCGGATTATCCGGATTGCCCGCAGGTGAATATTCTTCAGTACAAGCTTTTGAGAAAAATGGCGGCAGCCAAATGCAAAGAGCGTTTTGAGGAGGAACTGGCCGGTTTCTGGAAGAGTGTTCCTTCAGACATCGATGCCCGGGAAGCGGCGATCAAAGAATGCGAATGGCTGATCAGCAAAGCGAATCCGCCTCGTCCCGCGATCATTGTGGGACTTCTGCCTCCGTACTATCCCGCCAGAGTCAACCGCAGCGCCTCGGAAGAAGAGCGCGAGCTCAGAAGCCGGATGGAAGAAGTGGTGGCGCAGGCCAAAGAGATGAGTTCCGACGGTGCGGTGCGCATGCATGAGGTATTCGGAGGAATTTCCGATCTCTCGTTCCTCGGCTTTAAAACGTTGAACGAACAGGCCTTGAGAGCGGCGCCAAACATGGCCGGCTGGGGCAGAGTATTCCATCTTCCGACCGACATTGATTTCAGTGAAGAGATTCCGGTCGCGAATATGGGCCCCGCGGGCAGGGACGCGCATCAGATGACTGAAAGACTTGAGCTGGATTATTCGCTCAATATCGCGCCGAAACTGCTTTTGGAATTAATCCGCAAACTCTCCTAAAAACACCAAAGCCCGCTTGTTGCGGGCTTTAGTGACTGAGGACTGCGGAATTTACTGCGGCGCATCCCGCACCGCAGTAAACCGACTATTTGCCGAAGCTGTCCTTAAGGGCAACGGCAAGGTTGAATACAAGATTATCTGCGGAGAAGTCCTTCTGATCGGCGACATAGTAGCCGTTGCGCTCAAACTGGAAGCGATCTTCTGGTTTGGCAAGCTTCAGAGAGGGTTCAACGTAGGATTTGCAGACTGTCTTGCTGTCCTTATTGATGAGTGTGCGGAAATCTTCCTCTCCGCTGTCAGGTTTCGGAACGCTGAATAAGCGGTCGTACAGTCTGATCTCGGCAGGCAGCGCCTCCTTACAGGAGAGCCAATGGATTGCAGCCTTCGTCTTGACGTTGTTGGCGCCGGCCGAACCGCTGCGGGTTTCCGGATAGTACTTGGCGTGGACTGTGACGACTTTGCCGTCCGCATCTTTTTCCACAGAGGTGGCTTCAACCACGTAGGCATGACGCAGACGGACCGGTATTGCGGGCTTCTCTGCAGTTGCCAGAGTAAGACGGCGATAGCCTTTCGGAGGATTTTCCGAGAAGTCGGAGCGCTCAATCCAAAGTTCCTTAGAGAACATCAGGCTGCGCGAGCCTCTTTCAGGATGCTGCGGATGATTCGGCGTTTCAACCTCTTCGGTCTGATCTTCCGGATAGTTGTCGATGACCAGTTTGATCGGGTCTTGCACGGCAATTCTTCTGTCGGCCTGAGCGTCAAGAACTTCTCTGAGGGCACCTTCCAGCACAGAGTGGTCAATCCATGCACCGGTCTGTTTAGAAACTCCGATTCTTTCACAGAAGAGTCGGATCGCCTCAGGTGAGTAGCCGCGGCGGCGAAGACCGACGAGTGTCGGCATGCGCGGGTCATCCCAGCCGTCGACCAGACCTTCTTTGACGAGCGCGATCAGTTTGCGCTTGCTCATGACCACATAAGTTAAGTTCAGGCGATTGAATTCGTACTGATGCGGAAGCAGGAAGTAGTTAGCTTTGACCGTCTGACTCAGAACATCCTGAAGCAGCGGAGTGAAGACGGCCGGGTTTGCGCTGACCGCATCAAGAACTGTTTTAGCGGTTTCCGCGCTGAGTTTCGCCGGGTCTTCTTTGATCGCCGTCAGAATTTCAAAGACCTTTCTTTCATCAGCGGTCTGTCCGAGTTTCCACTTGAATTTAACCGCGGCTTCCATAAAGGGCTTCTGCGCTTCAAAGTCTTTGCCAGCAAGCTCACCGATATAAGCGGCGGCTTTTTCAAAAAGCGGAGCTCGGGTGATTGGAACTGAGCGTTCGGTAGCCCAATTGTAGAAAGCACGCTGATCTTCGAATTCCAGCGTGCAGATCGAGTGCGTAATATTTTCCAGAACGTCTTCGAGCGGATGCGCGAAGGTATACATCGGATAGATGCACCACTTATTGCCTGTGCGGTGGTGTTCGGCAAAACGAATACGGTAGATCGCCGGGTCACGCAGATTGATATTGCGGGAAGCCATATCGATCTTGCTGCGGACAACCATGCTGCCTTCAGGATGTTTGCCTTCTCTCATCTCGCGGAAAATGCGAAGATTTTCTTCCGGAGAACGGTCGCGGTACGGAGAGTTGACACCGGGAGACTTGAGCGTGCCGCGGTTTTCACGAATTTCGTCTGCGCTCTGTTCGTCAACATAAGCGCAGCCGATCTTGATTAAATGCTCCGCGATCTCATACATGTAATCAAAGTAATCGCTCGCGAAGTAGTAGTTGATTTCTTTATCGTCTTTCCAATCAAAGCCGAGCCAATTGACAGAGCCTAAGATGGAGTCGACATACTCCTGATCTTCTTTGACGGGGTTCGTATCGTCAAAGCGCATGTGGCAGCGGCCCTGATAGTCTTTGGCTAAACCGAAGTTAATGCAAATACTTTTGGCGTGACCGATGTGAAGATAACCGTTGGGTTCCGGCGGGAAACGCAGACGAACTTTGGCTTCGTCAACCGGTCCTTCCATTTGCTCGGTGTAGGTGCCGGGAGCGCCCCTCCAGTGACGGGGTTCATTTGTCCCCTGTTCCAGATCTTCGTTAATGATATTGCGAAGAAAATTTGTAATGTGGCTGGATGCCGTCTTTTCTGTAGTATCGCTCATTGTTTTCAATCGGTTTGAATAGATTCAGACTTTTTATTTTACCGTTTTAAAGACTGAATCGCCTTAATCTTCCTGGAATGCGGTTTCTCTGGTCTTCTTAATGCTCGGAAGCAGAATCAGAAGAAGCAGGAAGAGCGCGAACATCAGAAGCACAAGTGAGATCGGACGTGTCAGGAAGGTCGTCGGGTCACCGCGGGAGAGCAGCATGGCTCGGCGAAGGTTTTCTTCCATCATGGGTCCGAGGATGAAGCCTAAGATCAGAGGCGCCGGTTCGCATTTCAGTTTGTAGAAGAGGTAGCCGAGGGCGCCGCAGACAATCGTGATGTAAACGTCAAACGGATTGTTATTGATGGAGTACACGCCGATGCAGCAGAAAGTCAGAATCATCGGGTAGAGCAGACTGTAAGGAATTCTGAGCAGCTGCACCCAGATGCCGATCAGCGGAAGATTCAAAATGACAAGCATCAGGTTGCCAATCCACATGGAGACAACCAGCCCCCAGAAGAGGGAGGGGTTGGAGCTCATCACCTGCGGGCCCGGTGTGATGTTGTGAATCATCAGGGCGCCGATCATCAGCGCCATTGTGGCGTTGCAGGGAATGCCCAGCGTCAGCATCGGAATAAAGCTGGTCTGCGCTCCGGCGTTGTTCGCGGATTCGGGGCCCGCGACGCCGGCAATGTTGCCATGGCCGAAAGGCGGTTTCGCGTTCTCGCCTGCGACTTTCTTTTCCAGTGTGTAAGACGCGAAAGACGCAAGCAGAGCGCCCCCGCCGGGAAGGATGCCGAGGAAAGAACCGAGCAGGGTTCCGCGTGTAATGGCGGGCGCAGCTGCCATCAGCTCCTTAAACGAAGGCCAAATAGAGCCCACTTTCTCTGTTAAAGATTCTCGGGTTTCACCTTTGGAAAGGTTCACGATAATTTCGGTGAATCCGAAGAGACCCATGGAGATTGCGACGAAGTCGATGCCGTCCTGAAGCTCGGGCACGCCAAAGTCAAAGCGGAACGCGCCGGAGTTGACGTCAGCGCCGATAATGCCGAGCAGCAGACCGAGGATGATCATGGCAAACGCCTTGAGAACCGAGCCGTTGGCAAGAACAACCGCTCCGACAAGGCCGAGCACCATCAGACTGAAGTATTCCGCAGGGCCGAATTTAAAGGCAAGTTCGATCAGCGGGGGAGCGAATGCGGCAACGAGAACCGTAGCAAAGCAGCCTGCGATAAATGATCCGATGGCCGAGAGCCCGAGGGCGGTGCCGGCCTTGCCTTGACGCGCCATCTGATACCCGTCAAGACAGGTCACGACAGAAGCAGATTCTCCTGGGAGGTTGACGAGAATAGCTGTTGTGGAACCGCCGTACTGAGAACCGTAATAAATGCCCGCGAGCATAATCAGCGCGGAAGTCGGATCGAGAGAGTAGGTGATCGGGAGCAGCATCGCGAGAGTTGCGACGGGACCAAGACCCGGCAGAACCCCGATCAGCGTACCGAGCGTGACGCCGATGAAACAGTAAAGAAGATTGTGCAGTGAGAGGGCGGTTGTGAAGCCGATCGCAAGATTATTAATTAAATCCATCTCAGACCTCTCGAATTATTGAACCAGGAAGGCGGGCCAAATCGGTACCATAAGGTTGAGCCCGAAAACGAAAATAAGCCAGACAAGCGCGCTGAGAAATACGCAGAGAATCAGCGTCGGCTTCCAGCGGAAAGGCAGATTGCCGAAGGAGGACAGAAATACCATGATCGCGGTCGCCGGAATCAGTCCGGCCGGCCGCAGCAGTACCGCAAAAATAGCGACGGAGCCGAGAATGACGATAAAACTGTACCAGTCAAATCGGCCGAACTTTCCGCCGTCATCTTCTTCGCTTTTGAAAAGAAGCGATTTCAGCGTGATTAAGAGACCAAGGAGGAACAGAAATCCGCCGAGGAGCATCGGAAAATATCCCGGCCCCATTCGAGAGGCGGATCCGAGTTCGTAATGCGTGATGGAATATAAACAGAAGAATGCGCCGAAACCCATAAATAAAAGGCCGGCCCAAAAATCTCTTTGGTCTTTAATCATGGCTGCAAAATAAAGAAGAAGGCTGCAAAACAGCCTTCTGAGGTTAAAGATAAAAATGGTTAGTCGATTTTAGCGCCGCTTGCCGCAACGATCTTCTTATACTTAGCCATTTCTTCTTTGACAAAGCTGCCAAGTTCGGCCGGTGTTCCGGCTTTTTCCTGTGCGCCCATGGTTTCAAAGCGCTTGGCCATGGACTGAGACTTGATAGCTTTGACAAATGCTTTGTTCAGCTTATCGAGCTCTTTCTGGTTCAGACCTGCGGGAGCGAAGAAAGCGTACCAAGTGGAGATATCAAATCTGGGAACTCCGGCTTCAGCCATTGTCGGAACATCCGGCAGGGCAGGCGCTCTGAAGCTTGTTGTGACGGCAAGCGGAATGAGTTTGCCGGCTTTGATGTCCGCGGAAGCGGAGGCAAGATTGTCAAAAATGAGGTCGGTATCACCGGCGAGAACACTCATTCTCGCAGCGGCTGCGCCCTTGAACGGAATATGGACGAGCTTGATGCCGGAATCGGCTTTCAGCAGTTCGCCCGACATGTGGCCGGCTGAGCCGTTGCCGCCAGAGGCGTAATTGAGTTTGTCCGGGTTCTTTTTAGCGTAAGCGATCAGGTCTTTGACGTTCTTGATACCGGTTTCTTTAGAGAACTTGGGTGTAATGACAAGAACGTTCGGAGTCTGAGCGATCAGAGTGATCGGAGTGAAGTCCTTAATCGGGTCGTAAGGAAGCTTACTGAAGAGATTCGGGTTCACCGCGTGTGTGGCCAGGGCGCCCATGACAATGGTCTTGCCGTCCGGAGACTGTTTGGCGACATAGTCAACACCGATGTTGCCGCCGGCACCCGGCTTGTTTTCAACAATAATATTTCCGAGATCGGCGCGGGCTTCTTCTGCAACAGCTCGGGCGGTCACGTCAAGCGGTCCTCCGGGAGGATAAGGAACGATGATGCGGATCGGATCGTCCGCGAAGGAAATTCCCGGGATAAGAGCGGAGCCCATGGCGGCAGCGCCCATGAGGCAGATTTTTCTTCTAGTAAATGTCATTTCTCACCTATTAGTAGGAAGATTTGTTAAAAAGCAGATACAAGCCTACATTCTCAACATTCTAAGAAAAAAATACCTCTCTATCTGAAATATTAATGAAAAGACACTCGGCTACTAGGGTAAAACAGTACATTTTCCCTTTTCTATTCCGTATTTCGGTAAAAATTCTCGTTACTGCGGATTTTTGTGACTGATTTTTGCTGAAAAGAAAGGGTACGAGAGCTTTTCTCATTGCGCACAGCTTGTTGTTTTGCGTTCTAGTGATCAGAGAAGGAGGGAGCTGCGCTCATTTACTTATGCGCGCAGTGTGTTTCAGGCGCATTTAAGGAGAAGAAATTAATATTTTAGCGTCAGGAGAGATGCGGTACTTAGCTTTAAATCCGCTTGTGCTCTTGGAGGATGGAGCGTAGTCCTTTCGGGTTGACGATATGGACGTGCTTTTGATGGATTTCAATTAGTCCGAGTTCTGTGAATTTGGAAAGAGCACGGCTGATGGTTTCCAGTTTTAAACCTAAGAAGCTGCCGATATCGGCGCGCGTCATTCTCAGGACAAACTCTGTGCGTGAGAAACCTCTGGTTTCAAAGCGCTTGGACAGGCTGAGAAGAAAAGCGGCAAGCCGCTCAGTGGAGCTCATGGAGCCGAGCATCAGCAGATTATGGTGCTGCAGAACGATTTCCCGGCTGAAGAGTCGGCGTACATGCGAATCAATCGCCGGGCTTTGTCCGCAGAGGGCTTCAAGGTCTTCATAGGGCATGACGCAAACTTCGCTGTCCTCCAGCGCGGTTGCGGTGCATGTATGAAAGCCGTGGTATATGCCGTCAATGCCGAGCATTTCGCCGGACATATTGAATCCGATGACCTGCTCTCGGCCTTCGTCGGTGACAATGGAGCTTTTGACGGAACCGAGCTTGACGATATACAGAAAGCGGAGCGGATCGCCGGCATGGAAGAGTCGGCTGCCCTTACTGATTTTTTTGTTGAAGGTGACGATGTTTGAACAGTTAACGAATTCTTCGTTCGAGAGGCCTTCGGGCAGACAGAGCGTTTTTTGTTTGCAGGCGCTGCAATCGGGCGGCAGGAAGGGTGTTTCGTTAAGTTCGGTTAAATTCATCACTTGTATGATTGCTGTGCCGAGGTTTGTCTTAAACTCACGGAATTTATAAACAATCCGCTGGATAGTCTGCAATAGACTGATGCGGTGATGATATCAGAACTTAGTTAATTTCAATAGCCTTTAGAGGCGAAGGAAAACGATGAAAAAAAACTCACTCCTATCGGTAGAATTTCCTGATCTGGAATTGCTGCAGCGATTCGATGTTCCGGGTCCGCGCTATACGTCATATCCGACTGCGGACCGTTTCAGCAAAGACTTCGGCGCAAAGGATTTTGAGTCGGTTTTAGCTGCTCGTCCCGAAGGCAGAGACCTGTCCATCTACGTGCATATCCCCTTCTGCTCGAACATCTGCTATTTCTGCGGATGCAATAAGGAAGTCACGAAAGACCATTCCCGTTCCAAGGAATACATTGAAGTGCTCGCTATGGAATGCGACAACGTCGCGAAGGTCCTCGGCGGAAGCAGAAAAGTTGAACAGCTTCATTTCGGCGGCGGCTCTCCGACTTTCCTGAATAACGATGAAATTCTCGAGGTCATGCGCGTCATTACGGAGCGTTTTCCTCTGGCCGAAGGAGCGGAAGTTTCGGTTGAAGTCGATCCGAGAACGACTCCGGTCGATAAAGTCGCCGCGCTTGCCAAGGCCGGCTTTAACCGCATGAGCGTGGGTGTTCAGGATTTCAACGAACGTGTTCAGATTGCGATTAACCGTGTTCAGCCGTTTGAGCAGACTAAGGCGGTTTTTGACGCGGCAAGAGCCAACGGTTTCCACTCTATTAATATGGACCTTATCTACGGTCTTCCCTTCCAGAGCAGAGAAACCTTTGCGCACACGCTTGACAAAGTAATTGAGCTGAGCCCTGATCGTATTGCGCTGTACCACTATGCGCACCTGCCCGAACATTTCAAGGCGCAGAGAAGAATTAACGCGGCGGACCTGCCTCCCTCTCCGGAGAAAGTCGGCATTATGATGGATGCGATCACCCGTCTGTCCGAATCCGGCTACCACTATATCGGCATGGATCATTTTGCCAAACGCACTGATGAGCTTGCAAAAGCTCAGGAAGAGGGCACTCTGCAGAGAAATTTCCAGGGCTACTCCACAAAACCTGAGTGTGACATGGTTGCGCTCGGCGTTTCTTCGATCAGCAAGGTTCACGGCTGCTATGCGGCAAATCCCCGCGATCTGCCTTCTTACTATGAAAAAGTCCGTTCCGGCGCTCTTGCGACGGTACGCGGCTATCTTCTCAATGACGACGACAAACTGCGCTCAAAAGTCATCATGGAATTGATGTGCCAGTTCAGAGTTGTGAAAGCGGACATTGAGAAGCAGTTCGGCATCAATTTCAACGAATACTTCGATTTTGAGCTGAATAATCTCAAGCATTTTGAGAAAGAAGGATTGGTAACGCTCGCCGAAGACGCCGTCTCGGTGACTCCAAAGGGCAAACTGCTTGTCCGTGCTGTGGCGATGAATTTCGACCGCTATCTGCGCGAGGATGAACGAGTCAGACGTTACTCCCGTATTGTCTAGGTCAGCTGATCACAGGAAAGAGCCGCTTCGAGCGGCTCTCTTTAATTCTTCTGTGCAAAGCCGTCTTTCTTTATAGATTGTCAGCAGCCGTTCTGATCGGATGTGTCCGTGTTTACAGCGGCAGCTTATTATTTTGAGCTCTGAGATTGTCGCCTTAAAGACGGTGATGCAGAAGGCTGTCTGATAAAATATATAAATTGTGTTGCTGAAAAATTCAGCTTTTTTTGAGAAATTACAAATGTTCACTGCATCAGAAATTCGATCGACATTTCTGAAGTTTATGGAGTCCAAGGGGCATACGATTGTTGCCTCCAGCCCTGTTGTTCCCGGAGATGATCCGACTCTGCTCTTCACGAATGCCGGTATGAACCAGTTCAAGGATGTTTTCCTTGGATTTGACAAGCGTCCCTACAAACGTGCGACGACCAGTCAGAAGTGTGTTCGCGCAGGCGGAAAACATAATGACTTGGAAAACGTCGGCTATACCGCCCGTCACCATACTTTCTTTGAAATGCTCGGCAATTTCAGCTTTGGTGATTATTTCAAGCGCGATGCGATTAAGAACGCATGGGAGCTGCTGACACAGCACTTTATGCTTCCGCCGGAAAAGCTTTGGGTCACCGTGTACGCGGAAGACGATGAAGCCTATGACATTTGGAACAAGGAAGTCGGCGTTCCTGCTGAACGAATCGTTCGTATCGGCGACAACAAAGGCGCTCGTTACGCTTCCGACAACTTCTGGATGATGGGCGACACAGGTCCATGCGGCCCTTGCTCTGAAATTTTCTACGACCACGGTGAGGATGTCGCCGGAGGTCCTCCGGGAAGCCCCGACGAAGACGGCGACCGTTACATTGAAATTTGGAACCTCGTGTTCATGCAGTTCAATCGTGATGAAAAAGGCGAAATGCATCCGCTGCCCCGTCCGAGCGTTGATACCGGCATGGGACTTGAGCGTATTTCTGCGGTTCTGCAGCATGTTCATTCCAACTATGACATTGACCTTTTCCAGAACCTGATGCGTGCGGTGGTTAAGGCGGTTGAAGAAGCGGGCGGTGAAAACGTCGATCCGAATTCGCCTTCTGTCAAAGTCATTGCTGACCACATTCGTGCTTGTACCTTTATCATTGCTGACGGAATTCTTCCCGGCAATGAAGGCCGCAGCTACGTGCTTCGCCGTATTGCTCGCCGCGGTATGCGTCACGGCTTCAAACTTGGCGCCCGTGATCTCTTCTTCAGCAAGCTGGTTAAAGCGGTCGCCAAAGAAATGGGCGATCAGTATCCTGAAACCCGTAATCCTCATATCGAAGAAGTCCTGCGTCAGGAAGAAGTTCGCTTCTCCCAGACGCTTGCCAAGGGTCTTGATATTCTTAACGAAGCTCTTGCTGACGGAACCAAGGTTCTCGGAGGCGATGTCGCGTTTAAGCTTCACGACACCTATGGCTTCCCGGTTGACCTGACTGCGGACGTCTGCCGTGAAAGAGGCGTGACGGTTGACTTCGAAGGCTTTGACGCGGCGATGGAAAAACAGCGTGAAAAAGCCAGAGCGACCGGTAAATTCAAGATGGCTCAGGGCCTTGAATATGAAGGCAGCCCGACGGAATTCCTCGGCTACGAAACCCTCGCGGTTCACGCCTGTCGTGTAGAAGCAATCTACAAAGACGGCGAGCCGGTGAAAGACGCAGATGCCGGAGATGAAGTTGTTGTTGTCTTTGACAAAACTCCTTTCTACGCTGAAAGCGGCGGTCAGATGGGCGACAAGGGCGTCTTTAAAAACAATACAACTATTCTGAAAGTTGACGACACCTTCAAGATCAAAGCGGATGTGTTTGGTCATATGAGCTATGTCGCCGAAGGCAGTGTCAAAGTCGGTGATCTTTTCAGCGCCAAAGTTGATGAAGAAAACCGAGAAGCGACAGCCAGAAACCACTCTGTGACGCACCTGATGCACAAGGCGCTGCGTGAAGTGCTCGGTCAGCACGTTCAGCAGAGAGGCTCGATGGTTAACGGCGATCGTACCCGCTTTGACTTTGTTCACACCAGCCCGATGACTGCAGAACAAATTTGCGAGGTCGAAGACATCGTTAACAAAGAGATTCTGCGCAACACAGCGACACACGTACGCGTCATGCCTCTAGATGAAGCCAAGAAGACAGAAGCGGTCATGCTGTTCGGTGAGAAATACGGCGAAAACGTTCGTGTTTTAAACATTGGTTCCAGCTGTGAGCTCTGCGGCGGTACTCACGTCCAGAGAACCGGCGACATCGGCATGTTCAAGATTGTTTCCGAGTCCGGTATTTCCGCCGGCGTCAGACGTGTAGAGGCTGTGACCGGTATGTCCGCGCTGCGTTATACACAGAAGCAGGAAGCCATCATTCATGAAGTCGCCGAAGAGTTCAAAGCGCCGACAGACGAAGTGGTCTCCAAAGTTGTTGAAACCGTTGACCACCTCAAGCGTGCGGAAAAAGAACTCGACACCATCAAGGTTCAGCTTGCACAGGCAGGCGCTTCCAGCGTTGCAGCCAAGGCTGAAGATATCGGCGGCGCCAAGCTGCTGGTGACGGAAATGAAGGGCGTTGAGACCAAAGCGCTTCGTGATTCTGTTGACAGTCTTAAAGATCAGCTCAAGAGTGCTGCGGTTGTGCTTGTTAAGGTTGAAGACGGCAAAGCAAGTATTGCGGTCGGCGTGACCAAGGACCTGGTTTCCAAGGTCAAGGCCGGCGATGTCGTTAAGTTCATCGCTGAAAAACTTGGCGGTAAGGGCGGCGGTCGTCCTGACTTTGCTCAGGGCGGCGGGAACGCTCCGGCCGATTTAAGCGCGCTGCTTGCTCAGACTAAGGCGTTTGTCGCTGAAAAACTGCAGTAAGCATTAGAGCTTTAAAGACCCGCTTCGGCGGGTTTTTTTATGTCTTGAAAGTTTAGAAAACAGTTTCGGCCTGTACTGAATAAACTTTTGAATATGTCCTAAACAGTCCATCGACTGCTTAGGATTACCTGAGGCCTCCAGGGCATTTTTTCACGGAGGCAGAGTTGGCAGCTTCTTAAAGCGAAGGCAAAAACTTATTTACAGAGCCTCGACGTCCGTCTCGTCGCTGAACAAGGCTGAACATCTCTCGGAAGCAGAGAAAACCTAAGTGCTGGAAACTGGTTTCAATGGATTAAGCCTAAACGTAAATAAATATGTCTAATTTAAATATGCACTGTTTGAAGGCAACCCCCTGTACCACAAGGTGTTGTTAATATATTGAAAAATATACAACCCTGAAATCTAATAAAATAGTTATATATAGAAAATTAGATAAATCGAAAACTGAAGAGGTTTCATTTGTTAACAATGAAAATAATAAAAATCAAGTGTTGAAGCGTGTTATCCCATGTATTTCATAGGGAAATCATCTTAATTAATAAATAATTAATTCTTTTGCGAATATTAATTGTTTGAAAAATATACCAATAACTAATTGAATATAAATGAATATTAATATTATATCGAACAAATAACACGAATATTGGGGAATACCCGTTTTTTGACTGGGATATTTAACCAGTATCACCTAAAAATCATAAAACGTAAGATGGAGCTGTGGAATTGTGGATGTCTCATCATCGTTTGCTTTCCCATTTTGCCTCATCGAAGACAATGGACTGGATCTCCTCTTCACTTTATCCAGTTCGGCGTCTCCAAAAGGAGAACATCATGTTATTTAACTCTAGTTTTACTGCTGCCGCGATTGCGGCTGCAGCTACGCTTGCGGTGACTGGAGCTTTTGCCCAAGAGGGCGGCACCCCGCTGCCGCCTCCGAAGGTCAATGCGATCACACAGAAAGTATTGGACAACCCTGATTTAACAGAACCGACAAAAGGTATTCGTACCTTGCAGGACTACATCGTTCAGGAAAAAGAAATGTGGGAATTTCTTTTCCAGAACCATCCGATTTTTGCCACATACGGTAAAGACGGCAGAGTTGTCGGAACACCCGCTATCTCAACGCGCGGATCTGAATATTTAGGCGAAGGCAATGCACAGAAGTATTCATCGCATCAGCCGGGCAACCGCCCCATGGCGTCCCAGTATCGTCTCGGCCAGCGAAGCATTCTGGACTTCCCGAATAAATTCGTCGGTCCTGAAAAGTGCGGTGAATGTCATGCGATTCAGTACGAACGTTGGAAACGCTCCCGTCACGCTCAGACCGTCCGCTTCCCCGGAGAACATCCCGAAGTTGACAACGATCTGAAGAAAAAGCTTTATGGCTCTGACGCTTCCATCCTGCCTGACGGCATCACACCGGATGTGATTTACGCCACAATCGGTACGCCGCGTACTAAATACGGCTACATCGACGGATGGCTCGTCCGCGGTTCGTATCACGTCAGAGACGGTTTGCTCAAAGACGGAACCGGTAAGGTCGTCGCCGGCGGCAACCAGTTCTCTCGCGGCTGGGCTGAATGGCTGACGCCGGAAAGAGCAAAACAGATCCATGCCGTGATCCCGGACTTCCCGGTTGAACTGAAAGATTTCGGACCGTCTGCCTCTCATCAGTGGGGTATGACTTCCTACGGTTCGACTTACGAAGGCAAACTGCTCTTCCAGTCGGCAACATCCTACTGCGAAGTCTGCCACGCCTTTAAGTTTGACTTTAAGGATAAGAAGGAATTCTTCGCTGCTTTAGGCAATCCGAAAGAGCTCCAGAAACACACTATTTCCAAGGGCATCTCCTGCGAAGAATGTCACGGTGAAGGCGGCCACTTGGTCGGCAACACCAACAACATGAGCACAAACTGCGATCGCTGCCATCAGCGCCTGAACTTCATCGAAGACGAAGTTAATCGTCCCGATGCACAGGGCAAGCTCGAACGCGCGTTCAATGCTAAGACAAAATCTTCCTGCCCGTCCTGCGGTACAGAAGGTGCTCAGCTTTTCATGTCCAAGCACTACGAAAAAGGTATGCGCTGCGTGACATGCCACGATCCGCACGAAGTGACCAGCAACGATTGGAAGTCCGGCGTAACACGTCCGGCTATCCGTCAGAGCTGCCAAGACTGCCACACTGTACAGGCTGAAATGGTTGCGAATGCCGACACACACAGCAAGGTTGACTGTATCGCCTGCCATATGCCGTTCACGATGAGCTGCGAAAACTTCACAGCGATTCAGCGTCCTGATATGGCCGGTTTCGACGCTGTTCGCCGCTCTCACCTCTTCAAGATCGAAGTTGATCCTGAGAAGAAGATGATGAATCCGGCTCCGGGTCAGTCCCGCGCTTCCAACTCTAAGGGCTGGCGTATTGCCCGCGACGAAGAAGGTCACGGCTACGTTGACCTGATGTGGAGTTGCGCACGTACATCCATCGCTGACTTCACAGTCGTTGAAGGACAAGGCTGCCACAGCCCGTTCCAGTCCGAACTCGATCAGGGCCTGATCTATCAGGACCAGAAAGAGATTTACGGCGAAGTTATGAAGTGGCAGAACCCGATTAAGGAAGGCCATAAGAAGAATGTCGAAGCTCAGACTCGTATCAACAAGCTTCTTGAAGTGACGAAGCTGACGCCGGAACAGAGAACTGAAGCTATGCTTCTTCTTGACAAGGCTGCCGACATTATCAAACAGGTCGAAAAAGACGGTTCTTGGGGTGTCCATGCGTTCAATTACACGAAACAGCGTGTTGATACCGCCCAGGCTTACCTCACGAAAGCTCAGTCCATTATTGACCAAGGCGGTTACGTCAAGGCCTCTGCAGCTAAGTAGTAGTTAAGCACAGTGTTAAATGCGCTATGGGCTTCGGCCCATAGCCCAATCGAAGTAAAAATGATGAAATTGAAGTTAATTGGGGTGGTGTTCTCCTCTGCAATGCTCCTGTTCGCTCCTGCCGCTCACTGCGGCGGGGGAGAGGAGCTGGTTGAAGCACCCGTTTATGACGAGCTCCTTAACCAAATATCCATGCGCGAAGCAGAAATGCTCTGGCAGGCTGGAGTTCCGTTCTATGACGTTAATACCCTTGAAGTTTGGACAGAGGGATTCATTCCGGGCGCGATATTTTTCAACGTTCGTGATTGGAAAAAACTCCTTCCGGCCGATAAAGACAAAACCATTGTTTTCTATTGCGCTAACAAACTTTGTACTTCCAGTGAAATGGCTGCCCGAGAAGTGATGAAGCTTGGGTATACGGATGTTCGGCAGATGCCGGACGGCATTGACGGCTGGAAGCTTTCCGGCCGAAAAGTAGAAAAACCGTAAGTGCCTCTCATCATTGAAGCATCAAACTCATTTATGAAAGAAGTGATTATGTTGACCCTAGATAAAACATTACTGTCAGTCTCCCTAGCCTTTGCTCTTGCAGGAACGGCTTTTGCTCAACCGATGGACCAGGAGGCTAAAGAGTCTTACAGCTTAGGGGCCTCGGTAGGAAACTACTTATCCTCTCAGATCTACAAACAGACCGAGCTCGGAGCCTCCGTCAATATGGATCAGGTGATGGCCGGCCTGCAGGACGCGATGAAGAACAAGAGCAAACTCAGCGAGGATGAAATGCTTCAGGCCTTAAACACCCGCGCAGAGAAGCTCAATAAGCTCTTTACCGACAAACTGAATAAGATCAAAGAGACAAATAGAAAAGCGAGCAGCGACTATTTGGAAACCAATAAGTCTAGGAAGGGCGTCAAAGTAACGGATTCCGGCCTTCAGTATGAAGTGCAGAAGGAAGGCGCCGGACCCCAGCCTAAAGAGGAAGACATCGTCACGGTGGATTATTCCGGCAGATTGATCGACGGAAAAGTCTTTACCAGCCCTGACGGGAAGGTTAGAGAAGAGAAGTTTGTCATGATGACGCTGATCCCCGCACTTAAAGAAGGTTTGACAATGATGAAAGAGGGATCGAGTTACACGTTCGTCGTCCCGGCCTCGTTAGCCTATGGTGAAGAAGGCGCCGGAGATATTCCGCCCGAATCAGCTCTTATCTTCGATGTAACACTGAAAAAGGTTGAAAAGCCGGGTGCGAATAAGGATGCAGCAATGCCTGCCGGCCATCCCAAGATGGCTTGGCCGCATGGCTAAGCATCATAACCGCACTATCCGAACCTAACGTTCGGAAACCGCTCCGCCTGGAGAGAGAAAGTTTAACTTCAAGCGGATTCGCTCGGCGAAATAAATTACGACAGATCTCAAATCTGTCATGGAGAATAACCGTGAGCTTACAAATCGACAGAAGAAAATTTCTAGCCGGTACGACTGCTGGATCGTTGTTCGTGCTCACCTTAGGCGGCTGCAAGCCGGAAGATAAAGGTTCTCCGCAAGCTGCGAAGTCCGGCGCCTCGGGCGCTAAGACCGGCAGCGGCGGAACAACCGCCAGACCGCACTATGCGATGGTCTTTGATCAGAACAAGTGCATAGGCTGCGGTTTGTGCAAGACAGCTTGCAATGAAGCCAACGACTTGCCTAAAGGGCGCTCGCGCCTGCTGCTGGAGCGGCAGAGTACGCACGTACCCGGCACGCCGTGTCCGCAGTGCGGAAAACTGGAAGGATGCGACTGCGAACGCATTTACGTTCGTGTTTCCTGTCAGCAGTGTCAGGATGCGCCCTGCGCACGCGTCTGTCCGACCGGTGCCGCACATGTGGACAGCAAGACCGGAATCGTTACGATGGACCCGGATCGCTGTGTCGGCTGCAAGTACTGTATTGCGGCTTGCCCTTACAACGTTCGCTTCATCAATGAAAAGACAAAAACAGCGGAAAACTGCGACTTTTGTCTTAAGACCAAACTGGCTAACGGCGAGGAACCGGCCTGTGTTCAGGCATGTCGTCACGGAGCTTTGTACTTCGGCGACTTAAATGATCCTCAGTCCATTATCAGTCGTCTGCTGCGTGTGAAGGATACCGTCCGCATTCGTCCGCATCTTGGTACCGAACCGAGTCTGCGCTACATCCCTGTAACTAAAGAAGGAGTCTAGTTATGGACTTTACAATCGGTTTGACAGAAGGTGTCGCATGGCCTTGGCCGATTGCGGTGTACCTTTTCCTCGCCGGTATTTCAGGCGGTGCCGTCGCAGTCGCGATCTGTATGAATCTGTTCCGAGGTGTCCATCAGGATACCCCGATCATGAAAGCAGCCAGTTTAATCGGCTTCGTCACGATCGTCCTCGGCATGATCTGTCTGGTTCTGGACCTTACCAATCCGCTGTTTTTCTGGCGAATTCTGGTCTACTACAACCCGACTTCCGTCATGAGTATCGGTGTCATGGCTCTGCTGTTTTACATTCCGCTGGTATTCGTCCTGATGCTTGTTTCACTGCGTCAGGAGATAACCTCCATCGGATGTCTGAAATGGCTTGACCCGACCATCGGTTTTCTGGCTAAGTTCCGTGTCGCGCTCGACTGGATCGTTCTGATTCTTGCGATCGCAATCTGCGCATACACAGGCTTCCTGATCTCCGCTCTGATCCGCTTCCCGCTGATCAACACCGCCGTTCTGCCCGCGCTCTTCGTCGCTTCTGGCTTCTCTGCCGGCTGCGCTGCGACCAAAGTGCTTGCCGCTTGGCTCTTCGGTGCTGATCGTCACGGTGAAGATCTTCATGCGCTCCACGCAGCTGAATGGCCGATTATGGCTGTTGAAGCAATGTGTCTGCTCATGATCATCATCGCTCTGGTAAGCGGTAACGAGGCCGCTAAGGCTGCCGCTTCGGCATTCTGCTTCGGCCTTTGGGCACAGGTCTTCTGGATCGGTGCTGTGGGTATCGGCTTCATCGTCCCGTTGGTTCTCAGCTTCTTCGGAAGCCGGAATTTCCGAGACAGTGCTGCCGTGTTCTACACCAGCGGTTTGGCGGCAATCTGCGGCATGATGTGCCTTCGCTTGTTCATCATCTACGCAGGCCAGATCAATTCGATCTAATGTTTTAACTCTGCTTCGGGTTTCTTCGGGAACCCGAAGCTTTTCTATCTCAAATTCTCAATTGCGGTTAAGATCCACTGAGAACACAGGATTTATATGTACCGACGCTTTTTCTTACTCACCGTTACCTCAGCAGTTTTATCGGGATGCTCTAAACAGTCGCCGGCTCCGGAATTGAAACCGCTTCCTTTTTCAAAACATGACCGCTGCCATATCTGCGGCATGGTTATCCTTAACTATCCTGGCGCAAAGGCTCAAATCTTTATCAAAAACGAAAAAGAGCCTCTAAAATTCTGCTCCGTAAAAGACGGATTTACCTTTATCCTCCAGCCGGAAAATGCACGACGCGCCGCGGCTTTCTTTGTCAGTGACTTCGGAAATTCAACAGAAGCACAGCTTCATGAAAAAATGCTTTCCGCCAAAGACGCCTTCTATGTCGCAGGATCCGATGTCCACGGCGCTATGGGTAAATCGATCCTCCCCTTTAAAACGAAGGATCAGGCGCAGGCCTTTATGCGCGAACACGGCGGAAAACTTCTCTCTTATACGCAGGTAACCCTTGAGGAAATCAAGGCGCTGAAAGGTCATTAATGAAGCGGTTGGTCCTCTGCGCTGCGGTCATCATGCTGTCGTTCTCGGCAGCTGCGGCCGATTTTTATGTTTCTTCCGCGCCGGAGCTTTCTCAGGCGCTTGCAGCCGCAGCCGACGGAGATAGGATTGTTCTGCGACCCGGCGAATACGCCGGAAACTTTGTTATTTCCAAAAAAATAAAACTCAAGGGCAGCCCCGGGGCCTTTATAGACGCTAAGGGGAAGGGTACTGCACTTTTAATTCGCTCTTCAGATGCTGAAGTCTCAGATCTGGGGATAAAAAATTTCGGTTCAGACCTTTATGAGCGAGACGCCGGAGTGCGCATCGATGAAGGCTTTAAAAATGTCCGGCTTCATCAATTAAATATTACAGGCCCCGGCTTTGGGGTCAGAGCCGATCGCACTGAGAATGTCACGGTTGAAAACTGTGAGATTCGCGGGGAGAGAAAAATGCATGTTCTGGACAGAGGTGACGGCGTTTATTTCAATTATGTCAAAAACGCTTCTCTCAGCGGCAATAAAGTTCTCTATACCCGTGACGGTTTCTATTTTGAAAATACCGACAATACGGACAGCCGCGGCAATAGTTTCGCCGGGCTTCAGTACGGTATTCATTATATGTTTACGCGCGGAGACCGCGCTCAGGACAATAAGGCAAGAGCCGTGATCGGCGGCTATGCGCTGATGAGTTCGGAACGAATTCGTCTGGAAAATTCCGAATCTCAGGGCGCGGTAGAGTTCGGAGTTCTGCTTAATGAAACCAAGGACAGCATTGTTCGGGGCAATAAGGCGGTGAAAACGCATAACCGACGGGGCAGGAGAGAGCTCGATACAGAGGGCAAAGGTCTATTCATATATGGAGCCGGCGCCAATATTGTCGAAAACAACACGTTTGAAGGCAATGACGTTGGAATCGGCATCGCACTCGGCGGAGAAGAAAGTACACTGACCCGAAATCGAATTATTAATAATCGGCTTCAGGTGCGTTATGTTGGCTCGTCTCGCTTGGAATGGAGCAGCGGCAAAATAGGCAATTATTGGAGCGGTTATCAGGGCTGGGATTTGAATAGGGACGGCATCGGAGATGTGCCGTATCAGCCGAACGATTCTTTAGATCGCCTTTTTTGGCTCTATCCGCAAATCCGCTTTCTCATGGAAAGTCCGCTGATTGTGCTGTTAAAGTTCATGACCGCAAAATTCGACTTTGATAAAGACAAAGGCGTCACAGACTCATATCCCCTGATCGTCGATCCCGATTCCGTATCAGCTGAAAGGGTGTCAAATGAACGCAGTTGAATGCAGAGATTTATTTTTTAACCGGGGCAAACGATCGGTGCTCAAGGGCATATCCCTGCAGATTGCGCCGGGTGAGCTGGTCGCGCTGATCGGCCCGAACGGCGCCGGCAAGTCGACATTGATCAAGCTGCTTTTAGGCCTTCTAAAACCGGCTTCTGGATCGGTTCGAATTTTTGAAAAGGAAGCCGGTTCTGATCCGCTCAACGTCGGCTATCTTCCTGAGAATGTTAGTTTTTACAGCGGAATGACATTTGAAGAGCACCTCTCATATTTTGCGTCACTGAAAGGCGTCGGCAGAGACAGGGTAGAGGAACTGATCAGCGTCTTAGGCCTGGAATGTGTCAGGAAGCAGACACTGAATCGAAGCTCAAAAGGTCAGAAGCAGCGTCTCGGCCTTGCACAGGCGATTCTCTCCAAGCCCGGTCTGCTGCTTTTGGATGAGCCGACGGTTGGGTTGGATCCGCAGGCGTCCGCCTTTATGTATCAGGAGCTGCATCGTCTTAAAGAGGCTGGATGCGCGGTTCTTGTCTGCACGCATGAGCTTCTGCTCGCGCAAGCCTATATGGATCGGGCTTTAATGATTTGCGGCGGTAAAAAAGCCGCTGAAGGTACGTGCAGAGAAATGATCCGGCAGAGCGGCTTGTCTGAAGAGACTGCTGAAATGTCGCTTTTGGATATTTACTGCCGAGTGCTGGACAAAGAGAACGGTAAAGAGGTTTTATGAAAGTACTGAGTTCAGCGCTTCTGGTTGCTGCAAAAGAATTTAGAGACTGTTGGCGTAATCTTTGGCTGATTACCGGAACGCTTCTTTTTGCCCTTCTCTCGCTCGGCATTGTGTTCGGAACCGCTGCGATCGGAGGAGATTTTTCTTTCAGGCCGATGACGGCGGTTTTAAATTCCCTTGTCTCTCTATCGGTCTTTCTGATTCCTTTGATCGCCATTCTGATCAGTTACGACGCTTTCGTCGGAGAAGCCGAGCAGGGGACGCTGCTTTTGCTCCTAACCTATCCGATCAGTCGAACATCTATTTTGCTTGGAAAACTGATCGGTCACAGCGCTGCGCTTTTTTTGTGCATCTTTTTGGGGTTCTCTGTGCTTTTGATTCTGACGGCTGCCAGACTACTTCCCTATGACTTCAGCGCACTGCTGAGGCACTTGGTCTTGTTGGCATTAAGCGGCTGGATGCTTGGCGTCATCTCGATTCTGCTCTCTTATTTAATCAGCATTCTCAGTCCGTTCAAAGCGTTTGCGCTGGGCATTCTTCTGGTGATCTGGCTCGCGCTTGTGATTTTTTACGATTTAGCTCTGCTGATTCTTGCGATTGCGGATGATTCTCTGACGCAAGGGGCGCTGAACTTCTTTATGGTTTTGAATCCTGCCAGTGCTTTCCGATTGCTCAATCAGGAATCGTTAGGTATCGTAACGACGTATATTGCCCCCGCTTATCTTGGGTTATATTTGCTGCTCTGCGCGGTGGCCTTATTTTTGGCCGATCGAATTAGTTTCGGAAGAAGGAGCCTGTGACAGATCGTCACCAATAGAAAGGATATACAAATGAAAATTGCAAAAGCACTTGTCGCTGCGGTTTGTCTGGCAGTTTCCGCGGCAGCCTGGTCACAGGCGATGCTTCAGGAAAAGGTCTACAACACCGGAGACGCGCTTAAAAAGCCGATGGTGATGACGCCTTTTACCGAATTTCAAAATGCCCGCAAAATTCCGGCGCTTGATTTATACACGCTTAGCGGCGAGCCAGTTGATCTCAGGAACTATCGCGGCAACGTTGTGATCCTGAATATTTGGGCGAGCTGGTGCGCACCCTGCATCAGAGAGATTCCCGCGATCACAAAGCTTCAGCAGGAGCTGAAGAATTCGAAGATAAAGATCATCGGAGTCTCTGTGGATGATTCCGTAACTGGTCTTCCGCGTTTTTTAAAGCGTAATAAGGTTTCTGATTTCATGACACTGGTTGACCCGAGGAAGACGGTTGATAATGTCATTCCTCTGACAGTTGTACCTACGAACTACATTCTGGACAGAGACGGAAATATGGTCGGTGTGCTGAGAGGCTATCTTCCCTGGGAGGATCCGGACGTTCTGACCTTCCTGAAGAAGCTCGAGGCGAAGTACGCTGATCCCGCAAAACTCGAAGAAAGCGGCAAACAGCAGTAAAGGATCTGAATTCCCGTTCATGTAAAAACAGGGCGGGAATTTTTATTTTCAGCTTCTGTTTAACGTTTTGAAACCTTGGCTCTGTCGGTGCGATCTCGGTGATCTTCCTACATTTACGGCTTCGCGTGTTCAGGCATTAGGGCCGGCTGAGTAGCCTGAGGCTATTTGAGGTTGAACTTACGCCTTGTTTCTTCTTTGTTTTTTGTATCATAGTTTTGGGGTAAACGCAGCAGGTGCGATGAGATAGTGCGCTTCGAGGCCCAACCCCAACTTTCCTTTCCTAGATTGTACAAATCGGGCAGGGAATTTTAATTTTCAACTTCTTCATAAGGTCCTCGTAACGTTTTGGTATCTTGTGCCAGAGGTATGTGACATGTCCCTCAGTGACGAACTTATTGATGGTTAATGCATTGAGTTCACTTATCAGGCGAGGTGCTCGCTCCGGATCAATGTCGGCGTCCTGAAGACGTTTATGCAGTATCAGGCTTAGAGTCAGACCTAAATACGTGATAAAGACTTTTCCTTCAAGAGCTCTTTCAGAATACCCCAGTCTTCTGCCGCTGCATCTGTCTTTGTAGTTATTAAACGATTTTTCAACAATGCCCTTTTGTCGGTAAATATTTAGAGCTTTGTCCGGATGCGCAATCCTGTCGGAACCAAGTAAGAAGAAGCCGCAGCTCTGGCAGAACTGAGTCCAAGCTGGAACATTAAATACGTATCTGTTCTTGCCGTCAGCTCCTTCCTCAGGGTTGAAAAATTGTCTGAAATACGGAGAGTTCGGAACTTCTCCATCTGTTAAACGCCGCTTAAAATCTTCGATCAATTGAGTCATGTTCATGACGCAGTCGGCTTCTCTTTCTTTGCTGTAATAGACATGGAGAAACAACTTATCTTGCTCGACACCGGAATGCCGCAGAATTTCGCGCATTGCACAAAAGCAGTTAACACTGCTCTTAAAGGCTGCGGGCAAACATAGTCTGAGGGAGCCGGCTTCTGCCTCAAAGGTTTGCTCAGCAATTTTCAAGTCAGAACGAAGCCCGCAGACAAAGCCGACGTGATTGCGGAACATCATCTGCAAATTTTGATCAGAGCAAAACTCTCTATCCGACACCAGGCTGATATCTTCCTCATCAATTTTGGCCGAGCGCGCAAACAGGTTCTTCAGTAAAACAACATCTGTGATAGAACTGTCCGGCACCTTGTAGTAAAGAGGCTCGGCTGTCTTCTCGTCGATCAGCAGCGCTAGCTTTAGCAGGGCCTCTTCGTTGTTGAGTCCGTGGGCTGCGTTATGAACTGTTTGCGAGAACGAGGATACCGAAGTGGCATCGAATACCCAGTAATTGTTTTTGCCCGATTCTTTATTAGAGGCAAGACGAAGCTGCAGGTATTGTTCGACTGAGGGTTGGTAATTGATGGATTCAAATAATTCGGAGATTCTCTGCGAAGGTATAACGGCAGCCGGATAGAGTGAGCTTTGAGCAATTACGTCGTAGTTAGACAAAGAGGTGTCCGGGTGGATAACAAAGAATATCGCTAAGGAAAGCAGCTCCTGCCAATGCTTTGGAAAGACGGTTTTTAAGGTTTGAGTTATTCCAGTTTGTATGGCAATTTGCTCTAATACATAGCTGGCTCCGGCGTTTAGTGTTTTTGTTCGATTTAAAACCATTTGAGCCGTCGACAGACTGACTTCCGGCATGCCAACCGGGCAGAGCTTGTTATCGGCAAAAGTTAGTTCGACATCCTTGTATTGAGGATTGTCTCGAAGAAATTTCCTCCCTAATTCCACCTTGCCGTCGATCAGACAGCCAAGGGTAATTCGGTGCTTGCTAAAAGAACGACGTTTAACCGGGTCCCATGCATTCTGAAATTGATACAGATAGTCTTTGCCCTTGATATTTACCTTGATGACATGCTCAATTGCCTGCGGAAGCATATGAAACCCTCCACTTGGATTAAATGATCATAATCGGTTAAATAGACAAAGATAATGTTCAATGCCCGATTTGCGGGCGTTTGGGGCACTGTATACGGCCTACTTATGATCGGTTTTTCAGGGATTCAGTAAAGAGAAAGCCCGCCGAGAAGCGGGCTTTACATACGGGAGAGCTGATTATTCGTCCGGATAACCGTTCGGATTCATCATCTGCCAGCGCCAGGTGTCTTCGCACATCTTTTCAATGCCGCGTTTGGCCGTCCAGCCGAGAAGTTCGTGCGCTAAGGTCGGATTCGTCCAATAGGCTGCTTTGTCTCCAGGGCGTCTCGGACAGATTTCATAAGGGATATTGCGTCCGCTCATTTTTTCAAACGCTTTGACGAGCTCTAAAACCGTTGTATTGCTGCCGGTGCCGAGATTTACCGTAATTAGCTGAGGCTTGTGATTCAGAACTCTGAGCGCATCGAGGTGACCGTCCGCAAGGTCTTCCACGTGAATATAATCGCGGGCGCCGGTACCGTCTCGGGTCTCGTAATCATTGCCGAAAACCTTCAGACAGGGTCTGCGGCCGACTGCGACCTGAGAAATAAAGGGCATCAGATTGTTAGGGATGCCGTTCGGATCTTCTCCGATCAGACCGGATTCGTGCGCACCTACCGGATTGAAGTACCGAAGAATCGCGATCGACCAATCCGGCTCTGCTCTGAAGAGCTTTCTAAGCACTTCTTCAATCATCCATTTGCTCAGACCGTAGTTGTTGATCGGAGCAAGCGGCGTGGATTCGTCAAATTCATCGTACCCCGGATCGCCGTATACAGTCGCGGAAGAAGAAAAGATGAATTCTTTCACGTTGAACTTCTTCATGACGCGAAGCAGAACAATGGTGCCTTCGACGTTATATGAGAAGTAGAGCAGGGGGTCGCTCTCAGATTCTCCGACTGCCTTTCGCCCAGCGAAATTGATGACGGAGTCAATCTTGTATTGGGTGAAAAGATCTTCAAGGGCTTTCTCGTCACGAATGTCTCCGACAACAAGCGGAGGACGCTTGCCGGTGATTTTTTCGATTCGATCGAGAACAGTACGCTTCGAATTGCTGAAGTTGTCAAAAATCACGGGCGAATACCCCGCCTCAATCAGTTTGACGACCATGTGGGATCCGATGTAGCCGGTTCCGCCTGTAACTAGGATATAGCTCATATGCTCAGAAAAAGAGAAAGACCACCGAAGTGGTCTCTCGGTTTAGGAAGGATTATTTATCGAGGGCGTCGAAAATACGGCGGCTGATTTCTTTGACATCACCGACGCCGTCAATGCGGACATATTTGGTGTTGTCTTTGCCTTCTTCAGCGGCTTTCTTATAGAAGCCGACAAGCGCTTCAGTCTGATCGTGATAAACGCGAAGGCGTTTTTTAACGGTTTCTTCGCTATCATCAGGACGCTGAACTAAATTTTCACCGGTGACGTCGTCTTTTCCGGGAACTTTCGGCGGATTGTAGACAACGTGATAGGTACGGCCGGAAGCGATGTGGACGCGTCTGCCGCTCATGCGTTCAAGAATGACTTCATCGGGAACTGCGATTTCGACAACATAATCGATCGGAATTCCGGCTTTAACCAGAGCTTCGGCCTGCGGAATAGTGCGGGGGAAGCCGTCAAAAAGGAAGCCGTTCTTGCAGTCGGGCTCCAGCAGTCTTTCTTTGACAAGACCGATGATGATATCGTCGCTGACGAGTTCTCCGGCGTCCATAATCTTCTTAGCAGCCAGGCCAAGAGGAGTACCGGCTTTTACCGCGGCGCGGAGCATGTCCCCGGTCGAAATCTGGGGAATTCCATAGTGTTCTTTAATGAGGGCTGCCTGTGTCCCTTTACCGGCTCCCGGGGCTCCGAGAAGAATCAAACGCATGTGTGCCTCCGAATATATATAGTGTGGTTGGGTCTAAAGATACCATTTTGGACTGATGTCCTTAAGATTTCAAGAGACTTGGGTTAAAAGCAATCGGTGTCAGCTGTTAAATTCCTTAGCGGCGCAGAAAGCTCGGACCCTTTCGAGGTCCTCAGCGGTATCAACGCCCGGAGGAATTTCATCATTGAATACAGACACCGCGATCTTGTAGTCATTCCAAATCGCGCGAAGCTGCTCGAGACTTTCAAAGGCCTCCAGAGGAGACTTCGGAAGTGTCGGGTAGCTCTTCAGGAATCCGCATCGGTAACTGTAGATGCCGACATGTCTCAAACCGAGGTCTTGGGGCAGAACTTCTTGTTTTTTTGCGAATTCATCGCGTGCCCACGGAATCGGCGCTCTGCTGAAGTAAATCGCCCGGTTGTTCTTATCGAGAATCAGCTTGACGACGTTCGGATTAAAGAATTCCTCGGAACTTTTGATGCGGATCGCGGCCGTTCCCATGACGCTCTGCGCGTCATTAACCAAGAGGTCGGCAGCCGCAGAAATGATATTGGGCGGGATGAGCGGTTCATCGCCCTGAACGTTCACAATGATTTCATTGTCCGGAATACCGCTTTTCTCTGCGGCTTCGCAGATGCGGTCGGTTCCGCAGGCATGATCCTTGCGTGTGAGGACTGCCTGAACACCGAATTTTTGACAGCACTGAAGGATGCTTTCATCGTCCACAGCGCAGATCACGCGGGAAGCTCCGCTTTTGAGCGCTTGTCTGGCAACGCGCACGATCATGGGTACGCCGCAGAGGTCTGCGAGCGGTTTATTCGGAAGCCGAGTGCTTTTTAAGCGCGCGGGAATAATGACGGTAAAACTCATTTCTTCTCCAGTTTTTCAACTTCTTCCTCAGTCATATCGCGCGCTTCGCTCGGAACCATCGCAGGGATGTCGTCGACAACGGGAAACGCCTTTAAGTCGCTTTTGCAGTAGAACTCTTTTTTGTCTTTGTTCCAGCGAAGAGGTCCTTTGCAAATCGGACAGACCAAAATTTCTGTAATTTTCGGATCCATTTGAATCTACCGGTTAGTGGTTATTTGTTTTGTAACGTTCGGAAGCAGCCGTGATTTTCTTTTCAATAAAATCAACGAGGAATTTATCCAGCTGCGTTTCTAAAGGAACGACATAAATTCGTTCATCATTTTTGATTTCCGGATGCTTTCTGCACTTCACAGCATCTTTCTCAGTAATAAAAATGAGATCAGCCTTGCTTTCAGCAAAAGGATTTTTTGTGAAGCTGTAATGATCGGGCAGAGGAATCGGGTTGATTTCAAGGTCGTGCGCGCGAAGCATTGAGAAGAACCTGTCCGGAACGGCAATACCCGCCATCGCGTCCGCTTTCAGCTGTTTTTTTGCCTGCATGCGCGCAAGCGTATCCAAAGTAATCTTTTCCCCGCTCGCATAATTGATCGCGTCGGAAAAGCCGCTTGTTGCGGCGTAGCGAGGCGTAGATGAAGTCACAACATCTTCGGTGGCGTTAAGCACAATGGCGTCAACTTCGTCAAGCCGAGCAGGTCTTTCGCGAAGCGGTCCGGCAGGAAGCACCCAGCCGTTGCCTAAACCGCGAGCGCCGATGACAGCGAGCTCGACATCTCTGCCAAGTTCATAATGCTGCAGACCGTCGTCACTGATGAGTACGTTGACAAGCGGGTATTCTGCCAACAGGGATTTGGCGGCATCAACACGCTTTTTGCATACGAAGGTCGGAGCTCCGGTGGATTTTTTGATGAGCAGCGGTTCATCGCCGACGATGTCGGGATTACTGTTTTCCTCAACTTCGACAGGAGCGTCGGCGGCCCCTTTGTAGCCGCGTGAAATGACGCCGGGATTCCATCCTCTTTCCCGAAGAGCGCGAACAAGAGATATGGTTACGGGTGTTTTGCCGGTTCCGCCGACATAAATATTCCCAACCACAACAACCGGGACGCCGACATTCGTGACTTTAGCGTTTTTGCGCCGACGGCTCGAAGCCCACATAAAAACCGCAGAAGCGGGAAGCAGGAGCCAGGAAATTATTCCGCGCTTATCCCACTGTTTATGCAGGAGTGTTTCTAGTTGTACGTTCATTAGACAAGAAGAAAAAATAAAGTTCTATTCTAAATTCTAAACGTTCTGAAATAATCACTCGAGAAAAGCAATTTTTGAACAGCGGGTATCTGTACTGTCGACTTTTTGTTGACGAATGTCCTAAGAGGATTTTTGAAAAAGTCAAGATTTTTCATTCTTCAGATGCAAAAAAACAATTACTTTTGAGTCAATAGGATAGTTATTAAACTTGTCCTCCACATTGTGGATAACTTTGTGAATAAGTGAATAACTTAATGGAAAAATGACAAATGATTTTTGTGCCTTACTCGAATTTTAGATACGAGCCTTTTTATAAAAATTACGTAAAAACAAATAGATATAAGCCAAAAACAAGATTGACAATTAAATTATCTTCCTCCACAGCAGCCGAGTCGGATTGTGAATAAAATTGTGAGTAACTTTTGGGATAACTATTAAATCGCCTGAAAATCGGCTGATTTTTCATATGGATAACGCAAAGATGTCGGTTAAGTTCCTTTCTGTGTATGAAGCGGTTCGTTTGCTGAACAATGCGCTTGCCAACCTAGGGTTCATTTGTGTAGAAGGTGAGGTTTCTGCCTTTAAGCAATACAGCTCCGGTCATTGGTATTTCACGATTAAGGACAGCGACGCAGCCTTGTCCTGCGTTTTGTGGAAAAGCCGCAGTTATGGAATTAGGCCTCCTAAGCTTGGAGATAAGGTCCGATTAAAGGGATCAGCTAACGTTTGGGAGAAGAGTGGCAACCTGTCATTCGTTGCCTCAGAATTAAGTTACGCCGGAGAAGGCGAGCTCTATGAAAAATTTCTGCGCCTGAAAAAAAAGCTTTCAGATCTCGGCTGGTTCGATCATCACAGAAAGAAGGCGATTCCAAGAGTGCCTCACCGCATCGGCATCATCACAAGCCGACAGGGCGCCGCGGTTAGAGATGCGATCCATCGGCTGAGAGAGCGGGCACCGTACGCGTCCATAACTGTTTATGACACACCGGTACAGGGCGTTCGCAATGAACTCAAGATCGCTCGGGCGATCCGATATGCTAATCTTTACGGCAATGATGATGTACTGCTGCTGATTCGAGGCGGAGGAAGCATCGAGGATCTTTGGAACTTTAATGAAAGGGTTGTGGCCGAGGCAATTGTGCAGAGTCGTATTCCGATCATATCCGGAATCGGTCATGAGACAGATACGACGATCTCGGACTTAGCTGCGGACCGAAGAGCTCCGACTCCGACCGGGGCAGCTGAAGCGGCCGCCGAGAAACTGGACGTGCTTCGATCGGAAATCAATACCTTCTGGGACCGCACCGAGCTTACGTTCCGCAAAGACGGAGATCAGCGGTATTTTGATCTGGAGCATTTTTCAGCACGCTTTGAAAACGGCCGGACGTTTCTTGAACCCTTTGCCCGTCACGTAAACCTTGCTTCCCGTTTAGTGCGTGTGGATTTTGCCCGCCTGCATAAAGAGACGTCTTCAAGTTTGGGTGTTCTGGCTCAGGGATTGTCCTCGCTCTTGGAGCAGGAGAAGTCTCGTACGCGGTCCTCGTACCGACAGGCGCAGCAAAGCCTTACCGAAACCGTTCGTGCCGCATCAATGAGCGTGAACTACAGCGGCCGTCCCTTTGAAAAGGCGGAAATGCTGCTTCGCCCCTTTATTCACTCGCTTAAATCGGTTCGATATGGCTTTCAGTGGCCGATGGATCTGCAGACGAATCGTATTCAAACGGCCTTTTACAGTCTGAGTAACAGCTGTACCGAGAGGATGAACGGCCAAAAGGACGATGTGGGACGAAGCTATGCCTGGATACGCAGTTTCCGACCGAATCTCAGCGCTGCGAAAGCGGATGCCGCGGCTCAGTCTATGCGAATGGTGCTCAGCCAAAAACTCTCGACCGGAAAAACTCATTTGTCGGGACTGGATAAATTAATTAAAGTACTCGATCCGAAACTCAGACTGCCTGAAGGCGCCGGCTACATTTTTAAGAACGGTCAGCCGGTGAAACGCGCAAGCGAACTCAGGTTCGGAGACTTGATAGAAATTGAAATGAAGGATGGGAAATTGGTTGCTCGTGTTGGGGCCTCATAAGAGTCCGCTTCGGGTAAACAACCGATAATATCCGAGTATTGATAAGGAGATAAAGAAGATGGCTTTTACAGTTCCGCCCCTCCCCTATGAACAAAACGCGCTTGAACCGTACATGAGCGCTAAAACACTTTCATACCACTACGGCAAACATAATCAGGCTTACAACGACACACTGAACAAGCTGATCGCAGGAACCGAATACGAAAAGATGCCTCTTGAAGAGATCATCCGCACCACTCAGTCCGGTCCGATCTTTAATAACGCGGCTCAGTGCTTTAACCACACTTTCTTCTGGAACAGCATGAAGCCGAACGGCGGCGGCCAGCCCGACGGTGCGCTTGCTGACGCGATCAACGCAAAGTGGGGCAGCTTCGATGCCTTTGCTGAAGCGTTTGCCAACAGCGCGGCCGGAAACTTTGGCTCTGGCTGGACATGGCTTGTTCAGAAAGAAGACAGCACGCTCGACATCGTAAATACCAGCAACGCCGGCACTCCGGTTACCGGTACCGCCACACCGCTTCTGGTGGTTGACGTTTGGGAACATGCCTACTATCTGGATTACTACAACGTCCGTCTGCAGTATGTGAAGGTTTTCCTGGCAAATCTCGCAAATTGGGACTTTGCAGCAAAAAATTTCTCTGACTAATTAGAGAAGTCTAAAAAATAAGGCCGTAGCTGATCTAGGCTGCGGCTTTGTTTTTGCGCGGCAGTTTTCGTCGGAAAATTCGATCAATACGTGAGGACAGACTTTAGAGGGAGCCCCTTGACCTCATACTGTTTTGCCGGATCTAACGCTCCGAACCAGCCTTTGTTCATTTCGAGGGCGTATTTTGCGGGTGCTCGACTGCAATGGATATCGGTCGTTTCGGGTTCCATATCCTCGATATTGATAATTTTTCCAAAGGCGTCAATAAAAGCGACAGAAAGCGGAATTTTGGTGTTTTTCATCCACATGCAGGCGCTTTCTTCGCCGTCCATAATGAACAGCATTCCGTGGTCTTTAGCCATGGAGGTACGGAACATCAGGCCTTTCTGACGCTCAGCTGCCGATATGGCTACTTCCGCCTTAATGGTCTTATTGCCGAACTGAAGCGTGACAAAGTCAGCGGCCTGACAGAGGCCGGAGAACCAAAGCGCTGAGAGCAGAGCGATAGATGTTTTTTTCATAATGAAAACTCGAAAAGCCTTGCGGGGCTTTTCGAGCTTGGATGCAGTGAGAAAGAGGATTACGAGGCCGGTTTGATGTTGTCAGCCTGTTTGCCCTTTTCACCTTCCTTCAGATCGAAAGTGACGCGCTGACCCTGTTTCAGAGTCTTAAATCCGTCCATTTTGATCGCAGAGAAATGCGCGAAAAGATCTTCGCCGCCGTCATCGGGAGTGATGAATCCGAATCCTTTTGCGTCGTTAAACCATTTTACGGTTCCTGTTGCCATATTTAAACTTCTCCAAAAAATAACGGCGATGTCCCAAAATCTCACGCGCCCTGCATATAACGAATTTGACTGCCCTGTGAGTCAAGACGAACAGTCTATGTAAATTGTTAATGGAGTGTTTCAAAATGTCAATTAGTGTTTTACGTGCAGAATAACTTTCAGAAATTGCATGAAAATAACAAATCAAGTAATTATTTGATTAATTGAAATAAAAAACAATTCCCTTCTCGACGGTAAAAAAGAAGCGGATAATCAAATCGTTTCTGCGTTGCACAATAACCACAAAACAAAAGCCGATCATATGAACAGTGATACTGAAAAAGAACAGGTCCGAGTCGTCTATGCGGAGCCGGAATTCCGCATGCCCTCCCTATGGAAAGTTTTTATTCTGAATGATGATGTCACGCCGATGGACTTTGTTGTCGAGGTCCTTGTCTCAATTTTCGGAAAGGAGCATGACGAGGCGCTGGAGCTGATGTATGAAGCGCATAAAACCGGACAGGCTCAGGTCGGTACTTATTCTAAAGACGTTGCTGAAACTAAAATCTTTGAAGTGACGGAGCTCGCTGAAGAAAATGGTTATCCGCTTCGCATGAAAATGGAAAAATAAAAACAGTTAAGCATGGCTAAGTTTTCAAAAGATCTGACGCACGCTATCGGCGCCGCAGCTGACAGAGCAAGCGCCGACAAGGCGGAATTTATTTCGCTCGAATATTTGCTTTGGGCGCTTATTCAGGAGCCCGAGGTAAAAGACGCACTAAGAAAAGAGGGTTTGAGAGAGCGCCGGCTTGAAGCAGGACTCGATCGTTTTCTTCGGGATCAGACGGGCTTTAATCGTCTGGGCGAAAAAACCGATCCGAGACCGACGATTGGTGTCGAGAGAGTGATTAATCGGGCTGCGGACACATTGGTTAAAAGCAATTCGCTCAGACCGCTTAACTGTCTGGATGTTCTTGTCGCGATCGAAGAAGATGAAGATTCCGACGCGGCTTTCTTTCTGAAGCAGTTCGGCATCAGACCGAGTGAGCTGACGCAAACCGATGATCGTGAAATCTCGCAGGAGCAGCCCGAAGATGAAGGCGGAGCCGTGTATGCCCGCTGTGATATTTGGGCCGCCAATGACGCATTTGATCCGCTTGTCGGCCGACAGGAGGAAATCGATCGGCTGATTCTGGCATTCTCCAGAAAAATAAAGAGCAGCGCTTTGATCGTGGGCGAACGCGGCGTCGGAAAGACGACGCTTGCTCAGGGCATTGCGCGCCTCATCGCGCAGGATCTTATGCCCGACAGGCTGAAAGGGATGAAGTTCTGCGCGCTCAATTTCAGCGCTCTCAAGAGCGGATGCCTCTTCTATGGAGATTTAACTAAACGTTTTCGAGACTTTATCGACTCAGTCACGAGAGACAGCAGCGCTATCGTCTTTCTTGACGATATGCATAAGATTCTTAACGGCAGCAGTGCTGACGAGTTCGCTGATTTGCTCGCGATGATGCTCGCGCACCCCAAAATTCATGTGCTTGGCGCTTCTACGCACCGCGGTCTGCGCACAGCGGAAAAAAATATCTCTTCCCTGATATCGTATTTCCAAAAAATTGACTTGCGGGAGCTGTCGGCAGAAGATTCGCTCAAAATTCTCTCCCAAAAGAGAAAATACTTTGAATCATTCCATCACGTGAAATACAGCGACGAAATACTCTCGAAGATCGTCAAACTTTCGGAGTATGTCTCTAACGGAAAACTGCCCGATAAAGCCGTGGACATCATGGACGAGGCGGGCGCGATTCACTATCTGAGCAAAAGCGCGGATCCGCTGGTGACGACAGACGAAGTTGAACGAGTGATCGCTAAACTCGCGCGTATTCCTGAGCAGAAGGTCTCGGAAAGCGGCGGGGAGCCGCTTCGTAATCTGTCCGATAATCTGAAAAAAGTAATCTTCGGCCAGGACCATGCGATTGATGCGGTTGTGAATGCGATCAAACTCTCAAAGAGCGGTTTGGCTGATAAGGAAAAGCTGATCGGCTCCTTCCTTCTTGCCGGACCGACCGGCGTAGGTAAGACCGAATTGGCTAAGCAGGTCGCCAAGCAGATGGGGATGGAATTTATCCGTTTTGATATGAGCGAATATTCGGAAGAGTATTCAGTTTCCAAACTTCTTGGCTCCGCGCCCGGCTACGTGGGCTATCAGGAGGGAGGCCGGCTGACGGAAGCAGTCAGCCGCACGCCCCATGCGGTGCTCCTGCTCGACGAAATCGAGAAGGCACATCCGGCAATCTATAACGTTCTGCTTCAGGTCATGGACTACGGGATGCTGACCGACTCAAGCGGCAAGACCGTGGATTTCAGAAATATCCTCCTGCTGATGACGACCAATGCGGGTGCAGCTGACTACGAAAAGCGAACCATCGGATTTGACAGCACTCAGGGCGCGGTCAACGGCGCTCGGGGCATCAGTGCCGCGTTTGCGCCTGAATTTAGAAACCGACTTGACGAAGTCCTGCACTTTAATCGTTTGGGTCGAGAACAGGTCGCGCTTGTGGCGGATAAACTCCTCAAGGAACTCAGCCGTCAGCTTGCGGAAAAGAATATTTCTATGACATACACCGAGGCGTTGAAAGCGCATCTTATCGCGCACGGTTTTGATCCGCTTCTCGGCGCCCGCCCGATGATTTCGTATATTCAGCGCTCGATCAAGCGCGAGCTCGCCAATGAGATGCTCTTCGGACGCCTGCAGAAAAAAAACAGCGTCACGATTGACGCTGATGAAAAAGATCAAATTCGCTTTGTGTATGAACACGAATAAGCGCGGCTTAGGATCGGCCTGAAGAGCCGAAGCCGCTGCTTCCGCGTTCACTCGCCTGGAATTCTTCTACGATTTCAAATTCAGGCTGAAGCACCGGAACGATAACTAGCTGCGCGATGCGTTCCATCGGCTCAATGGTGTACGGTTTATCAGAGCGGTTCCAGCAGGAAACCATCAGTTCGCCCTGATAATCCGAATCAATCAGTCCGACCAAGTTGCCGAGCACGATTCCGTGTTTGTGGCCAAGACCGGAGCGGGGAAGAAGCATTGCTGCGTAAGACGGATCGTTTAAGAAGAGCGCAAAGCCGGTTTTAATCAGCTCGCACTTTCCGCTTTCAATCGTCAGCGGCTCGTCAATGGCGGCTCTGAGATCCAAGCCGGCGGAGCCCGCAGATGCGTATGAGGGCATATTGCCGCTGATGCGTTTATCTAGAATTTTGATTTGTGCTTTCATGCGTTTTTTGAGAAAGAATGTTGGATGCCTCAAGAATAATGCGCTGAGCAAGTTCTTCCTTGCTCATTTCTTCAAGCGCTTCGGCGCCTGCCTTGGTGATGAAATAAGCCCGGTTGCTGTCCTGTCCGATTGCTGAGGAGTGATTGGCGACAATGAGATCGGCGCCTTTTTTCTGAAGCTTTTTCATGCCGTTTTCGACGAGATCCTCGGATTCGGCGGCAAAGCCGACGCAGACTCGACATAAACCGCTTTTGGCAGTTTCCTGCAGAATGTCCGGATTTTTAACGAGCGTTAGTGTGAGCGTCTCAGTGCTGTCCTCTTTTTTGATTTTTTTCGCAGAAGGATTTTCGACGCGGAAATCACATACTGCGGCAACCGAAATAAAAATATCCGGATGCTGATGCGCGGCTTCCTGAAGGACGGCGCTCTTCATATCCTGAGCGCCTGTCACACCGATGAGCCGCACGCCGTGCGGTATCCGGGCGGAAACTGCACCGGAGACGAGCGTGACTTCCGCACCCGCGTTGCGGGCCGCCTTAGCAATGGCGGCCGCCTGCTTGCCTGAGGAAAGGTTAGTAATTCCGCGCACCGGATCAATCGCTTCAAATGTCGGACCGCCCGTTATGAGAACACGTTTGCCTTCAAGAACTTTGGGCGTAAAAACCGCTTCAATGTCTTCAAGAAGGTGCTGAGGCTCGCTCATTCTGCCGCTGCCGTTCTCTCCGCAGGCGAGTTCTCCACTATCCGGCCCGCTGAAAAAAACTCCGTCACACTGAAGCTGACATACATTTCTCTGTGTTACGACGTTATTCCACATCCGGACATTCATCGCCGGCGCGATAAGAAGTGGGCAGGCGCGCGCGAGAATTGTCGTACTGACCAAGTCGTCGGCAATGCCGCAGGCGGTTTTGGCGATGATATTGGCGGTCGCGGGTGCGATCACCATTAAGTCGCATCCGTCACGAAGTGCAATATGCGCAAGCGGTACCGACGGATTGAACTGATCGGTTTCGACCGGATGGCCGCTGAGCGCTTCAAAGGTGGTTTTTCCAACGAACTGCTCGGCGACCTTGGTCATCATGACCCGAACTTCAGCACCGGACTTCACGAGAAGACGGACGAGCTCACAGGCTTTGTAAGCGGCAATTCCGCCGCTGACGCCCAGCAGGATCCGTTTGTTTTTTAAGACGGACATGTTATTCCTTTTAAGTGCTATTTCTTAGAAAAGAAAAATTCCACAAGGACAACAATAAAGGCTCCGACACAGATGCAGATGTCGGCGACATTAAACGCAGGCCAATGGTAGCCCGCGAGGTGGAAATCAAGAAAGTCAACGACGACTCCGATCGTGAGTCGGTCGTAGGCATTCGCAAGCGCGCCGGACATAACAAGCGAGAGTCCGAGGCAAAGCAGTTTTTCTTGGCTTTTTCTTGCGATCAGAATACAAATAACAAAGCTGACGACGAGTGCGAGTCCGGCAAAAAGGGGTTTCTGCCAGCCGCCCGCGTCTGCAAGGAAAGAGAATGCCGCGCCGCTGTTGTAGGCAACGACAAGATTAAAGAAATCAGTGATTTTGCGGCTGTCGCCGACAATCATCTGATGCTGGACCCAATCCTTTGTCCACTGATCAAGTCCGAACAGAAGCGCTGCAAAAACCAGCCAGCCCAAAAGGGCCGGCCAGTTCCAGCCGCTGTTGATAGCGGTATTTTTTTTCATCAGGCGAAACGTCTGGTTTCAGGAGTTCCGAAAAGATTTCCGATGCAGCGGCAGCAGAGAGTCGGATAGTTCTTGTCACAACCAACGTCTTCCTTGTACTGCCAGCATCTTTCGCATTTCGGCGCGGAGCTCGGTTTGACCGTGATTTCGCGTTTGTCGCTGACACCGTCAAGTGTTGCCTTGCTGGTGATCATGACAAAGGAAAGCTCATCGCCAAGCTGAGAAATGACATCGTATTCGGGCTGAGGAAGCTTCATAGAGACTTCGCCCTGCAGTGAGGAGCCAAGCTGACCCTTTTCACGCAGTCTTTCCAGTTCAACCTGAACGTCAGAGCGCACCGCTCGAATCAAAGCCCACTTGTTGAGAAGCTCGGCGCTTTCTTTAACGTGCGGCAGATCGGTGAATTTCTCAATGAAAATCGAGCCCTTATTGTTCGGGTTGAAGCAGGCATAGGCTTCTTCCGCGGTAAAGGACAGCACCGGAGCGAGAAGCTTCAGAAGCGTATCAGTGATGTACCAAAGACCGGTCTGTGCACTGCGGCGAGCTTGTCCGTTGGCTCCGGTCGTGTAGAGACGGTCTTTAAGAATATCAAGATAGAATCCGCCTAAGTCATCACTCGCAAAAAGCAGAAGCGCTGAGCAAGCGGTATGGAACTCATACTTCGAATAACGTTCGCGGATTTCCTGCTGAAGCTGCTGCATGCGCGCAATCGCCCAGCGGTCAATTTCAACCATGTCTTCAATTGCGACCGCATCCTTGTTAATGTCAAAGTCGGAGACGTTGGCAAGCAGGAAGCGGATGGTGTTGCGGAATCTTCTGTAGCCCTCTACGGTGCCTTTGAGAATTCTTTCGCCAAGACCGATTTCAGCGGTGTAGTCGGAGAGACCAACCCAAAGACGAAGAATTTCAGCGCCGTAACGGTCAGAGATTTCAGACGGTGCAATGACGTTACCGAGAGACTTGCTCATCTTTCGGCCTTGCTCGTCAACTGTAAAGCCGTGTGTCAGAAGCGCCTGATACGGAGGCCTGCCGTCGATGGCGGAGCCGGTGAGCAGAGAAGAGTGGAACCAGCCGCGGTGCTGGTCGCTGCCTTCAAGATAGAGATCTGCCGGGTAGGTCAGCTTGTCGGCATGCGAGCCGCGCATAACGGTGACGTGCGTTGTGCCGGAGTCAAACCAAACGTCCAGAATGTCACTGGATTTTTCGTATTTATCCGTGTCTTTGTCGATCAGATCTTCGACTTTGACGCGTGTCCATGCCTCGATGCCGTCTTTTTCAACCATATCGGCAACTTTGCGCAGGATAGCGAGTGTATCCGGATGTAGCTTGCCCGTCTCTTTATTGATCAGGAAAGGCAGCGGCACGCCCCAGTTTCTCTGTCTGGAAATACACCAGTCGGGACGATTGGCGATCATGTTGTGCAGTCTGGCTTCGCCCCATGCAGGAATAAACTCGGTACGGTCAACCCCTTCAAGCGCGGTTTTACGCAGAGGATCTGCAGGAGCGTCAGCGCTGAAGACTCCTTTGGTGTCCGCATTGGGTTCATCCATGCGGATAAACCACTGGTTGGTGGCACGGTAAATCAGCGGTGTCTTATGACGCCAGCAGTTCATGTAGCTGTGCACCATGCTGCCGCGGGAGAGCAGGTTGCCGGTAATCTGGAGCGTGTCCAGGATCTTGTCTTTGGCTTTCCAAATGTTCAGTCCGCCAAAGAGCGGCAGAGACTCGCTGTAGCTGCCGTTGCCCATCACAGGGTTCAGGATGTCGTCATTAGTGATTCCGTTTGCCTTGCAGGAGACAAAGTCATCCACACCGTATGCAGGCGCAGAGTGAACGATACCGGTACCGGCAGTGGCGTCGACGTAATCGGCGAGGAATACCGGAGAGAAGCGGTCGTAGAAGGGGTCCATCTCGCAAAGCGGATGTTTAAAGCGCAGTCCCTGGAACTCGCTGCCTTTGGCTTTAGCGACCGGTTTGCCTTCGAGGCCGAAACGCTTCAGGGATTCTTCGTACAAAGATTCCGCCAGAACGAACATGCGGTTGGGCGTATCAACAAGAACGTAATCCAGTTCGGGATTCATGTTGAGCGCTTGGTTGGCAGGGATTGTCCACGGAGTGGTTGTCCAAATCACAGCGGCGACAGGCTTATCGCATTTGTAATTAAAGATCTGTTCCAGACGAGGTTTGTCTTCCGCGGAAATCGGGAACGCAGTATCCAGTGTCGGAGAAGACTTGTCCGCATATTCGACTTCAGCTTCCGCAAGCGCGCTCTGGCAGTCAAAACACCAGTTCACGGGCTTGAGGCCGCGGTAAACAAAGCCTTTTTCAAGGATGACGCCAAGCGCACGGATTTCTTCGGCTTCGGTTTCAGGACGCATCGTCAGATACGGATCGCTCCAGTCACCGAGCACGCCGAGACGCTGGAACCCAGCCATCTGGTTTTTGATCTGCTCTTTGGCGTATTCACGGCATTTCTGCATGACTTCTTCTTTAGGAAGATTCTTGCCAAATTTTTTCTCAATCTGAATTTCAATCGGCATTCCGTGGCAGTCCCAGCCCGGAACGTAAGGTGCGTCAAAGCCTTCAAGCGTCTTTGTCTTGAGAATGATGTCCTTCAGAATTTTGTTGACAGCGTGGCCGACATGAATGTTTCCGTTGGCATACGGAGGGCCGTCATGCAGCAGGAAGCGCTTTTCGCCTTTTCTGGCTGCGCGAATTTTCCCGTACACGTCTTTTTCCAGCCAATCCTTAATCCAGCCGGGTTCACGGGCAGGCAGATTGCCTCTCATGGGAAAGGGTGTATCAGGAAGATTCAGCGGATATTTTTTAGCGGCTTCCTTAGCCGCGGCGTCATTTTTTTTACTCATCTTTATTCCTTGGCCCCCTCGGGCTCTTCAAGGTTAAACGGATAATCCTAAGATTTGTTTTGCTTTGCGCTGGTCTTCTTCGATCGCAGCTCTCAGCTCTTCAAGGGAATTGAATTTCTTCTCTTCCCGAATCTTTGCAAAAAATTCCACTTTGAGAACCTGGTCATAAAGGTCTCCGTGGTAGTTAAACAAGTGTGTTTCCAGCAGATACTCTCCGTGATCGATGACGGTGGGACGTCTGCCGACACAGGCGACGCCTTCAATCGGTCTCGGCCCGATGCCGTGAACTTTGACGGCGTATACGCCTTCGATCGCGGGTTTCGATTTGGAGTAAGGCGGCAAAATGCGCTGATTCATTGTCGGAAAGCCGATCGTTCTGCCGATTTCCTTGCCGTGAAGCACGCGGCCGCTGATCATATAAGGACGGCCGAGCATGTAGTTGGCAGACGGGATGTCGCCTTCAGCCAAAGCGTGCCGAATTCGAGAGCTCGAGATCGGCGCGACAGAGTGATAAAGCATCGGCATCGGATGAACTTCGAAATGAAATTCCTTCCCTAAGCTTTCCAGCAGTTTGATATCTCCGGCTCGTTTGGCGCCGAAGCGGAAATTCTCACCGACAGTAACCCAGCGGGCGTGCAGTCCGTCGACAAGAATCTCACGGACGAATTCATAAGGCGAAAGCGAAGCAAGATGCGGTTCGAACTTAAGAATGTAAACGCGTTCGATGCCGCAGGCCTGGATAGCTTCCACCTTGTCATGAAGACTCAGGATGCGGCGCGGAGCGTCGTCGGGGTTAAAGTATTCTCTCGGATGAGGCTCAAAGGTCAGAACGGCCGGACAAAGCAGACGAGCACGAGCCGCATCTACCACTTCGTGAAGAAGCGCTTGGTGGCCGCGGTGCACACCGTCAAAATTGCCGATCGCTAAAGCGCAGTCAAGCCGATCTTCCGGCTTAGGCAGCCCTCTAAAAACTTTTTTCATCCAAACCTCCGGGCGCGCGCTGCTGAGACAGGCGCACACCGCCCTTTAATGCACACAAAAGAACAATTATAAAAGAGGCTGAGATCGCTTTGAAAAAACAGCAAAATAAACTTGAAGCGTCAGTAGCGGAAAGTGAGTGAAAATGCTTATGAACGTGGCACAATCTCACTGTTTTACTCTTGGTGCGTAGCGATGAAAAAAAATATAGTTGTCCTTATTTCGGGAAGGGGCAGTAATTTCAAGTCTGTATATGAAGCGAGCGTTCGTGAGAACTGGGCTGAAAAATACGGTTTATATATCAGCGGCGTGATTTCCAACCGCGCTGATGCCAAAGGACTTGAATACGCGGCCTCCGTCGGCATTCCTTCCAAAGTGGTTGATCACAAGGGCTATGAAAGCCGAGGCGCTTTTGAAAAGGATCTCGCAGACGCCTGCGACGAGTTCGGCGCTGATCTGATCGTGCTTGCCGGCTTTATGCGCGTATTGACCCCGTACTTTGTAGATCGCTTCAGCGGCAGAATTCTTAACATTCATCCGGCGCTTCTTCCGCTTTTTACCGGACTTCATACCCACGAAAGGGCACTTCAGGCCGGCGTGCGCGTTCACGGTGTTACTGTTCACTTTGTATCGGCCGAACTGGACGGCGGACCGATTGTCGGTCAGGCCACGGTACCGGTTTTGGCAAATGACACGCCTGAAATATTAGCCGCCCGCGTACTGGTGCAGGAGCATGTTCTTTATCCGCGAGCCGTGCGCCTTGTTGCGAGCGGCCGCGTGAAATTGGATGGAAATAAAGTGCTGATGGACGAAGAGGCGAGCAGAGAGCTTGCTATTTTGGCGCAGTAAGACGTGTCCGTCGCATAGGAGCAGAAATGGCAGAAAGAGCAGAAAGATCACGGTTTTCTTTTTCCAGAGGAAGAAGAAGCGACGCGCCCAAGCGCAAATTAACCGATCGTCAGAGAGCGGCGAAGGAACGTCTCGCGAAGATGTCTCCCGAACAGAGACACACGCACGATCCTAACAAGGCACCGAATCCGAGAATGCTGAGTTCGCATCCCGGAGAAGTGCGCATCACTTCCCTGGTCGTCGATGAACTCGGCCGCGCGCTGCGCAAGATCCTGAAGCTTGACGGACCTGCGGACGTGCTGATGAGCCTTTACTTTAGAGAAGCGCGTCATCTCGGACCGAGAGAAAGAACAATTATTGCCGAGGCGATTTATTACTGTCTGCGGCATCTCTCCATGATTACCTGGCGCATGGGAACGGTCACGCCCGTGAAGGCGCCGCGGCTTACAGGGCTTCTCGTACTCGCGCTTCAGTACGGCGTCGATAAGATCAGTGATCAGATTCTCGGAAAGGAAAAAGACACGCTCCTGAATATGCTTCGTCCCAAGGACAGCAAAGCACCTAAAGAGATTCAGGCTGAAGTTCCGAAATGGCTCTATGACCTTGCGGTTGTGCAGTACACAGATCACAAAGCGCTCTTTGAAGCCATGCAGCAGGGCGCTCCGTTGGATCTGCGCGTTAATACGCTCAAGGCCGGTGTTGACGATGTGATAGCCGAGCTGGATAAACATCACGTCAAGGCGGTTAAAGGTGAATATTCCCCGGAATGCGTTCGTCTGGACATCAAGCCTGCTTTAACGCAGTGGCCGATTTATAAAGACGGGTTGGTTGAAGTTCAGGACGAAGGCTCGCAGCTGATTGCGCGTCTGGTGCAGCCGAGACGAGGCGAGATGGTCTGCGACTTTTGTGCCGGTGCCGGCGGCAAAACACTTGCGCTGGGCGCGCTGATGAAATCCACCGGCCGCATCTATGCGTTTGACGTGAATGAAAAGCGCCTGGGCGGATTAAAGCCGAGAATGCGCAGAGCGGGCCTTTCCAACATTTATCCGTCAGTGATTCGAACGGAGCACGACAGCCGCGTTAAACGCCTGTACGGGAAGATGGATCGTGTGCTTGTGGATGCGCCGTGTTCCGGAACCGGCACCTATAGACGCAATCCCGATTTGAAATGGCGCTTTGGCGAGGATGAACTGGAACGCATTAACAGTATTCAGAAGTCCGTCATTCGTTCCGCTGCGAAGATGGTGAAAAAAGGCGGCCGCCTTGTGTATGCGACCTGCTCAATTCTGGAGCGCGAAAATCAGGGTGTCATCTGCGAATTCCTGGAGGAGAATCCGGAATTTGAACTGCTGGATGCGTATGAAATTCTTGAGAAGCAGGGCGTTGAAATCTCTCCGTATCAGAAGAAGCGGTTTGGAGAATACTTTGTGATGCTTCCGCAGCTCAACGGCACAGACGGCTTTTTTGGCGCCGTGCTTCAGCGCAGGGATGAAAAAAAGGGCAGGACGGAGAAGGAGAGTCCTGCCTTGGAGGGCGACGCTCAGGAGAGCGTCCAAAAAGAATAGTCGCTGTCTGACTTAAACCTTCATACTATGGCCCTCTTCGGAGGGCCGTAGTTTTTTGATCGGTAAGAACTTACGCGTCGAGCAGCTTTTCAAGTTCGAGCTTGTTGTTAGCTAATTCAGGACGCTCGGAGAGAATAACCATCAATTTCAGACGAGTCTTCGCCGTTGAAAGTTCTCCGCCGTGAATGGCGCCGTTATTGCGGCTGTCGGTTACCGAGCCGGGATAGGCATAGACCTGGTAAGGACGTCCGCCGGGAGTACGAGTGGAGATCACGACGACAACGCCTTTATCGCTGGCGTCTTTAATGCCGGGCTCTAAAACTGCCGGGAGGTTGCCGCGTCCGAAGCCTTCCAAAATGATGCCTTTGCAGCCCTGAGCGACAGCAAAATCAATGTACTCTCTGCCGACGCCGGTCTGTCCGGTAACGATATCAACGCGTGCGGTCAAAGCTTTGGGACTGAATGTCTGGCGGCCGATTGGTTCACGTCTGAAGACGACTCGGTCGACATCACAGTAGCCGATGGGACCCCACCAGGGAGATTCGAACGTTGCCGGGTTGGCGGAATGTGTTTTGCGGACCTGTGCCGCGGCATGAATGGTTTCATTCAGAAGCAGCAGTACGCCTTTGCCTCTTGCCTCATCGGAAGCGGCAGTTTTTACCGCGCAGTAAATGTTGGCAGGACCGTCAGGACTTGTATCGCCGGCTCCGCGCATTGCGGCGGTGAGAACAATCGGTTTCTCACTCTTATGCAGCAGATCAAGCATGTAGGAGGTTTCTTCGACTGTGTCGGTGCCGTGTGTGACAACAGCGCCCGCGACTCCGTCTTCTTCCAGCGCTTTTTCAATCATTGCGGAAAGATCGAACATTTTCTGCGGAGTCATTGCGCAGGAAGCGTGGTTTGAGAACTCGCGCACTTCAACGTCGGCGAGTTTTTCCAGACCGGGGACGGCCGCAGCCAGATCGGCGCCGCTGACGGCAGGAACCAAGCCGTTCACAGCAGGATCAAATTTCATGGCGATTGTGCCGCCGGTTGTAAATACAATAACTTTTTTCTTTTCTGACATTTCTTTCTCCAGGGGAAACAAACTAAAACTTTTCTGCGACAGTGCTGTAGAGCCTGCTCGCCGCTTCAAGATTCCGATTAATGATCGGAACGGATTCAGTACAGATTCGGACGTAGCGATCGACATCCTCGAGTGAAAGGGTCGGCTGAACAACCTTCTGCAGTTCTTCTCGAGGAATGAAGAGACTCAGCACGCAGGAGCTTCCGGGTATACAGCCGACGCCGCCCATTACTTTGTGAATCTCTTCACTCATGAATGTGATGCCGCCGAGGTCCTCACTGCAGAAACGATTGAGTTCGGCTGCAATTTGAACTTTTTCTAAAGCGCTGCTGCTTTCATCGAGTTTCTTAGCCAGCGAGCCGATATAAACAGCGTTCTCGTGAGTGAGCCCTCGCATTGCGTCAGGACTTCTTTTCAGCATTTCCGGCCGATAAAGGACCGGATAGCCGAGCATCTCGGCAGCTTCTTTTACGCATTTCGCGACAATCGGATTGTCATCCTGCTCATTGCCGCGTACAAGGAATGTATTTTCTGAAATCTCATCTGAGACCGGTTCGGCGCACACTTTGCCTTCAATCACTATGCTCGGAATTTGATCAAGCCGCAGTCTGTGCATGATTTCTTTTTTGCCGAATAGATTGACATTGCCTTCAATGTCCTCATTCGGTCCGATTCCGCCGATGCTCGCGTTGGAGAGCGCCAGCACAGAGGTCGGAAAGCCTCCCGCTTCGATGACGGTACCGAGAATTTTGCCGCAGTTGCCTTCAATCTCTTCCTCCCCGTAAAGAAATTGATCAGGGAAGGACTTCGCGAAAGAGTCCATTGAAGCGTTAGCAATGGCGGTCTGCAGAGCGACCGGTACTTCCATTGCGCCCTGTCCGAGAATTCGCCCGAAGCAGCGCACGGCAAGTGTTTGTGAGTTGACGGCTTCGGCGCCGATAATTTGCTGCGCAAGACGTGCCTCATCGGGCGTGATGCCGCGTCTTGCAAAGGCTTTTCCTATGCCTCCGCTTTTTGTGGTGACTTCAAAATAAGCTCCATTTAAACCTGTTCTCGCGCTTACCGAATCGATGCGCAGATCAATATCAAAGGTTTTCTGAAGCAGTCGGATAACGCATGAGAGACCGCCGGAATCGTCCTGCACGAAACCTTGGTGACTGTTGGCATGTCCGCAGCCGGCATGTCCGACGATACCGCAGGTACCGAAAGCAGATTTAGATGGAGAAAGTGCTGTCATGATCAGTATGGGGGAGTCAAAAGACTCCCCGTAATTTAAATTAGAAAACTGTTAAAGCAAGCGTAATGCAGAAAGCAACCAGGCAGCCGAACAGGATGGACGGACGCTGGAACAGGTTGGCCTGCTTGAGGTTGGAGCCGGGAACTACCGGAATGACTGTCGCAAGAGCGGCAACCGGACCGCCAGTCAGGAAGTACTGGATCAGGGATGCGCCGGAAGCAGCAGCGAACGCGGCGGCGAACGGATCAGCGCCGGCACCGAGAACAACCTGAAGGAACGGAACTAGAACAGCAACAGAAGCGGCATAAGACTGAGTCATAAAGCCGGTGATGAAAGCGACGGCAAACATCGCAACGACCGGAGAGAAGGAGAGCAGCGGGCCGGCAAAGGTAGAGATGGTGTCTACTAAACCGACCTGTTTGATAACCGTACTCATGAAAAGGAAACCGATCGTGGCAACCAACGGAGTAGCAATCAGGCCGACACCGTTCATCATGTTCTGCTCGGAAGTCTTCATGTTTTCATGAGCAAGGATCATAACAACAAGAGCGGAAACCAGGCCGACGAGGAAAATCGGAAGACCCATAATAAAGCCGACCAAAAGGATCAGGAACGGGAAGAAGGCCTTGAAGGAAGTCGTCTTGTATTCCTTCGCGTTGATTTCTTTCATAACTGCGATTCTGTCTTCTTCCGAAACGGTAACGCCTCTCTTATGCATGTCGAGAACGACACGAAGGGCAGACATGAAGAAGATTGAGAGAGATGCGATTAAGCCGAGAACGTTGAAAAGACCGTAACCAATGCCGGCGGTTGCTAAAATGGCGACTTGGGTCGGGTGTGTAAAGCCGGCTAAGTTGCCGATGTGGCCTGCGTGAGCTTGAATACCGGCGACTTTGTTCGGGTCAACGCCGAGGCGGACTGCAGCAGGGCCGGTAATGACGGCTGTGATAACAGGCTGAGTGAAACCGGTCAATGCGCCGATCACGCCGGCAGCGATACCGCCCGCGGTACAAACGCCCGGACCTCCGCCAAGTTTGTTGCCGCAGCGCACGATGTCGCGAACGATCACGTCAAGGAAGCCGGTCGCCTGCATAATGCCGATGAACAGCAGGATGCCAGTCATGTCCGCAATGACGGGATTCAAACCGGAGTTAATCATTTTTGCAACCGTCATCGGAGCGTTTCCTGCAAGCGGGAAACCGGCAACGATGGCCGAAATGGCTGCGCCGGTGATAGCCGTAATGTAAATAGGCGTTAGGCCGGTAATCATTACGACTAGCGTCAGAACCATAAGGCACTGAGCGATAATCATTTGAGTTGTCATAGAGTTTTCTCCTAGGGTTATGGAAATTTAGCTTTCCAATTTCTATGATTCACTCAGGAAGTTACAATTCGATAAATTTGTCTTTTTGGAAAATTACAAAAAAATTACAAAGACTAGAGATTTTCCCTTAGTTCAGTCTGCTTCAGAGCTGCAGAGAATGTAGCCGACACTGGAATAAGAGGAGATGATTCCGCCGTCCAACCCCGCGGCTTCCAGTTTGCGTCGGATACGTGCAAAAGTGACGCGCAGGTACTGGACTTCGCCCGTGTACTCATCGCCCCAAACACGACGCAGCAGCCTTTCATGAGTGAGAACTTCGCCTTCATGACGAACAAGTTCCTGAAGAAGACGAAATTCGGTGTCCGTAAGCTTTACTGCAGTTTCGCCGACAAAGCATTGTCTTTTTGAAGGCTGCAGATGGATTTTCCCTGACTTAAGTGTCTGCGAATCCGCATGCGTATATGGAACGGTCGATCGAGTGCATCTTCTTAGAACAGCACGAATTCTTTCGAGCAGTTCCTGAAGATAGAACGGTTTGGCGATGAAATCGTCCGCGCCGATTCTGAAGCCTTCAATAACAGTCGGTCGCTCATCTTTTGCAGAAAGGATAATGACTGGAGTATTGGAGAAGGCTCTGAGTTTCCTGAGGAAAGTCATTCCGTCCATTTCCGGCATCATAAGGTCAAGAAGGATTAAGTCCGGTTTCTCGGCGGCTCTTTGGAAGATTTCCAAACCCTGCTGACCGTCGCCCGCAGAAACGACGTCGAATCCTTCCAGCTCAAGGTTGGCTGCAACAAGTCTTCTGATTTTGCTTTCATCATCGATGATGAGGATTAGTGGTCTGCTCATAATATTTGAGTTACAAGTGAAAGCGTAGTTTAATTGTGATTCCTTTACCGCTGTGACACTCAGCCCAGATCCTTCCTCCGTGGGCTGCCATAATGCCTCGGCAAATCGCCAGACCTAGGCCGGTTCCTCCGACTTTTCTGCGGTTGCTCATGTCCACTTGATAAAAAGTATCGAAAATCTTTGACAGATGTGTCGGCGGGACTCCGACTCCGTTGTCTGAGAAAGAAACCTCGATTTCTTTTCCTTTCAGAGAGGAGCTGACAAGACAGATCGGGGAATCCGAAGAACGGTATCGGGCCGCATTATCCAGAATGTTGATGAACACCTGAAGTATCCTGTCTTTGTCAACCAGAATACACTGAGCGTCTTTGTCGATATTGGTCTCAATCTTCAGATCCGGGTAGTGCTGCTTCACAACTTTTTCTGCCATGCGCAGCAGCACGCCCAGAGACTGGACCTTCGGACGAATCACTAAAGCGCCGGCTTCGATTCTTGACACATCAAGCCAGTCGGAAATGAGATTCTGCAGCCGTGTACTTTCAGAAAGCATATCGCCGATCAGTTCTTTTGCGTCCTCCGGCCTGCCGTTTGAAATCATTCGATCAAGCGTTTCTGCCTGAAGACGCATTGTGGTGATCGGTGTTTTTAGTTCATGAGCCACGATGGACACTAAGTTCCCCTTCATGCGCTCGATTGACATCTCCTTTGAGATGTCGCGAATAATAAGCCCCATTCGCTGACCATAGCCCTGAAAGTGGGGAACAATGAATGTTGAGATCTCCAGGAAAAAGTCTGAATCGGTCTTGCTGACGAGTCTTCTTGTGACGCCGGGTTCATGCGGAATAAGGTGTGCTTCATCTGCGTTTGCTGAAAAAAGGGTCCTAAAGCCCTCTGAGAGATAAGCCTCAACACTATTTAACGGCGTTTGCTCAGTAATGCCGAGTAGGTTTTCCGCCTTTTTGTTAAAGAAAAGAAAACTGCCTGATTGTCCGATAAGGATGACTCCTTCGCTCATGGATTCCATTAATGCGGTGAAGCGGGAGTGATCGACTTTGATGGAACGAAACATATTTTCGTTGTCGAGCACAATGGAAATCGAACGCGCAAGACGAAGAATCGAGGAAAATACCGAGGCCTGTTCCTGCCCCGGAACCGTTGCAAAACAGAGATAGCCTAGGACTTCATTTGCCGAAGATTTGACGGCGATGTAGTTTTCCGCATTCGGTATTTTTTCCGCGTCTGTGAAATAGAGCACTTCCAGGGATAGGATTTCTTTGAATCGTTCAATCGTCTTGCCGATAACGATTTTTGGCGGTTCTTCCAGCGGAGCAAGCAGCAGCTGCAGGCTCTTCAGCTCTTCGTTTCTCTTGTTGAGTGAAGCCGTTCGAAGATTGACCTGTTCGGTCAGCGTTTCGTTGGACAGCTTAAGTTTTTCCTGGCTGCTGACTACGGCCTGCGCCAAACTTTTGAATTGTTTGGAAACGGTCTGCAGCTCAAGCGGTGCGTATTTAAATCTTTCCGCAGATGGTGTAACCACTCGGTTGTTTTTTTTGAATTCCTCAAGCTGCTCAATAACGCATTCGACGCTGCGCGTAAGTCGCGTCCCTAGGAAAGAGCCGACGACGAATGTGCCGATCAGGCCGAGAATAAGAAAAGCTCCGGAGGTTAAAAGCGATGATGAGAGCTGTTCATCTCTAACAGCGACCGGCTGCCCGACGACAAGCAGCCATCCGGTCGCTTTAACTGAAGAGGCCGATAAAACCTGAGAGTTGTTGCGAACCTGATCGGTTCGCCATAGCGGATGCGGAGAAAGAAGATGAGATCGGACAACTGACATAAAAGCTTCCGTCGGAACGAACGGAGCGTATTGTTTTTTGGTGTTCAGGGATTCCTGAAAGATGCTTCTGTTGTTATTTGTGAAAAGCTGAACCGTGAAAGGCTCGGAGCGAATCGTTTCAGCAATGATTTCGGAAAACTTTTTTTGAGAGATGCATCCCTGAAGAAGCAGCTTCTTTCCGCTTTTCTCCGTGACGGGTTCTCGAATGCAAAAATTACCTCGATCGTCGACGCGGATGAAAGATTTTTTTTTGCCGATTGGAGCTGCATCGGCAGAAGAAGGACTTTCAATTTCATGAGACTCTTCTGAATTCAGAACAGAGATATCAAAAAGTTTTTGATATTTAGCGCTCTCTCCGAAAAGAGCTTCAGTGCTCCTGACCGGGATATCTTCAGCTCGGATGATATTTCCGCTTGTCTTTAGGAAATTAGCAAGGCTGTAAATTTCTTCGGAAATTCGATTGGACAGCTGCCGAGTGATTTCAATCTGACGCCAATCATTGATTTCTGTGGCATTCATCAGCTGACTGAAATGCATGAAACCGAGCATGAACAGCGGAGTTAGCGCCGTCCACGCAAGCGCTCTGGTTAGGTAGCCGCTGAAGTCTTTCTGAATAACATTTTCTTCTACTTTGACATCGACTTCTGTTGGAAGCGGAACAGAGAAATTCTTTGGCTTATCGGTCATGTTGCTGTTATCTGCGTCTTCTGAGGAGGAATTTCGGAAGAGGCCCCGGAGCTGAGTTCAGACGATATTATTCCAATTTTCAGAGCGCACGCCAAAATATTTGCCTAGGGTCGTTTCTCAAAGGCAAAAAAAACCGAAGCCGAAGCTTCGGTTTTTACCCAAAGTCTGAATTACTTCAGTTTGGTTTCTTTGTAGATCACATGCTTACGAGCAACCGGATCGTACTTAGACATTTCCATTTTGCCACTCTGATTACGTTTGTTCTTCGTGGTTGTATAGAAATGGCCGGTTCCAGCAGTGGAAGCCAGCTTGATTTTTTCACGGATTCCTTTCGCCATGGTGAACTCCTATTAGATTTCGCCGCGGGCGCGAAGGTCCGCCAGAACAGCTTCAATGCCGTTCTTATCAATCGTACGCAGTGCAGCGTTTGTAACTCTCAAACGAACCCAGCGATTTTCGCTTTCAACCCAAAAACGGCGGTACTGCAGATTGGGCATAAAGCGGCGCTTGGTCTTGTTATTCGCGTGCGAGACGCGATTGCCAACCATGGGAGCCTTGCCGGTGACTTGACACACTCGTGCCATCGCTAACTCTCCAGAATAATAACTGTTATAAAACTTTCCTCGCGCCGAAAAAATACGCTCGGGGAGGACCAAAAACCGAGATTATACTGACTTTTTTCTCTTTTTGCACAAGACAGTTAGAAATATCCTCTGAAAGGCACTGAGGAAAATGCTTTGCGAGCTCTCGCTGTGCAGTCGATTTAAAGGCCGGCAGGCCTGTCGGCAGAGCTGAGTGGTGTTTATTTTTTTTCACATCTTCTTGCAAAGATGTGCGGACAGAAAAGACGATCGGTACGAAACAAAGATCGTCAGATTGAATATGATATCTGAACATTGAATACTCAGAGTGGAAAGATGAAGATTCTTCTTGCGGAACCCAGAGGCTTTTGCGCGGGCGTTGACCGCGCGATCGCGATTGTCGAAAGAGCATTGATTGTGCACGGCGCGCCAATCTATGTGCGGCACGAAATCGTGCACAACAAACATGTGGTCAGCACGCTTCGTGAAAAAGGCTCAATCTTTGTAAACGAAGTCTCGGAAGTCCCGGACGGCTCTGTTGTGGTTTTCTCGGCCCACGGCGTGCCTAAAGCGGTGGAGGAAGAGGCTCGCTCAAGAGATCTCATCATCTATGACGCGACTTGCCCTCTTGTCACTAAAGTGCACGCTGAAGTCAGCAAAATGCATCGAGGAGGCTACCAAATCGTGATGATCGGACACCGCGGCCACCCTGAAGTTGAAGGTACGGTCGGTCAGGTTCCTTCCGCGATTGAAGTCGTGGAAAAGCCCAAGCAGGTCTGGGATCTGAAAGTCGAAGATCCGGAAAAAGTCTCTTATGTCAGCCAGACAACAATTTCATACGACGACGCCAGACGGGTCATCGATGAATTAAAGAAGCGCTTCCCTAAAGTTGTAGAACCTAAGAAAGCGGATATTTGCTATGCGACGCAAAATCGTCAGGATGCGGTTAAGGCGCTCGCAAAAGAGGTGGACCTGGTCTTGGTTGTGGGCTCTAAATCCAGCTCGAACTCCAACCGCCTTCGGGAAGTTGCCGAAGGCGCCGGTGCAAAAGCTTATCTGCTTGATGATGCCGAGGAAATCGATTCAACATGGTTTGAAGGCGTGGAAAATGTCGGGATTACCGCGGGAGCAAGCGCTCCGGAAATTCTCGTAGAGGAGATTGTCGACAGACTGAGAGACTTGGGCGCCGATGAGGTGAGAACGCTTGGCGGAACGCCTGAAGATGTCAAGTTTCCGCTTCCCAAAGGACTCTGGCAGAAAGATGTGGACAATGCCGCAAAAATACCGAGTGCGCAGATCTCCGCGCCGTTTGGCAGTATTCGAATGGATTTTCAGGACGGACAGCTTTCCCGAGTCAGTCTGAGCACTCAGCCCTGCGAGACCAATCTGGATCAGTACGGAAATCATCCGGCAGTCAAAGCGCTTCAGAAGTATTTGAGCGGCGATATCGCTGCGGTAAAAGGCTGGAAGCCGAGTGTGGGTGGAACCGCTTTCAGACAGAAAGTCTGGAAGGTGATCTCTGAAATTGAACCGGGCGAGACAATGACGTACGGAGCGCTTGCCGAGAAAATTCATTCCGGCCCGAGAGCGGTGGGTGGAGCCTGCGGCGATAATCCTCTGCCGATCTTTGTTCCTTGCCACCGAGTGGTCGGTAAGGGCAATTCGGGCGGCTTTAACCATAAAGCCGAAGATGTTTCGATTAAATTATGGCTCTTGAATCACGAAAAACATTACAGTGGAGCTTCAAGTGAGTAAGAAAGAACATGTATCGGCCACGCCGGCAACTGTTTGGCTCAAAAAAAACGGAGTCCCTTTCGAAGAGGGTGTTTATGAGTACATTGATCACGGCGGCACGGAACAGGCTGCGAAATGCTTCGGAGTGGATGAACATCAGGTCGTGAAGACACTCATTATGCAGGACGAGCACGAAAAACCTCTGGTTATCCTGATGCACGGAGATCGGGAAGTTTCAACAAAGAATCTCGCGCGACAGGTTGGCTGCAAGCATATTGAACCCTGCAAGCCCAATATCGCTGAAAAGAATTCCGGCTATCAGGTGGGCGGAACGTCCCCATTCGGCACAAAGAAACACATGCCGATTTATGTCGAAAAAACGATCCTTGATCTGCCGTTCATTTATATCAACGGCGGAAGAAGAGGATTTAATGTCAAGATTCAGCCTTCAGTGCTGACAGAAAAACTTGGCGCAGTCCAAGTGGAATGCGCCATCGAGAAATAACTCAGTTGTAAATCATGCCCTGCCGGACTCTTCAAGTGACCAGCGGGGCTTGATTGAAAAGCCATCCTCTTTTTCGGAAGCGCCTTCCGAAATCTCTTTCAGATGCGCGGCTGCGGCAGCCGCGATCATTGCGCCGTTGTCCGTGCAGAGCGCGGCCGGCGGGAAGTAAACCTTAACGCCTCTTTTGCCGCAGGCTGATCTTAAAGCCTCTCTCAGCTGCTTGTTGGCGCTGACGCCGCCCGCGACAACCAAAGATTTATACCCGTAATACTTGAGCGCGCGCAGGCTCTTTGCAACCAAAACTTCTGTCACTGAATCCACAAACGCTCTTGCCAAGTCGTTCTTGTACTCATCGGTCAGAGGACCGCTGTGTTTGCGGATGGTGTTCATGACTGCGGTCTTAAGACCGGAGAAGCTGAAGTTGCAGTCGGGCGAATGAAGCAGAGGGCGCGGCAGGTCGATGACGCCGGACTGTCCCATATCCGCCATTGCCGAGACTGCAGGACCGCCCGGATAAGCCTTGCCAAGCGCCTGAGCAGTCTTGTCAAAGGCTTCGCCGACCGCATCGTCAAGCGTCTCTCCTATGACGCTGTACTCACCGAGCCCTTTGACTTCCATGAGCTGGGTATGACCGCCGGAAACTAAAAGCGCGATAAAAGGAAACTTCGGTGGATTGTCCGACAGCAGCGGAGAGAGCAGGTGTCCTTCCAAGTGATGGATGCCGATCACGGGAACTCCGAGCGCAAATCCGATGCCGTGCGCGACAGAATTGCCGACAAGGAGTGCTCCGGCTAAACCCGGGCCCTCGGTAACTGCAACGGCGGAAAGGTCGGACGGTTTTTTGCCGGCTTTGTCCATCACCGCGTTGATGAGCGGGATGACTCTTCGAATGTGATCTCGGCTTGCGAGTTCCGGTACCACGCCGCCGTAAAGACGATGCATCTCGATCTGAGAGTGCAGAGCGTCGGCAAGCAGTCCTTTTTCGGGATCGTAAAGCGCTACCCCGGTTTCATCACAGGAAGATTCAATTCCTAGTATCAGCATCTCTTTTATCAATGTAAGAAGTTAGACAGCAAACATTCTAAGACGCTCGCTGTCGGATCGAAAGACCAACGCGCTATTTCTGAAGCGAGAGATAGATTCCTCTGGTGACCTGCGCAAAACTCTTCGGCTTGTTCGGAAGGCTTGGGAGAAGGTCACGTACGCCGGTACAGATTTGCTCGTAATCCTTAAAGGCCGGGACGCTTGTCGAGGAGCACTTGATTCCGTGACGCTCAAGGAACGCTCTGCTCGGAGTATCTAAAGGGAAATATTTTTCCGGTCGGATCCAATACATGCCGATGGTTAGATTGAATTTAATGCCGTACTGATGTGCGGTCATCTCGTCAAACTGCACTCCGACACAGCTCTCGTCGTTAAGTACGGAAATAAAAAACTGCCAAAGATTGTCAATGTCTTTCTCAGTCTGTCCGTCTTTGAATCCGAAAAACATGGAGTTTTCATTGCTGAGCGGCGGAATGCCGTGGTAGTTATGCGGAACCGGCTCTTTTAAGCCGAAAATCCTTTTAAAGGCTTCGGCGGTTTCTGTCTTTTTCTTCTGACTGATGTGTCGATTCAGGATGCCGAAAACAGAAAACGGATCAATGTCTTTGAGAGGCTTGCGCTCGGGATCATGCAGATAACCAGTTTCCGCAGGCAGCGCTTCATAGAGTTCTTTAAGCAGGGCTGCCCGTTTGTTTTGATAGGAACAAAGCGCTCTAGCGGCAGCGGGATAAAAAGCACACCATGAGTAATCATTTAAATCATCCATCAGACGCTCCTAATTCAGTGACTGCCGTACATTTTGGCGGCCGAGGAAGTGAACATCGGAACTTTCAACCCATTTTGCACATAAAAACAGAGCGCTTTCTGCCTTCATACTGCTCAAATATTGTTACAGGGCGTACGCATGAATTTATTTGTTAATTAGTGAGGTTAACGCCTCCAGAGCTGCTGTCGGAGACTGCAGCTTAG
>NZ_WSRP01000120.1 GCF_009767915.1 Parasutterella muris
TGTCATTTCCTGAAATCGGTTGACTACTTGATGTTGTTAAACCTAGTTAAAGTTTACTGTTTAAAGAGTAATCCCTGAAATTAGTTTACCTCTTGTTGATCTTATTCCTGCTTTCGGTTGCCAGGAGGTGTTGCCTACTGGCAACCGAAAGCAGGAATAAACAAATTTTACTTCACTATCTAGCTCTTAGATACTCCTCCCTACGTGATCTCCAATGCTTCTTTAACTCCCCTCTTAAAGCTGCTGCCTTTGCCGGAGTTAGTAAGTTATTGCTTAAATGCGGTCGGCACTCGTTGTAGAAAGAGACCACTTCAAACAATGCTTGCTCTAATTGCTCGTGGGTTTCAAACCTACGACTCCCCAACATTTCATTTTTGATTGTCGAATTGATTCGCTCAGCTATTGCGTTTTCTTTTGGATCTCCGTTTTCAGTCATGCTTATACATATGCCCGATGCTCGAAGCAATTCAACATATTCTTTACTTGCATACTG
>NZ_WSRP01000121.1 GCF_009767915.1 Parasutterella muris
CAGAAGGAAGGCCGAATCCGCTGGGACGAACACTTTTTAGCTGAGCGCCCTGAATTAAGGGATTTTATTTGCCAACGCAAGGGCAAAGCCTATATCTTCACTGCGGTGAGTGAAGGCGGTTTTACTCTTTCTCAAGCAATGGCTGTCAAACAACTGCATGCGGGAGCCACGTGGGCGCTGGATCAGCTCGTTGCGCAATCTCCTATCGGAGAAGCTCTTAAAAGGGCCTTCCCACAGCGCCGAGACTATCTAAAAGTTTTGTCGATTGCCTACTTCATAATCCTCAATCAAGACAACAATATTTCTAAATATCCGACCTTTGCCGAGGCGACTCGTCTTCCATGGGGCGGGGCTTTGCATCCTTCCTCAATAGGCAGAGTTTTTAGGAAAATCAAAAAACAACAAATAGAAAATTACTTTTCTGCCATCCAGGAGGGATTAATAGAGCAGAAGAAAAAAAATGGGGA
>NZ_WSRP01000122.1 GCF_009767915.1 Parasutterella muris
CACTACCCGTCTTGACTGACTCTCATCAAATCAGTCTTAACGTTAGATTTTTCAATCTTTCCGAATTGTTAAAGAACGTATTGTCAAAAGACAATATCAAAGCGCGTCAAACGCGTTTTCATCTTGTCTCTTGTTGGTGGAGGTAAACGGGATCGAACCGTTGACCCCCTGCTTGCAAAGCAGGTGCTCTCCCAGCTGAGCTATACCCCCGTCTCAGAACTATGGTGGGTCTTGATGGACTTGAACCATCGACCCCCGCCTTATCAAGACGGTGCTCTAACCAGCTGAGCTAAAGACCCATCGTCTTTTCATTTATCGACTGCCGATAAGAGTGAGCGCTGAATGTATTCAAGCGTCTTCTAAAAGTCTTCATTCGCTTTCTCTTGAAAGGAGGTGATCCAGCCGCACCTTCCGGTACGGCTACCTTGTTACGACTTAACATTA
>NZ_WSRP01000123.1 GCF_009767915.1 Parasutterella muris
AACAAATCAGCGTTTTCTACAATCGCCTTGTCCTCGAGCTTGGTATACATAGCGATAAGTTCGCCGCGGATAATGGATGGTGTAACCACTGCCTGACCGGCTCCGAACCGCGTACCGTCACTTGCGAGCTTATGACGCGGGTATTTACTTGTAATACAGCTTCTCAAAGCTCGAATGATGTAGGCAAGCGTGTGCAGAGTCTCGGAATCCAGATACGAGTTATCCTCATCACCAAAACGATTCTTTTGATACGTCGTGACGGCTCTTTCCACTCTCATGTAGCCGGATTCCGTGTACTCGGTGGCGATACCGTTTGTGAGAAGTACTTGGCGCTCACTCATGGTAAAGCGCTTGCCGTGAGGCGCTGAAGTGATGCCGATCAGCTCTAACGTTTGAGTGGGACGAGCCGGATCAATAGACAATTTAGCCGCGTTCTGC
>NZ_WSRP01000124.1 GCF_009767915.1 Parasutterella muris
AACAAATCAGCGTTTTCTACAATCGCCTTGTCCTCGAGCTTGGTATACATAGCGATAAGTTCGCCGCGGATAATGGACGGTGTAACCACTGCCTGACCGGCTCCGAAGCGGGTGCCGTCACTTGCGAGCTTGTGACGAGGATATTTGCTCGTAATACAGCTTCTCAAAGCTCGAATGATGTAAGCCAGTGTGTGCAGAGTCTCGGAATCCAGATACGAGTTATCCTCATCTCCAAAACGGTTCTTTTGATAAGTCGTGACGGCTCTTTCCACTCTCATGTAACCGGATTCCGTGTACTCGGTGGCGATACCGTTTGTGAGAAGTATCTGGCGCTCGCTCATAGTAAAGCGCTTGCCGTGAAGCGCTGAAGTGATGCCGATCAGCTCTAACGTTTGAGTGGGACGAGCCGGATCAATAGACAATTTAGCCGCGTTCTGC
>NZ_WSRP01000125.1 GCF_009767915.1 Parasutterella muris
ATTTAACAGGCTCCGAAAGGGGCTTTTTTAATATCTAAAAGCAAACCGCCAAGAGTAGCGAGCTCAAGGCGGTTTTTAATTGTCAACCTGATGGATAGGTCGATATGGAAATTATAACAAAGTTAATTTTAGAGCTTATGGTAAGAGAGGATAGAAAACTTCCGTTCCGAACAAGACTGATAGCTTGGTTGTTCACCATAGAGGTGCTTGTGTGGGGAGTTGGTTTTATTGTGCACTCTTATATGGAATGGTTCTTCTAAAAAAACAAACCGCCAAGAGTAGCGAGCTCAAGGCGGTTTTTGTATGGAGTTAATGAAGGCAACTCTATGAGAATCATTTTAACAAAACATATTTGCACATTGGTCTGGAAAATGTCACAGGAAAACTCAAAACTTTGCTTGGCTGCAGAGATTGTTCGATGGATTTTTGTCGGGA
>NZ_WSRP01000126.1 GCF_009767915.1 Parasutterella muris
TTCTCGTATTTTCTGCCGTTGACAAAAAGAGTTACGGTGTTATCTGAGATTTTCTTTGGCATGTCGCTCCTTCTCCCAAACAGCTATTTTGTGCTCCAAATACATTTGAGATTCGATATCCTCCAGCACATCATTTCCTTTCCATGTAAGATTCGGACCTTCTATTAACTTTTCCCTGCAAATAAGATCCAAGTGGTATTTAAATTCTTCTTCTGAATAGCCTCGCCCGGGGTAATACGTTGACCACTCATACCCTTGTGCGCATACATTCAGAATATCGTACAGAATATTCCGATCTCTCCTCACTTAGCTTTCCTCATTACTCATTCAACAATTTCAGCGGCACCGACGGCACAAAACCTGAGTGCCGGATCTTATTTCTCCCGACAATCTCCGGCTCTCTGGTTGAGTCTCCGTAATAGTCATA
>NZ_WSRP01000127.1 GCF_009767915.1 Parasutterella muris
CATGCAGGTTTCGTACAATTGCGGGCGTGTCCACAAAGACGCCCCCATCGAGTTCGAGCAGCTTTTTGAGCCACTCATCCCCGAGTTCTTTTCGGCCGATATTGGCTGCGCCATTGATATCGGCATTGATCAAACGTCCGTCTGACGATCGATAGAGGCCGCGCTTGATTCTCTTTCCCGAAAATACCGGCTTTGTCTTGCCTTGCTTCGGGTCGAAATCTGCAATGACATCCATGTCTAGCGCACTGGCCTTAGAGGTGTAGCTTTCCTCCCGCACTGTCACTTGAATGCCGTATTCTTCTGCCTTATACCGGACCATCTCAATAAACTTAGCATGCGGGAGCATGACAAAATTCTGATTGTTTCGCTTGCCGAGGTTCACACTCTGTTTCCAGTTTCTATTGGTACCAATGACAATGCG
>NZ_WSRP01000128.1 GCF_009767915.1 Parasutterella muris
GACCGTGCCGTCTTTCTCATGTTTTACAAACACCTCTTCTAGTAATGTTTGTTCGTTTTCATCGAGAGACTTACCGGTGGCCATTTTTTCGCGTATACGAATGATTCTCTCAAACATCCCTTGTCTGGCATTCTCAGCAATTTGTCGATCGAAATAGCTATGCCAGTAAAGCTCCGCAGTTTCCTGCGTCTTTTTTGTGGATCTCTGACCCGTTACAGGATTAGGTTCATAAATCCAGCTGATCTTCTTTGTCACCTGAAAGACCTGGGTAAACCAATCCATTCGATTTAAGTCCTGGAGGTTAATGATTTCTCTCAACGTGTCTTGTCCTGAAAAAAGTTGACTACTTAGGGAGTCAACAATGAAAGTTGAAGAACAGATATCTACACTAATGAAA
>NZ_WSRP01000129.1 GCF_009767915.1 Parasutterella muris
AGCTTTTGGACGCGAGTTCGATTCTCGCCGCCTCCACCATTTTAAATTCCCAGAACGTCGGAAGATGACTGGGATTTTTATTTAAATCATACAGTTAGCTTCTTCAACTGAAGCTGTGCATTTTAGATATCCGACAAACCTTCAACCTGCAGCCGTCATTACTTAGGAAAATTCTGCGGAAGCATCCTCTAAACCCTTTCCGAATGAGTTGGAAGATTTTATTTTGTCATTGCAGCTATTGGAATAATTCCGGACTAAGACTAAAACTCTTTCGCTTTGCTTTCTGAATTCGAGCATCCGCTTTCTCGGGCATGATCAGAAGCGGCTTCACTGCGCCGGAGATTATCGTTTTTGTCATTTCCTAACTCACGAGCAATGTCATTCTGATCAAAAAA
>NZ_WSRP01000012.1 GCF_009767915.1 Parasutterella muris
GGCTGTTTGAGCTCAGCAGCGGAAACAACGTCACGAGTCTGCAGTTCGTTGATGAAGCGCTTGCCGTCCTGGTTGACAAGGATAGCGCCGTTACCGCGAACCGCTTCAGTGATCATTTCGCCGTTGTTGGGAACTACGGTCGGATGAGTCTGAATCTGAGTCATATCGACTGTATCGGCACCGGCTTTTTCACCGAGGATGATACCGTCACCGGTAGCGCCCGGCTGGTTGGTTGTACCAAAGCCATTGAGCTTGGGATTGATCTTTGTCAGCAGTTCCTGATTAGCGCCGAAACCGCCGGAAGCAAGAACAACAGCCTTAGCGTCAATGGTCTTAACACCATTCTTGTCCTTGTACTGAACTCCGACAACCTGGCCGTTCTTAACGATCAGCTTCTCAGCCTTAGCGTTGGTTCTGACGTCAATGCCTTTGTCCTTAGCGGCAGTAGCAAGAGTCTTAACAACGTTGGCTCCGACGAAGCCACCGCCCGCAGGACGGTGAGAACGCTTGTTAGTGGCACCGGCCATCATACCGACATCAGTCAGGTCTCCGCCGGGCAGAGAGTTGATGAAGTCAACAGAGTATCTGGCGTTGTCGGTAAGAACATGAACGAGGTCAGGATTGTTCAGGTACTTGCCGCCCTTCATCGTGTCATTGAAATGGGTTTCGATGGTGTCTTTAATACCGGCCTTTCCCTGCGGTTTGGTTTCAGCAGCGTTCAGACCGCCGGCTGCGCGGTTTGTATTGCCGCCGACAAAGGCCATTTTTTCAAGAACGATGACCTTTTTACCCAGATCATGAGCGGTCACTGCGGCGGAGAGACCGGCACCGCCGGCACCGATAACGACCACATCAGCGTGATCTGCGGCAGCTGCAGGAACAGCAAAAGCGGCAGAAACCACGGAAGCCAGAAGGATTTTTTTCATTTAGATTCACCTCGTTAATGATGTTTTTAGAAAAACAAGCTGATTTTACTCAAAATAACAGTCTGTTACTAGTATTAGCCAGGATCAGCTAACAAATATTATTCATAGATTGACTATTTTTTAGTAATATTTTTCATGCAAAAGAAAATTAATTTCAAATTATCCCTCCAAATCAAAATGTTATGACTAACAAGCAATTTGCTGGAATTTTGAGATATAGGTATAAATCCCTAGAATTATTTCATGATCCTTCTGCATCACGAGTTCTTATAAACATTAACCTTCCGCATTGCCGGGGTGTTCCGGATGACAGTGCTTTATCGGGCCTATACTACGGACATCACACTCCTAGAACACTTATCTATGCGTAAACGTTTAAAGATCGATTCTGAACTGGTGCACCTCGGCAGAGACCTTGATAAGAGTTCAGGTTATGTGAACATTCCGCCGTATGAAGGCTCAACAATCCTGCATCATGACATCGCGGATATGAAGAACCGAGTCCGTCTTCAGATGAACGGAGAACCGAGCTTCACATACGGCACAGAAGGCGGCCCGGCTCATCAGGCGTTTTATGAAGCAATGAATCAGCTCGAGGGCGGAGCCGGAACTTGGGCCTACGGCACCGGATTAGCGGGCTGCGTTACTCCGTTCTTTGCCTTCGTCCAGGCCGGCGACCACGTTCTCGTTACCGATTCGGTCTACGGCCCGACCCGAGATTTTTGTGAAACTCTTCTCAAGCGCCTCGGCGTCGAAGTGGAGTTCTATGACCCGCTGATCGGCTCGGGAATTGAAAGGCTCATCCGGCAGAACACTCGGCTCATTTACATGGAGAGCCCGGGCAGTCACACGTTGGAAATGCAGGACGTTCCTGCCATTATTGCCGCCGCGAAGAAAAAAGATGTCATCACAATGATTGACAATACGTACGCCACACCGCTGAACTTCAACCCGCTCAGGCTCGGCGCGGACGTGGTCATTCATGCGGCCACTAAATACATTTGCGGTCACTCCGACGTTCTGATGTCAACCGTCACCTGCAGTGAGAGAACCTGGCCGGAAGTTAAACGTGTGAGCAAAATACTTGGACAGTACGCGTCCGCTCAAAGCTGCTATCTCGGATTACGCGGCCTGCGCACACTGAAAGTTCGAATGGATGCGATCGGCGCGCATACGCAGGCTGTCGTCGACTGGCTCAGCCAAAGAAAAGAAGTGGAAAGCATTCTTTGGCCCGCCTACCCGAAAGATCCGGGATATGCGATCTATAAGCGCGACTTCTCCGGTCCTATCGGACTCTTTTGCTTTACGTTCAAACCCAATTTCACCGATGAGCAAATCGACAAGTTTCTCGATTCACTGACATTATTCGGTCTCGGCTATTCCTGGGGCGGTTTTGAAAGTCTGATCCTTCGATGCTACGGCAAACGCACTGTAAGAAACCGCACGGATCTGGATCGAATGGTTCGTGTTTATATTGGCCTGGAGGATCCCTCAGATCTGATCACAGATTTGGAACATGCATTCAGCGCAATTCAGTAGCTGCAGAATGTAAGGCAAAAAACTGAGAAATTTCATTCAGCACAACGTCTCGGATGGGAGAAAGCACCAACGGATTCCACGCCATTGAAAGCGGCAGAGTCGCAGGAGCATTTTTCAGAGTATGCGCGCTGACATTCGGCGGCATCCACGGATAAAAAGATTCCGGAAGGAATGCGATGCCCTGTCCGCAGCTCACAAATGCCATTTGCCGCGGCGAGGAATCCACTTCGTGCACAATGCGCGGCGTAAATCCGCCCTGCGACTCACAGAAATGAACCAGCCCGTCAAACAGCCGAGGCGCGATTGAGCGGCGGGAGAAGACAAAACTTTCGCCGCTCAGATCCTTGGCTTCAATTTCCCGATGCCGCGCAAGTCGATGCTCCTTTCCGAGTACAACAATCGGTTTTTCCATCCGCAGGACCCGCATCTTTAACCTTCGGTCGCTAAGCGAATCAAAAAAAGAAATGCCAATACTGATCGAACCTTCTGTCAGCTCAGTTTCCGTCTGAAACGAATCGATCTCCTTCACAAAAAGGGATATTTTCGGATAGTTGGCTGCCAGCTGACGCTTTAATTTTGGGATAAAGAAAATCATGGCTTCAGCGTTGGCGCCGATGGTCAACACACCGCTTGCGGCTTTTGTCATCTGATTCACGGAGTAGCTTAGAGCCTCCGCCTGGCGCAGAAACTGTTCAACCAGAGGCACCAATACAGCACCCTCCGGCGTGACCCGTACACCTCGAGGCGTGCGCTCAAGCAGCTGTACCTGAAGCCGGTCTTCCAATTCATCGAGCTGAGCGAGCAAAGGCGGCACCGACATATTCGAACGCTTCGCCGCTTTACGGATACTCTTTTCCTGAGTCACAACCGCAAACAGCATCAGCTGACGCATTGTCCTGTAATCAAAGCGTGTCTGCATAAAATTCAAAAATTCTGTGTTAAATATTTAGTATCACTCTTGAGTTTTAAGAAATCATTTCTTTTTACACTTTTCAAATAATAAATTAAAGGAAAAGAAATGGATTCAACAAACCTGATGCTTTATTTTCTGGTTGTTTTAGTCACCTGCATCACTCCCGGAGCAGGCGTTCTCTATACCCTTCAGAACGCTGTAATGTACGGAAAAAGCAGAGTATTCTGCTCTCCCACGGGTGTCGCCTTGGGCAACTTGATCATGAGCATTATCGCGGCGACCGGTTTAGGCGCGGTAATTACCAGTTCTCCCAAGCTCTTTGCCGGCCTGCAGATCGCGGGCTGCCTTCTCATGATCTATTTTGGTTATAAAAGCTGGGTTGCACCGCCCCTCAGTCTCTCTCAACGGATTGAAAGCTTTAAAGACCCCAGTCCCTCCAAAGCACGCTTTAAGATTTTCTCGAGCGCAGCGCTGCTGCAGCTCACGAACCCGATGCTGATTATTTTCCTGCTGTCTCTGATGCCGCAGTTTGTCAGTCATACGAGCTCCTATGCCTTGCAACTGACGGTACTGATCAGCATCTTTGTTGTTACCTGCTGGCTGGTTCATATTATTTACAGCTACAGCGCGGCGTATGCGGCTGGCCGCTGGATGAATGAAAAGTTTTCCAAAATCGTAAATAGAACTGGAGCCGTACTTTTCTGGCTGATTTCCGCCTCAGTGCTGGTAAAGCTTTACGCTGTCTAGCAACAAATAGAAACTCAAAATGAGTGCCGTATCGATACGGTAGTAGAAATACCTAGTTGTTTGTGCTAATATTTGTTCGTGGCAATTAAATATTGTCACTTCTCCTTGGGATTTGAGGTTGGTGATGGAATCTCCGGGGGATCTCCGAAGTTCGTTCAGAACGACCGATCCTCCACCATCACATTTAGACTGGCGCTTGAATTTATTTTTCAAGCGCTTTTTTTTTTGCCTGAAAACAGCAGACTCAGTTTCCGAATTGAGCCGTATCGGCATGTCTCTCAGCGCCTCTTTAGTATCATTGGCAAAAACCTGTTAAATCTAATATACCTGTCAGAGATCAAATGCCGAGCGCACTTCCCGGTTTGAAGGAACCATTTATTCAAAAACTCGATGAACAACGCATCCGAGTACGCAAGCTGCCGGCAATTCTGATGCCCGCATACTTTGCCTCAGGTTCTTCTCCGTACTCTGCACAGGCGGCAGCGCAGGATACTCAGACGAGTCTTGAGCGCTCGCTCTCAGAAGTCCTCTCTCTTTGTGACAGTGATGAAGTCAAGGACCATGAATCGTATTTGACCGTAAGTGCTCGAGGCGACCCGGTACTTCTCAATCATAAAAGTGACGGCACGCTCAGCCATATGCATCTGCGGCTTGCTCACCTGAGAAAAAAGTATGCCGCATCACTCAGCACGCAAGATGCGGAAGACTTTATCCGTGAGATAGTCGGAATCCAGGAAGAGTTTGCGGCCCTAGATCTGCAGCTGATCCTGAAACGGATCAATGAACAGAGAAAAAGCACCGGTTTTGAGGAACTGACCCGTAAGGATCTGGATACCGTTCTTCCTCTTGTCCCGTATTTTCAGACGTCTTTTGTTGAACATATCCTCCAAAACTACTCTTCTGAAACCATTAGGAGTTTTTATCGGATGCTCTCGGCCGCATGTCCTCATCAGCGCAGCTCAGAACGATTAACCGACATTCTGCTCAGACGCTATGACAAATTCTTCTCAAGCCGCATGAGGCAGGCGCTTAGACAGTTTAAGGCTCTCATCAAATATATCGGCCGGGAATCTCGGCTTGGCAGCACAGAAACCGTCTCCGAAGGATTTCAGCTGGCCGCCAAAACCGCATCTTCCTTCTCGCAGTTCAAAGCCTTTTGTCTTGACGACAGTTTCACGCTCAACCCTCTTGATGAATGCTTTTTTATTTGGCAGCAGGAAAAACACAAGATTCTTCCCTCATTCTTAAAAGCCTATGCAGGCGAACTGACAGAGATCATCTCCCGTTCCGAGATCGCACGGGAAAACGTCAACCTTGGCGCCGAAACTGCCTTTGAAGAAGCGAGCTTTACTACTCGCGGCGGCTCTGAAATTAAGTTGTCCGAGACAGAACTCTCCTATGACGGGAAAAACTATCTCTTAGCGGAAATAGATTCTCTCTTTTACTGTGCCTCAAACTTCAAAGCCGATCAAAACACCCCCTCCTGCAGGTTCAGACATTGGGGATTTCGCATGTCTAACGGAGAGGAAGTCCGCTTTGCTTTCGATGAGGAAAGCGAATGGCAGAGCTTCATTTATGTCTTCAGGAACATTGCGATGCTTGCCCGCATAAAAAAGTTTAGCGAGCTTCTTAAGGAAGGCGGTACCTTAAAATTCATGCAGTGCCGAATTTCTGATTTAGGCGTTGAATTCCCTCAGAAGGAACAGTTCTGGGGGCGGAAGTCTTTTAATTTCTATCCCTGGAAAGATATCCTGATCGAATTTTTCTCTCAGGAATGTATCCTTCACGGAGGCCCTCAGAAAGCCTACATCAATCTATGGAACGAACCATACATTACCGACATTGCTTCGATGCTTCGCGCCCAAAAGACGTCGCATTTTGATCGCCTGTCAGCGCAAAATCCGATTTTTCTGATCAAGAGAGATACCTCATGGAGTTAAAACCTCAGAATCGCAGCGGCTTTCAGGAAATAGCCGACATGATCCCCAATCTCTCCTTTCATCAGTCGGAGCTCGAGGTGCGCTCGGAAGAGACCCTGCCTCCTATAACCGGGAACGCGCCGGTTATGGGTCTGCCGGTAAGAAGTCAAACGCTGTCCAAAGCATTTATTTGGGATTCATTCGAACTGGAGTATTACGTTCGACCCATACAGGAAAAGCCCTTCAAAGAGTCTTTGGATTACCGCAGCGCCCTTTTTGTCTTTTCACGCGACCGCAAGAGCCATCCCGGTGATCCGATTTTAATTTCTGCGGTATTCGAAGACCCGGAGACGGAGATCCCATGTCTTGTCACTTTCACCGCTGAAGCCGCGATATTCAATAAGAGCGTCAAAGGTCTTTTTAAGGAAGAAGATGCACTTGCCGCGCTTTTTAGTGAAGTGACTAAGGCGCTTAATCCGGAAGGTCTTCCGGAAACTGCCGGCGAAACATACATTCGGCATCCTTTGTCATTTCATCGCACACCTCAGGGCGCCGAACCAATAAAAAACAAATCCGGGAAAAAATCCTCTGCGGCCTTTTGGATGGCCGTCCTAATCGGATTATTCATTATCCTTGCCACTGCTCTTTCTTTAAACGACTAATCGAGTTTTAACAATTTAATAAAAAAGAATCGCTGGATTAATTGCTCATAATGAGTCAGTGGTAAACAGACATAATTAGTGGGATTCTGTCGCGCATCCTCCCGATTTTTCTATTCAGACGAATTCGGAGTCGCTCGTCGAAAAGCAAATGCTTATCCGTAATTTTGCTTAATAATTAACGAAATAGGACAACAAAGCAATATTGGTATAGAATCCTCCTTTCGTTTAACCCAAAATTAGAAGATCATGGAAGAACTTCCAAAACAAGCTGTTAAAGAACAGCAGAAAGAAGAAACAACAATGGTTCTGTGCAGCCTGCTGAAGGAAGGCGACACATTAACCAAGAGCCATCTTTCTGATGTGATTTATGAACAATTCGGGCTGCCTAAAAAATTCTGTAAAGAAATCGTTGAGCTCTTCTTTCAGGAGTCTCTCGAATGCCTAGCTCGAGGCGAGGACTTAAAGCTTTCAAATTTTGGCGTGTTCTCAATTAAGAAGAAGAACGAGCGTCCGGGCCGCAATCCTAAGTCCGGTGAGGCTGCCGTTATCAAAGCTCGTCAAGTCGTTTCCTTCCACCCGAGCGGTCAGCTTCGTAATGAAGTCGTAGAAGGCCGTAAACATGACGCCATTCTTCAGTCCTCGATAGAAAAAGTGCTTTAATCTTTACTGTTAAAGTCTCAAGACCGACATCGTTCGGTCTTTTTTTGTCTTTAAGTTTTAACTAAGCTAAATAAATCTCATTCTCAATTTGATGAAGTAATCCATTACTCGTATCAATCGATCAAAAAACAGCTTTCGTTATTCGTTAATGATAATAATTATAATTTTCAATATTGTTTATTCTCGATCTACATATCAGTTAGTTCAAGGAATTCATATGAAAATTAAATCACTAACTGCCTCAATCCTCATTCTTGCGGCTTCTGCCGCCTCGGCAGCCGCGCCTCAGATTAAAGAACTCAACATCTCCTACGTTAAACCTCCTTTTGTACTTCAGCTTCTCGTCATGAAAGACCGTCAGATGCTTGAAAAAGAATTTGAAAAGGAAGGGATCAAAGTCAACTGGCACAACATGGGGACGAGTCCGGAAGCGGCCCGCACAATGGGTGCCGGAAGTCTTGATATCGCCGGCAATATGAACACTGCGGCTGTACTCATGCTGAATTCAGAGGGTCTGCCTGTGCGCATTCTGACAGGCACTGCTCATCCAGCCTCAAACTTTGCCATTGTGTCCAAACCCGGTACGCATCTGACAATTAAAGATCTAAAAGGTAAACAGGTAGTCGGCCCCAAAGGAACTTTCCTGCATCAGCTTCTTATCGCCGCGTTAGAGAAAGAAGGACTCAAAGAAAGTGACGTGCAGTTTGTCAACATGGGAATTCCAAAAGCTTTAAGCGCCATTATGGCCGGTCGGGCTGACGCAGCGCTTGTCGCAAGCAGCGCGCTTATCAAAGCGAACAAGTCCGGAGCCGAGACAATCGTAAACGCCGACGGACTGGTTGAGCCCACGCTTGTCATGACCACCACTCAGAAATTTGCCGAAGAACACCAGGATATCGTCAAACGCGTCAGCAAAGTCTATAAGGAAGCGCTTCAGTGGATGAAAAATAACCCGGATCAAACCGCAGAAATGGGCGCTAAAGAGCACGGAATTTCTGTTGAGAACGCTAAGACTCTCATTGAACGAAGCCACTACTTTGACAAGATGACTCAGAAAGATGTGAACGATCTCAGAGTCAACGAGAAATTTCTCAAGGATAACGGGATGATGAGAAAGCCTGTAAAAGTCGAAGAATTAGTCCTTCCGCTTGCTTTCGAATAACAGTTCTACTTTAGGAGTTTTAAATGACCAATGCTGAAGAAATTCGCGTGACAGAAAATGGCGGAAAGACCATCACCGTTATCACGCTTAACGACTGTGAAACCTATCATGGACTGAAGCGCTGCGGTGGTCTTGCCCTTTGCTTTCGCATGATGAAATATGCGCTTGATCGACTGGTGCCTGAAGGTGAAGTGGCTCAGCGCAAACTTATCACTCTAAAAACAGCTTTCCCCGGCCCCGGAATTACCGATTCAGCAGAACTTATCGGGCGCTGTGTAACCCGAAACCGTTTCATGGCTTTACCCTCAGAAGACATCTGTGCACCGGAATGCATCTTTGGAAAGCTGTATTTCGAAATCGGTTACGGAAATAAAGTCATGAAGCTGACTGCTGTCGACGGCATTGTGTCTCCGGATTTCTTAGCCGCCGGCCGTAAATTCTATACAGGCACTGCCAATGAGAAAGAAACCGAGACTTGGATCGATTTTAAGGGCAGGCTCTATGACGCGGTACTCTCATCCAACATAGAGAATCTGTTCAAGATCGAGTACTGATCAGACAGCAAAACCGCCGGCATCTGAAAGCGGTACTCTTATTCAAGCTCCTGCAGCTACAGGGGCTTTACTACTTTTACCGCTCGAATTATCAGTGATACCGTTCGAATCATTGAAAAGACTCAAGAGATCAGATCCTCCTAAGTATGAAGAAAAGACCACAAGAACCTCTTCGACTTGTGGTCTTTTTCGCAGATTTTCTTTTCTACGGTACAGCGTTGAGCATCAGACCGAAGAATTTGTGGTCAAAAGCACATATTTTTTAGATACTCCTTTAAATGGGATGGTAGCACAGCCATTATCCCTAAATAAATCCTGCTTCCAGCATAAAATTACCCTTTTTATATCTTCTTGTAGCTCTGTTCTGACACCGATACCCCATACGAAAATATTTGTGGTCTTTTTCGCATATTAAACATTAGCCCGATTTAAATAATCGATGACCCATAATGTACCAATCCTTTGATCTTTAGGCTGCAACGCTCGTGGAGTCTCTATTTCTGTGTCTTCAATCAATGTGCTTTTGACCACAAAATTTTCCTTATCTGTGTGAAAAAGACCACAGCTAATTCTTGCTATTACCGAAAGAAATATCCCAAAAAGAGCATCAGATTTTGCCCGTGACACTGTTCTTAAACAAACGCCTTCAGTCGGTGACGCAGCATAAGGCTTAGGCAGATCTGCGAACCGATGCGAGACTTCTGCTTTAAAAAATCGCTGACCGCCGCAGATGAGAACCTAATCGTCCTCTATATAATGATCTCTCTCGTCGGAGAAGAAAATGGAATCTGATCAGAAAACATCGACAAAGAAAACGCGCGGCGGTGTTCGGCCCGGCGCAGGCAGAAAAAAACTTATCGGCGCAAAAACGACCACAATTATCCTGACCGAGGAGCTGCTGACTAAATTCAAAAAACTCGGCGGCTCTAAATGGGTCAGAACGCAGATTCGACTAGCCCCGGATGAAGGCACGCCTCCTCCGGCAATTGATCGATTCTCCTCTTCGAAAATTAATCTGAATGAAATGCTGATAGATCCTCAGGAAGACACACAGCTTTACTATGCGCCTGACAACTCTATGGACAGAGCCGGAATCCATCAGCGCGATTTAATCCTCGTGAAACACGGATTCTTTCCTCGCCCCGGGCAAATTGTCCTTTTACAGCATGATGGGAAACTCACGCTAAGAAGATACTTTACGGATATTCAGCCGGAACGTCTTATCTCAGAAAGTTATGATCATTCCCTGTACCCGACTATCCCGCTGCCGCATCCGATCCTCGGCACGGTCTCATACGTTATACGGCGTCTTGAATAAAAAATTAAGGCTATGCTGAGCCTCCTAAAGGGCAAAACATAACCTTAATTCTCCAAAAACGGAACGAGCCTACGAATTATTCGTTCACAGCAACCATAACATTGGAAGCTTTAATCACAGCGAAAGCTGTCTTGCCAACTTCAAGACCAAGATTTTCTGCGCTGGTTGTGGTGATAGAAGAAACAAGCTTCCGTCCGCACTTAGTTTCGATGGTGACTTCGGTGCTGACAGGACCTTTCTTGATTTCAACAATTTTGTCTTCGATACAGTTGCGAGCGGATAATTTCATGCTTAACTCCATTTGATATAAAAGTATTAAGAGCCATCATCTTTTCGGCATTCAAAAAATCTCACGCTTCTTTCTCTGGCTATTCTCCAGGTGTAAAACACTTTGTTATGAAAGGTATTAAAGCGTTATTCAAAAACAGAACTTTTTGTTATTGTTAGATTTTTTCTAAGTCACTGCAGCAATCGAAATTCCAACAAGTCCGTACGATGTATAAATAGCGGCTCAACGGCCCCTTCTCGTTACAAATAGAAAAAATATCAGCAAATTTTAGGTGTAATTACTTAAAAAATAGAAACTACGTAAGGCTGGGACGTTTCACTTCGCTATTCCGCACATGCATTCCCACGGTTAAAGAAGATCATTACTCGTTCCTGACTTGTGGTCTTTTTCACATATTTTGAAATTCGATCCCTGATAAAGCAAAAGCGCCCGAAGGCGCCTTTGCTAAATTAAGCCGGGGAATTAATTAGGAACTTTTCCAATAACACCATCCACGTAATAATTCATCGTGGACAGATCTTTGTCGTTCATAACATCTCCGGACTTGAGCGTTTCTTTGCCTTCATTGTCTTTAATCGGACCGGTAAAGGGATGGAACTCTCCTTTAACAAGTTTTGCCTTCACTTCTTCCATCTTCTTTACGACATCTGCCGGGACTTTGTCCGTAATGCCTTCTAAAGACAATGCTCCGTCACTGTAGTGCATCCAAACCGGTGTCTTATCCCATTTACCGTCCACCGCCTGCTGCATCTTCTTCGCATAGTACGGTCCCCAGTTCAGGACCAGAGCCGCAATCTGCGCATTCGGCGCGACAGACTTCATATTGCTGTTGTAAGGGATCACCATCTTGCCGGCAGACTCCGCTGCGCTAGCGACCGCAGAAGTATTGGTGTGCTGTGTTAACACGTCCGCACCCTGTCCGATCAGAGTCTTGGCAGAGTCTGTATCCTTGGGAGGATCGTACCAGGCATTCGTCCAAATCACTTTCACCTGAATGTTCGGATTGATCGACTTGGCGCCTAACGTAAACGCATTGATGCCCTGAAGAACTTCAGGAATCGGGAAAGGAGCGACATATCCGATAATGTTGCTCTTAGTAGCACCTCCGGCGAGCATACCAGCTAAATAACGGCCTTCATAAAAACGAATGTTGTAGGTTGTCATGTTCGGAGCTGTCTTATAGCCTGTTGCATGCTCAAACTTAACGTCCGGATATTCTTTGGCAAGCTTCTGCATGTAGTTCATATAGCCGAAACTTGTGCCGAAAATCAGCTTGTTCCCGTCATTGACCATCTGACGGATCACTCGCTCGGCATCAGCCGTCTCAGGAACATTCTCAACGAAAGTAGTCGTCACCTTATCCTTGCCGACCTGTTCAATCGCATAAAGACGGCCAAGATCATGCTGCTTGGTATAACCAACATCCGCAATAGGAGCAACATATACAAAACCTACTTTCAAAGGTTCCTTGGCGTCTGCCTTCTGAGCTGCCGCAGGTTTTGCCGCGTCCGCAGGCTTAGAAGCGTCACCTTTCTTGTCGTCACAGCCGCTCAGTGCAAAAACAGAAGCGAGTGCCGCAACAGCTGCCACAAGTTTCAATGAAGTTCTCACGTTTATCTCCACCGTTATGAATGTAAGGCCGCACGTTAATGCGGAATAAAAGGTTTTCCAAGAGAAGCCGGCATATTCAGTCGAATCCATCTCGGATTTCTCGAAATCAGTGCTAAGACAATAATCGTCGCTAAGTAAGGCGCCATCGAAATAAACTGCGTCGGAATTGAAATTCCCATACTCTGCAGATTCATCTGCAGCATGGTCATACCGCCGAACAGATAGGCACCAAGGAACACACGGAACGGACGCCATGTTCCAAATGTCACTAAAGCTAGCGCAATCCATCCTCGTCCGGCAACCATCCCTTCAACCCATAAGGGTGTGTAAATAAGGGAAAGGTAGGCACCGGATAAACCAATGCAGGCTCCGCTAAACGCTAATGCGCAGCAGCGAATCAAGGGGACATCGTATCCAAGAGCATTAGCGCTGAACGGCGACTCTCCAACCGCTCGGACCACCAATCCGGCTCGAGTCTTGTAGAGGAAGAACCAAACCGCAGGGATCATCAGAAGCGACAAATAGACAATCCAATGCTGGCTAAAGAACGCTTCTCCGATAAAAGGAATCTTGTCGAGGAACATAATTCCGTCAGGGCCCCTTTCCGGGAGCACTGCTCCCTGATACGGAATGCCTATATAGGCCGAAAGTCCTGCTCCGAAGATCGCGACGCCCAAACCAGACGCCTGCTGATTTGCTCTCAGTCCGACTGCGAAAATCGCAAAAAACAGAGCAAAAGCGATGCCGATCAAAATCGCCGCTAAAAAGCCAACCGCAAAACTGCCGCTCTCCACTGCACCCATGTAGGCGACAATCGCCGCCATGAGCATAATACCTTCAACACCAAGGTTTAGAACCCCGGAGCGCTCAGCAACTAAGATCCCGAGCGCCGCTAACAAAAGCGGTGTGCTCGCATTCATCGTGGTCGCAATTAACGAGGCCGCTACACTCATGCCGCCTCCTTTTTCCAGTTACCGAAACCAACCCAGCGGAAACGACAGAAGATCATCGAGTCACACACCATAATGCAGAAAAGCAGCAAGCCTTGGAAAACCCCTGTTAAGGCGGCCGGAGTCCCCAAACGAGACTGAGCAAGTTCTCCGCCAAGATAAAAAAGCGCCATCACAAAAGCAGCTGGCACAGTTCCAACCGGCTTGAGCCGCGCGACAAAGGCCACAATAATCGCGGCGAATCCGTATCCCGGAGAAATCTTCGGAGTTAGCTGACCGATCGGCCCGCACACTTCAATCACACCGGCCAACCCCGCAAGCGCACCGGACAAAAGCAGTGCGAAATAGATCATCGCTCGATTCGAAAAACCCGCATAACTTGACGCTTTCGGCGCAAGACCCGCGACACGAACCTGGAAACCGATAAACATCTTGGACATGATCAGCCAGATTAAAAAGAGCGATATCACAACAAGTCCGCCGCCCCAATGCATACGTGTACCCGGGATCATGATCGGAAGCGTTGCTGCGGTTTCAAACATCGGACTCTGAGGGAAGCCAAGTCCTTGCGGGTCCCTAAGCGGAGATTGTACCGCCCAGGAAAGCAGAAGCTCAGCGACATAGACCAGCATCAAAGAAACCAGGATCTCGTTCACGTTGCACTTATCTCTCAGCCATGCCGTAATGCTCGCGTACAAAGCACCGCCGACAATCGACGCAAGTATCACCCAAATCATGAAGAGCCCGCTCTGATCGGGACTCGCCTGAAGCGCGACGTAGCCGCCGCAAAGCGCTCCGATAATGAGCTGACCTTCTGCTCCGATATTCCAAATATTGGCGCGGTAACAAACCACTAAACCCAACGCGCAGAGAATAAGCGGCGTCATCTTCACGCCGAGTTCGCCCCAGCCGCGAAGCGTTAAAAGTGGTTCAACACAGAATACATACAGAGAGTAAAGCGGTTCTTTGCCAACCATCGCAAAGATTGCGCCGCCTAAAGCTAAAGTGAGAATCACCGCGAGAATCGGAGAAACCGCTGCTAAGAACCGGTTCGGACGCTCGCGATTGTAAATAGCGATCGGAAAGTTCATTATGCGTCCTCCGTTTTCGGCCAAAGACCGGACATCCAGCGTCCGATCTCTTCAACCGAGATAGCCTGAGCTTTCACCTGAGGCGATATTTTGCCCTCGCTCATAACAACCAGCTCATCGCATATCTCGAATAATTCATCCAATTCTTCACTCACCACCAGTAAAGCGCTGCCGCCGCTTCGCTGCCGAATCAGGGCGTTGCGAATCAGCGCTGCCGCTCCGGCGTCTACACCCCATGTCGGCTGGTTAAGGACCAGGACCTTGGGATTATGCAGAAGCTCTCGGCCGACAATGTATTTCTGAAGATTCCCTCCGGAAAGACTATCTGCCGGAGCCTTGGAACCGCCGCATTTCACCTTGAATTTTTCAATCACCGAGTTTGTAAATCGATGAATCATCTTATTGCGCATGAAGCCCTTTGCCAAGAAGAGATTGCTTGTGAGAAGCGTGTTGGCTTCAAGACTCATCTCCGGAACCGTCGCTTCTCCAAGCCTTTCCTCAGGAATGTAGCGAAGCCCGAGCGCGCGTCTGTGCTGAACGCGAAGATCTCCGGCGGCAGAGCCGCAAATCTTCACCGCCTGTTTGGAAAGAAGAACTTCTCCCGAAATTGCCTTCATCAAATCACTCTGGCCGTTTCCTGAAATTCCCGCCACACCGACGATCTTGCCGCGCGGAACAGAGATCTTTCCAACCAACGGATACTGGCTCTTAAAGGTGACGCGTTCACCGTTAAAGGAAACCTCCAGCCCGGGCAAAGGCTTAATATCCGGTTTCGGAAGGATTTCCGGCAAATCATTTCCGATCATAAGCTTGGCAAGCTGTTCTTCAGTGTGTTCCTTAGGGTTCACGTTAGCCGCCACTTCGCCGGCGCGAATCACCGTGCAATGATCTGAAAGCTCTCGGATTTCGTTTAATTTGTGCGTAATAAAAATAATTGAGACGCCCTCGGATGACAATTGTCGGAGCGTCTTAAAAAATGCCTGAAGCGCAAGAGGAGACAATACGGACGTGGGTTCGTCCAAGATCAGAAGTTTGGGATTCGTCAGAAGCGCTCTTAAAATCTCAACGCGCTGCCTCTCACCCATCGAGAGGTCATTAACCACCGCATTCGGGTCGACCTCAATGCCATAATGAGCGCTCCTTTCGATAATCTCTTTCTCAAGCGCGTCAGGGTCTGTCCCTTTGGGCATGCCAAGAAGAATATTTTCTTTTGCGGTCAGCGTCTCAAAAAGAACAAAGTGCTGAAACACCATCGCTATGCCGAGTTCTCTGGCATCAGCCGGTGAACGGATCTGCACGGGCTTTCCGTCAAAGAATATTTCTCCTTCATCCGGAACAACCGAACCGAAAATCACCTTCATCAGGGTACTTTTCCCGGCTCCGTTCTCTCCAAGGATTGCAAGGATTTCTCCCGGCATGACTTCCAGCGATATCGAATTATTTGCAACCGTGTTTCCGTATCGCTTTGTAATCTTATTCAGTTTTAAACGTGGGGGCATCACGGACTCAATGGTTAGAGGCAAGAATTTTAACAGAATCAGCCTGTGGTCTAGGCCGATTTCTAAATAATCACTCCTGATCAGAAGCTGACTTTCTACGCTTTGCGCTCCGGCACAGAATCCAACTCTGACATGAAAAAAAACCGCTCGCTTCACGCATGTTCAAACGAATCTTTTTCGATGAAGCTACAGATCTTTCAAGTATATAAGGACCGGTCCAAACAGCTCTTCGGACCGGTCTCTTTTAGGCATCAGCGGACGATCAAAGGAACAGCATCGTGAAAACGCCGATCACGATTACAGATGCAACCGTAATCACCGCGCCGGCCTTCACCATATGCGTGATCTTCATACGCCCTGTAGAGAACACAATCGCGTTAGGCGGTGTTCCGACAGGCATCATGAATGCGCAGGATGCTGAAAGCGCGGTTACTAAAAGCAGCTGATCCGCAGGCACGCCCATCGGTTCTGACGCGGACGCTAATAGCGGCATCAAAGTCGCTGCCAAAGCCGTATTGGAAGTAAAGTTACTTGCGATCATCACGAGGAAACTGACGCCGAGAAGAACAATCCACTTCGGCAGGCCCGCAAAAACTGACGCATTGGCACTGATAATGTGACCGCACTGCGTAATCGAGAGTCCTGCCGCCATAGAAAGACCGCCGCCAAACAGCAGCAGAACGCCCCAAGGCAAATCCTTCATGTCCGTCCAAGTAAGAACTGTGCGGTCCTTATTAATCGGGATACAGAACAAAGAAATCGCGCACAGCATCGCAATGCTGGAGTCGGACAAAGAAGAGAATGGTTTGATACCGCCAAATTCAAGCGGACGAATCATCCCGCCAAACGACCAAAGCAGGATCGCAATCAAAAAGACAAGGAAAACATAGCGTTCCGCTTTACTCATCGGTCCGAGATTTTGAAGTTCTTCTTTCACCCACTCGGCTCCGCCTTCGATCTCGTTGAGAGACTTGCGGAATAAGACCTTTACCAACAGGAACCAGCAAACCGGCAAAAGGACAAGAGTCAGAGGCAGACCAACCTTCATCCAGCTTGCCAATGAAACGGTTTGACTGAAATGCTGTTCCATGAAACGCGCATAAATGCCGTTAGGCGGAGAACCGATAATTGTCGCCATACCGCCGATAGAAGCACCGTATGCAACAGCAAGCAGCATCGCCACACTGAAATTTTCTTCTTCCTCGTCAATCGGGCCGCCTCGTTTCTGCGCACGGACCAGCGAGAGTACCGCCATCGCAATCGGAACCATCATCGCAGCGGTCGCCGTATTGGAAACCCACATCGACAGAACGCCGCTTGCAACCATAAATCCGCCCACAATCGCATACGCTTTAGTGCCGACGAGCTTGAGCGTTGTCAGCGCAATACGCTTATCCAGATTCCATCGCTGTACCGCGATGGCAAGAATAAAACCGCCCATGAAAAGGAAGATCGTATTCGAAGCGTACGGCGCCATTGTTTGAGTCGGCGTCGCGATATGAAGCAGCGGGAAAAGCGGAATCGGCAGCAATGAGGTCACCGGTATCGGAACCGGCTCAAACAGCCACCAAAGCACCATCCATACAACCACAGCCAGACAGGCTTTTGCTGCTGTCGGAAATACAATCGACGCGCCATGGATATCCGTATAAGTATTAGGCAGTATCCAAAAAACAAACAGCGCGGCAAGAGGCGCCCCTAATAAGAAAAACTTTTTTACGGCCGGAGGAAAAGAGCCGATTTCTGCTTGAGACATGTTGTTCTTTCCTAAAATATCCTTCTAGGTATTAGCCAATGAGCAATATGTTAGAGAGTTTACAACTGAATATTGCATTTTTTCCTGTGATTACTACAATCAAATCATCAACTTTCTTCATTTTACTGTTTATGGACCAAGTTATCACCCAAAGGAACATTAGAACGATATCAAACTATCTCTGTCGGGCAGGGATAGTTTTCGAAGTATTTCACCACGAACCGGTTTTAACGTGTGAAGAAGGAAAAAATTGCTCAGAACGCCGGAGCGCACTGCTGCAAATCTCTGCTTCTCAGAAACAAGAAGCGATTTTTTCTTTTTGTCATTCCTCCTGATGATCGTTTCAGCGCAAAAGAAGCTTCTGAGTTTCTCGGATGCGGACATTTATCTTTCGCAGCGGAAGAAGAGCTTGCGGAGCTGCTCGGAACCTTTCGCGGAGCTGTCTGCTTACTTGGTCTGATCTTTGATAAAGAGCACAAAGTGGAGCTTATCCTCGACGAAAAGATCCTTAACTGCGATTTCATCAATTGCCATCCGTGCACTAATGATCAAAGCTGGGAAATCTCAATGAAAGAGATCACGGATCATTTACTGCCGAGTTTAGGGTACTCCTACAGAGTCTTTAAAAAATCAGATCCTTTCGCTTAAAACGTAGATTTCTCGTTTTTCCGAGCCGATATAGGACTGAGATTTAAAGAGCAGGAACTCCTTACCTGTTGCGGTTTCTTTCAGTTTCACGAGATCGCTGCCCGAGCGTTCGCTGCCTGAATCTTCCAACTCAAATTTTGTTCTCAACAAGCGTTTGAACGAAGTCCCTATATTGATAGAACCGAACTGTTCCACTGCCCTTTCGCTCGCAAGGCGGATAAATCCGTTGGAGTCCGTGATAACAATCGATTGCGGACTTGACATGATGATCTGCCGCAGGAACTTCGCATCATCACGAGTCAGCTCTAACTCTCGAGACAGACTCGAGGAAGAATGATCCTTAAGCTCTTTAATTTCGCTCTGATGGCTCTGAACTTTCCCTAAAAGCCGACAAAATGCCTTCTGAAGCTCTACGAGTTCAAGCGGGGTCTGGACTTTTTCGCTTGGGGTAGGTACCGCTCTTCCCTCTCTGACTTGCAGCATAAGGCGCGACACATTATCCGTCAGCGGCTTACACGCAAATCTTGCCATCATGAAGGAAAAAAGCAGGAGGAATAAGAAGATCAGCAGATTGGTCGCAATTAAAGAAAGCACCATAGTTTCACGATCTTCCGCACGTTTGAATATACCAACCACCCAGTCCAATCCTTCGATAGGTGCGATCACCCCGACTAGATTCGAACCGCTCGGACGGTTAACTTTAGAAACAACTTTAGGCCCTTCTAAATATTTTCGGATCTCTTCTCGGGGCATGATGGCATCCTTGTAATCCGATCTGTCATTTGCGTAAATCGGCATCCCTTTACTATCAAGGATCCAAACGACGCAATCCTTCAAACCGAGTCCGGCAACCACCTCATCGTAAAGCGCCCGAAGATTCAGAGCGGACACCGCGTAACCAACAACCGTTCCCTTTTCATTCACCGCAGGCGACATGATGTTTACGATCGGACCTGACGCAGCGCCTACCGCCTGAATAACGTCAGAGACGATTGGGAAATCCTGCCCGTTTACCAGTTTCCAATGTTCCCGCTGAGTATGGTCAACACCAATATTGCTCTCACCCTTCGGATTTCTGGGCGGGTCAAAGGCAACCGTCACTCCTTCGGGGCTGTCAAAATGCACATTGGAGAAATATGGGAGCGCATCTCTCAGACCAATCAGGATTTTATTGAGACGATAATGATTTTGCTGACCTTCTAAGGCATAAACATTGGCCGCCATGGTCACAAGACCTTTTGCGGCCAGCACTCTACCCTTAACGTTATTGCTGAGGGCAGAGGCGTCCTCCACAAGCAGCGTATTTTCTCTTTCAATCTCCTGTTCAATCATCATGTACTGCGTGTATGTCAGTACAAGCAGCGGCAGCGAAAGTGTGACTGCCATTAAATAGAACAGATATGTCCGAAAACGCATTCTTTTTTGATTAAGAAATTAGAAGGAACTCCGGCTATTGTATTTGAATTTATGTTCAAGTAAGCTACTGCGGATTCTTTCCTAAGTCCAATGCTCGTATTGGGAAATCTATAGATAAATTCGGCTGACGAGGTCACGCTGCCGCCTCATTAGTCGAAAGTGCAGCACACATATATTGAGGAAAAAATGTCACACGCGAGCATTGGAAAATTTAAAAAAAGGGAAATTTTCGAACTGACAGACGGTACGCACCGACTCGAGAAGAATCTCTATATTAGAGTACGGGCCAACGGGAAGTACCGGAATTACTTTTTCAGATATTTGGATCAAAGCGGAAAAGTTAGGGACATGGCTCTTGGAAGCGCCTCCAAAACTCCCATCATCGAAGTAAAACAAAAAGCATATTTTTTCCGAACACTCCTTTCGGTCGCCGGACAAAATCCGTCTGATGAGCCCAGAAAAAGGCCGCTTTTTAAAGACTATTCCATGCAAGTCATTGAGCTGCTTGCCGGAGTCAAACTCTGGAAAAATCCGAGTCAGCTGTCCTCCTGGAAGTCTTCTATAGCCAATTACTGCAATCCTTTTATTGGGGAAAAATTTGTCGACGAAATCACTAAAAACGACGTTTTAAAAATCCTTCATCCCATATGGATCGAAAAGACAATGACGGCGAGTCGATTAAGGGGAAGATTAGAGAAAATTTTCAGTTATGCGATTCATGACGGCTTGTATTCCGGAGCAAATCCTGCTTCATGGCGCGGAAATTTAGACATGTTTCTGCCCTCTCCCAGGAAGTGCACCGAGCAGAAACATTTTTCATCCCTAAGCTTTAGCGACTTAAGAGCTCTTATTCCGAAGCTGATGGACTCTGAAGCGACGGCAGCAAAAGCGCTCCTTTTTGGCGTATTGACAGCGACTCGATCCGTAGAATTCACTCAGGCGCACTGGAATGAGATTTCATGGAAAGATCAAGTTTGGATATGTCCGGCTTCCAGGCGCAAAGACGGGAAACTTGAGCCTTTTCGAGTCCCACTGTCAAAACAGGCGTGTGCGATTCTAATAAGTCTGAAGAAAGGTTCTAAAGGCTGTTTTATATTTTCAGTAGATGGCAAATCACCGATACGGCGGGAGACTCCGCGAAAATTTTTGCGAACTTCACTTGGACTAAGCAGTACCATGCACGGCATGCGATCTACTTTTAGGGATTGGTGCGCTGAAAATAATATTGATGCGACAACGGCTGAGAAATGTCTCATGCACTCGACCGGCAATGAAACAGTTTCTGCTTATCAAAGAAGCGATTTACTTGAACAGCGCCGAGCCATCCTGCAGCAATGGGCTGATGCTCTATTCGAGAGCGAAGAAACAACAGAAAGAAAAAGCTGATTTGTTGTAAAACAACAACGAAATATTGATTTACCATATCTTATATCAATTAAAAGTGTCGTATTTGCGCAAATACAACAGTTTTTGTTGCTCTTGCGTCACTTTTTTATCACAATGGCATTGCAGATGATTCTTGCTAGGAATTTGAACTTTCTGCAAGTTTTTAACTTCAATTGGAGTATTTCTCAAATGAAAAAAACACTTTTAGCGATGGGCGTCCTCGGCGCTTTCTCCTCTCTGGCTTTTGCCGCTTCCAACGTAACACTGTACGGCCTCATCGAAGAAGGCGTTGTTGTTTCCAAGGCTAAACACAAAGACACAATTGTCGACCTGAAAGCCGGCTTTGACTCTGGCAACCGCTGGGGTATTAAAGGTGTTGAAGAACTCGGCAACGGTTATTCCGTTGGCTTCATCCTTGAACAGGGATTCAATGCAGACGACGGCAGTGAAGGTGTTGCTGGAAAAGCCTTCAATCGTGAATCTATCCTTTATGTTAACGGCGGATTTGGTTCTGTCGCCTTCGGTCGTACTGGTGGTTTAGCTTTCGCTCAGAGCAGAGCAATTCTCTCCGGTTGGGTCTTCGGCACAGGTTACGGCTCTGGCGCTTGGAATGCAATTGACTTCGTTGCCAAGCGTATGAACAACGTTGTTTCCTACGCCTCTCCGTCCTTTGGCGGCGTCACCATTCACGCCATGTACTCTAACAGCGGCTCCAACGAATTAGCCGTTGACGACAAGAACAAATGGTCAAAGAACGGCCACTACTATGGTATTGGTGCCAAGTATGCTAACGGCCCGATTCTTTCTTCTTTAATCTTTGAAGCTACACAGAATAAGAACTCCCTCGAAGTTGATGGTAAGGAACAAATTACAAACCACAATCCGAAATATGGCATCAACTACGGCCTGTCTTGGGACTTCGGTGCGGTTACTCCGATGTTCGCTTATCAGTATGTTTGGCAGGATCAGGGCAACAAAGACCATCAGTTCGGTCTGAGCGCCAAGATTAACGCCGGCGGCGGTGCAATCAAAGTTGGTGCCCGCTACACCTTCGGTAAGAATGACGGCGCAGCTGCTGGAACAGAAGATAAACATAACGCCTGGCTTGTTGGCGCTGCTTATGAATACCCGCTGAGCAAGCGTACGATGATCAAGTCTTACGCTGGTTATGCTGACGGCGGAAAGGCCTGGAAGGACACAGCTGATACAAAATACAATGGCTATCAGGTTTATCTTGGCCTCTGCCACAAGTTCTAATCTAACTACTTGTTAGTTTGGGTATTTCTTGGGCCTCCTTCGGGAGGTCCTTGCATTTGAATACCCAGAGTTCTTTTATCGGATCAAAAACATTAAGTATCTATCCTTGTTGAGAAGGATGGAGATAACAATCCCACGATTAAGAAAATTCCTTAACCTCATGGTCTATTAATCGTCAATAACATTTTATAAGGTAAAAAAAGACCTCCCGAAGGAGGCCCTAACATCTAAATTAGCTTAAAGCTAGATTAGAAGTTGTGTGTCATACCAACAGAGAAGACATAACCGTCGAAGTTAGCAGTCTTAAGTCCGTCTCCAGAGGCTTTAATCTTCTTCAGGTTGTCAGAAGAATAACCCTTGTCGCCGTCAGCCCAGCTGGCGAAGCCCCAAACTGTTGTACGCTTGCTCAGAGGATATTCATAGGCTGCGCTGATGGAGAGAGAGCGATATTTGTCTTCACCGGTAAGATCCTGGAATTTGGAAGTTTCGTTCTTACCGAGGAGGTACTTAACACCAGCCTTAACTGTACCGCCGGCTACCGGGGCAGCTGCAGACACGCCGAAGACGTGCTGTTTGTACTGTGTATCCTGCCATGCATACTGGTAAGCGAACTGCGGAGTGATAGCACCGAAGTTGTATCCAAGACCAAGGTTGACGTTGTAAGCTGTTTCGCCGTTGCCGCCCTTGTTGTCTGCAGATTCAAAAATAAGGGTGTTGCGGTAACCGCCGAGCTGATATGCAAGACCTAAGCCATAGTAGTGGTCGTTTCTAGCCCATTCAGCTGTATCTGTGCTTGTACCATTAGAGTACATAGCATGAACGGTCATACCGGCAAAGCTCGGAGAGACATAAGCAATAGCGTTGTTAGCGCGTCCGTTATTCTTCATGAAGGAAGTCAGTGTGCCCTGTGTCTGGTAGCTTGTTCCCAGTGCCCATCCGGAGAGGATGCTATTAGACTGAGCGCCGTTAGCCAGAGTACCTAAGCGGCCGAAACCGATCTGGCCGAAACCGCCGTTGATGTAGAGCTTAGATTCACGGGAGAAAGCGCCGTTCATCTTCTGAGCGCCACTACCGTCGTCACTGTTGAAGCCGTCTTCAAGGATGAAGCCGACAGCGTATCCGTTGCCGAGTTCTTCAACGCCTTTGATACCCCAACGGGAGCCGTTGCGGAAGCCGGACTGCATGTCGACAACGTTCTTAGCTGCCGCTGTAGTTTTACCGTCTTTTGTTACTGCAGCTGCACCGCCGTCATGAGTAAAAACAGCAGAGGTATCAATAACACCGTAGAGAGTGACGTTGGAAGCAGCAAAGGCGACACCGGAAGCGCCCATAACAGCTAAAGCTAAAAGTGTTTTTTTCATTTTAGAAATACTCCAATTGAAGTTAATAAACTTGCAGAAAGTTCAAATTCCTAGCAACAATTGAAGGCACTCAAAATGTAAAGGCCTCCCGAGGGAGGCCAATATTTGAACTAATTTTTTTGCAAGATTAGAACTTGTGGACCAAGCCAGTCCCTACAGTCCAACCATTGAACTTACCGTTTTCTACATCTTTGTAGAGCTTAGCTCCGTCTGAGTAACCAGCAAAACCATAGAAGTAAGTACGTTTGCTCAGCGGATAGCTGTAACCAGCGTCAATATTCCAAGCTCTGTACTTCGTGTCAGCGCCAATAGCATTAGCGATATGCTTGAAGTCTCCATCGAGCTTGCCCAATAAGTAACGGGCACCCAATTTAGCAGTGCCTCCTGCTAAAGGTGCAGAGGCACTCAGACCAAAGGCATGTTGAGAATACACATCAGATTCCCAAGCATACTGATAGATACCCATGGCAGTTACAATACCGAAATTGTATGCGCCACCGGCAGTAACACTGTAAGCAGTCTTACGGTCCTCAAAATTCGCTTTAACAGCATCCAGCTTTTTCAGATCATCACCTTCGATCAGATCAAGTCCGAGGGTCTTAAGATAAGAATTAATTCCAGTGCCGATCCCCTTTTTTCCGCCTGTACCCTTCCCATCAAGGGCCTCAAAAATTACAGAGGCAGTTGCTGCATTACCCGCATATTTCAAACCTAAGCCGTAATAGTGTCTATTTTTAGACCATTTTTCGTTATCGGCGGAAGTACCATTAGAGTACATCGCATGAACAGTAACACCTCCAAAGGAAGGAGATACATAGGCAATAGCATTGTTCACACGGCCATTGCCTTTAGCGAAACTTGTCCAGCTGCCCTGATCTTCATAAGAGGTGCCAAAAGCCCAACCTGTGAGGATGTTGTTGGACTGAGCGCCGCCTGCAAGGCTGCCTAAGCGGCCAACTCCGATTTGACCGAAACCTCCGTTGATGTAGAGCTTGGATTCACGAGAGAAGGCTCCGTTCATGTCCTGAGCGCCGCTACCATCATCACTGTTGAAACCATCTTCAAGGATGAAGCCGACAGCGTAACCGTTGCCGAGTTCTTCAACACCCTTGATGCCCCAGCGGGAACCAGAGTCGAAACCGCTCTTCATCTGAACTTTAGTAGTGTTGTGTTTTACCTTGGAAACGACAACACTTGTATCGATAACGCCATAAAGGCTAACATTGGAAGCAGCAAAGGCAACACTAGATGCACCCATGACAGCTAAAGCTAAAAGTGTTTTTTTCATTTGAGAAATACTCCAATTGAAGTTAATAAACTTGCAGAAAGTTCAAATTCCTAGCAACAATTGATGAACCTCAAAATGCAAAAGGCCTCCCGAAGGAGGCACAAGGTCAATCTAAGTTAAACAAAACTCAGATTAGAAGCTGTGACGCAGACCAAGGTAGACCTGATAGCCGTTGTAGACGACATTCTCTGTATCTTTCCATGCCTTAGAGCCGTCAGCATAACCAGCGAAAGCTTTGACAGCAGTACGCTTGCTGAGAGGATAAACGTAAGCTGCAGCAACGTTCCATGCACGAACCTTGTCGTCGCCTTCTTTGATGCTATCATCATCGCCGAAGAGATAACGGCCGCCAACCATGAGGTCACCGCCAGCTACGCCGACCTTAGCAGAGAGACCGAACATATTTGTCTTTTTGCCATTATCCTGGTCAGCCCACTGATAAGCAAACATCGGAGTTACTGAACCGAGGTTGTATTCAAAACCAAAGTTAACAACATAAGCTGTATCGCCATTGAGCTTATTGCCTACGAGATTGTTAATACCGCCCTTGTTATCGACAGCTTCAAAGATTAAGCTGGACTTGATCGCGTGAGCCTGATACTTGGCACCGATACCATAGTAGTGGCTGTTTTTTGACCACTTGTTTGTGTCATCGCCAATACCATTGGAGTACATGGCATGGAGGCTAAGTCCGGAGAAAGAGGGTGTTGAGTAAGCAACTGCATTGTTGACGCGACTAAAGGAAGTGCCAATGGCGCTAGTCCAGGAAGCAAGACCAAAACCAGTGCCAAGAGCCCAACCGGTCAGGATAGTATTGGACTGAGCACCTGAAGAAAGTGTACCAGTACGGCCGGCACCAAACTTACCAAAACCGCCATTCACATACATGAAGGCTTCACGAGTGAACCCGCTGGAGGTTGTGTAGTTGCCGTTGCTTGTATTGCCGTCGTCAACGCCAAAACCTTGTTCAAGGATGAAGCCGACGGAATAGCCGTTGCCAAGCTCTTCAACGCCTTTGATACCCCAACGAGAGCCCTGGTCAAAGCTGGATCTCAGCTGAACTGTTGTGTCCTGATGTTTGGCTTTTTCAACCAAGACACCTTCTTCAATAACGCCATAGAGTGTCACGTTGGAAGCGGCGAAAGCCAGAGAGGAGAAAGCGCCGAGGACGCCCATCGCTAAAAGTGTTTTTTTCATTTGAGAAATACTCCAATTGAAGTTAAAAACTTGCAGAAAGTTCAAATTCCTAGCAACAATTGAAGACACTCAAAATGTAAAGGCCTCCCGAAGGAGGCCCAAGATCAATCCAAGTTAAACCAAACTCAGATTAGAAGCTGTGACGCAGGCCAAGGTAGACCTGATAACCGTTCATAGCAACATCTTCTGTATTCTTCCAAGCTTTGGCGCCGTCAGCGTAACCGGCATAAGCCTTGACAGCTGTTCTCTTAGAAAGGGGATAGATATAAGCAGCGCCAATATTCCATGCGCGGACTTTCTGTTCTTCAGCACCGATAGCGTCATCGTCGCCGAAGAGATAACGGCCGCCAGCGAGGAGATCGCCGCCACCTACAGCAACCTTAGCAGAAAGGCCGAACATATGAGTCTTTTTGCCTTCGTCCTGATGTGCCCACTGGTAAGCAAACATCGGTGTCACAGTACCAAGGTTGTATTCGAAGCCGTAGTTAATGACATACTGAGTCTTTTTCTTAGCATCGCCAGTTGCATCTTTATGATCAACTGCTTCGAGGATTAAGCTAGATTTGATCGCGTTAGCGTTGTAGAGTGCACCGAGGCCATAGTAATGGTTGTTTTTAGACCATTTGTTTTCATCGGCAGACGTGCCATTGGAGTACATAGCACTAAGTTTGAGGCCGCCGAAGCTCGGTGTCTGGTATGCAACAGCATTATCCACGCGGGAGAAGGATGTGCCAATAGCACTTGTCCAGGAAGAAAGACCGAAGCCTGTTCCGAGAGCCCAACCTGTCAGAATAGTATTGGACTGAGCGCCGGAAGAAAGTGTACCAGTACGGCCAGCACCTAAGCGTCCGAAGGGGCCAGTTACATAGAGGAATGCTTCACGGCTGAACTGTTTGCCGCCTGTAGCTTCGCCGCCGTTGTCAACATTAAATCCCTGTTCAAGGATGAAGCCGACAGCATAGCCGTTGCCGAGTTCTTCAACGCCTTTGATACCCCAGCGAGAGCCCTGGTCAAAACCGGACTTCAGCTGAACTGTTGTGTCCTGATGTTTGGCTTTCTGAACCAGCACACCTTCTTCAATAACACCATAGAGTGTTACGTTGGAAGCGGCAAAAGCCAGGGAAGAGAAAGCGCCGAGGACGCCCATTGCTAAAAGTGTCTTTTTCATTTGAGAAATACTCCAATTGAAGTTAAAAACTTGCAGAAAGTTCAAATTCCTAGCAACAATTCGGAGCGAATTCCAACGCGAAACTTCTTCAGAGGCTCGTTTATCTTAAAATGTACAAACTATTATTGTCTTTCCGGTCCATCCGATACGAACTGAAATTCTTTAAGAAGCCACGGGATACTCTGTCCCAATGTATCTTCTACTTTTTCCCTAATAATCCCTTTAATAGTTCTGCAGACTTTCGCTTGGAGATCCTCACTGCAGTTCCTGCGGGCGACTAAAAAAACTTTTCGTTTTCCCAACTCCGCGGGAGCTCTCCTGACCTGAATGTTGGAAGAACATCTAAATAAAGAAATACCTTGCGGCTGAGTGATGCTCCAGCCGATACCCTGGCTGACGAACTCATAAATCATAAAGTTACTGTCAAGCTCAAATTTATTTGCCGGTGCTCTTCTTTCAAAACCTTTAATGGCATTAAAACATCGGCTGTTCGCAGTGTACTTACCGTGATAAATAAAAGGAAGACCACAGAGCTGGAGCTCTTCCCAGCTCAATGGATCGTGAGACGGAATTGGATACCCCTTCGGGAAAAGTACGACCCAAGGCTCTAAAAATAAAAGGTTCCATTGCAGAGAGGGAGATAAAACTTCAGGCACAGATACAACTGCCATATCCAGTTCTCGCTCCATCAGGCTCATCAAAAGTTTGTCAGACGTCTCTACACTTAGCCTCAGCTGGCCAACACTGCCGTCCAAAGCCTGCGTGAGTTCCGCCCCGCAGAAAGAGGCCGCTGATTCAATTAAACCAATATCCAATACCGGTTTTAAATAATTTCTTGTTCGAAACAGCTCAACCATCCGCCGATTCTGCTCGGCATCAAGAGAGAGTTTCTTGTAAAGCGCCTCTCCTTCCTGAGTTGTTCTCAGCGGCCTTGTCTCTCTTTCAAAGAGATTAAAGCACAGGGAATTCTCTAGGCGCTTTATTGTCTGAGAAATGGATGACTGGCTCGTCTGCAGTACTTCCGCTGCGGCAGAGAAGGATTTAAGACGAGCACAAACAATAAAAATCTCACAGCTGCGAGTATAGAAACCACTGAAGTCCTTCAAGTCTGCTGTCATCCCGGCTTCCTGCCTTACCCCACCATTCGGGGATCATTATTTAAAAATAATATCACTTGTTAGTGGGGCTTCATCTCTCTCGTTGTTTTATTACTTTCTAATTAGATTGATCTTTGCCGTCGGCTGTTCTTCTCACAATAAATCAAAGAGTAACCGGTCTGCGGCACCCCTTCTCTCCCAATACCCCTTTGGGGTGTCAACCAAGGAGTAAAAATCATGTTTGCAGTTGAACTCTTAGTCGTTCTCGTTGCCTTAGCCATAGGTGCGAGATTAGGCGGTATATTTTTAGGCATCGCCGGCGGTATGGGCCTAGCAGTTCTTGCTATTTTCTGCGGCCTCGCTCCTTCTTCCCCTCCAATGGACGTGATGCTGATCATCACATCCGTCATTGTCGCTGCTGCCGCGCTGCAAGTAGCAGGCGGAATGGATTTCCTGGTAGGTGTCGCAGAACATATCCTTCGGGCAAATCCGAAATACATCACTTTCCTGGCCCCGATGGTTTGTTATCTCTTCACAATCATGGCTGGAACCGGAAATATCGCTTTTGCCTTGTTGCCTGTTATCGCTGAAGTTTCCAGAGAAACAGGTGTACGCCCCGAAAGACCGATGTCTATCTCCGTCGTGGCGAGCCAGCAGGCAATTACAGCAAGCCCCGTTTCTGCAGCAATGGCAGCGTTAATTGTCCTATTGACTCCGCATGGAATCGGCATGGGGCAAATCATGCTTGTCTGTATTCCGGCTACAATCATCGGATGTCTTTTAGGCGCTCTTGTCGTTCTGAAACGCGGCCCCGAACTGGCTGATGATCCTGTTTATCAGAAACGCTTGGCTGAAGGTGCCATCGAGTCCGTCAAAAAACATAAAGCCCAGAAAGTCTACCCAACTTCTGCAAAAATCTCCGTTTGGCTTTTTCTTTTAGGAACTGTCATCATTGTCCTTTTCGGAACAATCCCGAGCCTCAGGCCTGTCTATCATATGGGTGATAAAGTAGTTACGCTTTCAATGACCCATATCATTGAAATCCTCATGCTCGTCGTCGCCGGCATCATCGTCCTTGTCTGCAAGCCTAATATCGATAAGATCGCAAAAAGCTCTGTCTTCCAAGCCGGTATGACAGGCGTTATCTGTATTTACGGTTTGGCTTGGATGGGTGACACGCTGATTTCCGCTTACCTGCCTCAGCTCCAGGAATACTGCAAGAACTTCTTCCAAGAATACCCCTGGACTTTCGCAATCGTTCTGATGGCAGTTGCGTCTGTCGTTCTAAGCCAGGCCGCAACAACTCGCCTTATCTACCCGCTTGCGATTACTCTCGGTTTATCTCCGGTTGCACTCGTCGCCTGCTGGCCTGCCACCGCCTGTCTGTATATCATCCCGACTTATGCCACAATCGTCGCCGGTGTCGCATTTGATTCAACAGGTACTACAAAAATCGGCAGATTCGTAATCAACCATTCTTATCTCCTTCCCGGTATGGTTACGACAATCACCAGTGTCGCCGCTGCATTCTTAATCGCGCCGCTCGTTCTGCAATAAAAAGGATTGGATTAAACATGAATCCCATAAACAACTTAACCGACCTCACCGTAACTGAATTCTGCGAAGTTACAGCCTCCGAAGCTCCAACCCCGGGCGGAGGAAGTATTTCCGCCCTTTCAGGAGCGTTGGCTGCATCTTTAGCTGAAATGGTCGCAAACCTTAGTCTTCCTAAGGACGGTTCGCCTTCTCCGGAATTTTTGGCCATTAAAGAGAAAGCAAACTCTCTGCAGAGTCGTCTTCTCATTCTCGTCGAAAAAGATGCAGCGAGCTTTGACAGTGTTATGGCTGCATTTAAACTGCCAAAAGCAACGGAGGAAGAGAAGCTGCAGAGAAAAGAGAAGATTCAGGAGGCTCTTAAACTCGCCTCTAAAGTTCCGCTGGAGGTGGCACTTGTCTCTACCGAAATCTTTGAACTCATTCCCACGCTGCTCGAGGGTAACCAAAACGCAATCACCGACGCAATGATCGCAGCAATGAATGCGAGAAACGCAGTTCTAGGAGCTCTCCTAAATGCCCGTATTAACTTAGGCTCTATCAAGGATGATGCCTATGTAAAAGCAGCCCTTCGAAACATAGAGGAAAGCGAGAAAATGGCTCGTGAATCCGAGGAAGCCTTACTGGCAATCGGGTATAAGAAACTTTCTAAGGAGTAAAAAATGTCAAAAGTTATCGAATGTATTCCAAATTTTAGTGAAGGAAAGAATCAGGCAGTCATCGACAAGATCTCTGAAGTTGCCGCCTCCGTTCCCAACGCGCGCCTTATTAACGTCAATGTGGACCCTGCTTATAACCGCTGCGTTCACACGATCATCGGGGAACCTCAGGCAGTCTTAGAAGCAACATTCAGAGCATGCAAGGCCGCTGTAGAAAACATCGACATGAATCACCATAAGGGTGAGCATCCGCGCATCGGTGCGATTGACGCAAGCCCGATCATCCCGATCGAAGATGTAACAATGGAAGAATGTGTCGAATACGCAAATCAGTTGGCCGAAAGAGTCTCCTCTGAACTGAAAGTACCGGTCTACCTCTATGAAAAAGCGGCTAAAAAACCGGAACGCGTTAAACTCCAGAACGTCCGTCACCCGGAATATGAAGGCCTCTGCGAACTCATCTCTCAGCCGGAATGGGCTCCCGACTACGGCGAAGCCAAAATGCACCCAACTGCAGGCGCTATGCCTCTTGGCGTAAGAGGCCCGATGGTTGCCTTCAACATCACGCTCAACACTCCGGATGTAAAGATTGCAAAACACATTGCCCAGTCCTTCCGTGAGGCAAAAGGAGGTTATGAGGATGCTCGAGCAATTGGCGTTTACATCGCTGAACGCAATGTCTGCCAAGTCAGCTGCATGATTAATTACAAGATTGTTCCACTTTACAGAATTATCGAAATGGTCAGAAGCGAAGCAAGACGCTACGGCCTCAGCATTATCGGCACTGAAGTCTGCGGAATGGTCCCTTTCGACGCTCTGATGGACTGTTGCGAATTCTATATGCAGCTCGAAGGTTTTGATCGCAAGAAACAGATCCTTTAAGAGGCTAATCATGGCTGTCAGACTAAACTCAAAAACAGACCGTATCGTCCACTCATGGGCAGGCGGAAGCACAGAGGAAGTCCTGCTTCTGCCGGAAGGCTCCACATGGGAAAACAAGGATTTTAAAATCCGTGTTTCTTCCGCTGTCTGCTTCGGAGGCTCTTCACTCTTTTCTGATTTCACGGGCTTTACCCGTCATATCAGCCCGAGAAAAGGTGTGCTTCAAATGGAGCATGTCTTGCAGTCGGGAGAGAAAAAGTCCGTGCATCTCGAGCCCTACGAGATAGATATCTTCCAAGGCGCCTGGAAAACAACATCTGAGGGGGCCTATGAGGATTTCAATCTTCTTACGGATAACTCCTTCTCCGGTGCAGTTCAGGCTGTCAAAGGATCAGCTGAATTCTCTTTCGATCCCAAAAAACAGTATCTGGCAGGATTCTTCTGCACCGCTGATACCGTATTTCACTGCTCCGGTGTTTCGCTAGAAGGATCTCTTTCACTTCACGAAGGAGACTTCCTCTACTTCCTTAGCGAAGACACAGACACAGCAGAGTCTGCTTCCATCTCCCCGAGAAAGCCGGATGCTCCGTGCGGATATTGGATAACGGTCCGTCATAGAAATTAATCAGAAGCCGCAATTGCTTAGCCGAAGCCTCTTTCCATGAGGCCTTCGGCTTTTTAATAAATCTTTATCTCGCGGCAAAGCCAAGGGGCTAAGGGACTAAGTCGGGTTTCGCTCTTTTGGACAACCAGACTCGACAGTGACTTTTTAATCGTTTCCCGTATTGTTCGATCTGATAGATGCGGACAAACCAACTGAACCTTACGGCTCGGCATAGCGACAGGAGCTTTTAAAATTTTCACCGTCGTTAGCGGTCCGCTTTCAAAAAGGCTCCACGGCTGAAAAAAACTCCATCCCAATCCGGCGGAAATCATTTGGAAAATCGCTCGATTGTTATCCGCTTCCAACATGTAGGGAAAATTAAGAGAAAAGCGGTCTGTAAACCTCTGTATGGCAATCCCGTCCGCTGTAATCTTGGAATGATGGATAAACGGGATACCCGCTCGGAGCAGAGTAGCCCAACTGTCAATCACTTCAATAGGGGAATCGATCGGAAGCATCAGTACCAGCGGAGACGAGAAAATCGGCTCCGGATCAAAATATTCTCCGGAGTAAAGTTCTGAGGAAATAATCGCCGCATCGAGCCCTCTGTTGGAAATCTGCGCCATCAGCGTTTCCGATGTAGCGACCTTAAGTCTCAGCTGACCGCATAAAGGTTTGAGTGACTTTACAAGGGAGGCCGCAGCAAAATCCGCGATTGATTCTATTAATCCGATGCGCAGAATCGGACGAATAAAGTTGTCACTGCGAATACGCTGCAGCAGTTCAGAGAACTCCATTCGGTATCGCTGGAGCAATTCCATCACCGCGCTTCCCTCCGGTGTGAGGCGAAGCGGTCTTGTCGAACGCTCAAACAGATCAAAACCCAGTTTATCCTCAAGAAATTTAACGGAAAGGGACACCGAAGGCTGTGTGACAGAGAGCGTCTCTGCAGCTAAAGAAAAAGATCCGACTTTCGCAGCACACATAAAAACGGTAACGTGTCGTGCCATAACAGAGCTGCAAAGATCCCAATTCGACTGATGCTTCTTCATAAGTCAAAATCAATACTAAACATAATATTTTGATTATAAATATATTCTTTTTCTTATGTTAGGGGCAGTCTGATCATTGTTCTCTCTAAACTCCCTCATAGGAAAAAATGATTACAGCCAAAGAAATCTCAGACTTTGTAGAAGCCAACCGAACCGAAGCCATCGAATGCCTTCAGGAGCTCCTGAGGACCCCTAGCGTGACCGGAGACGAAGAGCCAGTCAGCTTCGTCTTTGAAAAGCGCATGAAGGACAGCGGCCTCAATGTGGATCGAATCGAAGCGAAGCCTCACCGTCCGAATCTGCTTGCTTTGTGGGAAGGCAGTCAAAAAGGAAAAACTTTCGTTTTTAACGGTCATATGGACGTGTTTCCTCCGGATCCGGAGGACCCCGGTATGTTCGGCCCGTGGTCGGGAAAAGAGCATGAAGGCTGCATCTACGGCAGAGGCGCTTCTGATATGAAAGGCGGAGACGCCGGCGCACTCATGGCGGTTATCTTCCTAAGAAAAATGGGGTTTGAGCCCAAGGGTAATGTGCTTTTAAGCTGGATGTGCGACGAGGAGTTCGGAGGCGAGCTTGGCGTTCAATATCTGCTCAGCAAAGGCTATCTGCGCGGCGATTTTGGTATTTGTATGGAGCCGAGTGACGGAATGCTCGTCCCTCAGCACGGCGGAATTTTGAGAGGCTACATTTCTTATACATCCGAGCCCGGACATACCGCGCTGCTCTCAAAGGGAAAACAGCACTTCAAAAAGCCGTCACAGCTATCGGGGAACTGGAGGTGCTCAACAGCACCCTGATTACACGTCCCTCCTCGAAAGGACTGCCGCCTCCGCACCTCACCATTGCCGTTATGAACTCCGGCAAGGCAGCTAATGTCTACCCGTCTGAGGCGACATTCTGGTTCGATCGACGCTTAGTCCCGGGAGAAAACCATGACGAAGCATTGAAAGAGATTACTGATGTCTTGGACGCTCTGAAGAAAGAAGACGATTCCTTTGACTATCAGCTCACGGTCACCTCAAGACGCCCGCTTCTGGACATCCCAAAGGATGATCCGTTTATCCAGCTGGTCGCCAAGTCGTACAAGGAAGTCATGGGTAAAGACGTGGAAATGGTTGCTGAACCCTGGGGCTCAGACGCCGCCTGGATCCGTAAAGTGACTCACATGCCGATTCCAAACTTCGGCGCCGCTAACGGCGAAAATGAAATGGGCAAAGCCAACGAAAAGATCAGCACGCAGAAATATCTTGACTTCATCAAGGTCTATATGATGACGGTAGTCAACGCTCTTAGTTAAAAGAACGATAAGGACACAGGCCTTCAGTCTTCATTGAAGGCCTTTTTTATCAACTGTACCTGAGGCGATCCCATTAACGTTTTTAATCCCGTGTTATAAGCTTTATATATGGTTATTGTTGTTTGATAACCGATACACAAAAATGAGACTGTCTTAAACACAAACCAAGGAAATCATAAATGATTCAAGGCAACAACAGAGGCAAAATCAAACAGCCTCCCGCAGCGGAAGTCATCAAGTACGTTATCGAACCGAGCATCAGCGCAGAAGAAGCGGAACGTTCGTTCCAAAATTATGTCCAGTGCAATAAAGCGCACGTCTTAATGCTGGAAAAACAAGGCATCATCAAAACGGATGTCGCCGCAAAGATCCTTGAAGTCGCTGAAGAAATGACAGCAATGGGTGACACCCCGAGCTTCCCGCTTCGCCCTGAGCTGGAAGAAATGTATTTCAATATGGAAAACTACCTGATCTCGAAGGTAGGCATTGAAGTCGGGGGCCAGCAGCACACCGCCAGATCCCGCAACGATCTTTACGCCACAGTCTGCCGTATGGATGTGCGCAAGCTTTATCTGGAAATCTGCCGTCTTTATAACGAGATGCGAAAGACAATCGAAACCGTTGCCCGCAACAATACAGACGCCGTCATGGCCGGATATACGCATCTGCAGCCCTCTGAGCCGATCACATTCGCCCAGTATTGTTCTGCGATCCTCAATGGAATGTCTCGTGACTACACCCGCATCGAAAACGCCTGGAATCAGCTGAATCTCTGTCCACTCGGTGGCGGATCAATGGGGTCCACTACCTGGAGCATTGACCGTAATTTCACATCTGATCTGCTTGGCTTTAACGCTCCCCTCGGCAATTCGATTGATGCCGTCGGCTCACGCGACTATATTCTCGAAATCCTGTCGGCTTTTGGGATTGCGGCCAATACTTTTACCAGACTGTGCCAAGACCTTTACGTTTGGGCAACCCCGGACTACGGTTATGTAGAAGTCGCCGATGAAGTTGCGGTTTGTTCCTCTATCATGCCGCAAAAGAAAAACCCGTGGACTCTTGAGCATGTTAAAGGCAAATCCTCCAATGTTGAGGGCTGCTGTGTCGCTGCATGGATGGTTATGAAGAACACTCCTTACACTCACAACAACGAAAGCAGCGGAGAAGGACCCACATTACTTTGGACAGCTTTCAACGAAATGAAGGCCTGCATTGAATTGCTCAATGTAACCTTCAGAGGAATCAAGCTTAACAAGAAGCTGATGGTTCAGACCGCAACGAACAATTTCTGCACAATGGCAGAGCTTGCTAATACCCTCGTTCGTGCCGATGGAATTTCGTTCCGTACAGCACATGACATCGTTGCCCATGTAGTCAACCACATGCTTGAACACAACAAGAAAGCCAGTGAAATTGATGTTGCCGTAATTGCTCCAATTGCAAAAAATCTTTTTGGTATTGACACTAAAGTCACAAACGAACAAATTCAGCTTGGTCTTGACCCGGTGAAAAACGCTTACTCCAAGAATTCTCTCGGCGGTTCCGCTCCGGAAGAAGTCGTTCGTCAACTTGATGAACTTCATCTAGGGATTCAGGAAAACGAAAAAATCGTTGAGCAGCGCTACGGACAGCTGAACGATGCGAAGGAAAGAACTGAAGCTAAGATCCAAGAACTTTTTGCTCGCTCTAAATAATTGACTCTCCCAGAGTGCCCGGCTCTCTAGCTGGAGAGTCGGGTCTTACTTTATTCAAAGAGGAAATCATGTTTTCTTTCTGCATCCCAACCGAATTCGTTTTTGGCGTCAATGCCTTAAAACATGTCCATGAATTAAAACTGCCCGGAAGCAAAGCTCTTATTGTCATTACCAACGGCAAATCTGTACGCGTCAACGGTTACCTAGCTGAGCTTGAGCATCAGCTGACCCAATCAGGTATCTCTTTCTCCGTTTTTGACGGGATCGGCCCAAACCCGACAAAAGACAGCATCATGGCAGGCGCAGCTCAAGCAAAAAAAGAGGCTTGTGACTTTGTACTTGCGCTTGGCGGAGGCTCTCCAATGGATAGTGCTAAGGTTATCGCTCTCATGGCAACAAACCCGGGTGATCTTTGGGATTACTGCATCCGCGGCACTGGAAAAGGAATGCCGATTCAGCACAAACCGCTGCCAATCGTCTGTATAACAACAACAGCGGGGACAGGATCCGAGGCTGACAACAGCGGGATGGTCAACAACATCGAAACCAATGAAAAATACGGTATTGGTCACCCAAGCATGTTCCCAACACTGTCAATTGTTGATCCCGTACTGATGACAAGCGTTCCGCCGCTTCAAACAGCATTTCAGGGTCTCGACACGTTCTACCATCTAGCTGAAGGCTATCTCTCCAAAAAAGCCAATCTTTTTAACGAAATGTTCTCTATCACGGGAATTGAAAACGTTGGCAAGTATTTGGTTCGCTCTGTGAAAGACGGTAAGGATCTCGAAGCAAGAGAACACATGGCCTTTGCCAATACATTAGGTGGTCTCGTCATGTCGACAGGCAAACTTTTAAGTCAACATTCTCTTGAACATATTCTCAGCGCTTACCATCCTAACCTTCCTCACGGAGCTGGTTTAATTCTGATCTGCCGGGCTTACTTTGCGCACTTTATCCATAAAGGATGCTGTCCGGATCGATTCATTCGCTTGGCAATAGCGCTTGGGGAAAAAGATGCCTCTAAACCGGAAGATTTTCTTGAAGTTTTGGAAAAACTCCTGCAAAACTGCGGAGTTGCAGATATCAAAATGAGCGATTACGGTATTACATACGAAGAGCTCGAACACCTCGCAGTCGAAGCGAGAAAGGTTATGGCCCCTCTTTTTGAGAATGATCCGTCTCTCTTAACACCGGAAGACTGCATCCAAATTTACCAAGCATCCTACAGCTAATCTGTCTATACGGCGGTTCTCACTTGAAGTTTCGACGGAACCGCCTTGTTATTGCTGAATCCAGTAAATATGCTGGCCAAGCTCCGGCTTTAACTCTCTGATTTCCGGAGAAACTTCCTGCTCAAAAATAACCTTCATTTCATCTGAAATCAGCTGTGCAAGCGGTTTAAATGTACTCTCGCGATAAGTTAGGAAAAAAGATCTTGTCGCGCTCCTATTCCCGAAATCCAAAAAAGAAACATTCCCAAGATGCTTAGAGGCAACGATCGCTGCCAAAACCGGAATAATCGACCATGCGGCGCCTTTGGCAACCACTCCAAGATGCGCAATACATGAATCAACTTCCATCGTTGTCAGCCGTCTCAGTTCCATCGACCTGAGAACTCTTTCTGTTTGAAAGTAATCCATCGTGTCCATGCCCGTTCTAACATAAGGAGTGGTTTCAAGGTAATGTCTGAGATCAACCCAATTTCGAGGATTAAGTTTTTTACATATGTCGCGGTTCACCGTCAAAAGAAAGTCTTCTCTGAAAAGCGGAATAGAGCGAACACCCTGTTCTCTTTCAAGTAAGTCACTGGAAAGTGCGATGTTGATCTCGTTTGACTTAAGGCGTCCAACTACCTGAGGAGTAGAGCCGCCCAACACTGTTAAATGTCCGACGTGTCGATTTAAAGACGTTATGAGACTTGCTCCGAAGTTACTCATGATCGCTTCAGAACATCCAAGGCGCAAATCAGGATTCTTCCCCTTAGCGGTCCGATACATATCCGCCACAATAGAATCCATCATTTCAATAACACTGCCTCCTCGGTTATAAAGTACAGTCCCTTCAAGAGTCAGCTTCATTGGTCGAACATCTCTATCAAAAAGAGCCATCCCTAAACCAGTCTCAATCCTCTTGATAATACTGGAAACCGCAGGCTGCGTCAGACCAAGAACAGAGGCTGCACGGGTCATGTTGCAATCCTTTGCTACTTCCATGAAGACTTTCATTTGTCCTAATTCAAGAGAGAAATTTCGCATTGCCTAACCTCATATCATTAAAAATTATAGCGAGGCAGTAATTATCTGAGTCATGCCTTTGCAACATAAGAAAAACCGATAGTTCACATTTAATCTTATTTATCTTGTTTGGTTTTTCCAAGCAAAAAATAGAAAATTCTTTCCATGCTCAATCAACCTAATCCCAGGAAAATATGAAAACTCGTATAGAAAAAGACTGTCTCGGTGAGATGGAAGTCCCGGATAACGTTTACTACGGCATCCAAACCATGCGTGTCATGGGTGTTTCCGGCTTACTTGGAGAAAAAGTTATTAAATATCCCTACCTGCATCAATGCCTATTTCAAATGAAAAAAGCCTCTGCCCTCGCAAATAAAGACGTAGGCGCACTTGAGGCGGAGAAAGCGGATGCCATTGCCTGGGCCTGTGACCAGGCGTTAACAGGGAGGTATGACGATCAGTTCCCGCTGGATATGTACCAGGGTGGAGGCTACACCTGTGTAAATATGAACGTCAACGAAGTTATTGGCAACCTTGCCAATGAGTACCTCACCGGGCACAAGGGACAGGATGCGATTCACCCGAACACACACGTCAACATGGGGCAGTCCACCAACGACGTAGTCACGAGCGCGGAACATCTTTGCATTTATCCGGCTCTTGATAAGCTCGCCCCAGAACTTGATAAACTTGCAGAGGCCTTTGCTCAAAAAGCACTTGAATTTGCAGACGTAATTAAGGTCGGACGCACATGCCTGCAGGACGCAGTCCCGTTGACTTTGGGGCAGGAATTCGGTGGGTATGCGGAATTCTGCAGACGTCAGGCCGCCAATATCCGCAGCCTAAGAGAGGAATGTTTCAGCCTCATCGTCGGTGGCACCGCTGTTGGTACCGGACTTGGCGCTGCGCCCGGATACCAGGAGGCCTTCTACAAGCACCTTTCCGCTCAGCTCGGAGAAGACGTGAAAAGCGCTACGGATCTATTTGACGGCATGCAGAATGATGACTTTTGCGTAAAGGTATCAGCTGCGGTCAAACAAGCTGCCTGCGGAATTTCTAAGATCGCAAAAGACATCCGCCTGATGAGCTCCGGCCCTCGCGCCGGTTTGGGTGAAATTTCCATTCCTTCACTCTCCCCCGGCTCCTCCATCATGCCGGGCAAAATTAATCCTATCCTGCCTGAGCTCGTAAGTCAGGTTGCTCAGCAAACTTGCGGCAACGACGTAGTCATCAGCATGGCCTTTGAGCAAGGAGAACTGGAAATCAGCGTTTGGGCTCCGACTCTTTATAAGAATCTGTTCGAATCGTTTGATCTCCTGACCAAAGTAATCCCGCTCTTTATCGATAAGTGTGTCAGCGGAATCACTGCCAATCGGGAAAAATGTGCACAGGAAGCAAGAGAAACCATCGCTCTTGCAACCGTTGTTGCTGCAACCTTAGGCTATCCCGAAGGGGTCAGAGTCGCAAAATACGCGCAGCAGCATAATTTAGCGGTTGCAGATGCAGTCCTGAAAATGGGAGTCATGACTAAAGAAGAAGCCGATTCCCTGCTTGACCCTGCATTATTGGTGAACCCGGAGAGAATGGCTGAAGCCATTGCACAGTGGAAAGCTGAAAAAAGACACGCTTAAATTATCAAGTTTGATTCTCCCCCTTTTTGTCCTTTACTGATATCCATAGGACCCTCCACTTCGGAATCTATTCTGATTCCGAAGTTTTTTCATTATTTTCATAAAAAAGTGAGGCCTGTCTAAAAGACAGGCCCGCGGCTTTTTGGAATCAGATGACCAACTTAGTACTTGCCGAACATTTCAGCAATCTTTGCGGGGTCATTCGTCTTGGTTAACCCGAGCTGCAGAAGAATTCTAGCCTTCTGAGGATTAAGAGTTCCAGCATGAACAAAACCTGCTTTATCCCAAGCTTCTGTCGATTCAATCGTCGGACCGTTCGGAACACGTGCAGCCCGAACTACGACAATACCTTTTTTGGCTGCATCGTAGAGTGCCGCTTCAGCATTCTCATGAATCGAACCGTTGCCCGTTCCTGCATGCACAACGCCTTTTGCTCCGTTAGCAACTGCAGCTTCTGCCATCTTGCCATCGTCGTTGACATGTGAGTAGATAATATCAACACGCGGAAGATCTTTAAGCTCGGAAACATCAAACTCTGTGTCCTTGGTATGCTTACGGGTTGTCGCCTTGTAAAAAACGGGACGGCCATTTTCAAAGTAACCAAGGTAACCAAGTTCAGGACTTTGGAATGTGTCCACTCTCAGCGTATTGGTCTTCTGCACGTCACGGGCGCCGTTAATCACATCGTTCATTGCAATCATAACCCCACGACCTTTGGCGTCCTTAGAGGCCGCCAAATTAACCGCATTCAGAATATTAACCGAACCGTCTGCAGAAATTGCTGTGGCAGGGTGCATGGCTCCGATCAAAATAACCGGTTTATCCGACTTAGTCACAAGATTCAAAAAATAAGCTGTTTCCTCCAATGTATCCGTACCATGGGTAATAACAACCGCATCAACATCCGGTTTAGCCAAAAGCTCATTCACTCGCTTAGCAAGCTTGAGCCATATCTCATGAGTCATCGATTCAGAGCCAATATTGGAAATCTGCTCCCCTTGGACGTTGGCAACCTTATGAATTTCCGGTACTGCATTCAAAAGCGTCTGAATCCCAATTGCTCCTGCCTTATAACCGGTCATTTGAGTATTGCTCGCGGCCGAGCCTGCAATGGTTCCACCAGTTGCAAGAATACAGACGTTTGGCAGCTGTGCCTTTGCTACGTGCTGTGTAGGTGCCTGCGCGAAACACGAACCAGCAACTCCGGCAATAAAGGAACTACTTACAAAAATTGCGGCGAGGGTTTTCTTCATCATAATTTTCTCCTGAGAAAAGGCAATTCATCATGTCACTATTTGTAATGCAGTTAAACCAAAATTGATTTAATTTATACTTTCAATAAGATTCGTTTATCCCTGAAGCGCATTTTCCATGCAGGTTCTGAATTGGGTAAATTTTCATAAATCGAGAAAGTTCCGGAGTCCTCGAACGAACAAGATCGGAAAAAGCCCCTGTTAAAGCTTGCTCCACACATCTCTTTACGCATGCTTTCACAAACTCAGACGGTTCTTTTTGCCATCGGACCCAATAAGTCCGCTTTATATCCATTCCGGGCAGTTTATAAAGACTAACGTCTGCGAGAAAGAAACCGGAACTCCATAAATTAGTGGGCGTGATGATGGACCATCCGTTAAGTTGGCTCACAAGTCCAACCAGCAAATAACTGGTTGAAACTGAGACCTGCTCACTGACCTCCAGGTTGAGAGAGCGAATAATTCGACGAACCTGAACTCGGTCCGAACTCTCTTGGTTATACTCAATGAGCGGATGAGAGGCGGTAAAGCGCTTTAAATCGTCGAGCGTGTTAATTGATTCAGTTCCTCGCCGAGCAACAAGAATATAGTCCTCTTCAAGAAGCGCCCAACCATAAAAATCTTCCAGTTCCCCCGGCGCAAGCGGAGAAAACAAAACATCAATTCTGTCATCGTTCAATAACTTGACCATCGGTTTTGTCAGGCCTGAGGCAACTTCCAGATCTTCGACCTCTTTTTCCAGAGCTGCAATAAGCCAAGGGCCAAAAGAACCAGCTGCAGACTCCCCCAGACCCAGACGTAAAGAACTCACACGTTCCCTTTGATCTTCCATTTTCCGGAACAGCCGTTCATTTTGCTCCATGAGATAGGAACCTAACTCCGCTAGTCTTCTTCCGGAGGCAGTCAGCACCAGAGGTCGCGTATCTCTCTCAAATAATTGAGTTTTAAGAGTCTGTTCTAAAGCCTTGAGATTCTGACTCACTGCAGAAGAAGAAATGCCAAGAATTTTAGCTGCCTGCTTCAAATAGCGCTCCTGCGCCGTCACAAGAAATATATGCAGCTGCACCAAGCTCAAAATTTTATCTTTCTCCATCAAAGATCCGCCCCAGTCTATGGCCTTTTAACATGTTTACATGATCATTTGTACTTTTATATTGAGTTAAGTATTACTTAATTTAAACACTTTTCTTTCTTATCATAATTGATAACATCAAAAGATTATCTGAAACTATGAGCTCATTAAACAGAATCCCCCAAGGAGTCAAAGTATGAGCAAATATCGCATTGAACGAGATTGTCTTGGCGAAATGGAAATTCCTGATAACTGCTACTACGGAATACAAACAACTCGCATGATGGGCGTATCCGGATGTGCCAACCTTCCGGTTAGTTTCTTTCCTGACATGCATAAGGCATTAGCCCAAATCAAAAAAGCAGCAGCCCGAGCAAACAACAAAATCGGTGCCATGAATGACGATATCGCAGAAGCTATCGCTCAGGCCTGTGACGAAATCATCGAGGGAAAGTTCGCAGATCAGTTTCCTCTTGATATGTGGCAAGGCGGAGGCTATACCTGTGTCAATATGAATATCAATGAAGTAGTCGGCAACAGGGCTAATGAAATCCTGACCGGGAAAAAAGGTTCAGACAGAGTTCACCCAAATACACACGTCAACATGGGGCAATCTACAAACGATACGATTCCGTCGGCTACTCATCTTGGCATGATTGCTCGCTTTGACGAACTGGTCCGCGAATTAGGGTTGCTCTCAGTGTCCCTTCGAGCAAAAGAGAGAGAATTTAAAGATGTAGTCAAGGTCGGCCGTACCTGTCTCCAAGATGCCCTTCCCTTAACACTTGGTCAGGAGTTTGGGGGATATGCGTCTGTCATTGAGCGTCTTAAAGGCCAGGCAGTTTCAATGCGCGCAGGCTGCTTTGAAATAGTCATGGGCGGTAGCGCTGTTGGAACCGGATTCAGTGCAGAACCAGGCTATATGGACGCATTTTATGCAGAAATCAGCGAACAATACGGGCAAACCATCACACCGATGAAAGACCTGTTTGACGGATTCCAAAATGCAGACTTCATCGTAGAAGTTTCTGGTCTGGTTAAAAAAGTTGCCATGACACTTTCAAAGATCAGCAAAGACTTGCGCATCCTCGGCTCCGGCCCCCGTTCAGGACTCATGGAAATCAACCTCCCTGCACTTTCTCCCGGCTCCTCCATTATGCCTGGAAAAATAAATCCAACCGTTCCGGAAATAGTTATTCAAATCTCTCATCAGGTTGCGGGCAACGATGTTGCTATTTCGATGGCCTATGACGAGGGAGAACTTGATTTAAATGTGTGGGATGCAACATTCTACAAATGCCTCTTTGAAAGCTTCCAACTCGTGAACGCAGAGCTGCCGATACTACGCAAACACTGCATAGATGGAATTACAGCAAATAAGGAACGCTGTGAGAAAGAGGCAAATGCCTCAATTGCACTAAGTACCGTGGTTGCGGCAGCACTTGGCTATCCACTTGGAGTGAAAGTCGCTCATTACTGCGAAAAAAACAATTTATCCGTAAAAGAAGCGGTCGTCAGAATGGGACTTATGACTTCGAAGGAAGCAGACAAGCTCGTCAATCCTATGCTCATGACGAACCCTAAGGCAGCTGCTCAAGCTGTCGCAGAATTCAAGAAAGAGAAACATCTGATTTAGCCGCATATTCGTATACAGGCCGCTGAGCTTACTTTTCAGCGGCCTATTATTATTTACGACTAATCTTACACGAGTAAAAATTAATTTTAATTGTGCTCCTATTTAGAGTTCCTTATTCTGGCTTCATGCCAAACCAAGGAGCATGAAATGCCAAAGAAAATTCATAATCTGCCGATTACCGGTATTGCCAGTTTCGCAAAGTACCCTATTTGTACCGATCTTGACCAGCTTGATGATGTAGACGTTTGTGTCATGGGGATTCCCTACGACATGGGTGCACCCTACTTGAGCGGAACCAAATTCGGTCCACGCCGTATCCGCGAGGTTTCCTGCCACTACGGCAGAGGCGATGCCGGTTTCTGGGATCCCGAAAGACTGACTCAGTACCTTGAGGCTCCTGTGAAAGTAGTCGACGGCGGCGACGTTGATATGGATCCAATGGACTTCCACGCCAGCTTTGATAATGTCCGCGAAGCGGCGCGCAAAATTATCTCCAAAGGTACTCTTCCGGTCTTTATGGGAGGAGATCACTCGGTAACGATCCCAACTGCACAGGCCTTGGATATGTACGAAGATCTCTGCGTTGTCCAGTTTGACGCTCACCTTGACTTCGGAAAAAGAACGTGGACAAACGGCTCTCCGATGAGAATGATCTCCGAGATGCCCCATTTTACTAAAATGTGCCAGATTGGTATGAGAGGCCTCGGAAGCAATACAAGAGAAGATTTCCAAGCTGCTTATGACTACGGTTCTGTCGTCATTCCCTCTCGCAAAGCGCTTTCTCTTGGTGCCGAGGAAGTCATTAAGATGATTCCTGAATCAAAGAACTACTTTGTGACGATTGATATCGACGGCTACGACATGAGCACTGCACCGGGCGTAGGCTCCCCCTCTCCCGGAGGCTTAAACTACAATTTTGTTACTGACGTGCTTGAAGGCATCGCGAAAAAAGGCAATATTGTCGCATTCGACCTAGTCGAAGTTGCCCCCCAATACGATCCGTCTGGAATTACCGCCCGCCTTGGCGCTATGACAATGCTGGCTTTTATGGGATTCATAACGAAGGAAAAAGAAAAGAGAGGCGAACTCAAACACCAGCAAAAAAAATAATCTGATTATTCCCCTATAAGTCGCTAAGACGACATAATTTCCATCGATGGAGAGCGGTCCCAGCGCTCTCCATCTTTCTATTATTTAACGAAGAAATAATGCCTCCAAGCGATAGTTAAAAAAAGTTTTGACCGCACTCTTTTTAAGCTCTAATGACTCCTTATCACGAGTGGAAAAGACAAGGAAAGATACGTGGGTAAATAAAATTTACTGCCATGAAAAACTTCGGGGATCGCTCAAAAATAAATCTCTTCTGTATCTAAACTCACAAGAGCACGATAACTCGGACCGATCGTTTTGAAACAGGGCGTCCAAGGTCCTTCGAAAATCTGATAAAGGTTTCATTTGAAAAGGACTAAAAATGAAGGATCCTCTTGCCTACGCTGAATTACTTCTTCAACGGACGAAATCAGCGTCCTCTTCACAGTATCAAGTAGTTCATCCGAATAATTCCTGCGGGCCACTAAATATAGCCGACGTGTTTGGAGGCCCGTCGGAGGTGCAGCAATCTTCATGTCTCGTATACCTCTTTCCGAACCCAACAGTCCAAAAAAATGTGTAAAAGACCATCCCAGTCGGTTCGCAACTAGCGCATAGACAAAATAATTGCTCTGCGCTTCATATATCTTTGGGTACATAAGATTGTGCTGCAGCATAAAATCCTGCATCATCGATCCATCAGCTGTGTCTGCGGAATGATAGATAAGAGGAAGCCCCATTACTGACATCGACTGCCAGCTTAAGTCCTCTGGAACCTCGAATTCTTTGGGAAATATCAAGAACCAAGGGTCCTCATAAAGAAAAATCTTTTTTACATCTTTGTTGCTTTCTTCCCCGGCAATTACTCCAACATCCACATCTCCATTCAAAACAGATTTGAAGAGGCTGCCGCTTGGTCCCGATAGCAGAGAAACCACTCCTAATTTGTCCTTTAGTTCCTGACAGACCTCAGGGGCGACAAGACTGCCGACTGATTCAATCATTCCCAAACGAATCGCTGGTTTGACCCAATTGCGCATCCGAATTCTCTGAAGCATTTGGCGAATATCTTCATCGCTTTGCTTTATGGAAGAATACAGTTCCAACGCATCCGATGTAGGCTGAAGCGGCCGTGTATCCCTTTCAAATAAGGAAAATCCCAACCGCGACTCCAACAGAGCAATTGTCTGAGAAACCGATGACTGAGTGACGTCGAGTCTTTTTGCCGTCTCCGAAAACTTTCGTGTCTCGATCGCAACTAAAAACACGCTAAGAGCTCGAGAAAAAAGAGAATCCTGCGATAATTTATGGGTATCCTTTTGTTTCATCTCGTCAACTTATGCTGATTGAACCAAGAAAATAGCTTTACTCTATAAGGGGAAGCGTTGTCAGAAAAAATGCCTAGGTAGCGGCTTCCCTTCACGCACCATATTTCAGCTCCTTTAGGCAGAGCCTCGTCAAATCTGCGCTTTTCTCCATCCCGAATGAACTCATCTTTCCCCGGACGAAGAACGATCAACGGACAGGTAACCTGGGAAATAATATCAATTGGCTGTATATCCGTAGCTTTCAAGAGTCGCGCGCAGATATCTCCGATAACCGGACCATAACGATCCCGAATCCAGCCGCGCTGCGTCGCATAAACCGACTCTAAAACTACGGCAGCCACGTCTCGTTCATGACGGCTATAAAAGCGAAGCAATGCATCAGCGCCTACTCCTTGACCAAGAAGTATGGCCTTTTTCTTTCTTACAGAACATCCGCAAACCTTCTCCCAAACTAATTCCGCATCCAGAAGCATCCCTTCCAGGCTCAGCAAACCTTGGCTGCGGCCGCTTCCTCGATAGTCAAACATCACGACCGGTAGGCCGCCTTCGGCAAGAAAAGCCACTTGCTGCATGTTGTAGCTCATGTTGAATTGAGCAGAATGGAAGAAAAATACGAAAGGACTTTCATCAGAAAAATTGCTTAACCCCTTCGGAAGCAGAACTTCATAGGCTATGGCTTCGTGCTCCTTCAGTCTCTCCGTGTTCCTGATTTCGCAGCGAACAGCACTCAACCCATACAGAGAAGCGTGCCAGTACTGCATTGAATCCGTTCTGAAGAACATTGCTTCAACAACGTCTGAAAGAAAGCCCATAAAACCTCCCGAGAATATTGTTTTAGCAGGGGATAAATCCTCCATATTCCCGATTATCGGAGATTTCTCTTTAATAATAATTCTAATTTAGAATTATTATTATGCTTTTTATTCATTATTATTTTTCTCTTGAAGTATATAGTGATCAACAAATCAATAAATTCCAAGAGAGAACAATGAGAATAGAAAAAGATGCGCTAGGTGAAATGAATCTCCCTGATGACGCTTACTATGGAATTCAAAGCTTGCGCTGTGCTGAAAACCATAACGTCACGGATCACACTTTCCGAGAACTTCGACAAATTCAGACTGCCTTGGCCGAAATCAAAATGGCCTGCGCGGCGGCAAACTACCGAATTGGAGCTCTTTCTCAGGAAAAAGCAGAAGCAATTATCCACGCTTGCGAAGAAATGCGCCGGGGAAATTTTGCTGACCAATTCCCAATCAACATATGGCGTTCTCACGGAACCGGTGCAAATATGAATGCCAATGAGGTTCTTGCAAACCGAGCCAACGAGCTGCTAACTGGCCACAAGGGATACGATACTGTTCACCCCAACACCCACGTCAATATGTGTCAGTCCTCAAACGATGTATATCCAACTGTGCAGTCGATTGTATTTTATCGAATGATCGGAGATGTGCTCGACAGCGTAGAACTTTTAGAAAACAGCCTTGGACGGCGAGCTCTAGAGTTTAAAGATGCTGTTCGCTTGGGAAGAACCTGCCTTCAGGATGCCGTCCCAAACACTTTCGGTCAAGTGTTTGGGGGATGGCAGCACATGATTTGGCGCCTTCGTGTTCGGCTTCAGGATTTTAGAGAAGGCTGCCGCTCTGTACCGCTCGGAGCAACGGTCCTCGGAACCGGCATGGGACAGATGCCCGGATATGGAGAGGCAGTCATGAAGGAGCTTTCCTCTGTTCTCGGCTGGCAAGTTTATTGGCCTGTGTGGGACAAAGAAGTAATTGAAGACAGCGCTGTTTTTGACAGTATGCAAAATTGCGATGAGACCATGGTACTTGCCGGTCTGCTTAAAGCTTTATGCTGCGCTGCCGCCAGAATCGCTAAAGATCTCTGCGTCTACGCTTCTGGTCCGGATCATGGATTTAACGAAATCTTCCTTCAACCCTACGAAGGTCGACGGCCGTCTTTTATTCCCGAACTGATGATCGAACTCATGCAAAGAAGCGTCGCATTTGATCAAGTTGCAACACTGACCGTTAATGAAAACGACGGAGATGAAGCAATCAACGACAGCGCAAGTTTTGTCAATGCGATGGAACTTCTTGAGTCAATGAAAAATGCTTTTGCCCTATTCTCCGTCCACTGTATTGATACTTTGAAGATTAACGAATCACATGCAAAAGAAAATGCTGAAATGTCAACTTCATTAGCAACAATGGTAAGTGCACTTTTTGGTTACGAGATCGGAACCAAAATTGCTCACAAAGCTTGGGAAGAAGGCATTTCCTGCAAAGAAGCGGCATTGAAAGAAGGATTAATTTCATCGGAAGTTGCCGATGAACTCTTTGACCCGCTTAAGCTCACTAATAGGCATGAACTCACAGCAATGTTCCAAAAATACGGCAATTTCAGAAAAATCAAGTAAAAAGGGAAAAGAAAATGGAACTTCCAACCCAAAGTTCATTGAACATCGGACCCAGAAAACTGTTAGATTATCCGGAGTACTTTCATCGTCTGCTCAGATGCTTGGAGACCTCGATCTCTAGCATTTCAACTGACCCTGTTTTCCTACAGCAGCAGCTCGAGCTTTTTGAACATGCCAAGGCCAATGAAAAAGCGATACTCCTTTCTCTCACAGAAGATGTGTTTGGGAATCTCGGAGAAGAAAGCCCTCGGATACTGTTGGAGCACATTTTCATCTCCTTTGGCGCTCAGTGTTCCCATGAACAAACTTTCAAAATAATAGCTGCATATATCCGCCAGTTCAGCATTCAAATCGATTTGCAGGCGCGAGCACTATGCGTAGACGATCTGCAGAATCTTCTTCTCGAAGAGACGAAACATATGTCTGATACGCTAAATATGCTCTCTAAACGCTTTGAGAAAATTGACGGCCCGATTCGGTCACATCTTATGGAGGCGGGAAAAACTGCATCTCTGAGTAAAACATTTGATATTTACGCTGCAGGCGTTCGTCAATCAATGCAAATGATCCGCCAGGCGAGCAAGAGCTATGGAGCGAACTGTGACCCGTATCAATGTGATTACCTTAATGATTCCTGCACACTTCTTTGTGTGCACGCTTCGATGCAGTCTCTTTCCACTCAATTGTGGCGGCTCGCAAGCGACCTAAGATTGAGAGCCACCGGTCCAAGAGGAGGATTTAAAGAGATCATTCTCCCTGCAGTAGCGCCTGGTTCTTCCATTATGCCGGGTAAACTTAATCCTGTTATGGCAGAAATGGTTTATTCAACCTCAGACCAAGTCGATGCAAATCACGCATCAATGTCTATGGCGATCAAGTCAGGCTGGCTTGAAAGCGCTGCGAGCAGCGGCATCATACTTCGGAATTTTATTGAAAGCAGTCGCCTTCTGAGAAGAACTATCAGAAGTTTCACAGACAAGTGCCTTGTAGGAGTCGTCCCAAACACCAAAAATAGAGTTATCTCATGAGCGCTCAGACTCAGTATCTAAAAGGGATCCTTCTTGTTCTCATCAGCGCTGTCTGCTTCAGCGTCAGCGGGACACTGCAAGCCCTTGCTCCCGAAGAAGCGACCCCATTTGTTATCACGGAGATGCGAATGATCATTGGAGCGGCTTTCCTTTTCCTTTGGTGTCTTTGCTTTGGCAAACTCCCTGCCTGGGGAGTTCGTATCCCATGGAGGCCGCTTTTCATCTGCGCGTTCTTTTTGCTTATTGGACAACTCTGCTTCTTCAGCGGCATGAAATTTCTCGGCGTAGCTGCTGGAGCAGTCATCTCGATTGGTTCAGCTCCGATATTTGCGGCTCTTTTTGCCTGGATTTTCTTCCGGATCACTCCGTCGTTTATTTGGGCTGCCGCAACTACGGCTGCAATCACTGGAGTAGTACTTATCAATGGTTTTAATCTGGATTCGTCCCGATTAACCTTTATCGGAATTCTTCTCTTGGACGGTCTGACTTACGCCGCTTATATCACCTACTCCAGCCGGATAAATTTCAATATAGACTCCGATTTTTGCGTTATGCTGATCCTATCCATCATCGCAATCGCTTTAAGTCCGGTTCTTTTCCTTTACCCGACTGAATGGGTTATCAGTTCATGGAGAGGTTTCGGTGTTTGTCTCGGCCTTGGCGTATTCACCGGAGGAGTGGCATTTGCTTTTCTAACAGCAGGCGCAAGACTTATAAGCTCAAATACTGCCTCAACTCTTTGTCTGGCTGAACCACTCGGAGCAGTCTGCTGGGGAATCTTCCTTCTAAAAGAGCAATTAAGCATCTCTAATCTAGTCGGGGTCATGCTAATCCTTTGTGCCATCATCCTTCTTCTCTTTGACAAAACAGAACAAAAAGAGCCCTCTGTCGCTTAAGATAAGAGAAAATCTTACTTTCCCGACAACGTCTCTATGGCCAAAGGTAATCCTTCTTTTACTGACAGCTTTTACGCATCAGAAGTGAACTGGAATATTTTCCTTGCGCTTGCACACTTCCGAAGCTATACAAGAACTGCTGCGTACTTCGGCTCTTCACAGTCGACAATAACAAAGTCGATCCAAAAGATGGAGAAGCATTTAGGATTTGAATTAATTAATAGAGAGAAGAGGCCTGTTTCGCTTACTCCTGAAGGACTTGCTCTGAGAGATGAACTCCTAAGTGCTTCAAAGCGAATCAACGGTGCACTGAATAAGATTTATCATAACCGACGCATCGCAATCGCACTGCGCTTTGGATGCGTTGAGAGCGCCTGTCGCTTTGTCATCCCCGACATTGTGATTAAAATGGGCCCAAAACTGGCAAAGTTCTCTCAGACTACGGGAAACTCACTGATCCTGCTTGAACAGCTTTTAAACGGTGAACTCGACATCGCTTTAGTTGCGTCAGATTTCTCGGATTGCGAAAACATCAGTCGAATTGAGGTATATCGTGAACCCTCTATTCTAGTCTTCCCTAACTCTGTCCCGGATCAAGACAATTGGACGTGGGAAGAGTTAAAAAAGTTACAAATCCCTCTGATTTTTTCTTCAGAAACTAGTGCTGCAGGCAAGCTTAACCGAAGTTTTCTTTCCCGAATGAAACTCTCTTTTGATAATCACTGCGAAATTGATTCAGACGAAGCGATGATAGGACTGATTGAGGCAGGATATGGCTGGGCAATCACGCGGCCTTCCACACTTTTCGCAGCACATCACCCACTTAGAAGTATTCGTGTAAAGAGGCTCCCTCCTCCAGGCTTTGACCGTCGGCTCTTTCTCATCGCAAAACAGGACAGCTTTAGTGAGGAACTCTCTGAAATTACAGCCATCTGTAAATCGAGTTTAGAAAACAAACTCAAAACCGCGGCAGAAAAACTGTTTTCTGTCACTTCACGCTAGAAGATTAGATATTCTTAACTTATCGTAAACATGCCGTTACGTTGATTGAATCCTCGCGACCCTCACTATATCTTGGGTGTGCTGTCTGAACCTTCAATGCATAAAAGGCAGCTTAAACAGACATAAGGCATTTTTATAGGGACGACTTATTTTCTTTTATTCCTAATGCCGTCTAAACCTAAAAAACCGAGGATTAAAAGGTACGGTACTTCCGTTTTATTCAGCGAATTTACCGGACCTTAACCCTCACTCAAATCAACCTACGGAGGATGAAGCCGGACCCAAGACGACTTCGAACTTACTATGATTACTTTAATTGAACTACTAATCGTGTTTGCCGCGATTTTCATGGGTGTACGACACGGCAGTCTCGCGCTTGGCTTCTGGGGCGGACTTGGCCTGATCGTTCTCGCCGTCGGTTTCGGAGTTTTCCCAACAGCTCCTCCAATCGACGTTATGCTGATCATCTTGGCAGTTTGCATGTGTGCTTCCTGTATGGAAGCCGTTGGCGGACTTGAAATTTTGGTCCGCATCGCTGCTCGTGTCATTCGGGCTAAACCAAAAATGGTTGGAATTATTGCTCCGGTTGTCAGCTTTTTCTTAACGTTCTTTGCTGGTACCGGAAATGCCGTTTACGCCATTCTTCCGGTTATCTACGAAGTCTCCTATAACGCGGGGGTTCGCCCTGAGAAGGCGATGGCAGGCGCAGCCGTTGCAGGTCAGGTCGGTATTACCGCAAGCCCGATTGCTGCGGCCATGGCAGCCATGATTGGCCTCTTTGCACAGAATGGCCACGGTGAAATCGGCTTAGGCTCTATTCTTATGATCACTTTCCCTGCCTGCTTGATCGGCGTTGTTGTTGGTTCTGCTATCTGCATGCTTTTCGGAAAAGACCTGAAGAACGATCCTGCCTACCAGGCCCGCCTCAAGGCTGGTCTCGTATTACCTCCTGAACCGATCTCCAATCACAAGCTTCCGCCTCAGGCAACTTATTCTGTCTTTATCTTCCTTGGCGCTATCATCGTCATCGTTCTAGCTGGTTTCTTCCCAGAATTGCGAGTTCTTCCAGGACAGACCAAAGCTGTCGGGATGTCACTTGTCATTGAATCAGTTATGCTCGCCGCTGGCGCCATCATGATGCTTTTGTGCAAGCCTGACGTTAAAAAGATCGTTAAGAGCCCTGTTCTTGAAGCCGGTATCGTATCTCTGGGCTGCGTGTTTGGCGTCGCCTGGATGGCAGACTCCTTCATTGCTGCTAACAAGGACGTCTTTATGTCTGTTGCCGGCCAGCTCGCTCAAGCAGCCCCCTGGCTCTTTTCCTTCATCCTTGCCGGTATGTCTGCATTGCTGGCCAGTCAGGGAGCTACAACCAGAGCCATCATGCCTCTTGGCTTTGCTCTCGGAATTAACCCCTGGTACCTCATCGCAATGTTCCCGGCTGTTAACTGCCTGTTTATCCTTCCGACCTCAGGTCCTGCGCTTGCCGCTGTTGGTATGGATAGATCCGGAACCACTTACATCGGAAAATACGTGATTAATCATTCATTCCAGCTTCCCGGAATTTTGATGGTTGTCATCGCTGTTATCTCAGCATTCTGCCTCGTTTCACTCGTTGCATAGCATTCTGAGATAACTACTTGAGCCTGGTTTATACCAGGCTCTGTTTTTTCGTTAAATTGAGCCCTCGTGAAGTTGAATATGTTCAAGAAGCGCCGGACACACTTTCTCCATCTCAGGAAGAATTTCTTTCTTAAAAATCCGGCAAATAAATCGATAAATCTTTCTGGAAATTATCTCGAAGACAGGATCATTATAAAGGACGTAATACCTGCGTGTCGCCTCATTAGTAAGTCTAATAAATTCAACCTTGTCAATATATTCCCTCGCCATCCACATACTAAGCGGCGGCAGAATCGACCAACCTTTTCCTAATGCAATCAGATTAATCATCGCAAAATTTGTATCAACCTCAATCCTTCTCGTGTCCATGAAATGCAAGGATCGATAAATCCGTTCAGACTGAACAAAATCAAACGTCTCTTTTCCAAATCTCAGATAAGGCAAGTTACCGACTGCAGAAATAAGATCTTGAGTACACAAAATCTTCCTGCGTTCCGCCAGAGGCTTGGGAAGAATAAATAGAAACCTTTCTGTTAAAAAATGAATAGCATGCGTCTCATCCAAGTCCTCCATAGGATCAGAAGAAAGAGCTATATCTATATTTTTTAGTCTCAACAGGCTGGAAACAAAAGGCGTTGATCCGCACTTACCGGATAAATTTTCCGTGATCTCAAGAAGGTCATTCATTAGCAAAGGACTAACACAAGCTCCCATACAATCAGAGAAACCAAGCCTAACATCAGGCTTTTTCCCTTCGATAGAATTTTGGACTGACCGAGCTAGATCATCTAACTGTTCCAAAATCAAAAACGCTCTATTCCAAAGAAGCCTTCCAGCAGTGGTGAGCTGCATCGGACGTCTATCTCGATCGAAAAGAGCAGAGCCTAACTTATTCTCAATTTTCTTTATTGCCGCAGAAACCGCAGGCTGGCTGATTCCGAGAGTGTCAGCAGCGCGAGTCATATTGCAGTCCTTTGCAGTCTCAAGAAAAATTCTGAGAGAGGGAATATCTAGATTAGTCTCTTTAGCCATGATCTCAACCTAACAGGGAAAAATAGACAAAAAATTCCTCACGTTATCACTTCCTCAAATTTATTTGAGGAACAAAGCTGATTACATAAAAATAAGGCCATTTTATGAAGGTCGATCAATGTTTTATATATCGCTTCATCACTTCAGACCGTTTCGCTAATTTCTCCTTCGAAAGGAGAAAAATATGCTTTTTGGGGTCAGTCTTGGACTAAGCGCCTGTGTGCTGTGGGGCTTTACCTATCTACTACCGCTTTTGCTTCCTCAGTATCCAACTACATACATCTCAATCGCAAGGGCCGTTGCTATGGGACTCACTGCAGTCGTTGGCTTATATCTGCAGCGGCAGTATCTCGCTAAAGTCACTCGATCAGATTGGAAGTGCGCCTTTTGGCTAAGTTTAGTAGGCAATCTTATTCAGCCATGGTGTTTGTTCACTGCAGTTCTTTACTCGGGTGTTGCACTTGCCGCAACTTTCTTTGGCCTTATCCCTGTCCTTGTCGCTTTGATTGCAAATGAAAGGGATCGTAAAAAAGGCAAACTCTTTCTTCCGGTAAGAAGACTAACGATCCCGCTGGCCATGATGCTGGCCGGACTATTCCTCTCAAACTTTGACGGACTTATACAAACGATATCAAATTTCGAGGAGCATCCGAATTTTTTTATCGGAATAATTTTCGCCAGCGCCTCAACAGCGATGTGGACATGGTATCCCATTCGCAATGCCGACTGGCTGTTGGATCACGCGCAGATCAGCCCGGTCTTCTTTGCTAGTATGCAGTGTTTTCTTCTCCTGCCTTTTGGTATCTTAGCCTACATAATTTTATGGTGCGCCTCGGGAGATCTAGAAGGTTTTTTAGGGCCTAAACCGATTGATTTCATCGGATGGTCCTTGTTTGCCGGCATCGTATGCTCCTTTGGTGCCACCGCACTTTGGAACGCTATGTGCCAAAAAGTCCCAACCGCAATCGCTGGGCCCATGCTTGTCTTTGAAACGATCTTCTCCGTAGTGTGGGGATGCGTTTATGCAAGCGAATTACCAAGTCTCACGCTTTTCGTCGGAATGGTTTTATTGGTAAGCGGAGTGGTCTATGCGCTGACGCTATTCAACTCACTTCAGAAAAATGAGATAAGCGACCTTAACCGCTCGGAGCTGTAAGTCCATAAAAATTACCCGGCGTTTAGCTCTCACTATTCGCCGGGAAATGTTTGTCGGAAAACGCGTCTCGTTTTCCGACTTCTTCTTATTGTTACCCTAGTAACTTACTTGTGATATCCGCACTTGGGGCAGGCGCCATGCTCGTCAAGCATGATACCGCAGAGCGGGCAGCGGTCTTTAGAGCCGTGTGTTGCAAACTCCTGTGTCGCCGCATTAACACCGCTTGTAAATGTGATCTTGGCAATGTTGAGCTTGTCTTTGAGAAGGTCGTAAACAATCTTAATCATGCCTTCAACGGTCATGGTCTCTTTGGTCACCACCAGTCGGCATTCCGGATAGCAGGTGATCAAATCAGTCTTGATCGCTTCACCTTTCATTGTGTTGGTCGGAGCGCCGTTGCGAATGCCCTGCTCTTCATAAACATTGAGAATCGCTGGAAGAAGCGGATCATCCTCTCTCAGGATCAAAGCGTGGTCAAAGTTCTTCAGAACCGCCCAAGCAGTTTTCTGAATCTCATTACAGGGGAAAACCATGTTGACACCCGGTTCAACAGAATCCTCGACTTCGATTGTCAATACACCGGTATGGCCGTGCAGATACTGCGCCTCTCCCTGGAAGCGATAGAAACGGTGAGCATACTGAATGTCAAAACTGGTGATACTTCTCATTTTTAATCCCAAAAAAAAAGAATTGATGTTATTGTTTTTTGCCTTCGGTTTTTTCTTCAGCTTTCGCGGCACACTCTTTGCAGAGGCCGTAAAACGTCAGATCATGACCAAACAGCTTAAAACCGGAGTTGTCACGAACCGATTCTTCCAAGTGATCCAAATAAGGAAGCTCCAAATCACAGATTGCGCCACACTTAATGCACCGGGCATGGTAGTGATTGGTCTGAATGTGGTCATACCGCTCTGCAGAACCGCTTATACGCCGAAGCTTTATCTCTCCGCTCTCCGAAAGCTGCTTCAGATTGCGATAGACCGTCGCTCGACTGACAGAAGGGTTAGTACTCGCAATATGCTGATAAACCTCATCGGCCGTCGGATGGTCCTTTAACTCCCGAACCGCGTCCAGTACAAGCTGTCTTTGAATCGTATTCCTCATCTAAACCTCACTTGCTTCGAATCAAAATTCGTTAATTGAATTCTATCTTATTTGAGACAATATGTTATTTAGGATAAATTATCGTTTGTATCAGATTGTAATAGTTTTAGAAAATCCCTGTGTGTCTCAGCAGCGTTACCGCTAAAGGCACCGTGAAAGAAGACACCACGGTCGTGATAATCATGGCATTGGCAATAACATCTTCTGCGGCTTGGAACTGCCTGCACATCAGGTACACATTGACGCCGATCGGAAGACATCCTAAAAACACCACTGAAGTGGTTTCTACAGGCCCTAACCCGATCAGAACGGCTAGCGTATAAATCAGCAGCGGATGAAGAAAAAGCTTAATTCCGCTCAATACAAAGCTCTTCTTTATACCCGGGCCTAAACCGTATTCGGCTAAGCCCATTCCCACCACAATCAAACTCATCGCGGTTGCCGAATTGCCGATCAGCCGAATCGGCTCGTCAATGACATACGGAATCTTCAAACCGGTAAGACTCCAGAGAACGCCCAAGAAAATAGAAATAATCAGCGGATTTTTAAAAACGGAAAGAACCGTTCTGAAAAAACTTCTCCACGTCAGATGTCCGGTTTGAAGCGCGAACTCGACCGTAATCGAAACCAATGTCCAAAGTATCATAGCGTTCATGGAGAGAACAGCTGAAATGGACGGAGTGACCTGCTCGCCAAGCATGGTAATCGCCAGAGGAAGACCGAGAAGCCCGTTATTGGAAAACACGCACCCGGTTCCGAAAATCGCTGAACCGACCGCTGACATCCCCAGAACCTTCCGAGCAATAAAACGGCCGACAAAAAACAGAATAAAACAAGCACCAAAGTATGCAATCAATAACCGTAAATCCGCATGCCCTTCCTGCACAAAAATATTGGATAGAAGTCGAAAGAGCATTGCCGGAAGAGCAATGTTGAACGCAAATTTAGCTAAGACATTGCTCGCTGTCTTATTAAAGCCGAACCAGCGAGACAAGGCATAACCGAGAAAAATCATCAGGAAAAGAGGCGAACTCTTCTCAAGCTGAAGTGCAAACTGAGCAAGAAGCGTCGTGTCCATTTGGGATGAGGTTTTATCTGTTTAATATCCCTTGATCTTACGCTTCACTAATACGATAAAAGATTCAGCAGATCAGAAAATTCCGAAGATACTCGGCAGTATTGATCGGGAAAAATATCAAGACGGCCTTCTTAAAAATCCCGAAGGAACTAAATTATTTCTCAAGGTTTCAGTTTGTATACAAAGATAAATTCCCGTCAATATCGCAAAGATTTCTTACGGTTTTCATTAACGCTTAAATTTATTTAAGTAAATATTAATCCCGGCCAATAATGATTGCATTCAATTAATTATCATCAACCAAGGACTAATTCAATGATCCGACTTTCATTAAAAAAGACGGCTGCCGCTGCTGCCGTAACACTGGCTTTTACTGCCGGCGCACTGCTTCAGAACGACTCCGCGCTCAGCCCTGTCGCACCTGCGGCTGCTCAGCAGATCCAGTCTCAGCTGCCGGACTTCACAAAGCTTGTTGAAGAAAACGGTAAGACAGTTGTCAGCATCGAAGTCTCCAAGAAACCCAAATCTATGCCCTCCCGCGGCGGCTCGGACCGTTTCCGCGGTATTCCCAAAGACCAGCTTGACCTGCTTCGCCGCTTCGGCTTCCCGTTCGGTCCGGATTTTGATTTCCGCGGCCCCCACGGTTCCATGCCTGACATGCCGGCTCGCAAAGGCCAGGGCTCCGGCTTCATCATCAGCCCGGACGGAATCATCCTGACGAACCATCACGTCATTGACGGTGCAGACGAAATCACGGTACACCTGACAGATAACCGCGAATTCAAGGGCAAGGTTCTCGGCTCTGACGAAAAAACCGACATCGCTGTCGTCAAGATTGATGCCAAAGATCTTCCTGCCGCCAAACTCGGCAGCTCTGAAAAGGTTAAGGTCGGTGAGTGGGTTGCAGCTATCGGCGCTCCGTTCGGCCTAGAAAATACCGTCACCAGCGGTATCGTTTCCGCAAAAAGCCGTAACCTGCCGAGCGATCAGTTTGTTCCGTTCATTCAGACGGATGCGGCCGTCAACCCCGGCAACTCCGGCGGTCCGCTTTTCAATATGAAAGGTGAAGTGATCGGTATCAACTCCCAGATCTTCTCCACTTCCGGCGGCTTCATGGGACTTTCTTTCGCAATTCCGATCGACCTGGCGCTCCAGATCAAGGACGATCTGATTAAAGACGGCAAGGTTCATCGCGGCAAGCTCGGAGTCGTCATTCAGACTCTGACTCCGGAACTTGCCAAGAGCTTCGGTCTTGAGAAGGCAAAAGGCGCGCTTGTAGCTGAAGTCACAAAGGACAGCGCTGCTAATAAGGCCAAGATTGAAGAAGGCGACATCATCCTTTTCTTCGATGACAAGGAAATCGAGAAGGCTTCCGATCTGTCCCGCTCTGTCGCATCTGCAAAACCGAGCACCGAGCACACCGTTAAAGTGCTTCGTGACGGTAAAGAAGTGACACTGAAGGTAAAACTTGATTCTGCCAGTGACTCCGATGTTCCGACAGAAGCTCAGCAGGCAAAATCTAAAGGACGCCTCGGTGTTTCCGTTCGTCCGCTCAGCGACGAAGAGAAGAAGAAATTCGGCGACGGCCTGTTTGTTGTTTCCTCTGAAGGCGCAGCGGCAAAAGCCGGAATTAAAGAAGGCGACGTTCTCCTGAGCGTTGGCGGAAAGAAAATCCGCTCCTTCGATCAGTTTAAGAAGGCAGTAGAAAACGCGAAAGACACACTCGCACTGCAGGTTGCCAGAGAAGGCTCCCGCATCTATGTCGCTGTCAAACTTGACGACAAAGAAAAGAAAGAAGAAAAGAAATAATCTTTTCTCCTAAATAAAGCCGTTAAGCCCGCAGAAATCTAAATCTGCGGGCTTTTCTTTTCACAATTAAATTTTCTTAGTCAGACCGATCAGCCAGTATCTTTCAAAAATTCCGGTCAAAAGTACCAAAACGCCGGAAATCGCCATGCAGGAAGGTCCAAAAAATGCCAAGGCCGCGGCCCCAAGTCCGCCAATGAGGTAAACCATCACGAGCAAAAGACCGGTCTCAGAGTGGTAAACAAGCTTTGCGCGCTCCCGAGTCTCCAAATACATCAGTGCGAACGCGACGCATCTGGCGCAAAGAAGAATCAGCATGGGAACAAGCAGCTGCGCCCAAACAGTCCAAGATCCTAAAGCAAAGGCCATCACCGCATACAAACCGCATCCCATCAGAAGCGCGTCGGATACCATAAAACTTGTCAGCCACCGTGCGTCCTTCACTCCGGGCTGAGATGTGCAGCTGAACGCAACGCCCTTATAGCAGATAACCACCAATGCTCCGATAAAAGCGAGTACAGTGAAAAGCCTCATCAAAACGCCGGCATAGATATGTATCACCGGACCTCCGCTTCCAAAGAGATAGGTCAGCCAGTAAATCGCCACAGCGGCGCCCAAGCAGCTTGAGTAGCATGCAAGCCCCCATACTCCGACAGAAAGCGGCGATTTGAAGTGCAGAACACGCATTGCGTGAATAAATCTCGGCGGATCGCCTAAATCAAATACCAGCAGCGCCAAGTCAATCAGCACAATAATGAGCGCCAGAGTCAGCGCAAAAGGCAAAAGGTTTGAGAACACGTGACCCCCAAGAAACCAAGCCACAGTGGTAAACACCATAAAACCTGCCGTGAGATTATTAAAGAACGCGTCCCAAACAATAATATTTGCCCAGTCCGGACGATGCGTCAGGTCATGCCCCTCATACGGAGACGGATAGTTGCTAGCCCAAGGTTTTAAATTTGTATTCATTGCGGCCTCCTTAGATCAAACTTGCCGCGATAGCCGCAAGACAAAGCACAAGCGTCGCGATTCCTCTTAAATAATCACCTGCCATGTAATGGCTCGGCGTCTGAGGAGACTCCGGGAGACCATACACCTCCGGCTTATCCATCAGTAAATAGAAAGAGTTCAGACTGTCATACTGCGGGAATTGATCCTTTCCGTACAAACGCGCCTCCGGATGACCATGCTTAACGAGATAATTCAGGCGTTCTTCCGCAAGAGTCGCCATGTATTCTCTCGGTCCAAAGTCAATTGCCCCGGTCGGGCAAGCCTCTTTACAGGCCGGATCCAAACCGTCACGCAGTCTGTCATAACATTCGGCGCACTTCATAGAGTGCCCGCTCTCACTGCTGATTTCCGGAACTCCGAAGGGGCAGGCCGCAACGCACATGCCGCAGCCCATACAGATATCCGTCTGATAGTAAATTCCGCCAAATTCATTTCGAACGATCGCTCCGGTCGGACAAGCTTCATGACACGGGGACGTACGGCAGTGTTTGCATTGATCGCTCATAAAGAGCCAATGACCTTCTTTTGGTTCGTTCAAAAGCGCGTCTATCGTCTTTGGCGCAGGACGATCCACCTCATTGTGCTCAGAAAAGCGTTCGATAAACTTAACATGACGCCAATTGTTTGCGGACAAATCTCCGGTGTTGTCATAACTCTGACCAGACCAATGAATCGGGTCATTTTTCAGCTGGTTCCACTGTTTGCAGGCAACCTCGCAGGATTTGCAGCCGGTACAGATTGATGTATCGGTAAAGAATGCGAGTTCCTGAAGACGCGGCAGAGGGTCTTCCCGATCAAAAAGCGCATAACACGGATCAACTTTATGGTTTTTCTTAGGCTCGCCTTCGGGATAACCTTTTTTCACTACGTCAAAAATATTCTTGCCGTCAATCTTCATGATTAGTTCCTCCCTTCAGGCTGAGCGGCCCACGGGGTGTCCGGGACCGGTTTTGTCATGGACTCCGGATACTCGACAGGCTCCGGTACAGCCTTTCGGATCTTGCTCATTTCCGGTTTATCGATCTTCACAACAAAGCCCTTAGAGCTTGGAATCAGTCCGTCAGGAGCCATATCCGCAGGACTTAAGTCATTTGTTATCGGATCGCACATCACGCCTTTATATCCGGAACATACGAAGCGTCCCGCAATACTTGCGGGCTTGCCGCTAATTCGTCCGATCCTCAGACGCGGCGTCACCAAGGCTCTAACCTGAATTTCCGTGCGAGGACTCTTAACGGAAACGTATCCGCCGGTCGTCACACCGATTGACTCAGCAACTTCCGGCGCGATTTCAATGAAACTAGCGGGCTGAAGCGCCACGAGCCACGGGGTATGACGCGTCATCGCTCCGCTTAGCCAATGTTCTGTCATGTGATACGTTGTCATGACAGTCGGATAATTCGGATCGCCCGGGCTGACCATCGGATTCAATTTATCTTCGATGATTCGGACATCCGGAACACGGTCTGTCGACCAAAGCAGATTCTTATACGGAGATTCACTCGTTTCGTAGTAAACGGGGAACGGGCCCTCTTTAATGCCGTAAGGCACAAACAGCCATGCACGTCCGTCCGTATGCACGCCAAAAGCGTTCGCCTGCTCCGAGGGCGCGACAGAGGCATCAAACTGAGGATGATCAAAACCGACCCAGCTCTGTGAAGCTTCATCCCACCAAACCAGCTTTTTACGCTCAGACCAAGGTTTGCCGTTCAAGTCAGATGAGCATCGGTTATAAAGCACTCTGGAATTCAGCGGCCATGCATAGCGGTAGTAGAGATCAATTTCATGATCCGGAGTTCCTGCCTCCCGACGCTTCATCAGATTCTCACCGTCTTCATTAATAAAACCGGAGAGAAGTCGGCATCCGCAAAGAGTGGATCCGTCATCGCGCAGTTCTCCTGAACCCTGAATCGGTTTCCCGGTTTTAAGGTCGACCCCGTTCATTTCCAGCGCAACTGCATCTATATCGCAGTCTCCTTCAATACGGGGCAGCCCCTGAGCGTTCACCGCTCCGGGAGCGTCATCGTACATCCAAGTCAGTGCGCGCAGACCTTCATCTCTGGGCAGTCCTTCAGATTCAGCCATCGCTTTTAGGCGCTTGCCCAGCTGGTAAGTCCACCAGGCATCCGATCGGCAGTCACCCGGAGAGACGCGGATTCGATCGTGCCACTGCATCAGCCGCTCAGTATTATTGGCCGATCCGTCCTTTTCCATCAGAGAAGAAGTCGGAAGATAAAACACCTCCGTCTGACAGTCTTTAGGCGCAGGGCCTGTCGGATCTGCATACCACACTGAAGCTGTTTCGTTTTCGAACATATCGCAGACAACCAGCCACTTTAAGCTTCGCAGCGCGTCTCTGCTCCATCCTGCGTTCGGATTTGTTACGGCAAGGTTCTGTCCGAATACCAGCAGACCTTCCACTTCTCCCTTCAGAGCTCTTTCCATCGTCACTGTCAGGGACTGATTCCCGCCGAGTTTCGGAAGCCACTGATAACCGTACTCGTTATCTGACGTTGCCGCATCTCCGTACCAAGCCTTCAGAAGGCTGATCATGTACTTCGGAAGCGCCTTCCAGGATCCACGCTCTGTTTCGAGTTTCCACATGCCGTCCTGCTTATCGCGCGCACCGGAAAAACCATGTCCGTTTTCCAAGTAGTCTTTCAGCGTCGCGTTTTGCGGAGCGATCTCAGGAAGCGGAATGTAGTTGGGCAGATCTCCGAACAGCGTTGGAATATCGGTTGCGCCCTGAACGTTAGAGTGTCCTCTCAAGGCCAAGATTCCGCCGCCCGGACGGCCTATATTGCCCAGCAGCAGCTGAAGGATCGCACAGGTTCTGATAATCTGCGTTCCGCTCGAATGCTGAGTAAATCCGGTCGCATAACAAAAAGCAGTTGTTTTATCCCGACCGGAATTCCTTGCCATGAACTCTGCGACTTTGACCACATCACATGCACGGCAGCCGCAGATCTCTCCAACCATTTCCGGAGTGTATTTTTCTACCTGCCGACGAAGCAGCTGCATCACGCAGTGCGGATCCTGCAGTGTCGGATCGCGTTTAGGTTCGCCCCGTTTACCGTCGGGACCTGTTTCATAGACGTAATCCCAGGAATCGACTTCTTCACTATAGGACCTTTTTTCCGGATCCCAACCGTTAAATAGGCCGGTCACGTCATCAAATCGGAATTTCGGATTGATGATGGTCGAAGCATTGGTAAAGGCAAGCACATACTCTTTAAACCAGAGTTCATTTTTGAGGATATATCGGATGATTCCCGACAAAAACGCGATGTCGGTACCCGGGCGGATGTGAACATGATGATCACAGGCGGCGCTTGTGCGTGTATAGCGCGGATCGACATGGATCGTGACCGCTCCCTTCTTCTTTGCCTGCATCGGCCAGTAGAAAGCCACCGGATGGGCTTCTGCCATATTCGAGCCCATAATCACAATGCAGTCTGAATTCATCAGATCCCGCGGCGGGTTTGTGCAGGCGCCAAAGCCAAACGTCGGACTCAGCGCCGCAACCGTGGTCGAGTGACAGTACCGAGCGGAATTCTCCACCGGAAGAATTCCGAGTCCGCCGGTAAAGAGCTTACGAAACAGATAGCACTCTTCGTTATCGTTGGCGCTGCCGCCAATAAAACCAATATTTGCGCAGTTATTGACCGTGATTCCGGTCTTCCCATCCTTCTCTACAAAACCGCGCTTGCGGGAATCCCAGATTCGTTTTGCAACCGTGTCCAGTATCCAGTCCAGGGAGACTTCCTCCCATTTATCCGTACCGGGTGCACGATACATTGGTTTTACCTTACGATAGGGGTTATCGTTAAGTGCAAATGTAGAGGACCCTTTTGGGCACAGCCGACCCTGATTGACAGAACTTCTCGGATCACCTTCTACGTCTATGAGTGTATCGCCTTTAAAAAAGCCCAGCTGTGAGCAGCCGACAGCACAATACTGACAGATCGTGCTTCCTATTCTCGCGCCTCTGAGCCGTGAGCAGCGGAATTTAGTTCTCGGGCTGTATACGTCGCTTATTGTAGTCATAGGGTGTCTCCAATGTCATTAGAGCCATTGTGGATCACCGTGACGGCTATTATTATTTCCCTGTCCTAATTCGGGAGGAACGGTTTGCGGCTGCGGAGTCAGTTATTTCCGGTTAGGCAGGGGAATCCTTATACCAACCCCTTTTTTATTAAAATATCACTCTCACGAAAACCTTCATAAGGATTTCCCTCTGTTTCGGTCCTCTCTACGGTAGTAACCCTTGCCTTGCAGATTGTAAATTTTCTTCTTCTAATTACAATTAATTTTGTTCGATTTGTTTGATTTTTTCCGTCGTTGTCGTCCTTCTCATTCCTTAGCTTAAAAAGGTCAGCAGCGGAATAACCGCATGAATCAGCAACAGAATAGAACTAGAATAGATTACTAGGGAGCTGTAGTTATGGAACTATTAAGAGAAGAATTAGCGCAGTACAGCAATGAGCTCATTATTATCGGCGTGCTGATTATTGCTTTTGTCAGTTTTTATTCTCGTTTCTTTAAGAAGAAAAAATAAACCGGCCGGTTACGGCCGGGAATCCCATTTCCTATTTCGCGGTTGCCATTAAGTGCAGCCACAGCTCCGAGAAGCCGGACCAAAATACCTGAACACCGATACAGATCAATATAAAAGCAAAAATTCTGGAGATCGCTTCCGTACCGGTCTGACCAATAACCGTTGTGATTCGGTCCGCATATTTAAAACACAGCCAAACCAGCAGCGCGTTCGCAAGTGCAGCCAAACTTGTACTTAAAACATTCGGGACAGAGAACGTCATAGATGTTCCGATCGCTGTTGTTACGGCGATTGCACCGGGGCCGAGCGTCAGAGGAAGAGTAAAAGGATAGAACGCGAGTTTCATCAAGTCTGAATGAGATTTTTTATCCATACTGCTCTGAGCCTTTTCGCCGTCTGCTTCCGAACTTGAAGAACTGCTGTTAAGAGTCAGCCAGCCTGCAGAAAACAGCACAAGACCGCCCGCGACGCGGAGAACGCCGATAGAAATCCCGAAGAAGCTCAGAATAAACTGCCCGATATAAAGAGAGCACATCGCCATCACAAAGAAATACAAGGCGACGCGATTAGAAAGTTCCGCTCTCTCCTGTCGAGTAGCTCTTCCTGTCATCGTAAGAAAGAAAAAAGCCGCTCCAAGCGGATTAACCACTGTTACCAGTGAGGTAAAGACGTAAAGAAACGTATTAAAAAATGAAGTGAGCATGAAATGCGAACCTTTCGACTGATCAACAGCAGATTCTAATGGAAAGAGACGGCAGACCCCAGGGTCTGCCGTCTCTTCGTTTACATTTCTTTAGTATTCAACGCCGGTCGTATCACCTGCCGGTTTAGCCTGTTTCGGGACCAGAAGGACCAAGTTAGGCTTGGTTGCCGCAGAAGACGGCAGCGGAGCAACATCCGCAAGCGCACCGTATTTCTTTCTCAGCACTTCGATATCACCGAATTCGATGGCTCGGTTAGGACAGCTTTCTACGCAAATCGGCTGACGGCCTGTTTGGAGACGATCCACACAGGCATCGCACTTACGCATTTTCTTAGCATCGACATCAAGTACCGGAGCATGGTACGGGCACGCCTGAGCGCACATTCCGCAGCCGATGCATTTTGCTGCCTCGATAAGGACCAGACCGTCCGCAGCGCGCTTTTGGTGCGCCTTAGTCGGGCATACCTTGACACAAGCCGGGTCGGTACACTGGTTGCATGCGGTACTCACATAGTAAGCAAATACATCCTGCTCCCATGCGCCGTTCGCGTCTTTTTTCCAGTTTCCGCCTGCATACTCTCTGACCTTTCTAAAGTTCAGACCAACAGGCAGGTTATGTGCGTCTTTACAAGCCACGGCGCAGGTCTTACAGCCGGAGCATTTAGATACATCCACAAAAAATCCAAGCTGACTCATCTTCATTCTCCTAAGCTTTTCTTACTTCAACAAGGTTGGTGTGCTGAGGATTGCCCTTAGCAAGCGGGCTCGGTCTCAGTGAGGTCAGCGTATTGATGTTGCGGCCAACGTCAACCGACTTTCCTCCAACCTGCTTCGGCGTATACCACGCACCCTGAGGCAGTGTCACAACGCCCGGCATGATGCGGCTTGTGACCTTAACCGGCATTTCAAGCGTGCCTCGGTCATTGAATACCAGCACCATGTCACCGTTCTTAAGGCCGCGGGCCTGAGCATCAAGCGGATTCATGAAGAGCACATCTGGATGCTGTTCACGGAGCCAGGGAAGATTATGGAAAGTTGAATGAATTCTGCCGTGGTGGTGGAAGCCGTAGCACTGAAGCGGATATTTCTTCGTCAGCGGGTCACCGGCCTGTTCCCATGTCGCGCAATATTTCGGGATTGCAGAAATCACGTCGCCCTCGGGAAGTTTCCAGGTTTCGGCAATCTTATTGAGACGATCCGAGTAGATTTCGATCTTACCGGAAGGTGTTTTAAGCGGATTTGCCTGAGGATCTTTTCTAAAGGCAGACAGACCGACAGTATTCTTCTTCCAATCGTAGACCTGCTGAGGACCTTCCTTCCAGAAGACTTCCCATTCAGGAAGCTGCGGAACTTTCTTACGAGTTTCGTTGTAGCACCATTCGAGCCACTGATCCTGAGTTCTACCTTCAGTGAATTCCTCTTCTTTACCAAGTTCTTTGGCGATCAGTCGGCAGATTTCATAAGAAGTCTTCTGATCCCACTGAGGCTCAACGGCCTTATGCATCGGAAGAATCGAACTTGTTGCGCCGTTAGAGCTTCCTCCGCAGGCGATATCGTTTGTTTCAGGACCCATAACGTCCGGAAGCAGGATATCGGCGTAACGGCAGGACGGCGTCATCATGTTATCGCAGACGACAATAAATTCGCACTTCGAAGTATCTTTCAGAATCTTATCGGTTGCATTGGAGTCTGCATGCTGATTGATCATGGTGTTGCCGCCCGAGTTCACAATCATCTTGATGTTGTGATCGAGCTTCTTGACGCCTCTCATACCGTCGGTGAGATCCGTCATATCTTTTCCGCGGACAATCGCATCCGTCCACATAAACACCGGAATCGTTGCCTTAACGGGATTCTTGCCTGTCGGGAGATAAACGGCCGGAAGCGTGTAATTGGCTTCAGCGTCACCGCAGTTTGTACCCGAAAGACCAATCTGGCCCAAAAGGATCGGGAGCATTGCGATCGCGCGGCTTGTCTGCTCACCGTTTGCTTGACGCTGCGGACCCCAGCCCTGAGAAACAAAGCACGGCTTTGTTGTGCCCATTTCTTTAGCCAGAGATTTAATCGTATTAACAGGAATACCGGTAATCTTTGAAGCCCATTCAGGAGTCTTAGCGATGCCGTCGGGTCCTTTGCCGAGGATATGGCTCTTATAGTCGCTTCCCTTCTTCGCATCTGCCGGCAGAGTTTTTTCATCGTAGCCGATGCAGTATTTATCCAGGAAGTCCTGATCAACCCAGCCGTTATTAATCAGCTCATAGGCGATAGCTTCGACCAGAGCCGCATCTGTACCCGGGCGGATCGGGATCCACTGATCCATTCCTGCGGCGACCGTGTCGTTATACATCGGGTCGATCATAATGCTCTTGGGTTTACCGCGTTCAAGGGCGCATTCAAGCTGATAGCCTTTTCCGCCGCCGGAGCCTCTGGTAACCGCGCTGTTGCCGCCGAATGTCACATAGAGTTTGGCATTTGCAATTTCACCGACATCGGAAGCTGGTCTGGCGCCGTAGGTATAAGGGAAAGCCGCTCCGATCTGAGCGGTAGAGTACGAGCCGTAGTATTTAAGGTAGCCGCCCATAAGATTCAGCAGACGCCACCAAGCGCGGCGAGAGTTCACCAAGGACTGCTGACCGGAGCAATACTGCCAATAAAGCGACTCATTACCGTACTTCTCAACCGTATTTTTAAGGTTTTGAGCAACGGTTTTAATGGCTTCATCCCAAGTGATGCGTTCGAATTTTCCTTCACCGCGTTCACCAACACGTTTCATCGGATACTTGAGACGGTCAGGAGAATAGAGACGCTGGCGAAGAGAGCGGCCTCTCAGGCAGGCACGAATTTGACGATGGTCGCAGGAGTCGCCTGCTGTGTTATCCGTTTCAACACGAATAACCTGACCGTCTTTAAGGAAGCAGCGCTGAGAGCAGCGCTGTCCGCAGTTAATCACGCAGGCGTTCCACACGAACGGTTCAATCTCTTTGACTGCCTGGGCGACAGCGTGAGAGATCGGGCTGAGTGAAAAGCCGAATGTTGCGGAGGCATATGCAGAAAGTCGCAGGAAATTCCTGCGTCCAAGAGTAGAAGAGAGAAAATCTGACATTGTCTTGTCCTGAAAAAAGTTGACTACTTAGGGAGTCAACAATGAAAGTTGAAGAACAGATATCTACACTAATGAAA
>NZ_WSRP01000130.1 GCF_009767915.1 Parasutterella muris
TCGTAGTTGGAGACAGTGGCGTCAGGATGGATAACTAAGAATATCGCTAAGGATAGTAACTCTTTCCAATGCTCAGGAAAGACGACCTTTAAGGCTTTAGTTATTCCCGATTGCTTGGCAATTTGCTCTAATACATAGCTGGCTCCGGCATTGAGTGCTTCCGACCGGTTCAAAACAATTTGTGCCACCGGAAGACTGACCTCTGCAATACCAACCGGACAGAGTTTGTTATCGGTAAAAGTTAGTTCAACATCCTTGTATTGAGGATTGTTTCGAAGAAATTTCCTTCCCAATTCCACCTTGCCGTCAATCAGGCGCCCAAGGGTGATTCGGTGTTTGCTATAAGAACGCTGTTTGACCGGATCCCAAGCATTTTGAAAT
>NZ_WSRP01000131.1 GCF_009767915.1 Parasutterella muris
AAAGATTCAACCATGACAACTTTGGGCTCAGAAAAATAATGCTGAATGATAAGACGACTTGGAAGGAAAAACTCAACTTCTAGGTAGAAGCTCAGGGGGAGAATTTAACGACAAAAACGGTGTCTGCCTAAGGCCGTCTTCTGTTAGGCGGCGAGAATCTGTTTTTTGAAATAAGTCGCTGAATAACAGCTGAGAGATTTCAATTTATTTACGGTTTGAGCCGCAATCATTTAAAAGGCTGCGGATATAAGAAGCGGTGATGTGGCTGCAGAGTCGGACCTCGTGCTCAATCATCGCGTCATTCGGAATGAAGTGCGGATCACAGAGACGATGGTGGTACAGGTCGGACTTTAGCATCTCGATGTAATGCAGAGAGATCTC
>NZ_WSRP01000132.1 GCF_009767915.1 Parasutterella muris
GGCACAAAACCTGAGTGCCGGATCTTATTTCTCCCGACAATCTCCGGCTCTCTGGTTGAGTCTCCGTAATAGTCATAAGCTAAAACCAGCGCCGGAGTCACCGCCGAAGGCGTAAACGTTACGAGCCTTGCCTGATTCTCTGCTCTTTGCGTAATTGCCTCATACACTGCGGAATGAGCCTGATTTAATGCTTCATAGACCGCATCGTTGCGAGTTCTAAACATCTCGGAATCAATCGCTTCAAGAATGTTGTCCCGAACCAAAATCAAATCATCGTACGGAGCGGTTTGAACCGCCGCAGATGTATCTGCTCTATCGTTTTCGGAGCCAACTTCAGAAGCGGCGAGCACCGCGTTTGAAATAGCGGACTGC
>NZ_WSRP01000133.1 GCF_009767915.1 Parasutterella muris
GGCACAAAACCTGAGTGCCGGATCTTATTTCTCCCGACAATCTCCGGCTCTCTGGTTGAGTCTCCGTAATAGTCATACGCTAAAACCAGCGCCGGAGTCACCGCTGACGGCGTAAAAGTGACCAGTCTTGCCTGATTCTCCGCTCTTTGCGTAATTGCCTCATACACGGCAGAATGAGCCTGATTTAATGCTTCATAGACCGCATCGTTTCGGGTTCTAAACATCTCGGAATCAATCGCCTCAAGAATGTTGTCCCGAACCAAAATCAAATCATCGTACGGAGCGGTTTGAACCACCGCAGATGTATCTGCTCTATCGTTTTCGGAGCCAACTTCAGAAGCGGCGAGCACCGCGTTTGAAATAGCGGACTGC
>NZ_WSRP01000134.1 GCF_009767915.1 Parasutterella muris
GGTTGAAAACTCTGAAGGGAGCACGTCCTCCGGAGAGTACAAACCTCTTCTGGAAATTGCCAATGACATCTGGAAATCGTGCGGCTTGGAGCCCCTGACGCGTCTTGAGAGTCACGGCTCTTTAGTTAGGAAACTTGGAAGAAGCTTTAAAATCCGATGAATCGTTGAACTACGAAGTCGCTAAAATATAAAATCGGCTAAAGGCTTGGTACTCACGGGTTGTACCGCGAAATCGTTTTAAAAATCAAGGAAAAGTCGGGATAAAACCTCTCACCGCGTTCGCAGCAAGAGGCTTTAAGAATGGAGAGCCCGGAGACTACCTACTTTCGCAAGAAATACAACTCACTATCATCGGCGTGGAGGCGTTTCA
>NZ_WSRP01000135.1 GCF_009767915.1 Parasutterella muris
TCATTAGTGTAGATATCTGTTCTTCAACTTTCATTGTTGACTCCCTAAGTAGTCAACTTTTTTCAGGACAAGACAGTGTTCGAACGCCCCCTCTCATAATAGTAGCTAGCTAATTGTTCTGCCAGTTGAGTACGGTGTTCTCACTGGTTCGAACGCTTAGCATGTTTCAGTTTTTTCCGTTGGATTGTAGTCTGAGGTCCTTAAATTTTTTAGGGACAATTTATGGAACAATCTTCAATGGAAAAGATCAAGAAAATTGCAGCTCTGCTGAACTTGAATCAACCGTATTCGAAAATTGCAGCTTCCGTCAGCGTATCGAAGTCAACTGTCTCAAAATACGCAAACCAGATCAAAGCATCCGGCTTGA
>NZ_WSRP01000136.1 GCF_009767915.1 Parasutterella muris
GGGAAAGATATCGATTTTTCTCCCATTCGTGTAGTTTGCTGTAAACATCAGGAGTTCAACGCCAAAGCGGAGGAAGCAGTTACGGGCGATCTGAGAATTATTCCGATGGGAAATACATTTATTGTGGAGCTGACTTATCGTGTCGGTAAGGATGAGTGTAAAAATTCAAGAAGCGTCGCTTTGAATCCGAATGAAGCTTTGTGCTGTGATTTAGGTATTGATAATTTTGCAACTTTCGTTTCGACCAAACCCGGAATCAGGCCGTTTTTGGTCAAAGGCAAAATACTGAAGAGCATCAATCAGCAGTACAACAAACAAGTCGCTGAATTGAGAAGTAAGAAACACTATGA
>NZ_WSRP01000137.1 GCF_009767915.1 Parasutterella muris
CAGCGATAGAGGTGGAACCTACACAAGTATGTCTTACGTGAAAGCGGTGAGAAAACTCGGAGCTCGTCCGAGCTACTCCAGAAGAGGAAATTGCCTTGACAACGCAAGCATGGAAACGTTTTACGGGCATATGAAGAGTGAAACGTTCCGCAGAATGACTCGCAGGAAAGAATAGAGCTGACGAGAGCAAAGGCTCAGGAAATCATCTCTGACTACATCACGTGGTACAACACAGAGCGCATTCAACGCTCTTTAGGGTATGTATCGCCGGAGGAGTTCAAAGGCAGCATGTGATTCCGGATACCGATTGATATCCGGCTAGTTAGATAATAAA
>NZ_WSRP01000013.1 GCF_009767915.1 Parasutterella muris
TGCTCTAGCATACCTACAAGACAATAATTTTAAAAAGCTCTCAACTCCCTGATAATCAAAGGACTGAGAGCTTTTTTGTTTAATAAATTCTGCCAAACTCAGGTGAGAGTACGCTTATGAGCGTCAACGACATGCTTATCGATCTAAAAAACCTTTCGGAACAGCTGGATTTGGACCAGCAAAAACTCAGACTTTAGCTAATGTCCTTCGATCTCTAATGAAAGCTTGAAAGATCAAAAGCACACGAGCTGAGCTTCATAGACTTTGAGGACGGCAGCGCTGAAATTATTGTATTAACTCTGAGAGCCATACAGCCAAATAAGAGGCCCGCGTGAAAGCGGGCCTTCGTCAACTAACTTCTATTTCTGCGAAACAGCGCTTTTAGCGGCAATGCGCCCAAAGGTTAAGACGTCCGCAGTGGCGTTTCCGCCGAGACGGTTAGAACCGTGGATGCCGCCCGTAACTTCGCCGGCAGCAAAGAGTCCGGGGATCGGTTTGCCGTTCTTATCCAAAACCTGAGCGTTCGGAGAAATCATCAGACCGCCCATCGTGTGGTGGATGGAAGGAGCGCGCGGTGTCGCGTAGAACGGCGGTTTAATAATCTGTCGGTCAAACAGCTTGCGGCCGAACTTCGGATCGTTCTTGGCTTCGACCATCTTGTTGAATTCCGCAACAGTCGCTTCCAGTTTGTCAGCAGGCATACCCAGCTGCTTTGCCAGATCCGCAAGTGTATCGGCTTTATAAATGCGGCCGATCTTGACGAGAGTTTCAACGTCTTCATTGAAGCTGTTGAGCGGCTTAACAATGGAAGAGTCATTGATGTCGTAGCAGATCGCGTCAGGCTGCTTCTTAATGGCGGCAACGAACTCATCTCGTCTGGCGTCTTCCTTAACGAAGCGCTCACCGTTCTTATTGACGTCAATGACATCATCAAGACCGCTCATCTTGCGGGCGCGGCCCTGAAGAGCGCCGGTACCCGGTGTGGCAAGCGGATAGACCTGAACATAATTCATGCCGGTTGTATCTGCGCCGTGTTTGGTCGCGATGATAATGCCGTCGCCGGTTGCACCCGGCTGATTGGTGGAGACCATATCAGGTGTAAGGTGCGGAGCAGACTTCTGGCGCATCTCTTTATTCTGAGAGTAGCCGCCGGTTGCAAGAATGACACCGTCCTTGGAGGTGATTTCGTACTTGTTGCCGACTTTATCAGTGGCGGTGACGCCAATGACGCGGCCTTTGTCATTGATGATGACGTCATTGACTCTCAGGCCGAGTTTAAAGCGGACATTCTGCTTGACAGCGTTGTCATACAGCGGAGAAATTAAGCCGAGCCCCGCCGGAGCATCAAGCTGATGCGTACGCTGCCAAAGCGCGCCCGCGCCTTGGCTGACGCGATCCATAACAGGAGCGCCTTTGGACTGCATCCAGTGCAGCGTGTCGAGAACGTTGTTGGCGTACTCGCGAATCAGAGGAATCTTGCCGACTTTGTCGCCGCCGTTATAGGTCTGAAGCGCATGCCATTCCGGACAGTCAAAGAGTGTTTTGGAACCGCTCTTTAAGTAGGCTTCGTACTTGGCTTTAACGTCAGCCATTAACTGTTTGTGTTCTTCGCTGACCGGTTTTTCGCTGATCGCTTTTACAATGGCGTCTTTGAGTGTATCCGTCATCGGAAGCGTTTTCTGGCGTTCCGGATCAGCCGCGTTGAAAGCGGATGCGCAGCGGAGCGTGTTGCCGCCGACAACCGGCATCTTCTCGATTACGAGAACATTCTTAACGCCGAGATCTTTCGCGGTTACCGCTGCGGATAAACCTGCGCCGCCCGCACCGACAATAATCAGGTCGGCATGATCTTTAATGGAGCCTGCGACTTTTTTAATTTTTTCAGGAACCGGTTTCTGGAAGTTGGCGATATTGCCGCCTGCCTTTTCAATTGCCTGTCCGATGGCTGTCTTGAATGCGGTGCTGGTGACGGTTGCGCCTGCGACATTGTCCACGTTCAGAGTCTGGTATTCGATAACATCTTTACCGATGGTCTTAATCGCAGTGTCGCCAAGGAAGCGTGTTTCACGCTGTCCGGGTGTCTTGATATCGGTGATCTTGTTGTCTTTGATGGTCACTTCAACATTGAGCCAGCCGTTGTTGCCGTATGCTTGGCCTTCGAAGACGCCGTTCTTTAACGAGACCGGAGCGGCTTTTTTGCCGCTGGCTTTGCCAAGGCATTCCTGAACAGCTTTCTTAATGGCGGCAGATGTGACAGAGGCGCCGGCAACAGCCTGTACGTCGGCAGACTGAGCGGTCATGATTTCCTTCGGAAGCTGTACGACAGCTTTAGAGCCGATACCTTCAGTTTCCTGCTGCTTGAGCACTTTAACGGAAAGAATTTTATCCGCAGAAGTCTGGACTTCGACGGTGACCGGACCGTTCTGTCCGGCGATGGAAGCGGTGTAGGTTCCGGGTGTGTAGGCAAAAGCTGCAGTCGAACAAATGGCGGCGCTAATTGAAAGTGCAAGTGTTGTAAGTTTCATAAGTTCTCCTTGAATACTCTATTGTTAATCATAGAGTTAGATTTATTCTAGACTTAACGCGCTGCTTTGAAAGCAGGGTAAATAAACAGACAATTCCTGAGGTAAGGTTTCAATTTCTTGGATAATCGCATAAAAAGGTTAATCGTCGTTTGCGAATGATTTTAAAATTTTTAGTTTGCGAAGTTGCTTTTGTGCTACGAGCCGAGTGCAGATGAGCTAGAAGCGTTTTAAGAGACTATGGGCTCGATTAAGAAATTAAAAGTGATAGGTGCAGCATCTTTCCTGAACAGGCAATCAGCGGTCGACAGGCCTAAATTCTTAGGCTTGTTCTTTAGAATAAAGAGAGTAACTACTATCGTTAACAAAATGCTCACTGTTAGAGCGCCTTTGTTGTTAGACTCATCCTCCTTCGCATAGACAGATTTAGAAATGGCAAAGATTGTTTTTGATATTGAAGACGAGCTGAAAAAGCGTTTGCTTGACTCTCTTGACGAGCTGCAGATAGACCGCAAAAGCTGGCTCGAGCAGTGTATATGCGCCTTTCTGCTGCGAGACGCCGTTGAAAAAATCAAAAAGGAAGAAGAAGTAGCCGAAGCGGAAGCTCAGCTTGGCAGCCAGGCAATGCCTCTTCCTATCGGCGGGTTTTCTCTTTCAGAGGACGTTCCGCCCGAGGTCCTCCAGCAGGTCATTACTGAAAGCCTAAAAGAAGGCTTCAAAAAGCTCGGTATTGAGATCGAGTGCAAAGGGCTGGAAGAAATCTCGGACGTAATTGATACGCCGCACAGAATGAATTAATTATTTTCTTCAGCTCTTTTCTCTGCAGAACACCGTCGCAAAAATCAATGAACCCGGCGGTGTTTTTCTTTGGAAGAAGTTTTAAAAATAATTCTGGAATGTGATTTTCGCGCAGGAAGTTTTGTACGAGGTTGTAAAAACTAACCCTGAAGCTGCTTACAGCTCCTCCCCTTATCTTCAGAAGGTCGGTAGAGCTTTTGATAGCTTTACGGATTCACTAAATTCAGAGACAAAAGAAGCCTGCTGGGGCAAAAATTCGAAGGAGATTTACCTCAGCGGGCCGTATTCAGAGAATAAGAGTTTTTAACTTACTCTACATTGTGAGCTTCAAGGAACAATGACTGAGAAAGAGCATTGAAGAAGTTTTGATATGCCTTTGGAGTATCGATCGGATTAACACCCACTTGTCCGCTGGCTCTCACTATAATCTGCTTTTTCTCCTTGTTATCCCTTACGGATACAGTCAGCTTACTGATAGGCACAACGTAGTTTGTTCCGCTCACAGTTCCTAATGTTGTGTCGGCTTTATCAATGATGAAGCCTAAGTCTTGCATTGTAGAAACTACTGAACGCAGGACAAAAGCTTTATCCGTTGTGTCGAAGGCTCTGCTTTGGAAACTTCTAAGTTCAACTTGAGATTTTGTAGTTCCTAAAACTGCTTGATTAGTAGTAGTACATCCTGTCAAGAGCGAAGAAGCGACGGCAATGGCGATGAGAATTTTTTTCATTTTTTATCCTAAATATCATTTGCAGTGAGGAAGGCGGACTCCGAGAGCTTATTAAAGAACTCTTGGTAAATCTCCGGCTCCTGAATCACTTCTATCTTTGCGCCTCCCATGTCGTTAAATATGACACGAGCAAACTTGGCTCTCACAAGATAGCCATCTTCAGTTTTACTTTTGGATGAAACAACCGTGGCGTGAATTGTTTGTACAGTATCCATAGGCATCCGAGCACCCGTTAAGGCGGCTAGAAGAATGGCCCCTGCAATTTGGCCCCCATTTTTGGCGTCTCTTTCTTTGGATGCCGTTAACAAGCCCATCTTAGTTTCACTCTCGGTTAAGGTGAATCCAAGATCCTGCAAGACCTGAGCGGATGAAGAAAGGATTAGTTCCTCGTCCTTGGTCTCAAATCGCCTTGTTTGCTGCTGACGTTCCTGCAGATAATTTTCGTTCAGAACATAAAGATGATCTGTATGGACCGTGCAGCCCGTAAGAAGCACAGAGCTTGCGCAAAGTGATAATAGTGTTTTTTTCATGACGGCCTCAGAAAGAAGAAGTTCTATATGCAAAGTCTCTTACTCTGCCGTCAGAATTAAATTTAACGATGATGGTGAGAGTTCTTTGGTTTTGAGACAGAGATCCAGCAGAGCCGCCTGCACCGAATAAGAGCAACCAGACACCACCGTTGCTCTTTGAATATTGGACATTTGTAGAAACTTTGTCGTAAACCCAGGTTTCCCTGCGTTGTGAGTCTGTTGTTACCATATTAGGTGAACCCAGGGCTTCGACAACTTGTTCGGATGTCATGCCGATTTTAATTTCACGCTGAGCTTTAGCTACGGTAAGTTGTTCGGCTTGTTGAGAAGGCAGTTGGGGTACGGCGCAACCGCTAACACCCCCCCCCTATAGCTAGAGCTGTAATTACCAGTAATTTCTTTGAGTCCATATAACCTCCATTGAACATTATTACATTTTGATACTATGTAAAAGAGTTTTGAATTCGTATAAACGCTTAAAACAAATTAAGGGGTGTAGATGTGGCGGTGCTAGAGTTAAAGAAGAACGTGAAAGATCGAAGAACAAAATAGGTTATGAATAATGTACTGACTCTTATCGAGAATTCTGTTTGCATGGCGGTCTTCGTCGATTACGCGTCGGCCTAATTAGAAAGGGATTTCAGTATTTTTTTATTTTTCGAATTCTTCAGCTACTTAGCCCTAAATATAATTAACCCATTTATTTATGAATCAAAAAGTTATAAAGTAAATGATCAAATACTGATCAAAACATTTCGGATAAAATCCCGATTCCTCCCTTTGTAAAGTACACCTAACGTCGTAGGTAGTATTGCTTAACTAATAAATTAATTACTGATAAATCAACTGGATATATTCATTGCGACGCGATAACCACTTGCTTATAGAACTATTTTTCGTATGAGAGGGAAATCCTAAAATGATTTCACTATCTTTTGATAGGTCTTAAACAAGGAGAAATTAATGGAGAATACTTCTCGCCGCTCTTTCATCAAAGGTTCGATGGCCGGCGCTGTCGCCGTCGCATCCGGTTCTTTCGCATCCGCTGCCGTCGCTCAGCAGCCAAAGACATGGGATGAAACAGTTGATGTGATCGTGATCGGATCCGGTTTTGCCGGACTAGCTGCCGCTATCGAGGCTAAGAAAGCCGGGGCCAACGTTGTCGTTTTGGAAAAAATGCCTACGGCCGGCGGTAACTCAATCATTAACGGCGGCATCCTGACTGCGACAGGCTGCCCGCAGCAGAAAATGCACAAAATCCAGGACTCTAAAGAACTTCTGGAAAAAGATATTCTCGTCGCCGGCAACTATATGAACGATCCGAAGAAAGTTCGTCAGATGGTTGATCGTGTGTTATCCAACTATGAGTGGACAGTTAATGAACTCGGAGTCGAGTATCTGCCGGACGCGATTGGCCAGGAGGGCGGCCATTCCGTTCCGCGCTATGTGACGACTAAGATCGGCTCCGGCGCCGGTATCGTCAATAAAGAACTCGAAAAGTGCAAAGCACTTGGTATCCCCGTCCGCACAAGAACTTATGTGGACCGCATCATTCGTACGCCTGAGGGGGTTCAGGGCGTCGAAGTGTTCGAGGGCTACCGCTTCCCGAAAGCGGGCAGCGGAAAACCGAAGTCAATTAAGGCCAATAAGGGCGTTGTCCTTTGCTACGGCGGCTTCTCCGCGGACGTTCCCTACAGAACAATCCAGGATCCGAAACTGAACGCGACACTCGATACAACAAATCAGCCGGGTGCTACGTCAGAGCTTTGGAGAGAAACCTCCAATATCGGATGTATGCAGGCTCAAAACGATTGGATCCAGTGCGGACCGTGGGGCAATCCTCACGAGAAGGGCATGGGAATCGGCTGGCAGTTTAACCAGACTGCCGCTGCCGAGTACGGTCTTTGGACCAACAGCGCCGGCAAGCGCTTTGTTAATGAACTGGCTAACCGTAAAGTTCGCGCAGACGCGATTATGGTTGAACAGGCAAACGGCCGTAAATGCTTCGCTATTGCCGACGCGAACGGCATCAAACCGTTTGTAGCCCAGCGACCCGGCATGCTCGATAAGCAGATCGAGCGCAAACTCGTCATGAAGTACGACACGATTGATGACATGGCGAAGGCTCAGGGCATTGATCCTGAACAGCTGAAGAAGACCATTGCTGAGTTCAACGGCTACGTGAAGTCCAAGAACGATCCGGTTCTGGGCCGCTACATCAATAATGAACAGCTTCCGGTTGAAACTGCGCCTTTCTACATTGGCGAACTTCAGCCTAAGGTTCATCACTCTATGGGCGGTCTTATCACTGACGATCAGTGCCGAGTCCTGGATGTTAAAACCGACAAGCCCATCAAAGGTTTGTACGCGGCGGGCGAAGCGACCGGACATGTCCACGGCGCGGTTCGTCTCGGCTCTGTGGCCATTCTCGACTGCCTCGTATTCGGTCGTATGGCCGGTGAAAACTGCGCTAAATCATAAGAAGTCATCACTCTTAACGAATTAAGTCGCAGAATCGGCCGCGGGATTGCCCTGCGGCCGATTGTCTAAGGAGATACTATGAAAAAAATAATGCTGCTAAGCTGCTTCTTGGCTGTGTGTTTCACCGGTTTCGCTCAGGCAGCCGAGCAAGGAAAGTTCGGTGCGGACCGCCATGTCGCCAAGGGCGTCCCCTGCGCGGCATGTCACGGAGAGAAAAATGAAATCTCCGCGCCGGACATTAACCAGTGCACTAAGTGCCATAATCCGGATGAGCTCGTAGAGAAAACGAAGAACGTGAAACCTCAGAATCCGCATACGTCGCCCCATTACTCAAACCAGCTCGAATGCACACTGTGCCATGTGCAGCACGCAGAACCTGAAAATTATTGTGCCCAGTGCCATAATTTTGATTTCAAGGTTAAATAAGCGAAATTATCCCCGCTTAGGATAATGAAACATGACGCTGAGCCATCCCACCCGCAGAGAGTTTTTTACCTATGTCGGAGCAGTTTCAGCCGCTCCGGTGTTTCGTGCGCAGGCAAAAGATGCTCACCGGTGGGACGCGTCCTTTGACGTGGTTATTGTCGGCTCGGGCGCTGCCGGCCTCTCCGCGGCACTTTCTGCTCATGAGGCTGGATGCCGCAGCATTCTCATTCTGGAAAAAATGTCTTTTGCGGGAGGCGCCTCCAGAATCTCCTGCGGCTACTTCAACGCGGTGGATCCGCAGCGGCAGCGGGCAATGCATATCGAAGACTCGCTGGAGCTTTTTGAAGCTCAGACCATTAAAAGCTCGCACGGAAAGGGCAGCAAGGAGCTGATTCACATACTGTGCTCTCAGGCGCTTGACTGTCTGCACTGGCTGGAAGGTTACGGAGTTCGCTATGCGGATAATTGCTCGCAAATCTACGGCGGCATGTTCCCGCGGGGACATATCCCGTTGGTTCAAAACCCGAATGAAAGCTATATAGATATTCTGGTCGAGCGATGTCTCGAGCGCGGCATCGAAATTCAATACTCTCAGTCCGCGGACGAAATCATTGCGGAAAACAATTGTGTGCTTGGCGTTAAGACCTCGAACACATCCGGTCCGAGTGGCAAGAAAGCTAAAGCTCGATTTATCCGCGCACGCAAAGCCCTCATTCTCGCTTCCGGCGGATTTGCCGCAAATGCTGCGCTGTGCGAGGCGCACGACGTCAGACTGCGCGGACTTGAAACGACCAATCCTCCAAGTTCCACCGGAGAGGTCATGCTGGAAGCCATCGCGATCGGAGCCTATGCCGCAGGCTGCGATTACATCGAATGTATGCCGTCTCCCGTACGCTTCTCTCGTTTTGCGGTTTTTACCGAAAGAATGCTTTTTGTGGACGCAAAAGGCAGACGCTTTGTGAGAGAAGATGAGTTCAGAGACGTTATCCGCGATAAAGTCCTTTCGCTTCCCGATAAGCGCGCTTATGTGATTGTCGATAACGACGGCTATATGCAGTGTCCGCTCGCATTTCGCGAGAACGCCGAAGAAGAGCTTAAAAAGCAGAGGGTCTTCAGAGGCAGCACGATCGCGGAATTGGCAGAAAAACTCAGAATCCCGGCCGCTGTTTTTGTGAAGACCATTAAGGATTACAACGAATCGGTTTCGAGCGGAAACGACCGGCAGTTCGGACGCGGCAGAGAGAGTATGCGCTACGCCATTACACAGGAGCCGTTCTGGGCGGCTTCGTGCGATATGGCAATTCATCACACAATGGGCGGCCTGCTGATTGATCGGTATTGCCGTGTGATGAATTGGGAAGGAGCTCCGATTAAAGGTCTTTTTGCCTGCGGAGAAGTCGTCGGCGGAATCCACGGAGCAAATCGAATTGGAGGCAACGCGATTACGGAAGCGCATGTTTTTGGAAGAATTGCCGGAAGAAGTGCAGTGAGCGGAGTATCGGGCGATGTCTGAACATGCTTATTACGATATAGCGGTAGTAGGCGCAGGTCTTGCAGGTGTTTGTGCGGCGATCTCTGCAGCAGCCTTCCCAAAAACACGCGTTCTTCTTCTGGAATCCGCCTCAAAGCCGCTTCCTTACACAAAGACACTTCCCTTCTATGACGGGGCGATTAACGCGGTTGATCCGGCAGCTCAGGGCCGACAGGGTATATTCGATTCCCCTGAACTGTTTATGCAGCAGACACTGGAAAGGTCTGGTTATCGCGCCTCGCCAGAACTTGTTCGTGAACTCTGTTACCGCTCTTACGATGCGAAGATTTGGCTTCGCAATCTTGGCGCGGAATTTATGCTCAAGACTGTACAGCTCCCGGGATCGGGATTTCCGCGCGGGGCTTACTTTAGAGATTTATCTCAATTCAGAGAGTGTTTATTAAAAGCGCTTTTAGCGGGCGGCGTCGACTGCGTATGTTCCGCTTCAGTCAAACAAATGGAACAGAAGGACGAAGGCTGGAAGTTAACGTACGCTGAGAGTTCGGGTGCAATAAGAGAAGTTCGCACATTGTCCGTGATTGCATGCAGCGGCGGTTTTGTTTCCGATGATCGGATCTGCTCCTTTCATGATCCGAGAAATAAAGGACTGCGGAGTATTGATCCGACGCACGGCCGCAGCGCGGATTTTCTGAAAGCGCTTGTCAGAAACGGAGCGGGCTGCGTAGGAATGGATTTTCTGGATTATCTGACGGTGCTCAATGACTCCGTGCCGACACAGCTTCGTCTTCCGACGCAGGCATCCGTCCTTGTGAGCAGGGACGGCCGACTCCTGGCTACCGGTCTTGACTCCGTTGAGCGAACTGAGGCGCTGCTGTCATCTCCGGATCATACGGCCTACGCGCTTTTTCCCTCAAGTATGACGGAGAATCTTCCGAAAGCTCAGGCACAGGCGATCTGGCGAGTGTTTTCTATCGGTGAAGCGGTCTGCGTGCACAGAGGCGAAAGCGTTCAGGAGGGAAGTTTCAGTTTTGTGTCCGAGCAGTTCTGGCGGACACTGACTGCGGACCTTAGTGCATATGCCGATCGAGCAACGCGCATGAACGAGCGGCAAACGCCCGCTTTATCCCAATGGATCGGCAGCGAGAAGCTGATGCTTGTCAAAGTGACGTTGGTGAAGCAGAGGACTCTTGGCGGCGTGCGTATAGATCCGCATGCGCAGATTCTGAACGCGCTGGGTTCGCCCATTAAGGGGCTTTTCGCGGCCGGAGAAGCAGTCGGGGGAGTCCACGGCAAATCCTGCCTGCCGGGCAACTCGGAGCTTGCGGCGGTTGTTTTTGGAAGGACTGCGGCAGAGAGCGCTTCTCACTACCTCTTATCGCTCAAGAAGCTTAAAGATTTCTAGCGGAGTCTTGACCTCGAGCTTTCGGTAAATTGAGGTGCGATGCACTTTGACCGTTGTCTCTGCGATTCCAAGGTTGACTGCGATTTGCTTATTGCTGAGCCCTTCAGCGACGAGGCGCGCGACGTCGAGCTCTCGTACGGTTAAGAGGCTGACGAGTTCATGCGCTTTTTTGGAGTGCTCAATACTGGAGCGGCGTTTCCAATCGTTGCTGACAGCGGTTTCCACGCTTTCTAAGAGTCGTTCGTCATTAATCGGTTTCGTCAGAAAATCCAAAGCGCCTCTGCGCAGCGCCATCACGGCTGTCCCGACCTCGGCGAACGCTGTAATAAAAATGATCGGCAGCGCGTATTCCGCCTCGATCAGCCGATTCTGGAGCATTAAACCTGAGGTCCCGGGCATACGGATGTCCAGAATGAGGCAGCCGGGAATCATGGCATTGTCTTTTTCAAGAAATTCGTCCGCGTTCGCATAAACTTGCGTTTTCCAGCCTTCTGCCTCGAGAAGGAATTTCAGTGAATTTCTCACATCCTCATCGTCGTCCACGATTCTGACAACTGACATTGGATTTGCGCTCATAGTTTTTTATTCCTTCTCATTAGGATTGTTCTGACTTAACGGCCAAGTCACGATGACGCGAACACCGCACGGAGAATTTCTAAGGAATTGGATTTTTCCGCGTGCCGATTCGACGATTCTCTGAACAATGACAAGGCCGAGTCCAAGACCGTTGGCTTTTCTTGACTGAAGCGGTACACCGATAGAGGCGAGTTCTTCGTCCGTTAGAAGAGGTCCGTTGTCGCTGATTTCGATTAACGCGTTAGAGCCGCTTGAGCGGACGATCAGCTTCACCTGCGGTTCTGAGTTTTCCTCTCCCGCTTCCATTGCGTTTTTTAAAAGGTTGTTTAAAAGCAGTTCAGCTTCTAAAGGATTGCCGACAATACGTACGTTCGGCTCAATTTTGTGCTGCACATCAAGATTAAAAAGAATTTTGAAGTTTTGTACAGCCAGCAGGCTGAGCTGCGACAAGTCCAAGACGGTCTTCGTTTTCTCTTTATCCTTAGTGTAGGAGCGAACAGGGTCGATGATTTTTGCAGCCTTGTCGCACTGATCATCAATTTTGTCGATGACGGAGCCCATTGTCGGTCTGTCAGGAACGATGTCCTTTGCGAGCATTCGAGTGATTGCACGGGCATAGTTATGAATCACTGCAAGCGGCTGCTTAAGCTCGTGGGCGAGCATTGAAGAAATCTCGCCGACCATGCCGATACGTTCCATATAGGCCAAACGTTTGATGTACGCGTTGACTTCTTCTTTCATGGCTTCTCTTTCTTTTAGGGCGAGCGTCAGCTGCGCGGTTCTTCGCTTAACCAGAACCTCTGTTCTGAGCGAATGGATAATTAGCGCAAGGACAGCCAGCAGGGCGAAACAGAGGTACATCCAGTATTCTTTAAGCAGCGTCAGCAGAGACTGGTCGGGACGCTTTAAGTAGTCCGCGTCACGAATCACGGACAAAAGCTCATGAACGAATTCGAACGTTGTCGGAAGGCTCCATTCGTAGCCGTCTGCGCTAGGCATTCCAAGCAGCGAAGCCGTTAACCGGGCGGCGGTTTCTGAATCTGAGGACGGGAAGGCCGCGAAAGTGAGACCCGGATACAAAGAAGAGGAACTTGCCAAATTTGGATTGGAAGAGGTTTCTCCTACGACTTTTAGAAGTTTTGCGGCAGATGCATCCGAACTCTTGAGCTTTTCGAGTGCGCCCGCAGGCAGCAGCAGAGCGGAGATTTGACTGCTTAGAAGAAGATCAAGCAGCTGTGTTTCTGACTGAGAGAAGAGCTCGATAGAGATATTTTTGCCTCTGTCGGCGTCTGAATCGAGCTGCAGGAGTTCTCTTTTAAACGCCTTAACAAAAAATGCCCGGCTTTCGTCTTTTGAGACAGCGACGCGGGTGAGATCAGAAAGCTCTCTGATGTTTTTGTTGTCTGCGCTAATGAGCACGGCTGCACCAGAGACTTTTTTGCTTTCATCGGAAATCAGGCGCTGGCTGCACAGTGCATGTGCGCCGAAATGGATTTCCATTGCCGCGTAAGCGTCAGGTCCGAGCAGAGCGAAGTCGATTTTGCGCTCCTGCGCAAGCTTTGTTATTTGATCCAGCGGGAGTTTTTTGAAGATGATGCTTCGATCGTAGTTGCTGTCCGAAAGAAAACGTATTGTCTCTTTGGCAAATGAGCGTTCCAATGCTGTTTGGTTGCTGTTCTGCACAGCCACAACAATGGCGGCTTCATCGGCGGCCGCGGCAGCCTGTAGCACAAAAACAGCTTGTGAAGCAATTATGAGTGGTAGGCCCAGACGCCTGATCGAAGCTAAGAGAGTCACTTGTGTCACCTGAGTTTATAGAATATTGGCTTTTCCAGGTGCGAGCAATCCCGTGTCTAAGCTTTAGGTTGTAGCTAAAAAGCGCTATGTTGATTGAGATAAAAAGCGATTCGTATTGGTACACAGGCCTTCTGTGGAAGCATTAAGTATTTTTATTCTGTCTCCGGATTTAAAAGACCGACCGTTTGGTTAGAAAACGGAAAGAGCAAAAACTCTGACTTTTCCGGTTTAGTGAATTCTTCGGTTGGTGAGGAAACCATACGGCAGCGCTTGATAGGCTTCGAGCTATTAGGAAGGGGCTCGGGTCAAGTTGTCATCGTCTTTGTATTGGCTAGAGGATGCACAAACGATTATGAAGAATACGGGTATCGCTGCAGTGATTATCTTATCTAAGGATGCGTAAAGGCCTATATCGCCATGGGCTAATGTGAAAATTAAGAGACAGGCGTCTGCTTCAGCTGAACTTGGATTTTTTCTGCTTGAAGAAGTGTCGTGACTCGAGAGCTTCTTCTGATGAACAGCTGGGATACCATCCAAGATACCATCTAGGATACCAAAAGTTTTTGGCTTGTCTCGTATAGCCTTGGATAGCTACAGCGGCTAACGCCCCGTATTTATTGAAGATAAAGAAAAACCCCGTAAAGCTGCGGGGTCTCTCAGAATTCGTTTTGGTGCCCAGGGCGGTCTATAATAATATTTATTAATCAATAAGTTGTGTATATGTAAATTTTAGTAACTTACCACGTAACCTACTTATTCTTCGACAGGTAACGATAATAAGTAGCGGGTTTAATTCCGGTCTGTTTAATTGCTTCCGTGGTTTTCATGCCGCCGTTTACAAGTTCCAGTGTTTGGTTAAATAACTTAATCTCAATCGGTTTCCGCCCCTTGTATACACCGCTTTTTTTCGCCTGTTCAATGCCCTCCCGCTGACGTTCTTTGATAAGGTTGCGTTCAAACTCTGCGAAAGCTCCGAGCATTTGAAGCATGAGCTTGTTTAGTGCAGGTTGCTGACTGTTTCTTCCGAAGCTTAAACCTTCTTTAACAAAGTAAATCTCAACTCCCTTGGTGGTGAGAAGGTCAACGGTCTTTTGAAGATCGACAAGATTACGAGCTAAGCGGTCTAAAGAATGGATGTAAAGCGTATCTCCTTCTCGAAGGTGCTCGATCATTCTTTCGAGCTCTGGATGGTGTGTATCCTTCCCGCTGGCCTTGTCTTCGAATATTTTCTCAAAGTGAATATCTAAATCTGCTAATTGACGGTCAGTAGCTTGGTCGACGCTAGAAACTCGTTTGTATGCGAAGGCTGGCATGATTTAACTCTCAATAGGGCTTATAAGTTAGTAAATGTCTCCGATGGCCATCTTCAAGATGATTGAAAAACGGACAAAGGCCGCTGGAATTGAGAAATTCACTCCCCACGACCTTCGCAGAACGTTTGCGACAAGAATGCTGGATGTCGGAGCGGACATTTCCATTGTGAAAGAGGCAATGGGACATTCGTCGATCAATACTACTCAGCGCTACGACCGACGGGGCTTCGATAAAGTCCGTGACTACATCCGGGCTATCGCCATCTGAGAAACGATTTGCGGACTTCTTTCGTTGTGATTGACACTTATTTTTTAATGATTGTACTATAATAGCTGTAATTTGTACTACATATTAACGGTTTTGTTATGTCTTACTCAACGATTAGCGCTCGCATGGATCCGGACGTTAAAACGGCATTCTCGCGAATTTGTGAAGAACTTGGACTTTCTCCTTCGGCAGCTATTAATGCTTTTGCAAAAGCGATGATTAGAAGAAACGGATTTCCTTTTGCCTTAGAGCTTGAAAAACCTTCACAGGAAACCATGAAAGCAATTGATGAAGCCATTGAAGAGAAGGATCTCGTTGGCCCGTTTTCTACAACTGACGAGCTAATGGATTCCTTAAATGCTTAAAGTCAAATACCGTTCGCAGTTCAAAAAGGATTACAAAAGAGCGTTGAAAAGGGGGCTTAATCCCGAAGCGCTGCGGATAGTTATCGACAAACTTATTAATAACGAAATTTTGGACGCTAAGTATCGAGATCATCAGCTTGTAGATTCTCGAAAATACAAAAACGTTCGAGAATGTCATATCCAACCTGACTGGTTATTGATCTATTACTCAGATCAAGTAAATTTAATTCTTACTCTTGTGCGCACTGGATCGCACGGTGACCTGTTCTAGTCCCCAGAGCATCGAGGACACTCAAACAACGAAAGTATTTGAAGGGTGCGTACTGATTTCTCCTTGCCCGATTAGGGCGGGGAGAAGTCACCCTGTGGGGAGTCTGAGAAAAATGCTCAGGCGCAAGTGAATCCGGGTTGGTCCAAAAGACCGACGTCGAATCAGCAGCAGGAATCCACCGAAGTGATCGGCAGCGCAAGCTGCTGACGCAGTAGAGAATCTCCGTCGTTCAGGGCGGAGAGAACCTCAAAAAATCGGGTCCTCGTCATTCTCTTCTGGCTTGTTCAACCGCTCGACAATTGTTGCGGCGGTCGGGCGGTAGTGCTTCTGAAGCATCTTCAAATTTCTATGACCCGTCTGTCTCGCAAGAGTCAGCACGTCTAATCTTGGGGCGCCTGTTCTCGGGTCGGGAGACGCTGCCCACCTTGCAAACGTTGCTCTGCTGTCATGAAAACGCAAGCCCTCGGAAATTATGTTTCCGTTTGAATCCTTTACAGGGCTAAGGTCCGCTTTGTCCCGAATCTTCTTGAACAATGCGTCCCTTGCATAGTCGTTCAGCACGCTGAAAATCCTTTCTGAATCGGGGTTATAAGCTCTGGCTAATTGAAGCAGGCGCAGAGCCGAATCTGTCAGGGCCACGTCACGCTTCACTCTTGTTTTTGTGGCTTCTTTGGGAAGGTGGATGAGCGAGCCGTCAATCCGACTCTCTTCAATGTTGAGGATTTCACCGGCACGCAACCCTGTTTTGCAGGCCAAAAGGAAGGTGAGCATTATCAGCTGAGTGCTGTTTTTAGGGACACTTTTCCCGTCCCAATCACAAGAAAAAAGCAACCGTTCAATGTCTTCTTTGGAAGCCGTCTGCTCGCGAGCTTCAGGCTCTTTTGGAAGAAGAACCCCTTGTGTGGGAGGCTTATCGAGCATTTCCATTCTGACGGCCCAATTGAAAATGCTGCGGAGAATGCCGAACTCACGACGAACGGAAGCGGGGTTCAGTGTGCCGCCTCTTGGAGACGGTGTTTCCAACCTTTGGTGTATTGACTTCTGAATCATGGCTGGAGTCAGGTCCGACAAAAAACATTTGCGATCGGGCGCCGCATGATCGCTTTGATGCGGAGGCATTCTTTGCCTGCTCCTTTCTTTTTGAGCGAGACCTCCATCATGTATTGCTCCAAAAGTTGAGAAAAAGTGATCTTCGAGCTGCTTGACTGCGGACTGATTTCCAACATGGCCATGAATTTTTTGGCTTCAGTTCTGGTTTTGAATGTTTTTTTGTAGCCTTGGTACCGTTTCTGTAAAACTGTATCTTCCATGTACCGTTTGGGGTGCGAGCAATTGAAGCCATTTTTATTCCCTTAGAACAAAATTGTTGATGCAAAGGACTTGCCCAGAGCGGAAAAAGTTCTAAAAATTTTTGTCTGATAGAACTGATTTTTTGCCGTAAAACTTTCCGAATTTTTTAGAAGAAAAGTTCTGTGAGTAGTTCTAAAAAAGTTCTATTCCTGCTCATAATACTCAAAATCCGAAGGGGTAGGGCAAGAAAAAAGCCCGTAAATACGGGCTTTGCTCATCATGCTCATTATGCTAATTTTGTTTATGGTGCCCAGGGCGAGACTCGAACTCGCACGCTTTTAAGGGCGGAGGATTTTGAATCCTCTGTGTCTACCATTTCACCACCTAGGCATCCCATGGTGCCGGCAAGAGGAGTCGAACCTCCGACCTTCGCATTACGAATGCGCTGCTCTACCAACTGAGCTATGCCGGCAACAGGAAAAACGTATTATATAGAGATTTAAAAATTAGGCAAATAGTGGTTTGCCAGGCCCTGCGGCAGATGATTCGGCGGTTTTCGCCGGATCTAACCGAGCGTTTTTAAGTTTCATATCCCGGCTCCATGTGAACAAATATGGCTCTTCCTTCAGAGCGGGCCTCGGAGAGTGGAAAAATATTCAGCGCGGCAAAAGATTGTGAACAGAGATTTTTTCATACAATCGAAAAGATCATTGTGTTATCTTTAGATTTCACATTAAAAAGAATGTATGAACCACGCTGACGTATTCTTTCAACGGTATCTTCCCGATGAGCAGGCGACCAATGAACTTGGAGCCGAGCTTGCCGCTGTTCTCTTAGAAAATAAAGATGAAATTCTCTCTTCCGGACTGAATATTCGTCTCTGCGGCGACTTGGGCGCCGGCAAAACAACTCTGACACGCGCGCTTTTGAGAGCGCTCGGTTTTGAGGGCAGAGTCAAAAGCCCGACGTTTACGCTGCTTGAGCCGTACTCCATTGACGGCTTCACGCTCAACCATTTCGATTTTTACCGCTTTGAAGACCCGGAAGAATTCGAGGATGCGGGGTTTAGAGAAAACTTCGGCCCGGGAAGAGTATGCGTCACGGAGTGGACTCAGAAAGCCGAGCCGCTCGTTCCCGGCGCAGATCTGATGATCTCGCTTTTACCCAAAGACGACGGAAGAGAAGTTCAGGTGAGCGCATTGACCGATCACGGCGTGCGGATTGTTAGAGGTCTGGAAAGATAATGAGCTGCTTTACCCGCCGCGATCTAATTTACGGCTCTCTCTGCTCGGCATTTCTTACGTATGTGCCGGCCGTGTCGGCTAAAACGCCTCAGATCATCGACGTTCGTACTTGGCCTGCGGATGAATACACCCGCGTGACGATTGAGAGCGACGCGCCCCTAAAACTGAATTACTTCATGCTCCGCGTGGCTGATCCGATCCGCCTGGTTGTGGATATGGACGGACTCAGACTCACGGACAAATTAAAAAACATCATTCAGAAGGTTAAGCCGAACGATCCGTATATTCAGAGGATTCGCTGCGGTCAGTACAAACCGACGGTCGTTCGCATCACGATCGATTTCAAACAGGACGTCTCACCTCAGATTTTTAGTCTGAAGCCCGCGGGCACCTATAAATACCGCACGGTTTTTGACGTCTATCCGGTCCAGGAGAAGGATCCGATCCTTGCGATCCTCAAGAAGGAAGAAGAGGAACCCGACGCGGTCCAGAAACTCGTCGCGCAGGTCGCCGAGGGTCAGAAGCGAATGGAAGAAAACCGTGAGGAAGCCGATGCGGATCAGCTCGAGCAGATCCTTGCGGGTATTGAAAGCGGAACTCTGGTGCCGGTAAAACCGGAAGTGCAGCCCTCAGCGGGTAAAACACCCAAGCCGTCTTCTCAGACGAGCAAACCGCCCGTTATCGCCTCGACAAAGAAAAAGCCTCAGAAAACGGAAACAAAAACAACTTCCAAGAGACGCACCCGAGCGCTGGTCATCATGATTGATCCGGGCCACGGCGGAGAAGACCCCGGTGCGATCGGTAAACGCTACCGCACTCGAGAAAAGGATGTCGTTCTTTCCGTCGCCAAAATTCTCAGAGCGGAACTCAATCGCCTTGAAGGCTTCAGAGCGCTTCTGACGCGCGACGGAGATTATTTCGTTCCCCTTCAGCGAAGAGTGCAGAAAGCTCGTGCGGCCAAGGCGGACTTTTTTGTTTCGATCCATGCGGACGCATGGGTTAAGCCGGCAGCCAAAGGATCCTCTCTTTTTGTGCTGAACACTAAAGGACGCGTCTCGAGCTCAAACAAGTGGCTTGCCCGCAACCAGAACAACGCCGACTTAATCGGCGGCGCGAACATTAGTACAAAAGACAAACAGATCGCCCGAATCCTGATGGATATGTCGTTTACGGCTCAGGTGAGCGACAGTACGATTTACGGTGCCTATATTCTTAATGAACTGAGCCGCATTAATCAGCTGCATAAGTCTAAAGTCGAGCAGGCGAACTTCGCCGTTCTGAAGGCGCCGGATATTCCTTCCGTGCTGGTGGAAACAGCCTTCCTCTCTAATCCGGAAGAAGAGCGCAAGCTTCGGACTCAGGCCTTCCAGCGCAAATTAGCCTGCGCGATCGGCAACGGCATCCTTAAGGGTTTCGGCCGCAAGGCGGTTTTAGCATAGGCGTTTCACGAAACAAACGCTTCGCGGAAGTTGTCTGAATAGCTTTTGACGGCGTCTTGCCGTGCGGTGTAAAGCTTGGAATCGGACTGAACGGCTGCGGGCGGAAGATTAAAGATTAAGAAAAAGTATTGCAAAATTTATCGCAATATTTGTTCTTAATAATCAAGTGATAGAATCCTTAGTCCAATTATTTAATATGACGCTCCGACTATAGAGCGTTTGCAAAGGACTGTTTAGATAAATGTCACTGAATGACCCCCATTGGGGCCGTAAAGGCTCGGAAGAAAACCCTTCCAACGACAAAGATGAGGCAAAGAATCCTCAGACTGATCGTCAGCAAGAAGTCCAACCCGGAAAAGATGAATTCAGGCAGCCTGAGCAGAAAAGACCTCAGGCTTCCGATCAGGAAGTTGATTTGGAAGAGCTCTGGAAGCAGTTCAACGACCGTATGAATTCTTTATTTGGCAATAAACAACAGAAAAATCAGCCGCGATCCGACGCTGAGGCGAACATGAATCGTCCTCAGACCGAGGATCGGCAGGACGATTATGACTTTGACGAACCTCCGCTTCGCAAGGACCACGACTTTAAGCAGCCCGCGAGCGGCGGCGGAAATACGGGCAGCGGATTCCGTCCGCCTCAGTTCGAGGCCGGACGCAATTTCTCCGCAGGCTTTGTCGCGGCAGCCGCTGCGATTGCGGTGTGCGCTTGGCTTGCTTCGGGCTTTTATATCGTTCCCGAAGGCCAGAAGGGCGTGGTGACGACCTTCGGCCGCTATACCGAAAGCATGAACGCGGGTTTCCGCTGGCATCTGCCTTATCCGATCCAGGATGTTCAGCTCGTTGACGTGAGCTCCGTTCGTAAAGCTGAAATCGGTATGAGAGGTTCCTCTCAGCGCCTTAAAGAAGCGTTGATGCTGACGGATGATGAGAACATCGTGGATGTGATGTTCAACGTTCAGTACCGTATTAAGGAAGGTCCCGGCGCGGCAGAATTCCTCTTCAAGACCCGAGATCCGATGGGCGCGGTTATTCAGACAGCGGAATCGGCTATGCGCGAAGTGGTCGGCAGAAAGAAGATGGACAGCGTCTTATTTGAATCCAAACAGGAGATCGCCGAAGAAGTGAAGCGCCTCATGCAGGAAATGCTTGATCGTTATCACAGCGGTATTCAGATTCTCTCCGTGGCGATTCAGAACGCTCAGCCGCCGGAACAGGTTCAGGCCGCCTTTAACGACGCTGTTAAAGCCGGTCAGGACAGAGAGAGACAGATTAACGAGGGCGAAGCCTATGCCAACGATGTTGTGCCAAAAGCCAAGGGTATGGCAGAACGCCTGAGACAGGAAGCGGAAGCCTACAAGTCCCGTGTGGTCTCTCAGGCCGAAGGTGACTCCTCTCGCTTCGCACAGGTTTACGCTCAGTATGAAAAAGCTCCGAAGGTAACCCGTGACCGTATGTATGTAGACGCTATGCAGCAGATCTACAACAACACCTCCAAGGTCATGGTTGATTCCAAGTCCTCCGGCAATCTGCTTTATCTGCCGCTTGATCAGCTGATGAAGCGCAGCGAAAGCTCGACTCGTCCCTCTGCCGATACTGCGGCAGCCGACACCGCAGCGCAGGCCGCTGCGCCTGCAAAGAGCGCTGAGGGGCAGACTCAGGATAATTCATACACTTCCCGTCCTTTATCCCGGACGCTGAGATAAGGATTGAGAGATGAAAAAAATAATCGTACTTGCCATTTTTGTTTTTCTTGCCGCCTTGTTCGGTCGCACCTGCCTGTATACCGTCAATGAGCGCGAATACGCGCTGGTGTTCATGCTCGGCGAGTTAAGAGACATCGTGGACAAACCCGGACTTCATGTGAAGCTTCCGGCTCCGCTTCAGAATGTGGTTTATTTGGATAAGCGCATCCTGACGATTGATACGCCGGTTGCGGATTTGGTCCAGACAAGCGAAAAGAAGAACCTGATGATCGACAGTTACGTCAGATGGCGTATTTCCGATCCGCGCCGCTACTGGGTTTCTTTCCAGGGCAGCGAAAGAGCGGCCGAAGACCGTATGTCTTCGCTGCTTCGCGACGTGCTGAACCAGGCGGTGAACAGAAGAACCGTCAACGACATCACTTCGCGCGACAGAGCTCAGGCGATGGCTGAAATTTCCGAAGCGCTGCAGAAGCGCGTAACGGATCTCGGCATTGAAGTGGTCGACGTTCGTCTCAAACGCGTGGACTTTACTCCGGAGATTTCCGAGTCGGTTTACCGCCGTATGGAAGCTGAGCGTAAGCGTGTCGCAAGCGAAGAGCGCTCCAAGGGTGCTGCTGAAGCAGAAAAGATTAAAGCGGACGCGGATCGTCAGAGAACCGTCATTCTGTCTGAAGCGTATCGTGACGCTCAGGACATTAAGGGCGCGGGCGACGCTAAAGCCAACGAGATTTATGCTCAGGTCTTCGGCAAGGATCCGGAATTCGCGAAGTTCTATCGTTCTTTAGAGGCGTACCGTCAGTCCTTTAACAAGCCCTCTGATATGCTGGTCGTTGACCCGAGCAGCGAGTTCTTCCAGTATCTGAAAAACTCAAAGGCCGGCGCTCAAAACTAAACATCGCTAGGTAAGAAAATGGAAACCCTTCTCTGTGCAATAGGCTTTGTCCTTGTACTGGAAGGGTTTTTACCTTTTATCGCCCCTGACTTCTGGAAGAGGGCCGTGCGCGAATCGACCAGAATTCCTAGCGAGAAGATCCGAATCATAGGCTTTGGGAGTGTAGTCTTAGGGTTGGTTGTTGTTTGGTCGACAATGTTAGTTTTTTAGAAGGGTTGAATTATGTCAGTATGGCTTCTTCCCGAGAACATCGCGGACATGCTTCCGCGGGAGGCTCGAGTTATTGAAGCAATGAGGAGCTCGTTTCTGAGCCTTGTCACTTCACACGGATTTGAAATTGTCCGTCCGCCGCTTGTGGAATATGTAGATTCTCTTTTGACAGGGACCGGAGGCGATCTGGACTTACGTACCTTCAAAATTGTCGATCAGGTTTCCGGCAGAACGATGGGCATTCGCGCGGACATGACGCCGCAGGTCGCTCGTATCGACGCACACATTCTCAACCGCGAAGGCGTCTCGCGACTGTGCTATGTCGGAAGCGTGCTGCATGCAAGACCGCTGCATCCGATGGCTTCACGCCAGCCGTATGTCGCGGGCGTCGAGCTTTTCGGCTCTACGAGCGCTTACAGTGACAAAGAAGTGATTTGTCTCGGTCTTGAGGCGCTCAGGACATTTAATATTCAGAACATTATGCTGGATCTCGGCCATACCGGTGTCGTTAAGGCGATTCTGGACAAGGATCCGGCTTCCGGCTCGGTGCAGGATCAGATTCTTTTTGCGCTCAGCCATAAAGACAGAACCTCGATCGAAGAGTTCAGAGGAGTACTGCAGGATCGAACGGTTGACGCGCTGTTAAAACTTGCCGTCATGTTTGGAGATGAATCGGTTCTGGATAAGATTGCCGAAGAATTCTCCGACTATCCTGAAATTCTTCCTATTTTGGATCACGTACGCTGGCTCGGCAGAATGAGCGGAGCCGACGGCGTGAGCTATGACTTTGCCGACGTTCACGGCTATCAGTATCTGACCGGTGTGACTTACAGCGTCAATATTCCGGGCCGCTATCAGGCGGTGCTGAGAGGCGGACGCTATGACGACATCGGCGCAAGATTCGGCCGACGCAGACCCGCGGTCGGCTTCACGCTTTATTTAAGAGAAATTGTCGCGGTGATGGACACCCGCAGACCGTATGCTGTATTGGCCCCGATTAACGATGAAGACCCTTTGCTCAACGCAAAAATTAAAGAACTTAGAAGCAAGGGATTAATTGTGGTCCAGTCCCTTCCGGAAGACAGTATTGAATCTCTGGAAGAAGCTTATCGACTGGATGAAGAATTGTTATTTGTTGATGGAACTTGGACGGTGACGGAGCGATCTGTCGGTCGTCGAATTTAAAAGAGGACTATATGAGTAAGAACGTAGTTGTAGTGGGCGCCCAATGGGGCGACGAAGGCAAAGGCAAGGTTGTTGACTGGCTGACCGAGAAAGTGCAGGGCGTGGTTCGTTTTAACGGCGGACACAATGCCGGCCATACTCTGGTTATCAACGGCAACAAGACTGTGCTTCGTCTGATCCCGTCCGGAGTGATGCATGCGCACGTCAAGTGCTACATCGGCAACGGAGCCGTTGTCAGCCCGGAAGCTCTTCTGAAAGAAATTGACGATTTGAAATCGCACGGCGTTGACGCTGAAAATAGAGTTTTTGTTTCCGGTCAGTGCCCTCTGGTTCTTCCGTACCATATTGCTCTTGACCATGCGCGCGAAGCCGCACTTGGCGATAAGAAGATCGGTACGACAGGCCGCGGCATTGGTCCTGCCTATGAAGACAAGATTGCAAGACGCGCGCTGCATGTGAAAGATCTTTGCGATCCGGAAGGCTTTGCCGCCAAGGTTCGCGCTAACTGCGAACTGATCAACTTCCTCCTTGTTAACTTCTACAAGGCTGAAGCTGTTGACGTTGAGAAGATGATTAACGAGACGCTTGCCATGGCGCCGAGAATCACTTCCAAGATCTGCGACGTTTCTCACACACTCAATAAGCTGATGGCCGACGGCGAACAGTTCCTCTTTGAAGGCGCCCAGGGCACCATGCTTGACATTGACCACGGCACCTATCCGTTTGTCACATCGAGCAACACGGTTGCGGGTTTTGCTAGCCCCGGCGCCGGCATCGGTCCTCAGAAACTGAACTACATTCTCGGCATTACGAAGGCCTACTGCACCCGTGTCGGTTCCGGTCCTTTCCCGACAGAGCTGTTTGATGAAGTCGGCGCAGAGATCGCTAAACGCGGCAATGAATTCGGTGCTGTTACCGGTCGCCCGCGTCGCTGCGGCTGGTTTGACGGCGCAGCGCTGAGAAGATCCGTTGAGTGGAACGGCCTTTCCGGTTTAGCCGTTATGAAGCTTGACGTTCTTGACGGCTTTGAGACGGTTCGTCTTGGTGTCGGATATGAATACCAGGGCAAGCGCATTGACGTAACTCCGGTCGGAGCCGAGATGCTTGCCGAATGCAAGCCGATTTATGAAGATTTCCCGGGCTGGAAAGAGCCCACCTTCGGCATTACGAAGTGGGATGATCTGCCTGAAAACGCGAAGAAGTATCTGAAGCGTCTTTCCGAGGTTGCCGGCTGCCCGATCGCGCTGGTTTCCACCGGACCGGACAGAGGTCAGACCATTCTTCTTCACGACCCGTTTGCTGAATAAATTTTTTATTTGAGGGATATTGAATGAAAGACCTTCATGTATCTTGGGATGAGTATCACCGTTTAATTGAAACTTTAGCCTTTAATGTTTACGACAGCGGCTGGAAGTTTGATTCTCTTTTATGCCTTTCTCGCGGCGGTCTCAGACCGGGCGACATTCTGTCGCGCATTTTTGATATGCCGCTGAACATTTTGGCGACGAGCTCTTACCGAGAAGCAGCGGGTACTGTCCAGGGCACGCTCGACATTGGCAAATACATTGCCTCGAGCAGACCGGACTCTTTGAAAGGCAAGGTTCTTCTGGTTGACGACCTGGTGGATTCCGGTCTGACGTTTAAGCGCGTGACTGAGCACCTGAGAAACAACTACAAAGGCATTACGGAAGTGAGAACCGCGGTGCTTTGGTGGAAGTCCTGCTCGCAGGTTGAGCCGGATTATTACGTTGAATACTTAGGTGATAATCCTTGGATTCATCAGCCGTTTGAAGTTTACGACGTGATGCGTCTCGGCCAGCTTGTTGCCAAGGTCGAAGGCCACAGAAAGCCTGAATAACAATTAGTAACATTTATCAAGAACCGTAATTTGCATATTTAAAGATGTCTATGTAGAATTACGGTTCTTGGTTGCCCGGGTGGCGAAATTGGTAGACGCACTAGCTTCAGGTGCTAGCGCCTTCACGGGCGTGCTGGTTCGAGTCCAGTCCCGGGCACCAAACCGAATTCCGAGAGACCCTGTAAATTTACAGGGTTTTTCTTTATCTTCAATAAATACAGGGCGTTAGCCTCTGTAGCTATCCGAGACTATATGAGACAAGTCAAAAACTTTTGGTATCCTAGATGGTATCCCTAAAAGAGTTCATCATGCCTAAGCTGGCAAAACTCTTAACCAACAATCTGAATTACGTTTCTTACGGGAGATAAATCCTTTAGGTACGGCAATCTTCGGTGTCTTCGATGTTACTCTAAGCTTTTTGACTCCGGTTGGAACTCACTTTTCGAATAATTCGAGAGTTAAGTAAATAACAAACCTTGTTGATCTGCGTTTGTTTATTCGTCGCGCAGCAGCCTGATGCAGCAGTTAGCAAAAATAAAGGAACTTTGAAAGTGGCTAAAGACGATCTCTTCTTGGTAAGAATTTACAAGAAAAAATCTAAGAAGAACTTGATCGTCCTTGATTCTAAATTTGAAAAGCTTATCTGCGACGCTGCAGTAGGAGTGGATAAAGAGTTTGGCTAAGAATTCTTGTCCTGGAACGCTCCCACAGTGTTCTTCTTTAAGTATTACCTGTTCAATTTTCTGAAGACAATTAAGAATCAGTTTCTAAATTCTGTTGCTTCTGTCCCTCCCTTCCAGTTGGCAATATGAGTCTTCATTTTTTCGCTTCTGGCATTAGCAGATGTCCACGATTAGGATAGTTCCCAGCAACAATGCGGAAACCGTTTTGAACATCTCTACGGAGTTTAATGATGGTCGTGAACTTCATCAAAAATAAGTATGTAAGCAGGTTGTTTGTCTATTGCCTTGTCCTGGTGGTCGACTATCTTTAGAGGCAGACGCTGTTGAGACTAACGTTGGAATCGTTGAGGGGAATCATCGACTCTTTGAAATTTTGAATTATTTGTTTTCGTTAAGTTAGGGGACGACTTTTTCGAAGTGTGAATTTTCACTATGCTGTTTGGTGAAGTTCTGCTAAAATAATACTAGAGATGTTGCCCCAGCCCAGTTAAGCCTCGGGTGCGTGTCAAGCGCTTGGCATAGGCGGCTAGTATGGCTCTCGTCCCTGGGGCAACGTTCTTTTGTATTCACTTCTAAATTTCTATTAGATTTCAATTTTCGCTTCTAAATTCCAACTTATAAAGCTCAATGTAAGGACTTCGGATCCTAGAAGAGCAGCATAGACAATTGCTGTAATGAATTTTTATGCTCAAGAACTTTTGTGACTTTGTACGATGTCACAATTTTGTTGTTTTCAATCGATTGAGTCATAACGATGTCTGCCACTAAAGCATCACCGGTCGCAAACGTTTCCTCTCTGGAAAGAACTTGATTCATAAAGGCCACGTCCTCAATTGAAACGAATATCGATTGATCGCCCATAAGGACCTTCCATTTCTTATCCTTTTCAAAGTATGGCGATTTTAGTAAAAGAGCGACGTTCTGAAGAATGTTTTCTGAAAAGTCTTTGTCCTCCGGATCGGCAATGAAAGATTGGTAATCATTTCTTGTTAAAACGAACTGTCTTCTTGTTGAAGACAGCTGCATCTTGTCCACACCTGCTGATGCCAGAGGAGAGGCGAAGCTATTCAAATCATCTCTGATTTCAGGATGATGAAAATAGAGGTTGTATGTTCTGTGATCGACTGCAAGTTTCTCTTCTTTAATTGTGATCTCGACATTGTGTTCATCATCTTTGCCAATTTTTTCTTCGATCAGATCAGGTTTTCTGCCTGCAAGCCAACGCTTTAATACAAACAACTCAAGCATAATTTGAATTATTTCGTGGGCGTTGATGAACGCATATGTCGCATTACAAGTAAGAAGGTCCTTAACTTGTTCAAGGAAGCCTGCGTCGAGAAGAAGGTCAAGCCCAAAGCTTCCCGGTTTGAGAGTCTTTACTTGAAGCTGAGCAGTGGCTTTGTCTCCATGAATGTCATCGTTGAGTGATTTGATGAGTTTGTTCAGCGCAATTAAAGATGGAGCAAGTTCCCGGACACTCATTTGATGAGAGTCCAGACCGGAGCCCTCAAAATGAAGTCTCATGGGAGTTGAGCTTCTCATATCTTTGTCCCTATCGTTCAGTTGAGTTGTCGAAATAATTTAATAAGAGCCTTGAATTCATCCGCGTTTGTTGGTGTTTTTAGAGTTCTTCTAGAAATTCTTTATACACCTGTCCGCGACGGTTCTTGTCCTATGTTTTAACCACCACCTCTTACAATTGAAACAAGCTAATTGTCGTAGCGGTCGCGCTGGTAGTTATCACCGGCTTGAACGTTTAAATTAACTCCGTTCAAACCATTGAGAATGCCGTAGAAATCAGCATAGGACTGAAAAGGACGAAACTACGTTATTTAAGTCGTTTGATTAAAGTGTTTCGTTAAATTGAACTTCTTGAAGATACATGAGGGTCTTGATTCCCTAGAGAACTTAAATTAACATTTACACGTGGCTTCTGGCAACCTCGTTGTTTTAGGAACTAGAGAGACCTCGGGTGTAGGCGTACTGGTTAAGAGAACAGACCTGCGTTCATCCGGAAGCCCAACTTTTCTCATCTAATTTTTCTCCGCTAGTTTTCCATCTGTTCGAAATTGACGCGTTCTCGTTAGTGTTTTTGACTGAGATGGTGAGACTGTCTATCAAGTGTGTTTGAATACAAGGCTCATTCGTGATGGAGACCTTGCATTCGTAGGTACAAGCAACCGCCACACTGAAGTAGTGGCCGACTCCTCCCGGACCAACAATGGACGTCTAGAAAGCAGCTCTTCTTACTTTCAATACATTCGCGCTAATTTTTCTATCAACCAATCGTTCATGCGCTTGTAGATTTTGGTTTTTGAGAAAAGCCAAATCACAATGATGTAACCCAAAAAATAACCGAAATATTCCAGCCAAGCAGGGTTGGCCTCAATCAATGCTCCGAGGCCTTCATAACATATGATAAGAACTGCACATAGAAGCAATACTACAAGAGGCAGGAGAAAAAGACCGAGAAGATAGCTGTAAAAAACAAGAAATGCAGAACCAAAAATGCCCACCAATAGCAACGTAACGAGATCCATGCCAAGTTCCCCCCTCTTTACATTATAGGATTACCACGTTTTTCTTGAAGCTCGAAGACATTTTTCTATATTTTTATAGATAACTATAATTAGGGATCGGCAGATTGAATGGTAAAAAATCAGGGTGCTTTAAGTTAGGTAATAAATTTTCCTTAGTTTGTTCTTCGAATAAATCTAACTCTTTGTTATAGGCAAGAATAGTTTTTTGCCAAACCGTGTACAGAGGCTCATGTTTAGTATGAGATTTTAAAAATTCTATAAAATCCGTTTTTTCTTTTGCGGTTAAAAACCAATCGTCTTTTTCTGCCATCCGCTCTACATGTTTATGAAGAACATAAGTAGGACTGTACAAAGAAATACGAGCAACCTTAGTAGCTTTTGACTTGGAGAAAGAGTTATACAATTTTAAATAAGCATCGCTCTTATGGTTAGGATCCGGAGTTACTTGAATCAGCATCTTTTTTTTCTCATTCATGGCAACAGTTTCCATGGCATAAAGGTCATACTCTGCTAACCTTTCTCTTTTAAAGTCTTTCAATAATGGGGACACAGACACTGTCGAACCTCCTAACGCTTTCAAGAATAGAAATTATTATATTGGTTGTCAAAAAAAGATAACCTAATGATACATAAAGAAGAAATCTAATAAAAAAGACATAAAACACAGGAGGGTATGGATGGGAAATACTGCTATGTTCCGCCATGGAGCTTAGAGACAAATCCATTTGCTGCGGTGTTCGACAATGAGAGCCTGGTTCAGATTTCATTTCAGAGGGGAAAGTGACAATTCCTCGGCTGTCAAAGAGGATTGTCCTCATTGATTTATTTTATTGAGGATCTTTCAATTCAGGAAGCCTCCAGAGGTGCTTACGGAACCAATTAATATTTGTGGTTTTGATGACGAAAACAACCAGAAAAAACCACAAGAAAAGACCGTGCAGTAAGTCACGAAAAAAGGGATTGGAAATCTCTCCGATAGCTTTCCATACAAGAATGACGCCTGCGACTGGAACCAAGACAAGCAACGGGAGTCCGACCAGACCGATTAAGATCAGGAGAACAAACCCTACGGTGCTTTGCATAACGCTGTCCATGATGCTCATAAGCTACCCCATCATGAGCATTATAAGATTTACCGCTTACTTTTAGTGTTCCCTCTTTTAAGACGACCGACTCTGGAAAAAGAGTTCACAATTCCAGAGAGCCGCAGGAATGAACGTATGGGCAGAAGAATCGCCGTTTTCAATCGAGAGGAGCGGAGGCAAATCTTTTCTCTGAGTCGTTTGACAATAAGTGTGTGGTTTAGGTTTCACCCTAAAGGGAAAAGTGACAATTCTTCGGCTGCCAAAGACAAAAAGGATTGTCCGCATTGATTTACTTTAGGTAAAATTACCAGATTAGGGTTCTGTTGGACTCTTCTAACTTTCGGAGAAAAAAATGGCTCTTGTGTCGTTGCGTCAACTTCTTGACCACGCAGCAGAAAATAACTACGGTATTCCCGCCTTTAACGTCAATAACCTCGAGCAGGTTCAGGCCATTATGCAGGCCGCTAACGAAGTCAATGCTCCTGTCATCATGCAGGCTTCAGCAGGCGCTCGTAAGTACGCAGGAGAACGATTCCTTGAACACCTGATCAAGGCCGCTATTGAATCCTATCCGCATATTCCTGTTTGTATGCATCAGGACCATGGTCAGAGCCCGGCTGTGTGCCAGGGCGCAGTCGATCTTGGATTCTCCTCTGTCATGATGGACGGCTCCCTCATGAGCGACGGAAAGACAATTTCGACTTTCGAATACAACGTGGACGTGACAAAGGAAGTTGTCGGCTTTGCGCACAAAGTCGGTGTTTCTGTTGAAGGCGAACTTGGCTGTCTCGGTTCTCTCGAAACCATGAAGGGCGACAAGGAAGACGGACACGGCACTGACGCTGAAATGACTCGTGATCAGCTTTTAACTGATCCGGATCAGGCTGCAGAATTCGTCAAAGAAACACAGGTTGACGCTTTGGCGATTGCGATCGGTACAAGTCACGGCGCATACAAGTTCACACGCAAGCCGACTGGCGACATCCTCTCGATTCAGCGTGTAAAAGAAATTCATGCGCGTATTCCGAACACACACCTCGTGATGCACGGTTCTTCCTCTGTTCCTCAGGAATACCTGGAAGAAATCCGCAAATACGGCGGCCAGTTCCGCACAACGTACGGCGTGCCTGTTGAAGAAATCGTCGAAGCGATTAAGTACGGTGTTCGCAAAGTTAATATCGACACTGACATTCGTTTGGCAATGACTGCCGCAATTCGCAAGTACTTCGTAGAAAATCCTGAAGCCTTTGACCCGAGAGCTTATCTCAAGGTCGCTAAACAGGCTTCTGTTGAGATGTGCAAGTCCAGATACCTTGCTTTCGGATGCGAAGGACAGGCTTCCAAGATCAGCCCGCTGCCGCTTCCGGAAATGGCTCGCCTCTATAGCGAAGGCGTTCTGGCACAGAAGGTTAAGTAATCCTGATTCGAACAGACCGCTTCGGCGGTCTTTTTTAACTATTGATCAATGATAAAACCGCAACCGAAAGACGCCTCTGAACTTAAAGGCAAAACTGGACTCAGACGTTTAATTAACGCGACGCGCTATTCTGCTCAGGGCTTTAAAGCAGCTTGGAAAACCGAGGACGCTTTTCGTCAGGAATCCGTCTTAGCTGTCATTCTGATTCCGGTCGCAGTGCTTTTGCCGGTTTCTCTGGTTTACAAGCTTCTGCTGATCGGCTCCGTTATTCTTGTTTTGATTGTGGAAGTACTCAATTCCGCGATTGAGGCGGTAGTGGATCGTTTCGGAGGAGAGATTCATCCGCTCTCCGGCAAAGCCAAAGACTTGGGAAGCGCCGCGGTGCTTCTTGCGCTAACACTTGCCCTTATTACTTGGGTCAGCATTCTTGCGGATGCTTTTCTCTAGAACTCTCTAAATTTAAAGCATTAAAAAATTAAAACCGCCGTGCGTTGAAACGTCCGGCGGTTTTTTCTGTAAAGACGATTAGATGTCTTTAGCGAGCTGCTCAGCAATACCGATGTAATCGTGCGGTGTCAGCTTCTGCAGAGATTCTTTCGCGTCAGCCGGGATTTCAAGCTGGGCGACAAAGGCATGCAGAGTTTCCGGTGTAATGCCCTTTCCACGTGTCAGCGCTTTGAGCTGTTCGTAGGGATGCGGAACTCCATAGCGGCGCATCACGGTCTGAATCGCTTCAGCCAGAACTTCCCAAGAGTTATCCAGATCCGCGGAGATCGCTTCTTCGTTCAGACGCAGCTTATTGAGGCCGCGCATTAACGAGGTGTAGCCGACGATGCTGTAGCCAAAAGCAACGCCTAAATTGCGAAGGACTGTTGAATCAGTGAGGTCACGCTGCCAGCGGGAGATCGGCAGTTTCTGTGAGAGGAATGTAAAGAAGGCGTCTGCCATTCCGAGGTTGCCCTCGGAGTTTTCGAAATCAATCGGGTTGACTTTGTGCGGCATGGTTGAAGAGCCGACTTCGCCTTCCTTGAGCTGCTGCTTGAAGTAGTTCAGAGAGATGTAGCCCCAAACGTCGCGATCCAAGTCAATGAGAATCGTGTTGGCACGTGTGATCGCATTGAAGAGCTGAGCCATGTAGTCATGCGGTTCAATCTGGATAGTGTAGGGATTGAACGTGAGGTGCAGACGGTTTTCAATGACGTTGCGGGAGAAAGCGGGCCAATCACGGTCCGGATAAGCGATGGTGTGGGCGTTGTAGTTGCCGACAGCGCCGTTCATCTTCGCGAGAAGCTTGACGGACTCAATAGCCTGAACCGCGTTTTCAAGGCGAGCGACGAAGTTGGCCATTTCCTTACCGACAGTGGTCGGAGAAGCGTGCTGGCCGTGTGTGCGAGAAAGCATGGAGACGCCGGCCCATTCGTGCGCAAATTCTTTGAGCTTATTGATAATGGTCTGCAGGTGGGAGCAGAGCAGCTCGCGTCCTGCGGAGAGCATTAAGGCGTGAGACGTGTTGTTGATGTCTTCTGAAGTGCAGCCGAAATGAACGAACTCGCTTGCAGCGGCGAGATGCTCGTTGATTTCCATTTTGCTCTTGATCCAGTATTCAACAGCCTTTACATCATGGTTGGTTGTTGCTTCGATGGACTTGATGGCTTTGCAGTCTTCGACGGAGAAACTGGAAACCAGACCGCGCAGATAGAGTTTGTCCTCTTCGGAGAGATCTTTAAGTTCGGGAAGATTGAACTCGGCAAGTGCGATGAGCCATTCGACTTCGACGGTGACTCGGGCACGCATAAATGCGAATTCAGAGAAGATATCGCGCAGGGCTTCAGTTTGGCGTCCGTAGCGGCCGTCAAGCGGGGAAACAGCGGTTAAAGCAGACAATTCCATGATGATTACTTTTAAAGTAAAAAATAGGGAGCCTGTATTTTATCAGTCAACGGCATTGCACTTGCCTGAAGCATATAAAGATCATCGGTTTCTGTAATCAGAAGTTTTTTGAAAGTGTTCATAGGAATCTTGCACAAAAGGAAATCTTCTGTATGGCGATGCATTGAGCATGTGTCACATTTTCAAACTGAACCGAAATAAAAGTCATCTCTCGTGGATGGCTTTATAAAGTTATCCAAAATAAACGTGACAACTGGATGTCTAGTCGCTCTTCAGCAATGGCTTATTCTGCTAGCACATCCAACAAATCTGTCAAGATACGCTTCTCTAACGATGTTATTTGCAGTATTGTCGGGGAATCTCATTTGAAATTAAAAAATCTAGAAGAAAATAGTTTTTCGTAAGCTAAAAGAACTCACTGGGAGAATTTACCTTGAGCAGACTTAAATTATTTTTGACTATACCCTTATTACTGATTTCCTCGTCGTTAAGTGCGCAGACAGACTTTTCAAACCTCGTCGGATACCAGGTAATCCATAAAGGACATGTCACAGGTTATAAGGATAGAGGAAAACCAGCTAAAACGGATTGGACATTTGAAGGTTGCGAGTATGACCGCGCAATATTTATTGACGATCGTTTTGCTGTTTACTGCCGATCGTTCAATTATCACTATTCGTTCAATCCAGAGGTTGTCATATTCTCTAATGGAAGCCAGGCGAAAATGCTCATAGATAATACCTTGTTCGACATTTCGCTTAGAGACTATTAGACATTTCTCTTCTCATACACCAGACGCGTTTTTACAGTTTCGTTGCCGGATAAAGCCTAGGAGGGCGTTCAGCCCAAGCAGTCAAATTTCAATAGACCTACGCGATAGGTTGGATAAATCCCGGGCTTTAATTCTTCCGCAAGCGAACTGTCTCTGTTTAAGAAACCGCTCAATATATGGTTAGCTGCTGAGGAGTATTTCTGCGATAAAAGATAGGAATTATGATTATTTGCTAACTACGTAAATAGAAATAAAATTATTTAATTATTTTGCTGAGGTTGATTGCCCCCGAATCTTCTGGATGACTAGTTTTGCAGGCGGCACTCAATACCGCTGAGGATTTATTTATTCTGTTGTAAAACCGCATAAAGATACATATGGTTGATACAAAACAATTAAATAAAGTAGAAGCTAAGTTATCTTTTTTTGGACGTTTATGTTGTAGGGCATATGACTCAGTCGCCGCTACAAATGATGCGCTCATCATTCGCAAGAATGACAGCATCGTCCAAGAAGTACCATATGAGAACGTTCTGTCATTTATTAATCATAAAGAAGGATTATTCGGGACATACATTGAATTTAACGACGGAACTTCGAAAAAATTAGGCTTGTTTAAAAAAGATCAAGCCCTGCAATTACGAGACTTCTTGAATTCGAGGCTTAAAAAGGACCTCAACGATAAGATTTCATCTTACGTAACGGAGTTCGACCACCTCACCCTTGCGCATTATCCAAGGGATTCTTGGGAAGATCTGCTGCAATCACTAGGCGAAAAAACTTTATTGTTTAAACCCAATATCGATAATGCAGAGTTAATTGATGAGGATAACCGGAACAATATCAAACGCATTTACAAAAATCTTCCGATAAACATAAAAAAACTTAGAGCGGAACACGAAAAATTAAAGCTAGCGGAGCGCAAGGGATTTTTTGATGAGATCGAGAACCATCCGCTTACAGATGAACAAAGGCTGGGGGTTATAAGAAACAATGACAGGAATATTGTATTGGCGGCTGCCGGTACGGGAAAAACATCAGTTATTGTTTCAAAAATCTTTGATCTTATTGAGTGCGGTTTGTGCGAACCTGACGAAATCTTGGTTTTGGCATTTAATAAGGATGCGGCTTTAGAAGTACAGGAACGTTTTCGAACAGGGGTTGGAAAAAGAAAGCTAAATCTCAGATGCCGGCCGAAAATTTCTACTTTTCATGCACTGGGGCGTGAAATTCTTGTCGACTCCGGAGTTACACCGACTATTAGTATTCTGGCCGAAGACTCTGTCCGTATGAACGCATGGATCACTAAGTGGCTCGATCAAGTGATTAGCGAGGATGTTAAACATTTTCTCTCTTTCCTGCACTTCATCCCTGAGCCTTTTGATCCATTCGAATGCGATGGCAAGTTGGATTATGAAAGGAGCCTTCGCGACAATGAATTCCGTACGTTAAAAGGAGAGAAAACACGCGGCTATCAGGAAATGTTAATAGCCAATTTTCTGCTTACACATGGGGTGGATTACAACTATGAAGAACGGTATGTTGCCAAAAGACGCATTGAATCTAACCTTGACTACCGTCCGGATTTCCATATAGCGGGAACAGATATCTATATAGAACATTTTGGTGTGGATAGACAGGGGAGGACCCGCAAAGACATTGATTCTGCTAAATATAGAGCGGACATGCAGAAGAAAAGGGACCTGCATCGCGAGCAGGGGACGGTTCTTATTGAGACCTATCATTACGAGTGGACAGAAGGAACTCTATTGTCCGGTCTCGAAAAGAAGCTTAAGGAACACGGTATCCGCCTTCATGTCCTGAATGAAGAAACACTAAGGAAGGTCATACAACAAAACACAGAAAAGATCAGTTTATGGGGAGAAGTTCTGAAGAAGGTTCTTGTCGCCGTGCGTGTGGAGAATTTGGATGAAAGTCAGATTTTTAAGCGCTTTAAGGATGCCGGAGTACAAGAACTAAAACTCAAGACGCAACTGGTAACCAGGCTTTTGAGGGACTATAGAGCGGAACTTGCCAAAACTTCATCAATTGATTTTGACGACATGATTCTTAAATCGTCCGCCCTTATTAATTCCGGAACATTTAGACCAAAATGGAAATATATCCTTGTGGACGAATTTCAGGATATTTCTACGTCAAGAAAAGACTTCGTGCTCAGTCTCGTAAAATACGGCCCGCGTCCCTCTCTAACAGTAGTGGGAGACGATTGGCAGGCCATCTATCGTTTTGCTGGGGGTAAATTAGAGTACACCACTCGTTTTGAAGAGTACTTTGGAAATGCAACATTAACATTTTTGAGGCGCACCTTTCGTTACCACGATAATATTGCGGCCGTATCAGAAAAATTTATTACAGATAACCCGAATCAAATCAAAAAGGATGTTGACGCCCAGATTCATGTTTCCAAGTCTCAAATTTTTCTGCATGATCATCTAGGGTCGGATGGGGGTGCAGAATGGGTGGAAAAGACCATTCAGATAATCAGGAAGCTGAGAAAGAATGATCGTGACGGATCAATCGCGGTTATCGCCAGATACAACCATTTCCTGGACGATATAAAAGCGGCTGCACAAAAAATAGAGGGAGTGCGTTTCTGGACGTTCCATAAAGCCAAAGGACTCGAGGCCGATTACGTCATACTTGTGGGATTGACGCAAGGAAAATTTGGTTTTCCAAGCGAAAATAGAGATGAGGCCATAGTTGCGGCTTTGCTGCCTTTAGCGGATGATTTTCCGTACTCAGAAGAGAGACGCCTTATGTATGTGGGGATGACGCGTCCTAAAAACCAGCTGCACATAATCGCTGATCCATATGCCGTGTCCCCCTTTGTCACAGAACTTCTGTCCCAACACTATGACATCAATATTGTTTCTCCGCTTTTCAAAAAAACGTATCGAAGTCGTTTTAAGTGCCCTCATTGTTCAGAAGGATACTTTAAAAAATGTTCCGGGAAAAATGGCGATTTTTATCTTTGCAGCATGGGTAGAGGCTGTCCCGTCGGTAAAGCCAGAGTTTGTGAGAAATGCGGATACCCGGCGATTGATAATGTAACGGTCAGCAAATGTACAAATCCCGATTGCGGCCATTCCTTTATGATCTGTGAAAAGTGCGGAAGACCAATGAGGCTTCGTGAGGGAAAATTTGGGAAATTTTGGGGCTGTTCCGGCTATGGCATACAAGGAGATCAGTGTACCAATACCCGTAGTCTTTAAAAATCTTCGCTGAGTTCATATCATGTCGCTAACTAACCGAGAAGAGGCGGACGTTCAACCTACGCGAGCGGCGAAGAAGGGAAGAGTATTTTGAAGGGAAGATATTGTAAACATCCGGTCATTTTTTGGGGCTCATAGAGAAATAGAGCCGCGGTGCCTGCCATTAAGAGGCGCGATTGATTTGCTCAAAAATTGCAAAGCAGAGTCTTTTCTTTGAGACAGAGAAAAAGGCGCTTCTTGAGGACCCGCTTACACACGGACCATCGCTGTGGCAGAGAAAGGAGCATTTGAAGAGGCTGTCGCCGCAGGGATATGAAGTCATTAAAAAGGTTCAGCAGAGGGCTTTCGAATAAGCAAGTCGGGGAGGCGCTCGAACTTAGCGAAAGGACGACGGTCGAGAATCACAGAAATTCCGCATACAAGAAACTGAGCGTCTCTAATCTAAACGACTTAAAGGAGGACTTTGCGTCCTTTTTTTATTGTGGACAAGACAGCCCTGCGCTTTGTTCGCTGATGAATCAGTTTCAGGGGAAAGTAAAAAGCCCGCGGTGGCGCGGGCTTGGATGATTAAAGGACAACCGGCTCGTTTGGTACCGGGTTCTCAACGGGCTTATTTGGAAACGCCGGCGCAAGCAGTTTGGTGAGTTCTCTGAACGCGTCGCAGACGCCGCTTTCGAACCGGCCCTTGGAGAAACTTTCCTCGATTTCCTTGACGATCTCGTTTAGTTCGTTTTGCTTGACGACGCGTGCGGCCGCTCGGTCCAGATAAATCTCAATCGCGCGATCGCTGAGATTGAGATAAATCAGAATGCCGTTGTTCTCTTCCGTGTCCCAAACGCCGTACTGGCCGAAAAGCTCTTTTGCCCGATCGGCGTCTGTGATGTTTCTTCTCAGATCCTTAGAAGGAATGCTGCGTTCGATGATCAGGCGGAATTCCGCGCTGGTCCGGGTTTCGCATTCTTCAATGCAGCGGGACACCGCGTTCAGAGAAGACTGAGGAAAGGCCATGGTCACCGGGATTGGTGACATTACCCAATGTTTAAGTATTCTTCCGACTGACATTTTTACCAACTCCCGCTTGCGCCGCCGCCGGCGGAATCTCCTCCGCCTCCGGAGCCGGCACCGCCGCCCATGCCTCCGATTCCGCCACCGTCACCGAAGCCTCCGCCGAATCCGCCGCCACCGCCGAATCCTCCAAAGCCGCCGAAACCGCCTCCATTATTTCGACTGCGATAACGTCGATCCTGAGAATACATGCGTGCAGTGCGCCGAGCGCCGGCCTCAAGAACAGCACTCGGGATGCACATGGCAATGACGACCACCGCGAGCGCAATGATAATGCCCGCTGTGAGCGACTGCATGATGAAGGCTGAGAGTCCGCCGACTGCCAGACCGGCGATGGGCGCGGATTTGCGGCCCATTAGCTCTCTTAACATCATGGTGATCACAAAGCCGATGAAAATCACTGCGACCCAAGGCTGATCCCAAAGGGCTTCATCCGGATCGTAGATGTTCCAGTTGCCTTCATCAGAAGATTTTGCGTCGGGCGCCGGCAGATTGCCCGCCTCAATGCGCGCAAAGATTCTATTGAGGCCCTGATTGATGCCCTGATAGTAATTATTGGTTTTGAAGGCCGGAAGGACCGCTTCGTTAAGGATGCGGGACGCGGTGACGTCCGGGATGATGCCTTCCAAGGCGCGCATCACGTCAATGCGAACTCTGTGATCATTAACAGCGACGACAAAGAGCAGTCCGTCACCGACATTTTTACGTCCGAGTTTCCATTGATCCCCGACTCTGTGCGCGTAATCCTCAATCGGCTCTCCGTTTGTGGAGGGGACAATGATGACCGCGATCTGAGAGCCGACTTTGGATTCAAAGGAAGCGAGCTTTGCCTCGAGCGAGCGTTTCTGCTCCGGTGTCAGGATATTTGCCGTGTCAGTGACATAGGCAACATCCGGTACCGGAAGCAGATCGGCCGCGTTTGCTTCGCAGAAAAGCGCTGCGATGCTGACGATCAAAGCGGCTAGAAAACTAAGCCATTTACTTGGCCGGAGCAGGAGCAGTTGTTCCACCGAAGTCCACCTTTGGAGGAGTTGTGATAGCGGCTTCATCAGCTACCGTGTACTGAGCCTTAGGTTTGTAGCCGAGGATCCAGACCCAGACCATCTGCGGGAACTGACGGATATAAGTGTTGTATTCCTGAACCGTCTTAATGTAGCGGTTGCGTGCAATCGCGATGCGGTTCTCGCATCCCTCAAGCTGAACTCTCAGCTCTTGGAAGGCGGCGTTGCTCTTGAGTTCAGGGTAGCGTTCTACCGTGACGAGCAAACGTGAGAGAGCGTTGCTTAATTCGCCCTGAGCCTGTGTAAATTTCTTGAACGCTTCGGGATTTTCCATCAATTCCGGAGTCGCCTGAATGGACGTGGCCTTAGCTCTGGCGTTGATGACGTCTGTCAGGGTGGATTTCTCGAAATCCGCTTCGCCCTTGACGGAGTTCACGACGTTAGGAATCAGGTCATTGCGGCGCTGATACTGATTCAGCACTTCGCTCCATGCTGCTTTAGTGGATTCGTCGAGCGTTTGGATTTCGTTGTATCCGCAGCCCGTCAGCATGGTGGCAGTCATAAACATGCCTGCGACTAACATGAAAAATCGTTTCATAGAAGGCACCTCGTGTCTAAAGGTCTGATTAAAAGTTTAAGAAAAATAGGTCAGCAGCTGCTCGATCGGTTCCCTAGGCTGGGGAGTCGGAGCGTCTTTTTTAGGTGTACCGAGCATGATCCAGCAGGCGATGACTTCGTCTTTTCTGCAGAAGGCTCTAACCGCATCCGGGTATTTGGTGCTGGATCCGCTCACGATCTTGCCGCCGAATCCTTTGATTTCCAGCGCGGAAAGAAAATTAGAAACCGCAGCGCCAACGGTCATCCACTGTTCGTATTCCGGGACACGGGCGTTGTCGGTGCTGATTTTTGCGATAGCCGCGACGACAGCGGGCGCTTTAGTCGCTTTGCTGCGTGCTTTTGCGGCTTCTTCGGCATCTGCACCCATGGAAAGCGCACCGCTTTCGAAGAAGTCCGCGAGCTTGGCGCGGTTTTCTATGATGACGAAACGCACCGGATGCAGTCTGCAGTGATCCGGTGCGGCAGAGGCCCACAGAGCGGCCTCTTCATAATCCTTTGCTGTGGGTACGGGTTCTGTTAGAAACTTTGCGCCCACGGAGTGTCGTGAGGCAAGCCTCTGAATGATTGAGCTAGGCATTTTGCATTTTTCCAAATAATCGGGAGTAACTTTAAGCTTTGCCGATAATCATAATGGTTTCTACTTAATGTAGAAGCGTCCGAACTCAAATTGGAAAGTGTTTAGCAGAAAAGATCGAGCTGTATGGCTTAGAAAAGGCAAAACGCCAAAAATCCTAGAGACCATAAGAGAAAAGCCAGAGCAACCGGCGGAAAGATCTGCTGAATTAGACGGAATGCCGAGCATTTGAAGTACTTAGCGCAAACAATGAGGCACAAATGAGCGGGAGTTAAGTATTGGATAAAGAATCCCAGCGCTAACAGCCAGCACACTAAGTTGAACTGGTTTCCGGTTAAGCCGACGATCAGAGGCATGACAATCGCAACATACGCTTGGCTTATCCCTGTTATATAAGCCAAAAAGACAGTAACAAGAGAAAATGTGAGGACTGTAGGAACACCGCTCGAATATATGAAGTTTGTCAGTAGCTGATTGATCCCAAGCGAGTTGATAACAGCAGCAAATATTAGGATGAACGCGACCTCAGAGAGTAGAAAAAGGTTATCTTTGCTTGGCTTGAAAGCTTCCCAAACGGTCTGAGGTGAAACCAATGCCAGCGTAAAAATTACGGTTGCCAGCCAGAAGAAGATTTTTATATCCAAGAGAAAAAAGATCAGAGTTTCAATGAAGATTGAAACGAATACGAGGATTATTTTCAAGCTCATCGAGCTTTTGATTGAGTGGCCGGTTTCTTTTGAATATTTCTTAGAACTCGGAATCAGAAACTTCCAGCCCAATAGGAAAGTAAGCAAAGTGAGCGGAAGCAAAGTTAGACTGACAAACCACAAAGAAGTGTTTGTAATGGCGCAGGCCAAGACGGTTCCCGTGATCAGCGGGTTGCTGTATACGTGGAAGTGCCTGAAAAAATAGTTAATCGCGGCGAGCTGACAGCCTGAGAGTTTTTTCCCAGCTGAAGACGGAAACATGGAGCAGGCAAAATGCGCGCCGCCTATAGACGGAATCAAACCGATTAGCCCGGGGATGAACGCATAGGACAGACGAGTTAAATTCCGATCCGCCAGATAGTTTTCGATCGACGAGATCACGCTTAGTCGATCAAGAATTCGCTCCAAGACAGATACCAAATAGAGGATTAGAAGAGGAGCAAAAAAGTAATCGAAGGTGCCTAAGCGGTTGAATGTGTCATGAACTGTTCGACTATTACCAAAAAAGACTAGCAGTGCTAATGACGCAGCTAAGAAAAACCTTCCTATCGTCATAGTCTCTCCTTGGTTCTTTATCGCTTGAATTTATTCGGCGAACCGGCAGATTTGAAGGAAAGCTCCGTCCTGCTCGTTAAATTCATTGAATTCTTTTAATCGTTTTCTCGCGACAGGCTCATCGAGCTTGTAGATTTCATAGGCGAGGGCGTCAGTCAGTGCGAGCATGGGAGACATGATGTCCAAGAACCCCTGAAAAAGAAGAGGTGTCAGCAGGGACACTTCAGCAAGACTGATTTCGTCAAAAGTTCTGTAGTCGGAGACGACAATGATCTTGACGCCTTTTCTTGCCAAGAGTCTTATCAGCTTCAGCGTTGACCGCGGATAGTGAATCACTGTAAAAATTAAAGCGGCGTCTTCCTCAGAAAGATCGTTGATTGCGGAAAAGGCATCAAATTCATCAGTTCCCTGAATGTAGCGAACATCTTTATGAACCTTACCGAGGACATACGAAGCATGAACCGCAACGCCGAAGCTCGCCTTATGGCCAACGGTGACAATTTTGCGGGCCCTGTACAGCGTATTGGCGGCCTTTAAAAAATTTTCATTGTCCAATTCTTCGGAGAAAGTTTTTAAAGCTTTCATCGACTGTCTGATGGTTGCTGACAGAGTATCGTCTTTGTCAGAAGCTTCAACCGCTAGAAATTCATGTTTTCCAATTGAACCCTGAGCGATTTGCTGAAGCTCTTTCTGCAGGGCAGGGAACCCGCTGAACCCCATCGCAGTTGCGAATCTCACAACTGTTGCCGAACTGACTCCGGCTCTTTCTGCAAGTTCTGAAGCGTTAAGGAAAGCCGCTTCCAGATGGTTATGCAGAAGAAAATTTGCGATTCTTCTGTGCTGACGAGATAGCTGCTGAGCTTTTACTTCTAAAAGCTTTAAAAAATTTGGAACATTGGCTAATTCAGTTTGCTGCATCATTCGTTTCTTCTGAAATTTAGATTTCATTTTAATCAACAATTCATTCTCTGTATTGTGAAAAATTGGAATTATTAGCTAGTAAAACTACTAATTTTGAAAAATTTATTGCGTAATTAAAATTTCATTCAGTTTCATTTGAAATAAAAATTGCAAGGAGAACTTATGCAGCGACGCAATTTATTTAAGCTTGGGCTCGGTTCTTTAGGAATCATGAGTACCGCAGAGCTGGTTCACGCACAGGAACCGTCTGAATCCAAGACGAACAAGTTTGACTTTATCGTGATAGGCGCCGGCGCGGCCGGTATGGCGGCAGCCATAGAAGCAAGATCATTAGGAGCTTCTGTCGCAGTTCTTGAAAAGGCGCTTCGTCCTGACGGCAACACGTTTTATGCTTCCGGACGTCTGTGCGGCGTAGGAAGCCGCTATCAAAAAGAGACCGGGGACACTCTCGAGAAATTTGTCAATGATGCTTGGCACGAAACACAAGGGGTTGGAGATAAAAAAGTGATCGAGGCTTTTGCCAAGGAATCCGGCCCAAGTATTGACTGGCTTATCGACATGGGCGTTCCTCTGACGCTGAAAAAGGGGTTGCCGGCGCCAAATTTGTCCAGAGCTTTCTTTATGACCACAGACGGAACTACCGGCGGATCTATTCTGATGAGAAGGCTTCTTAAGAAAGCAAAGGACGACGGAGTCAAACTTTTTGTGAACACGAAAGCCTTTGAACTTATCACAAATCCGGATGGGGATGTCATTGGCGTCAAGGCGAAAACACCTGAAGGAGTCAAGTCGTTTATGGCTGCCAAGGGCGTGATTATCGCGACCGGAGGATTCTCGGCTAATGAAGAAATGCGCGTGATGTACATGGGTCCGTGGGCTGCAAGACTGAACTTGAGAGGCTCCATGAGGAACACCGGCGAAAATATTCTTATGACCAGACCGCTTGGCGCAAAACTTGTAAACATGACAGAGTTTTACGCTGGTCCGATTGTTCCTGAAACGCATGCAAATCCGGCTCGTGTCAGCAACTCCGCATACGGAATGATTGTTGGCAAAGACGGCAAGCGCTGTGTAGATGAAAGCTTGGGGCAGGCCATACGCTCTAAGCTTCTGCCGCAGGTAACTCCTGATAATCGGACGTTCATCATTTGCGACATCAAGACAAACGATGAAGACAATATCCTTACCAAACTCTTAGACCGCTTCAAGAGATTGAACAGCCCTGTTTACGAGGCCAACACTATCGCTGAATTAGCTAAGAAAGCCGGCATTAATGAGAAAAATCTTGTTGCCAGCGTAAAAGAGTTCAACGAGGCAATCGCTAAAAATAAAGGTTCTGAACTGGAACCCCCTCACAACAGAAAGAAACCGCACCCTGTTTCTACCGCGCCGTTTTATGCCATTCCGATGAGCGGCGGTATTGCGGCTACTTTTGGGGGACCGAAGATCAATGAGCATGCGCAGGTTGTTGATTTGGATGATGTTCCGATTAAAGGACTTTACGCAGCCGGTAATGCTGCAGGCGGCCTCTGGTATGCGGAAGACATTCCGGGCTGCCAAATTACGAGCGGCGTGGCGATGGGAAGAATCGCCGCAAGACATGCAATCACAGGCAAATAAGGAGAATGAAATGAAACATAAGTTGTTAGCCTCTATTTTTGCGGGTTTCTTAGCCTTATTTTCGGTTTCGGTGTTTGCTCAGAACGCCGCTCCTTTAGCGGACAGACATGTTCAGAAGGGACAGAACTGTGCGGCTTGTCATTCGGAGAATCCCCCTGCAAAGGCGGTTCCGACTGAAAAATGTCAAAGCTGCCATGGCGGATTTGAGGCTATGAAAGAAAAGACTAAGGATCTCAAGCCTAATCCTCACTATACGCATATGGGCGATCAGCCTTGCGAAGAGTGTCATAAGGGCCATCAACCGTCAGTTAACATGTGTTCTCAATGTCACAAAATTGAACTGAAGGTAAAGTAGTCTGATTGTGACGGGCATGAGGAGACCTTATGGTCTCCTTTATTTGTTTTGGGATTAAACAGCCGTTTGATGAAGTGCCTGTGATGTGGATATGAATAAGGAGAGCTGGTTAATAGAAATGAACGAGAAATTCGTTTCAAATCGTCGTCACTACAGCTATACCCCACGTTCTTGGGAAAAGTGTTACCGAGTAGGTAATTTCCACCTAACGCGAATAAATAACCTCCCGTATTATTAAAGGTTTTCAAAAGTTCCCGGAAAGAATCAGACGTGAGAGAAACTTTTAACTTCGATAAAAAAGACAGAGAACTGCTCAGACGCATCAACGAGGTGATTGACCACGGCCCCGCGACATCCGAAGAGCAGGAGGCCTTTAATACCAGTCTGCATCCGCACGGTATCCAGAATATGGTCACCACCCATGAAGTTCGCATGGCAATGGCCGTCATTAACCTTCTGCAGAGACTGAACAGCATCGAAGGAATGAATGAGCGACTGTCCGCGCTTAAAACACTTCATGAAGAAGTGCTTTACAGCGCTCAGACGCCCTTTAAGTTCAATACCGCCCGCGTGCTGATTCAGATCATGAAGGACATTGTCCGCTCTCGCGGCAATGAAGAAGAGCAGCTTCGTCTGATTCACGACTTCCAAAAGGTTGCCGCAGGCAACCCTCGTATCGTCCGTTCCTTCCTCACGAAATACTATCTTCTGGAGATGCCGGAGGAGTGGAATCAGAAGACCATGGATGACCATGTTCATGATTCAAATACCATGGGCCGCAAGAACCCGACTTACCTGGTGATGGATGCTCGTGTAAAGGGCATCCGACGCCTGTCTGTCGTGTACTACAACTATGTAGATCCGCACGCCGTTTACGAGTTGTTTGAGGCGGCGCGCATCATGGAAATTTCCGTCCGCTTAGGCATTAAATACAAAGCCAAGTTTGACGATCGATACGTAGAGATTCTCTGGACGCCCAGAGGGTTTACCGATACGAAGAGCGTGATGGACTTCCTGCAGAAGCCGGATGTTGTTCGTTTAATGGCTCAGGGCCGTAAGGTAGAACTTTGGGCGCGTGAGCGAGTCCTTGAGACGCTTGCTGCCTTTAACGAGAAGCACGCCCGGGCAATCGAAAAAGAATACGGCCTGAAACTGCCGAAACTTTCTGAAGAGCAGTTCAGAGCATTCATCGGAACCGGACAAACCTCCTTAGTTCGTTTGGCTGAATTTACGCATAAGTCCATTCTTCCGGCTCTTGAAGCGAGAGCGGAGGAAATCCGAGAGGCATTAGGCACCGCGGCCGAAAACGAAAAAGCCGATTTGAACGCTTCCTTGGCAAAGCTTGATGAGCTCACGTCCGCACATCTGTATCAGAACTATCTGAGACCAAGCCGCAACTCCGAGATTAAGTCGCTGAGCCTTCCTCAGGATGACGATCGTCCGGAGCTTCTGAATATTGATATCGCGTCTTTGCTTTCCATGCTCAAGTCTGTGCGTGCGAATTCGCGCGCCACTTTGCTGACAAGTCGGCTGAGCGCTGTCGATGTGCTGGAACTTCTGTGGGATACGGAAGGCGCTATTTCGCACTTGGAAGTCTTCAACATGAAGGAGTGGAAGCTTGGGTCACAGGAGAATATTCAGGAGATCAATGATCTGCAGCACGCGATCAATGAAAGAAACGTCATCAAGCTTAAACGTCTGATTTCTTCGATGCTCGCGCTTCCGCAGGTGCAGGAGCATCCGCAGAAGAAGGCGGTATTTACCGAGATTCTGGAAAACATTCCATTGCTCTTGAGTTTCTACCGCCGCCAGCCCCTTGGAAGTCGATTCGGTACGGACTCCACGACGCTCTTGGGTTCGCATTTTGGCATGGGGCTTGCCGTGCCGGAAACGCTTCCTGCGAGCGCGCAGAAAATGATCGGTAAAAAATCCCGATTCAGCCCGTTCAGCCTGCCGCTTAAAGTGCCGGTTAAATGCGTGGATGTGTACTCGGAAAACGAGCACTCGCCCGGCTGGATTAAATGGCTCAAAGAAAAGACCGGATGCTCCAAACTCGGCAGAAAACACGAACGAGTCTGGGAAGCCGGCTACGCGCATGCCGCTCTCACGGATAAAGGAAACATCATTACGTTGGGCGGTGAGACGCCTGCGGATTCCAACGGTTTTGTTCATAAGCAGAGCGAAGAAAAAAACGGTAAGAAGCAGGGCTTTGCGTACACCAATACCACGCTTTTAAACATCCTGAAGGTTTCCATCGGTTTTGTTCCGGCGTTCTTCACGTTCATGATGACGCAGAACTGGTGGGTGCTTGCTTGGTTCGGCGCGCTGATTTGGTTCAGTATCACCGGTGTCCGTAACATTATTCAGGCGCTGATCGCGGCGGGCGGATTCCGTCAGGGTATGCGCATTAATTGGACTCAGGTTGTGAACTGGTCCCGCGTGAGTGATTCGCTTATGTACACAGGCATGTCGGTCGTGCTGCTGGAAGGCTTTACGCGCAACATCCTGCTCGGTCATTGGCTCGGCATCACTGTAGATAAAGCGCCGCTTCTGGTGTTCTCGATCATCGCGCTTGCGAACGGCTTGTATATCTCTTCGCACAATATCTTCCGAGGCTTTCCGAAGACCGCGGTCGTTGGAAATCTCTTCCGAAGCGTGCTCGCGATTCCGGTGGCGATGGTCTACAACTTTGTACTGGCAATGATCATTCCGATTCTGACGGGCGGTCCCGCAGCGGCGGTTCTAGTGCCTGCGGCCGCGATTGTTTCCAAGTTTGCTTCTGACACCGTTGCGGGCGTGATCGAAAGTGTCGCGGATCGTCAGAACAACTATCGTCTGCGTACCTCAGACTTTAAGATGGGCGTCAAAGGCCTGTTTGACTGCTTCACCAAGCTTGAACTTGCGTTCCCGAAGAACGACATTCTCTCGCTCCTTTCTAATCCTTCCGAATTCATCAACATGATTTCGATGAAGTCGAAGGCGATGGAGATTCAGTGCATTGTGATTTCGCTAGACCTGATGTACATCTGGTACTACCAGCCCTGCGCAAGATACGCCTTCATGTCCGAACTTCGCAAGATGAGTGCGGAAGAAAGACTGGTGTTTGTACGCTTCCAGCAGACGCTGTCTCAGTACCAGGAGGTATCTCGTCTCTTCCTGGACGGAATGCTCGGACAGAAGTTCTCCAAGGCGCTTTCTTTCTACTTGGAAAACTACAAGGATTACCTGCAGGCCATTGAGGAGATTCGAGTGAGGGTCGATGTCTCAGAAAAGCTTAGTGAATCGGCGATAAGAGCTCAAGCCTCATCGAGTATTATCGAATCGCAGCGAATGGAGATTAATACGAGATAGTGAAGAGAAAGTGTTTGTTAAATTAACTTTACTGCTTATAACTAATTGAAATAAAAAAGAAAGAGGTGATGAGATGAAAGATCTTAACATTGAGTCAAAAAATATTTTTGGAGCTTTGTCAGAATGTAAACAGGGTTTCTTAATTCCAGATTATCAGAGGCCATATGCTTGGGGAGAGGATGAGTGCCAACAATTATGGGATGATTTTTTGGAGTTTGCTAAACCGGGCGAGTGGGGTGATTTTGATTATGATAAAGAACGATATTTTTTGGGTTCTATTGTTACGTTCAAAAACGAGGAGGGTAAGTTTGAAGTAATTGATGGTCAACAGAGGTTAACTACAATTCTGCTTTTATTGAGGGCGTTTCATCAAAGATATTCACAGTCAAAAGATGAAAGATGCGAAGAGGTTTGTCGCCAGCTTAATAAGTGCTTATGGAAGGTAAGTGAAGAAGGGAAACCGCTTAAAGGAAATCCAAAAATTATGTCAAACGTTGTGTCTAAAGAGCACAGCGGTGAATTCGAGCAAATAATCACGGAAGGAGAAGCCGGAGAGAAGTGGGAAAGCAACTACGCCAAAAACTATAATTTCTTCTTGCAGAAAATTGATAGGTTTGTTGGCAAGTATTTGTCAGATAACTTTTATCTGCCTATAAGAATTATGAACAACGTAACTCTGCTTCTCATTGAGGCAGATTCACAGTTGTCCGCATTAAGAATTTTCTCGACTTTAAACGATCGAGGGTTGCCGCTTTCCGATGCTGATATTTTTAAATCCCAGTTCTACAAATTTTTCAATGAAAAGGGAAGAAAAGACGAATTTGTGGAGCGCTGGAAACAATTAGAAGAGCGTGTATCGGAAATTTTTGCTTCTGGCCGTGGATCACCAATGGATGAGCTTTTCACTCGTTATATGTATTTCGAGTGGGCGCGACAAGGTATTAGAACCAACACTACAAAAGCTTTGAGGGATTTTTTTAGTGCTGGTAACTACAAGCTTTTAAAGGATGAAGTAACGCTTCAAAATCTTGAAAAACTGGCTAACTTCTGGAAGCAGGTTGCCGATCAAGATCCTGAGGCATTTTCAGAGGAAGTGTTAAAACGACTTTTTGTCCTTAACTATGCTCCTAACGGTATGTGGACATACATCTGTAGCGTCTATTTTCTTACTAGATGCGATAAAGAGGGTAAATTGAATAATGAGGAATTCTTAGCATTCCTTAGAAGAATTACAGCGCTCATATTTTCCTATGCATTAACGATTCCAGGAGGAAATGCTCTGAGAACTCCTCTCTATCCTGCGATGAATGAATTGGCTGATGAAAAAAGTAAGAAAGACGTTACTTTTGAGAACTTCAAATTTAAGGAAAAAGATTTACGAGAAACGTTCAAGATGACTAAGTTTAGTAACTCTCGTGCAATTACGAGGACAATTTTGACGTGGTATGCCTTCAATTTTCAAGATCAGAAATTACTTGAATTAACAGATAACTTTCAACTTGAACATATCTACGCCAGAAATCGTCATAAAGTTCAGCCGTTGAAAAAGGCAGATATGCTCGAGTCACTAGGAAATAAGTCACTGCTTGAAAGAAAAATTAATATCAGTGCATCAGACTATCAATTCGAAGATAAACGCCGTAAATACACAGACGAAAAATCTGGAACAAAGATATGGGAGTTACGGGAACAGGTGGCCAGCAACAAGGATTTCAAATATAAAGATATTGAGAGAAGAGAAATGCAAATAGTTGACGCTTTTATTGAGTTCTTAAAACAGGAAGATTTAATCGAAACTGCTTAGAAAATGGGGTCGAAAGCCATTCGGAATTTAACGATGCTCGGATGATGAATGAGCTTTCGGTCATTCCTTTTGTGATTCAGCGGCTTACTCCTGCGATTCAGGCTCCGATGAGAGAGCTCGTACAGGATATACGGCTTTATGCAGAAGATCCGCTGAAGGCCGACGCGCTTCTCATGGAATTTCATCTGCTCATGCTGCACAGCTGCGGCAATCGGGTGATGAAAGTGTTTGCCGGTGTTGTGCGGACCTATTTCAAATCAACCAAGCATCTGATCAAAGAGAAGCCGAAGGAATTTTTTGAAAAACGGGCGGATCTCTGCGAGAAGCTTCTCGCAAGTTTAAAAAATAAGGAGTTAAATTCTGCCGCTTTGATCCTGACGGAGATGATTGAGGTAAAAGACGGGCAGTGAGTAATAGCAGCTGAACCGCAGTGCTTTAGCTTTGTTTCTCTCGTCAAGGAAATGCCGTCAGTGTGCAAGAGGAAGGCCGCCAAATAGCGGCTTTCCCCGATGAGCTGCTAAAAATCAGCTTTATTTATTCTGGCTGGCAGAGATACCTGCGATGTTGCCAAATGTCAGAGCGTCAGCGATAGCATTTCCGCCGATGCGGTTCTTGCCGTGCAGACCTCCGGTGACTTCACCTGCGGCGTAAAGGCCTGGAATCGGTTTCCCGTTTGCATCCAGAACTTGAGCGTTCGTGTTAATCGCGACGCCTCCCATGGTGTGGTGTACGGACGGTTTGCGGGGTTCCGCATAGTACGGACCTTCATACATCGGAATCGTCGGAGAGCACGACGGACGATTGAATTCCGTATCTTTTCTTTCGCCGCGGCAGAAGCTGTTGAATTCATCAAAGGTCTTTTTCAGGACCTTAGGATCGATGTTTGTCTTCTTCGCGAGCTCTTCGACAGTTTCACCTCTGACCAGTTTGCCGGCTTTGATGAGGCTGTCTACGGACAGTCCGTGAACAGTAAGGCCGTCTTTCACCCGAGCGTTTTTAACCGTGCACATTCTCCAGAATGTCCCGCCGGGCTGCTGAATCGCAGCTTTCGAAAGGACGTCTCGACGTTCCATTTCGTTGACAAATCGTTTGCCTTCGTTGTTAACGTAAAGTGCTGTACCTTCACAGGTTGCGATCGTCTGACCGGTGGTTGGATCAGTAACCGGAAGCAGCTGGATATAACCCATGCCGACTAACTTGGCACCGGCTTTCTCTGCCATCGGAATGCCGTCACCGGTAATCGCGCGGCTGTTAGTTGTACCGATGCGCTTGTCAAGCTTGCCGTCCCAAAGCTGGTCGTATTTCATGCGCATTTCGATATTCGCTCCGAAACCGCCTGTTGCTAAAACAACACCTTTCTTAGCAAGGACCTCGACGTTTTTGCCTTGACCATCTTTAGCCTTAACACCGACGACTCGACCGTTATCTTTGATCAGCTCGTTAGCACGAGTCATGTAGTAGACCTTAACGGGGAGTTTTTCTTTATCTATCGTATCTCGGTAGGTATTGAGATAGCCTAAGCCGCTGTGATAGTTCGCAGCGTCATGGCTTCTAGGCCAGAGAGCGCCGACGTACTGGCTGGTATACGGGTGCCACTCAAGGCCCATTTTCGAAAGACGAACAACCGTTTCGGGGGCGTGTTTCGTCATTTCATAGATCAGATCAAGATCGGCTTCATAATCACCGTCTTTCCAAGTCTGAAGAGCATGGAATTCGGGACTGTCAAAAAGAACCCCCGGGTGAGCTTTAATCCAAGCGTTGTAGTCAGCGGATATTTTGGTCTGAAGTTGTTTGTGAAGTTCGCTTCTAGGCTTATCTTTTAGGACATCCTCTACGAGTTTCATCTGTCCTTCAGACATCTTCTGCTTGCTTTCAAGCGCTTCATCGGCAGCGTTCAGAGCACCTCCGGCGAGAATGGTATTACCACCGAGGAACGGCATTTTCTCAAGAACAATGACATTGGCTCCTTTGCGCGCTGCGGCAACAGCTGCAGACATACCGGCCCCGCCGCCGCCAACGATGACAACGTCAGCTTCAGATTTAGCAGGAACTGATACGGCGTATTTAACTGCCTCGCCTTTGCGGAATTGTGCAGGATCAAGACCGGCTTTCTTAAGTGCGTCGGAAACAGCACTTAGAATACCCATAGATGTGAAAGTTGCGCCGGATACGCGGTCAACTTTCAGTGTCTGATGATCAACGATGGCTTTAGGAATAAAAGCTTTAGGAAGATCGGAAACGCCGGGAGATTCAAAGTTTTTAAGGATTTTGACGTCCTTGATATGACCCTTTTCAACAGTGACAGCGACGTGAATTGCATCGTTGTGGCCCTGAGCCTCTCCTTCAAATGTTCCGTCTGCAGCTGAAGCAATAAATCCGAATATGAACAGTAATGCCGCGGCTGCGGGAGTAAGCAGTCTTTTCATTTTTCCTCCAAGAATTGAGTGCTGACAGAACGATTATTCTCAAAACTCGGGACGTAAACTATATACAAAAGTTTATGGTGAGGATGCGGTTTTCCCTGCTTTTCGGCCGAAGACGAGTGCATCCGTCAATCCGTTTCCGCTGAGTCTGGATTGGCCGTGAACGCCTCCGGTGATTTCTCCGGCTGCATAAAGTCCGCGGATAGGCTCGCCTTGCTTGCCGAGCACCTGTGCACGGTTATTGATGCGAAGACCGCCTACCGTATAGCAAACGTTCATGACTGCGAATGCGGCCCAGTAAGGAGCCGTGCGAAGTTCGTGCAGGAGTTGTCCTTTTGCTTTGCCAAGAGGATCATACTTTTGTCTGACGAAGCCGTTGTATTCATCAATCGTCTTTTTTAATTCGTGGGCAGAGATATTAAGCTGTTTGGCTAGGTTTTCAAGGGTCAGCGAGCAGACGATATCACCGGTCTCGACGGCCCGAATACTGTCTCTCTGAATAGTAGGGCTGTAGCTCCTAAAGTTGTCATCATCTGTAATTAGAAACGCTTCTTTTTCAGGAAGGGAGAGGATCTTGTCTTGTATTTCAGTCATTCCGGCATCTTCTCTGATGAAGCGTTTGCCTCGGTGATCGACAAGAATGTAGCGGGCATTGTCGCCGTGCAGGCGTCCTCTGAATTGACCGCCTCGCCGGGTCCCGACCATGCAGAAAACTTTGTCCATGAGCGTCACGGCGGCGCCGATGTCCTGTGCCGCTTCAATCATCTTTCCGTCTGCGCTTTTGAGGCTTATGGACGGCAGATCAGCAAATTCAGAAGCGTATTGACGGATCATTTTCTCATTGGAGGCAAAACCGCCTGAAGCAAGGATGACTGATTTTGATGCCGAAATTTCAGTGAGTTTTCCTTCAATGAGTGCCTGAACACCGCAGATTGAGCCTTTGCGAGTAATGAGCTTGATAACATCCGCGGCAGTGATAATTTCGACACCGAGCTGCCGAGCGTACAAGCTCAGTGTTCGAATGTATCCGTCGCCCTCATATCCTGACGGTCGTGCCGAGCGAGGCCTGCTGTTTCCGAAACTGGCAACAGAACTTTTGACGAAGTTCATCCCAAGGCTCTTCAGCCAAAGCATGACTTCGTACGATTCAAAAGCGAGAACTTTAGCAAGTGCCGGATCAGCAGAAGACCCGCCTTCCTCGATAATATCAAGATAGAAATTCTGTGGGCTGTCTGTTTGGTCTTCTGGACTGACGAAGTTGAAGTAGCCGCCTCCGATCCATGTGTTGCCTCCGATCTCCTTGTTCTTCTCTAATACAAGAACTTTTGCTCCGTTTTCAGCAGCGGTACAGGCTGCGGCAAGGCCGGCTGCACCGGCTCCAATGACGATAACGTCAGGAGCGCGAAATGACGCTTTAGCCCAAGTGCCTAAGCAGGACTGAGCAAAAAGAAGGGCAGGAAAAAAGAGAGTTTGCCGGCGACGCATGTTTATTTCAAAATGAGTGTCTTAGTGAAGAAGTTCGGGTCGTACTTATCATTATCAAGGACGCCCGCAGCGTCAAATAGAGCCTTCAGCTCAAGCGCGTTTTTTACGTTCAGTTTGTGGCATAAATTACTTCGATAAATTTTGACGGACTGCTCGGCAAGATCAAGCTCCGCGGCGATTTCTTTATTGCTGAGTCCGGAAATAACAAGATGCGCGACAGACATTTCCCGAGCTGTCAATCCTTCAATCAAGTCACTGCAGTGCTGCTTAGATGCTTTCTCCTCCCAATCTCTGACGCAGTAGTCTGAAAGTTTTTTTACGGTCTCAAGCAGTATTTCAGGTTTAATCGGTTTCTTCAGAAAGTCAAAGGCTCCTTCTTTGAATGCGAGTACCGCGGAATCGACATCGGCGTGTCCTGTTACGAAGACAATCGGAAGGGCTGCGCCTTTGCGCTTAAGTTCCAACATCACTTCAAGGCCGGTTAGTTTCGGCATGCGCAAATCCAGTATGACGCACCCCGGACGTTCAAAATCGTCATGCTCTAAAAATTCCAGACCATCCTCATAGCAAACGGTATTCCAGCCGTTCAGTCTGAGAAGAAAACTTCGAGAATCCCGTACTTCTTTTTCATCGTCCACAATGCGTATGATCGGGTCAAGCATTTATATTTCCTTTAACCGTTGGTAGGAAGACTTTGACAATTAGTCCGTTTTCCGCAGTCTTTTCAAATTCCAAATGACCGCCGTGAGATTCTGCGATTTGGCGGCAAATGGACAGCCCAAGACCGGTGCCTTGAGGCTTTCTTGTAAAGAGAGGCGAAGTTAATTTTGGTAGGTCGCTTTCCTGCAGGCCGCGTCCCCGATCGGAAATTCGGATTTCCGCCTTTCCATCGGGAGTCTGCCGGAGCATGACTGAGATGACCTTTTCTTCCTCTGACTCCATAGCTTCCTTCGCATTTCTGAAAAGGTTTGAAAAGAGCAGTTTAAGTTCAAGCGGCTCAGCCTCGACAAGGATTTCCTTATTGCCCAGATCTGGCTCAAACTTGATGTCCGTACCGTAATCCGCATGCTGAAACTCATTAATTGTAGTTTTTAGCGTCTGAGTGAGGGACAGGACAATTTTTTCGCTTTCTTTCTTTTTTGCGTAGCTTCTGACGTGATCAATGATCGCAGCGACGCGGGCCGCAGAGCCAGCCACTCGGTTTGAAATTTCCGAAGCTGTTTTATCCTCCCGGTAATTGTTTTCAACGTACTTGCTGAGGCAGGCGGAGTAATTGATGATTGCTTCCAAGGGCTGATTCACTTCATGCGCAACGATAGAGGAGAGCTGAGAGATGATGCCTGAGCGCTCGGCTCGGTTAAGCTTGTCCCGGACTGCAGAAGCTTCTTTCTGAAGCTGAACTTTCTTTTGGATCTCAGTTCGAAGCTGTTCTGTTCGAATGCGAACAAGCTGTTCTGTTCTGAGGTAGTGAATAATGAACAGAATGATCAAAACGATTGCAGCATACACAAAGTTCTTGTATTCGTCCCACACCGATTCAAGCGTCGGGTTGTAAAACGGTTTTATTTTTAGCTTGCGAAATAGGCTTTCAATGTCTTGATAATTATTAGCAATGCCCCAGCTGTAGGCGTCGCGGCTGGGCGGCATGCTCAGAAGTGAAGAGGCTAGAAGCTTTGCTTTATTAGGATCGGTGTGAGCAAACGCGCCGACAACAATGCCCGGATAGAGATCAGTGCTGTGCAGACACTTTAAAGATGCCGATTTTCTCGGCCCAATGACTTTGAAATCTTTGGAAGAAAAACTTTCATTTTTAAGAAGGTCTTCCACCTCGCAGGCACTAAGGATCCCGATATCAACGTCTCCATTTGCGACTCGTGCAATTACATCAGGGAACTCGTGATTGGTGAAGACAGTGTGTTTTTCAATTTCTTTTATGTCTGAGTAGAGCCTTACGAGTTCATTGAGCGCTAGATACCAGTCAAAACCTTCATCCGAGTAAGCCGCTATTTTTTTGCCTTTCAAATCAGCCAAAGTGCGGATGTCATTTCTATCAGAACGGCTGATGAAAGCGGCTCCTACGGATTCTCTGGGAATCGTAGCCCTGGGGTGTGTTCGGGTCGCTATTGCGCGCGCCTTTTCGATTCTCTCCAAGTATGCAGCCATTCCGGCAGATGTCATGAAAAAATCAAGTTCGTTGTTTTCAGCTGCTAGAACCATTGAGTCATAATCTTTGAATTCTCGGGTCTTAAATATCAGATCCGGATGCTTAGAGCGAAGATTTAACAGCGTCGGGCCAAAAGTATGAATGTAGAACGACGTATCGAGAGTTTGAACGGTTCCAATCGTAATAGTGTTGTTAGACGCATGAGCCAGCCCTGCAAATAGAGGGACAGATATCATGAGAATAAGACGCACATAAATCTTCATAAGCGCATATTAGCGGGAATACGCTAAAGAGCAATTCGGTAATACGAGTAACTTCAATTTGCGGTTGTGCAATCGGAATGCGAAGCAAGCCGCAGAGGTTTCCGCTGGAACTATTCGCTCGAGTCAGCTAAAAAACAGACAACTTCCCTGTAGATGTCAATGAACAGAACGCCGGTTCGGTTCAGTCTCTAATGCTCTCAAGCTGTACCGGACGATTCCACAAGAGCTCAACAACACTGCGGTGGTTTTCGGCTTCTCCGCTGATAAGAAAGCGTTCCGAGCCTTCATGATCTGTTTCGTTCAGCCCGTCAATTAGCGAAAGCCGATGCCGAAGCTCTTTGGCCACCGCAAGACTCGGATCAATAATCGTGATGCCGGCAGGTGCAAGCGTTTGGATCTGCTTAGTGAGGAACGGATAATGCGTGCATCCGAGCACAATCTGATCGGCATTTGCTTTGCGAATCGGATCCAGATACTTATGAATCAGCGAAAGCGTATGCGGGCTCTCCCAAGCTCCGGCTTCAACGCACTCCATAAGACCGGGACACGGCACGGAAACAACTTTAATCGAGTCCTGAGCGTAACGCTTCACTAAATCTCGATAACGCTCGCTCGTCAGCGTTCGTGTGGTGGCAAGGACGCCGATCGCTCGGGTTTTGGAGGCGGCGGCTGCGGGCTTAACCGCTGGTTCAATACCGATAATCGGAAGCGAGAATTTTGCTCTCAGATCATTGACCGCAGTTGCGGTCGCAGTGTTGCACGCAACGACAAGCGCTTTCACGCCGCGCAGCAGAAGCTCCCGTGTAATGCTTTCCGAGCGCTCGATAATGTACTGCGAGGATCGATCTCCATAGGGCGCATAGACGCAGTCTGCGAAATAGAGCAGGTCTTCATTGGGCATCAGCGAGCGAATCGCTTTCATCACGGAAAGACCGCCAAGTCCCGAATCAAAAACTCCGACAGGCGCTTTGTTCATGAGGCCTCGCTCGGATTAAGACGCTTGCGGCTTTTAAGATAGCCCGGAAGCCATGAACTGACCAAAATGCTGAGTACGACCAGTGCGCCGCCTGCAAGCGTGTTCCAGCCCATGTGCTCTCCGACGAGCCAGCCGATTAGGCCTGCAAAAACCGGCTCCAGCGTGTAAATCAGTACAGCCCTTGTTGCCGACACGCTCTTTTGCGCCCAGCTCATCGCGAACTGGTTAAACGCGATCATGCCGATCAGAATCGCCAGACAGATAAACGTGGCGCCGGTCGGCGCAAAACGAATATCCTCAAACGTAAGGCAGTAAAGCGTGCTCCACATTGCAACCGTGGAAAGCTGCGTAAAGCAGAACAGCATCGGATCGCACTTGTTGGCAAAATGACTCAGCACCAATATCTCAAGCGCGCAGAAGCAGGCGCTTGCGATTGTGATCCATTCTCCAAAGTTCCCGCTAAAGGAAATTCGGCTCGGATCCATGATGAGAATCATGCCGAGGAACGCGGTCAGAATGCCGCAGGAAACAATAAGTCCCGGGCGCTTGCGGAAAAGTATCAGCTGAAAGAGCGGAACAAAAGGCACGTAAAGCGCGGTCAGGAAGGCGGAAATCGAACTCGAGATGGTCTGCAGCCCTACAGTCTGCAGAAAATAGCCCAAGAAGATGCAGGATCCGGCGCTGAAACCCGCGATCCAATCCTCCTTGCGAAGGTTCAAAAGCCTTGAGCGCAGAATAAGCGCCATCACAAGCGCGCCGCCGATAAAGCGAAGCGCTACGAGAAGCGCCGGAGAAAGTCCTTTAAGGCTGATGGAAAGAAGGATAAAGGATGCGCCCCAGAGCGCTGTCACCATGACAAGCGCCCATTCGGGCCTGACGTGCCTAGTGAAAAAATTCATCGGTTTCTGTCGCTTCGGTTGGGTTTGCGGTGATAACTGTTGTTTTTATTTCTTGGGTGCGCGCTTCCTGTCGGACGACGGTGCAGCCCGGATTTTGCTTCAAAACTTTCAAAGTCCGAAAGATAACGCCACTTTCCGACAGGCAGTTTGCCAAGTGTGACGCCGCCTACGCGGACGCGTTTCAGCGCGAGCACTTTGAGACCGACTAAATCGCACATGCGTCTGATCTGTCGGTTTCTGCCTTCACGCAGCACGAATTTCAGCTGATCGTCGTTCAGCCACGAGACGTCCGCTTTCTGAAGGGGCTTGCCGTCTAATTCAAGGCCGAAGTTTAAAAGTGCAAGCTTTTCCTGCGGAAACTCAGAGTTAGGGGCTCCGTTCGTCTGCGCGACACGCACAATGTATTCTTTTTCGATGGTGCTGTTTTCACCGATGAGCTGCTTGGCGACTCGACCGTCCTGCGTCAGCACCAGCAGACCCGTGGAGTTAATGTCCAGTCTTCCCGCGGGTACGAGACTCTTTAACTGTCCAGGGTTGAAGCGCTGCTTGGTTTTGTCATCCGCCCAGCGGTTTCTCGGCTGAATTAACACCTTGGCCGGTTCATGCCCGTCTTCGGCCTGCCCGGAAACATAGCCGAGCGGTTTATTCAAAATAATCGTCACGCGCTCGCTTTGCTGCTCCTTCGCTCTTCTATCGATTTCGATTTTCTGATCAGGGCGTACCTTTGAGCCGAGTTCGCTGACGACTTGGCCGTCAACTTTGACCCAGCCTTTGGCGATCCATTCGTCTGCTTCTCTGCGGGAGGATAGACCCAATTCGCTCATTCGCTTGGAAAGTCTGACAAGGTCAGAAGCGGTTTGTTCAGTCATGATTTTCGCTCAGTGTTTTTTATCCGCGGCCGCTCTGCTCAGACGATCGAGAACACCGGCCGATGTCTCGCTGTACTCGGGTTCCACCACAAAAATCATATCCGCACCGCACTTGTCCAGTTCGTGCATCCAGCTGTAGAGGTGGACCTGAAGGTCTTTCGCATCTGTGTAGCCCTTGGCGCGTACGCAGACTTTGGCAAAGCGATCGGCAATCGCTTTCGGCGCGATCAGCGCAAAGGTCTCGAAGTGACGCGCGGCAAACTGCGTTTCTCCCGCTAAATCTTCAGCGCAGACAATCTTCAGCGCGTGTTCCGGCGCATAGTGGCTCTTCAGAGAACCGGAGACGCGCGGAGAAGCGCCGATTGCGCCGTGCATAACCGGTTTGTCCAGGACCTTGGAAATCATCTCGGCGGTGATTTCGCCCTCGCGCAGGATGCGGGGCTCTGTGCCGCTCATATCCAGAATGGTGGATTCAATACCAACGGTGCATTCGCCGCCGTCCAGTATGTAGTCGGTTTTGCCCTCGGGCTTGACGCCGAGATCGTCACGAACGTGCTGAGCGGTGGTCGGACTGATCTTTCCAAACGTGTTGGCGCTTGGAGCGGCCACGCCTTTTCCTTTGCCTTCATCAAAAAGGCAAAGCAGCTCGTGCGTGAGCGGATGCGACGGGCAGCGCAGCGCGACGGTGTCCTGGCCGCCCGTGACGAAGTCCTTGGCTCTCTCGCTTTTCTTGAGCACAATCGTGAGCGGACCGGGCCAAAAGGCGTCCGTAAGCTTTTTAACGTCGCTCGGAACATCCTTTGTCCAGTAGGGGATCGCGTCCGCGCCGCAGACATGAACGATCAGCGGGTGCGTCGCAGGACGATTTTTAGCGGCGTATATGCTTTTAACCGCCGCTTCGTTCTCCGCATCCGCCGCTAAACCGTAGACGGTCTCCGTCGGGATTGCGACGAGACCGCCTGCCTTTAACACTTCAACTGCTTTTTCAAGCTCTTTTTTCATGCTTATCGATTATTCCGGAAGCTCCAATCCGAGAAGGCGAGCCGCCATTTGGGCTTTAAACATGGCTTCCTCTTCGCTTGAAGCGATACATGTAATGTGGCCCATTTTACGACCGTGTCTCGGCTGCTTCTTGCCGTATAAATGCAGTTTGAGCCCCGGAATGTCTAATACGCTTTCCCAGTGCGGTTCACGAATCTCTTCGTTCTCATCAAACCACAAATCTCCTAAAAGATTCAGCATGACGGATTTGCTGATCTGCTCGGAAGATCCGAGCGGCAGATCGGCCATCGCGCGCACCTGCTGCTCATACTGGCTGCAGACGCAGGCGTCAATGGTGGCGTGACCGGAATTGTGCGGACGCGGTGCAAGCTCATTGGCGACAAGCTGACCGTTGGCAAGCACAAAGAGTTCGGTGCAGAGAACGCCGACGTAATCAAGCTTATTGATGATTCTTTCCGCAATCGCTCTGGCGTTCTTTGCGCTCTCTTCATCTACGCGCGCAGGCATAATCGACACGGCAAGGATTCCGTTACGATGGTAATTCTCGCAGACGGGATAAACGCTCACCTCACCTTTGCGGTTGCGCGCGGCGATAACGGACACTTCTTTAAAAAGCGGCAGTCGCTTTTCTAAAACACAGCGGACGCGCCCGAGTTTTTCAAACGCGCTGAGAAGCTCACGCTTGTCGTTTACAGTGATCTGACCTTTCCCGTCATAGCCAAGACGCGCGGTTTTTAAAATCGCAGGGAAATAATCCGGTGTAACCTCTTCGCAGTCATGATCGGAGAGAATCAGAAGGTGCGGCGCTACCGGGCAGAGCGCGGAGCGGATAAAGCTCTTCTCATCAAAACGATCCTGCGTGACGCGTACAGCGTTTGCGCAGGGACTAGTTCTTACGCCTTTGGACGCCAGAAATTCAAGCGCCTGAGCAGGCACGTTTTCAAATTCCGTTGTCACAGCCGGGCAGAGCGAAGCGAGTTCTTCGAGCGCTTTCTCGTCGGTGTAGGGTGCGCAGATGTGCTTTTCTGCGACCACGGCCGCGGGCGCGTTCGGATCCGGCTCAAGCACGCATACGCGGTAGCCCATCGTCGCCGCTGCCTGAGCAAACATGCGGCCGAGCTGACCGCCGCCGAGAAGACCGAGCCAGCTGCCCGGAAGAATAGGTTTGTCTGTCATATTCGGGTCAATTAAAGAGGAAGAACCATGTCGCGGGCTTTTTGATTCTGCGCGCGGCGGAAGTCCGCTAATTTGTCCGCAAGCGCTTCGTCCGTGACGGAGAGAATCTGAACGGCGTAAAGCGCAGCGTTTGCGGCACCGGCTTCACCGATGGCAAAGGTCGCGACCGGCACGCCCTTGGGCATCTGGACGATTGAATAAAGCGAATCCTGACCTTTGAGGTAGCGGCTCGGAACCGGCACACCGCATACCGGCAGCGTGGTTTTAGCGGCAAGCATGCCCGGAAGGTGGGCTGCGCCGCCTGCGCCCGCGATAATCACTTTAAAGCCGTTCTTGCGGGCGTTTTCTGCAAATTCAAACATCTCATCCGGCATACGGTGCGCGGAAACCACTTTCGCGGTAAACGGAACGCCGAACTGCGTCAGCATGTCGGCGGCGTTTTTCATGACATCCCAATCGGAGTTGGAGCCCATGAGGATAGCGACTGCGGGTTTTGTTTCTGTCATCGTTAATTCCTAATTAGTCAGTAATCGAAACGCGCCTTGCGGCGCGTTTCATGAGTGGGGCAGAAGACTTAGTCTTCAACACCGTGGCCGGCGAGACGAATCAGCGCCTCTTCGTATTTTTCGCTGGTCTTCTTCAGAACATCGGCGGGAATTTCAGGCGCGGGCGCTTTCTTATTCCAGGGCTGTGTTTCCAGCCAGTCGCGGATGAACTGCTTGTCAAAGCTCGGTTCGGACTGACCGACCTTGTATTCGTCGGCAGGCCAGAAGCGGGAAGAGTCCGGTGTGAGGATTTCGTCCATCAGCACAACCGTGCCGTCTTCGTCCAGACCGAATTCAAACTTGGTGTCGGCGATGATGATGCCTTTTGTGGCCGCATAGTCAGCCGCTTTCTTGTAGAGCGCGAGTGTGTAGTCGCGAATCTGAGAAGCGATCTTTTCGCCGTAGAGCTCAACGACTTTTTCGTAAGAGATGTTCTCGTCGTGCTGACCGGCTTCGGCTTTACCGGCCGGTGTGAAGATCGGTTCGGGAAGTTTTTCGCTCTGCTTCAGGCCGGCGGGAAGTTTTACGCCGCAGACGGAACCTGTCTGCTGATATTCTTTCCAGCCGCTTCCGGAAAGATAGCCGCGGGCAACGCATTCAACCAAAATCGGTTTCAGACGTTTGGCGACAACGGCGCGTCCTTTAACCTGATCGACTTCGTCGGCTTCGACGACGTCTTCAGGCTTGATGCCGGTGAGATGATTCGGAACGATACCGTCAAGCTGCTTGAACCAGAAGTCAGTCAGCGCAGTAAGAATTTTGCCTTTTTTCGGGATCGGATCGCCGAGAATAACGTCAAAGGCGGAAATACGATCGGAAGCGATAATCAGAAGTTTATCGTCGCCGACAGCATAGCTGTCGCGAACTTTGCCGCGGTAGACGAGAGGAAGTGACTTAATGGAAGTCTTGACAATTTCAGCCATTTTTTCTCCTGTGACCCGCCGTTTCCAGCTGAAGAGCGGGCGTTTGTATGGATTTGAAGCAAAGAAATTAACCAGCACCATTTTAATTCGAGCGGCCGCGTGTTTTAGTCCTCGGGCATAGAAAATGACCGTCCGAACAAGAAAAAAAAGGTGCCGACTTCAAAGGAGAAAGAAGTCGGCCGCTGACAAAGGAGGGTTCAATACGGCTTAGAGCCGTCCGTATTGAGTGGTCGAGGTGAATCACCCGGTTGTCAAAAATCGGAACAGTAAGCGAATAAACCTTGCTATTCCCTTCAAACTGAGTTCAGTTTATTTAAGTAAAACAAAACTTTTGGTTAGATTAAATATGAAAATTTGTTTGTTATAGGCCCTGATGCTCAACATTAATATTGAGCGTAACGCCCGGAAGCACTTCATTAATTTTTGGCGCGAGTACCGCTGCGACTTGGTTCTTGATGAGTTTGGCAAGGCGAGAGGCTTCCGCATCAAACTCCTTGCTGATCCACATCAGATATACCGCTCTGAAAAAAATTGGTTCCGGAGACGCAATGATATCCAGGCTGTCACTGAAATTCTGATTTTCCATAATGACGGTCGGACGCGCCATGCCCCAGCCGAGACCGTCGGCAACCATTGTTGTGAGCAGCATATTGCAGTCGACCGCGATATCCGGAATGAGAGAAATACCTCTGCTTCGCAAAAACATTTCATTGACCTGACCCGCGCCGCACTCGTTCCAATAGCCGATATAAGGCAGCGGCAGATGCTTCAGATCTTTCCAATCCTGAATCCGGACTCTGTGTTTGGAGAGATAGCCTTTCGGAAAAATCAGAAGCGTCGGTTCTTCAAAAATTCTTTTGCGGCTGATCGCTTTGGTGTTGGTGTAGAGGTTATTGGTCAGAATCAAATCCGCGGTGCGGTTCTGAAGCCTCGGAATCAGAACGTTCGCGCTGCCGGAAGTGATCGCGATATCGCCGTGGTCCTTTCTTAATTCCCTTGCAAGACTGACGCCGAGCGTAACCGAAAGACTCTCAAGCATGCCGAGCCGAAGCGAGGGCAGGTTTTCTCTGCGGATTCTGAGCTCCTCAAAGAATTCATTTAAATCACTCGTAATGTCTCTCAGCTTGTTATAAAGAAGCGCGGCTTCCGGCGTCGGCTGAAGCGGCTTCGTTCGGGTAAAGAGCTTGACGCCGACCTGCTCCTCAAAAGCTTTAATCGACTTGGAGACTGCCGGCTGAGAGATGTGCAGAACTTCTGCCACGCGGGAGAAATTTTTAAGGTCATAACAGAGCATGAACACCGAAGCTCGCTGATTGAGCGGAGGGCGTGAGACGTTAAGCGAATTGAGACCGGCCATGTCGCAGCTCCTGACAAAAGTAATATCGAAATTTTACCTTGCAAAATGAAACAGCCCGAACGAGTCGGGCTGTTTTGCAGGAAAATTTTGTTTAATTGGCGGGTTTAACAAATACGTTTTTCGCAACGGCGTTAAAGAAGTCGCTTTGAGCTGCAAGCGCTTCATTGAGCTGCTGCGTGCTCTGTCCGTCCGATCTCAGAACCTCTCCGCAGAGCAGCATCGCCTTTCCGTCCATCGGAATCGCGTAGTAATACACGGCGTTGTCTTTGTCATTTACCGCCGGATAGGTGACGCGCACAATCTGAGTGTCGGGAAGTTTTTCTGTCACGGCGTCAGCTCTGTTTTTCTGAAGTCCTGCGACCAGGCTGTCGACCGTTGATCCGGTCGGGGTTGTAATGAGCGCGACGACATACTTGCCGCTGCCCGATTCGCTTCTGAAGCTCATGAATTCATTCTGTCCGAGAGAAAGATCCTGAGACAGGTTCCAAGAAAGCGGGAGCGTCAGTTCCACAGGCTGCTCAAAGCCCTGGACCTGAACCGGGAAGAGACGCTTGTAGCCCTGATTCCATTCGTCCATCGGGTTCGGATAACGGATGGTCAGGATATAAGGCACGAGCGGATCAACCACTTTGTCTTCGACGCCGTTCTTGAAGTCGGCAAGCCAGCTTTCCGCTTTGTCCATGCGTTCTTTGGAGAACGTATCGTTCATCCATTTCTGGATAGCTTCTTTGCCTTCGCTGCCTTTCTGCATGCTTTCCTGCCAGCCCTGACTGAACTTCTCTTTAATAGAGGGCCACTGATCTTTCAGCTGTGTGGTGTAGTTCTGAGCTTCATCAGCGTATTCCGAGCTCTTTTCTCCGATTTTTTTGACGGAGTCGGAGAGTTTGTCAAACCAGCCGGAGACAGTTTGGCCGGCGCTGTGTGCGGCTTCGCTTGCCTGAGACGCAGCCGGAGCAGATGTTTCAGGGGTTTGCGCGTGTGCGGCAGAAAGAAGGGATGCGGCAGCGATGAGGGCTGCGACAGCGGCGATATTTTTCTTCATAATGGTATTTCCTTTCATACACCGATAGTGAGGCCATCATAGTCGACCGTATCATCGGACAGGTATGATCATTGCCCTAATAAGGCACTTGGAAAAGTTTTGAAATATTTTCTGCGTGCCTGAAAAACTTTCAGACACGAACGGAACAAACATGAAAATTCGCTGGCAGCTTTGGTTTTTAGTATCTTTTCTGGTTTGCGGCACCTGGTGCATCTGGGACACGATGACCGCGTACTCAAAGGGAGAGGCGCTTGCGGAAGCCAACTGGAAATACATTCAGACGACTGAGACCAAGACGCTGAAAGACTATTGCGCGAAATACCAAATTACGGGTGACGCAAAAACACCACAGGCGATTCGCGCTGAGGTGTTCGATCCGCAGAAGAATCCTCTGATCTGTTCGCCGACTTTAGAAGAAGCTCGTTCGGCCTACGGTCTCTTTGTTCAGACCGCCGCCAGAAAAAGCAGCATGCGCATGACGTTTATGTTCATGGGCGCTTGGCTGGTCATTCTTCTGGCAGCCTTTGGTCTGCAGACGTGGCTGAACCGCAGAGCCGCCAAAGGAAGCCGTTAACTTCTTTTGGCTAAGTCCGCTTCCTGCAGAATTGCGGCGGCGGCCGCTTCCGGGTCATCTGCGCCGCAGATCGCGGAAACGACGGCAACGCCGTCAGCGCCCGCTTCAACGCATTTAAACGCGTTTGAGCGATTGATGCCGCCGATCGCAACGCACGGCTTTTCTGTCATGGCGCAAAGTTCTTTCAGCCCCTCAATCCCGACTGCTGCGCCTGCGTCTTTCTTGGTTTGAGTCGCGTATACCGGGCCGATGCCGAAGTAATCGGCCTCAGGGTCGGCTTCCCGCATTTCTTCTCCGCTTCCGATCGAAAGGCCGATGACGGCTTTATTGCCAAGGAGTGCTCTCGCATCTGTCGGACTGATATCGTCCTGTCCGACATGCAGTCCGTCAGCCTTGGAAAGCAGCGCGACGTCGATATGATCGTTAATGATGAGCGGAATGCCTTCGGGCTCCAGAAGCGCTTTTAATTTACGGGCGGCTTCCAGTACTTTTTTCTTTTTCCACTCGGGCGCTCTCAGCTGCACGATGGTGCAGCCGCCGTCAATCGCTTTGCGTGTCGTTTCCACCATGCCGTCGGGTGTCATGCAGAGATTGGCGTCGAGTACCAGATAGAGTGACAGATCAAATTTTTTCTTCATTTAAAAGTCCCCCGGCTGCAGAAGCCAAAGCGCGTCCAGATATTCGCAGTGGAATGAACCGGGTCCCTTGGCTCGGGCGGCGGCTAATTCGCCCGCTCGGTTGACGTAATCGCAGCAGGCGATGCAGGTCTCGACACTTGCGCCGTTAGCGCCGATAAATCCGGCGAGCAGGGAGGAGAGCGAGCAGCCGGTTCCCACAACCAGTGTGATCATCGGATTTCCGCCTCGGGCTGCCAATACGCGTTCGCCGTCGGTGGCGTAATCGGTTTCTCCGGTGACGACAACCAGAGTTTTATATTTTTTAGCAAGGGTTTTAGCCGCCTCAACAGCCTGCTCGGAAGAGTCCAGCGAATCGACGCCTTTTCCTCCGGTGCCGACGCCCGCAAGAAAACGGATTTCGGAGGCGTTGCCGCGCACTGCGGCGGGTCCGAGTTCCAGAAGTTCAAAGATGATTTTGTCCCGCCACGGCATGCCGCCCGCCGCGACCGGGTCAAGAACCCAGGGTCTGCCTGCTTCTGAAGCGGCACGCGCGGCTTTTTTCATAATGGCGACACGGTTTTCGTACGGTGTTCCGACATTGACGGAAACCGCATTCGCGATCGAAGCGAACTGTTCGGTTTCTCCTTCGCCGACGACCATAGCGGGCGACGCACCTGCGGCAAGCAGAACGTTTGCGGTAATCTCCTGAACAACCTCATTGGTAATGCAGTGCACCAGCGGGCGGATTGAGCGGAAGGTCTCTAATTTCTTCGCGGTATTTTTGGGATCCGCGGTAAGGATTGATGAATCGGTCATCCGGTTGTTCCTTTCAAAAATGTTGGCCCGCAGTGCGTACACAACAGATTTTTCCGCTGTGTTATAACAGGCGCTTCAAATAGTTAGGAAGGTAATTATGGCAGGTTTTGATACGTATGCTTGGCTGATGAAATCGGAACCCTCGGAAGTTTCCGTCGACGATGTACTCGCCATGGAAGGCTCAAAAGTCGGCTGGTTCGGCGTACGCAACTACCAGGCAAGAAACTTTATGCGTGACAAGTGCAAGATTGATGATCCGGTACTGTTCTACCACTCTTCGTGCAAGGAGCCTGGGATCGTCGGCATCGGGCGCATTGCTTCAAAACCTTATCCCGATCCGACGCAGTTTGACGATCATGACGAGTATTACGACCCGAAGGCGACACCGGAGAAGCCGCGCTGGGTTCAGGTCGATGTTCAGGTGCTGAAGAAGGTAAAACTTGTTACGCTTGCTGACCTTCGCGCAATACCGGAGTGTGCTGATATGGCAGTGCTTCGCAAAGGCAATCGTCTTTCGATTACACCGGTCACCGAGGCACAGTGGAACGCGATTCAAAAAATTCTCATTGACGAAGCTTAAAGTCGGAAGAAGATTCCCTGCGTTTAGCGCTGAATTAAGTCAGTAATTGCACTGAGGTTCCCGGATTTCATTCGTGCGATTTTGTTTGGCTGCATGATTCAGCGCTATATTTTTCGAATTCTTATACTTATCAAACCACCAAGAGGACTGAATTGGACTTAATAACTATCGGCCTGATGGCTCTTCTCGGATGCTTTACAGGTTTTATGGCGGGACTGCTTGGCATTGGCGGCGGTCTTATTATCACGCCGTTCCTGATTATGCTCATCCCAACCAGCGTTATTCCTCAGACGCACATCGTGCATGTCGCGATCGCGACATCATTGGCGACGATCGCCTTTACTTCTCTTTCTTCAGTGAGAGCGCACCATAAGAGAGGCGCGGTTCTCTGGAAAGTCGTCGCGGCAGTTGCACCCGGCATTCTGGTAGGTGCAATGGTCGGTGCGCAAATTGCCGGTTTCCTGTCTACCTTCTGGATTTCTCTTTTGTTCTCCGTATTCGTCGGCTTCTCAGCATTCAAGATGTTTATGAACAAGCCTCCGAAGGCCGATCGAGAACTTCCGGGCTCTGCCGGTAAGTTCGGCATGGGCACCATCATCGGTGTGCTTTCTGCCTTAGTCGGCGCGGGCGGCGGATTCATTTCCGTTCCATGGATGGTTTGGTGCAACGTCAAAATGCACAATGCTGTGGCGACAAGCGCGGCATTAGGCTTCCCGATCGCGTTCTTCGGAACCATGGGCTATATCGTCAGCGGCTGGAACGTGGAGAATCTCCCGGGCTGGCCGATTACGCTCGGCTACATCTGTATCCCGGCGCTTTTCTCTGTCGCGGTCACCAGCGTATTGTTTGCGCCGCTCGGAGCAAAAGTGGCTCATTCAATTGATACAAAACCGCTCAAAAAGATCTTTGCATGCCTGCTCTGCGTGCTGTGCATGTACATGCTGCGCCAGGCCTACCTTGCAATGTAGTTCTGTGTTTTGATTGATTTATCTCAGAATGGAGCTCCCAAAATAATTGCGGGAGCTCCAATAATATTCAGATTGTCATAACTAAAAAAGGTCGGAAAAACCGCCTCATCTTCTTCGAATCCGATGACTTCCGAGCTGCCGATCCCCGTTCGGAGTATGGAGGAAAGATGTTTTTACAAAACTTTTTAGTGGCGCTCCTGCTCTTTTGCATCATTGGTTTGGGCTACCTCTTCGCCCGCTTTAAATTTGTCTCTGTTGATATCGGCAATGCTCTGTCAAAGTTTTCCTTTACCGTCACGATCCCGATTCTGCTGTTTCGCCTGATGAGCGATCTTCCGAATCTGCCTTCGTCGAACTGGCTTATCGGCGTAGCTTTCTTCGGTTCCTGTTTTATTGTTTTTGCGATTGGCTTTTTTATTGGAAAAACTTCCTGCACCTGAGCCGAGACGGCCAGACGCTTTTTGGAATGGCAGGCGTTTTCTCCAACAACATTCAGCTCGGGGTGCCGATCGCTATTTCGCTGCTTGGCAAAGGAAGTCTTCCTTCCATTGCCGTGATCTTTTCTTTGAACGGCTTTCTTATGTGGACGCTTGCGACAATTGCCATTGAACTCGGCCGCAACGGCTATCAAATCCGTGATTATCAACTGACAATCACGGGCGGGAAAGATATCGATTTTTCTCCCATTCATGTAGTTTGCTGTAAACATCAGGAGTTCAATGCCAAAGCAGAGGAAGC
>NZ_WSRP01000014.1 GCF_009767915.1 Parasutterella muris
TGAAACGCCTCCACGCCGATGATAGTGAGTTGTATTTCTTGCGAAAGTAGGTAGTCTCCGGGCTCTCCATTCTTAAAACCTCTTGCTGCGAACGCGGTGAGAGGTTTTTTCATTTCTGGTTTAAATCTGAATGCATAAATAATCCGAAAAAACCCTTATATTTAGGATAATTTATCGAATTTATTGCTCTTCTTGAGAATTAATAATTAATCTATTTAAATCATTTGGTTGACCTATTAATAATTCGTAAGTTAACAATAGTAAGCTAAGCATTAACCCTGAATAAAAAAATAATATATCGACGAAACGTAAATAAAAGTGTATCTTTGTGTTCGCTCTAAAAACTTAAATCAGGAGATATCAAGATGGCTCAGGCCCCCGAATTCAAATACGCCCCTATGTTCCAGATCGAAAAAGATGATACCGAGTACTATCATCTCTCCAGTGAATATGTCTCTCTGGGCGAATTTGAAGGTCAAGAAATTCTTAAAGTTGAACCGGAAGCACTCACAATGCTTATTGAAAGAGCTTTCACTGATGTCAACTTTATGCTGCGTCGCTCCCATAATGAATGCGTCGCAAAGATTCTGAAAGACCCGGAATCCTCTGAAAACGATAAATATGTCGCTTTGACAATGCTTCGCAACGCTGAGATTTCTGCTAAACGCGTCCTTCCGATCTGCCAGGATACCGGCACTGCAATCATTCATGGCGAAAAAGGTCAGCGCGTTTGGACCAATTTTGAAGACGAAGAAGCAATTGCCCGCGGTGTTTACAACACCTACACACAGAACGCGCTTCGTTATTCTCAGAATGCCCCGCTTTCTCTCTATAAAGAAATCAATACCCGCTGCAATCTCCCCGCTCAGATCGATATCGAAGCCACTCAGGGCGAAGAATACCGCTTCCTGTGTGTAGTTAAGGGCGGCGGTTCTGCCAACAAGTCTTATCTCTTCCAGAAGACTAAGGCAATTCTTAATCCGAAAGCTTTGATCCCCTTCCTCTTCGAACAGATCAAGGGTCTTGGTACAGCTGCTTGCCCGCCTTACCATATCGCTGTCGTGATTGGCGGTACTTCTGCAGAAAAGACAATGCTGACTGTGAAGCTTGCTTCTACTAAGTACTACGACAACCTGCCGACAACCGGCGACGAAACAGGCCGCGCTTTCCGTGATGTTGAGCTCGAAAACAAACTGCTTGAACTTGCTAACAGCATCGGCTTAGGCGCTCAGTTCGGCGGCAAGTATCTTGCTCACGATGTTCGCGTTGTTCGCCTGCCGCGTCACGGCGCCAGCTGCCCGATCGGTATCGGCGTCAGCTGCTCTGCCGACCGTAACGTCAAGTGCAAGATCAATAGAGAAGGCCTCTGGATTGAACAGCTCGATACGAACCCGGGTGAACTGATCCCTGAAGAATACAGAACTAAGGGCGAAGGCGAGACTGTTAAGATCGATCTGAATCAGCCGATGGAACAGATTCGTGCCGAACTGTCTAAGTATCCGGTTTCTACACGCGTTTCTCTGACCGGCAAGATCATTGTGGCTCGCGACATCGCGCACGCCAAACTTCAGGAACGTCTGGATAAGGGTGAACCCCTGCCTGACTACATTAAAGATCATCCGGTTCTCTACGCAGGTCCCGCAAAAACTCCCGAAGGCTATGCCTGCGGCTCAATGGGCCCGACAACAGCTAACCGTATGGATCCTTATGCTGATCCGTTCATGGCTGCCGGCGGTTCCTTCGTTATGATCGCTAAGGGCAATCGTACTGACGTAGTTACCGAAGCCTGTAAGAAACACGGCGGCTTCTATCTTGGAACGATCGGCGGTGTTGCCGCGGACCTCGCAGAAGAAGCTATCCGCAGCATTAAGTGTATTGAGTATCCTGAACTCGGTATGGAAGCGGTTTACGAAATTGAAGTGGAAGATTTCCCGGCATTCATCCTGGTCGATGACAAGGGCAACGACTTCTTCAAACAGCTCAAGCCCCTGCATCCGATTAATCTCGTCGACTAATACTCGTCTTTGAGAACGGCCCGGCAAATTGCCGGGCTTTTTATTTATGCAAACGGCTAAAATTTTCTCTCCCGGAAGCTGTTGCATAGGTATCCGTATTTTTGTACAAATAGATAAAAACATAAGGCAGAGCAGAATGAATACAGAAACAGAAAAATTAAAAAAGATTTTTTCTCTATGGAGAGATATTGAGTGTCTGACCCCGTTCGAAATTCACGAAAATGATTTTGAATCTCTGCTGGACCCGAATAATTCTGCACATTCACCGCGCAGTTCTATTTTTAAATGGGACGAAAAAAACAACCGCGGCCGAACTGCCTTTCAGCACGAACTTAATAAGTCGCCGGTCGGCACAGATACGGCAGAACACATCACGGTCTATACGATCTGTGCAGGAGTGATTCCGACAGAACTCTACGTCAAACGGGTAGAAGAACTCCTGCGCAAACTGCGTCCTGACTGTTCAGAGTTTCTAAAAGACTATTCTTACGAACAGATGCGCAGTAACGGACGCATCGCGCTCGGCGGATTTCGCGTAAATCACTTTGGAAAATTCGTCCCGGATTCAATTCATATTTCCTACGCTTTTGCTTATTTGATTGAACTTTCAAGAATGGTGAAGGACAGGGAAAAGATCGCGGATCCCGTTTCTCAGGCCGTGTCCGTTGCGATTTCAATCCAAAGCAGGTTTTGGCCCGAACTGGATACGTCAATATCTTCTGCGGAGGACGCGCAGGCGGAGCTCCCTGACTCAAAAATTCTTTATCAGATGAAGTGCAGACGGATGAAAGGCGCAAAAACTCGAGATGGAAAATCGAGAAGGATCATGCAGCTGAATGATCTTAGTCCCAGCCTTCCAATCTTTGATGCAAACATCGTCGACGAAATCGTGAAATTTTTGCTTAAAGAAGCAGAGCTGGATGTACCGTATGAAATTTGGGTGGCTAAACAGTTTCAGGTTTCAACTCAGCCCGCACCTATGCCTTTCATGAATTCGCCGTATGTAGTGGAGATAGAAAGAATCCTTGCGCTGCTTAAAGATAACTTTGCAAGCCCGGAAGATATTCTGAGCAAAATCACTTACAGTATCTTGGACGATTCTCCCGGTCCGGATCGCAAAGATATTCTGACTTCTCCCAAAGCATTTGCCGATTTGGCAAACCCTAAGCACTTTAATCTCGGACGCTGGCCAAATCTCATTCAGCACTATTTAGTTCCTCTGCAGCAGGCGGCAGTTGAAGCGATTTGTTCCTGTGATGATTATTCGCCGGTCGTTTCAATTAGCGGACCTCCGGGTACCGGCAAGACAGAAATAGTGAAAGAGCTTGTCGCTGATGTAGTGGTCAGAAGAGCGTTCGTGCTCAGCAAAATTAAAAATATCGGAGTTGAAGAATTATTTGACGATATCGCCGAAGGGCTGGCTCTCAAGTCGGAATTTTCAGAAGACTTCTCAATTATTGTTGCCTCCAACAACAATAACGCGGTTGAAAATATTACGAAGGAACTGCCTTATTCGTACGGATTTGAAAGGCAGACGTTTTATTTTCCGGAACTCGCTGATGAGTTAAATCACACGGAAGGCGCTTGGGGACTGATCTCTGCCGCTTTGGGAAAAGGCATAAACTGGCAGCGGTTTTATAAAACACTTTTTAGACGGAAGACGCTCGATTCGAACGGAACTAAGGTAAAAAAAACTTATCTCGAAGGATATCTGTTAGAGCAAAGAGATCAGGAAGGCGGTCAGGTTGCTGTTGAAAAGAAATGGGAGGAGCAGCGTGCAAATTTCAAAAAACTTCTTGGAGAAACAGTTTCTCTGCTTAAACAGCAGGACAGCATTTATAAGAATCAGCGTAAAGATCTGCCTGAGAGCGTCTCACAGAAGGTTCAGCAGCGCAGAAGCGGTCTATTGGACCAAATCTTTGCAGACGGTTTAGAAGACGAAGATGCACAGCCGATATCGTTGTTTGATTTTTCGACGCGGGGTGTAAAGGAAATCAACCATGAAAAACGCCTGTATTCGACTAAGGAAATTGATATCACGAGAACAGAGCTCTTTTTGAGCGCGCTTGAGCTTCATCGTCTGACCATTCTTATTCATGCGAAGCGTTTTGTTCGAGCGATCGAGACCTGCAGTCTAGCATCGATGAGGAATGTCTCTTCGGTTTATCGAGCTCAAATGCTCGGGACGATTACGTTTTTAGTTCCTGTTATTTCTACGACGTTTGCCGCGTCAGTCATTCGCTTTGGATGCTGTACAAAGAAAACGCTTCCGTGGGTTGTGATTGATGAAGCTTCTCAGGCTTCGCCTCAGTCGGCACTTTGTCTTATGCAGAGAGCAAAACGGCTTATTGTGATTGGAGATACGCGTCAGCTTCCGCCGGTTGTTTCGCTTCCGCTCCCGATCATCGAGATGCTCATTGGAAAGGATAAATACTACGAACGATGGATATCACCGTATTGCAGCCTCCAAACTCTTGCGGATAATACCCAGGAGTACGGGACATGGTTTAGAAATTTCTCCGGCGGGAAAGAATGGACCGGACTTCCGCTGCGAGTACAGAGAAGGTCGATCAGACCGATGTTTAGAATTTCCAATGCTCTGTCATACTCCGGACAAATGTCTCTTCCCGGTCATTTGGAAGAAAAATTCAAAAAAGGGAAATTTATCCGTAGTTTTTGGCTTGATGTCTCGCCTCAGTCTCCAAGCGACAGCAACTGTATTCCGGAGGAGATGGAAGCGGCGTCGCAACTGCTTGACTGGCTGGATAATGAGCTTGGCCGGACGGCTTTCTTTAATCGCGATTCCGAACCCAAAACGCTGATGATTTGTACGCCGTTTAGGGCAGTATCGGGTGCTCTGAAAGCTTCCGGGCTTACAAAGAATCGTATGAACTTTACGATAGAGAAGATTGGAACGATCCATACGATGCAGGGGCGTCAGGCAGATGTCGTAATTTTTATTTTAGGTTCGCGAAACGGCAAAGCCGGTTACTACGCAAGGAGCTGGGTCTGTGAACCGCCTAATCTGTTGAATGTAGCCGTAAGCCGTGCCAGAGAAACACTTATCGTTATTGGAAATTACGAAGACTGGCATTCTTTTATGCCGATGGGCACGGTAATTGACGCCCTGGAGCAGGATGGACTCGGTATTTTGACGGAATTACCGATAAATGGTTAACAAGTAGATACAATAACGAGAAATTAGGATGCGGCGCGAATTGCACAGCCAGGTCCGACAAGTCTCATGGAACTACTAGTATGGATTCAGTGTTTTGGATTGTGATAGCGGCGATGGTTTTAATCGTCGTTCTCTTACGCTTTAAAGTTATTATCGGCTTATCGATTCTCTCGGGCGGCCTTTTGATCTGGCTGTTTGAGTCGAGATCGCTGGAAATGCTTTGGAAGGCGATGCAGCAGACGCTGGTGATGCCGAGAACATGGGACCTAGTCCTGTGTTTGTATTTTGTGATGTGTCTTGAGGTTGAACTGAGAAAGAGCGGATCGCTGCATGGAATGGTCGTCACGATGCGCAATATTTTCTCCAGCAATAAAGTGACGCTTGCGTTTATGCCGGCATTTTTAGGCTTGCTGCCTTCCCTTGGAGGCGCGCGTTTCTCCGCTCCGATTGTGAAGGAGGCGAGCGAAGGCATTGCCGTAGATGACGAAGAAAAGAGCGCTATTAATCTTTGGTTCCGTCATATTTTTGAATTTTCCAACCCTCTGATGCCCGGCGTCATTCTTGCCTGCGGTATTGCGAACGTCACAATTTCGGATCTGATCACACACGTCGGCTGGGTTACGATTCTGTGTTTTGTTCTGGGTTGGATTGTTTTGATTCGTCCGCTCAGAATTACCGATCCGGAAAAAGCCACCAACACGACAAACGATCACTCCATAGATTGGAAGAGTTTGTTCCTCGCTTTTGGCCCTATCATCGCCAGCTTTGTTCTGATTGTCGCCTTTAATATGCAGGCGGCTCTTGCGATGGGATTGGTCGTAGTCGGTTTCATTCCGCTTTATTTCCTTTTCAAGCGTCAGATTCCTATTCTCAGTGTATTTACAGAGAGTTTGGACAAAAAGCTTTTCTTTAATGTGATCTGTATTCTGTATTTCATTCAGCTGTTGACCGTCATTGGAACACTGGATGAAATTGTGAATGCGTTTAATCATTCGAGTCTTCCGGCTCCTGCCATTGTTGCCTGTCTGGCCTTCATTTTTGGTGTGATGACCGGAATGGGACAAGGCTACATTGCGATTGTGATGCCGATCGTTGCTCTTATGGCACCGGGAAATATTATCTTGGTTGGCATTACTATGGTTTACGGCTTAGTCGGTCAAATGATTACTCCGACTCACCTCTGCATTCTTGTAACGGTTGACTATTTCAAGAGCAGTCTGTGGAAAACGATTGGTAAATGTGCCTGGCTGTCATTTTTAACTGCGCTGATCTTTTCAGTTTGGACGTATTTCCGTTACTACAATTGACGGATTGGACTTACGGAGGAGATAAATGTCTCTTGCTGACTGCTTTGCGCTTTTTGTGAAGTTTTTCTTCCTGCTGACGCCGCCTTTTGTTATGTCCGCCTTCTTGTCGGTAACGAAAGACAATTCGATTAAAGAGCGCAATTATTTGGCGTTGTGGATTACTTTATGGATTTTGATTATTTCCGGAATATTGCTTTTCTTTGGCGGATTTATTTTCAAAATCTTTGGTATTACTCTTGATGCCTTCCGTGTCGGAACGGGCGCATTGCTTTTTCTAACGTCGGTCGGTTTGGTGAGCGGAAATTCCATCCGTGTTCCTCAGGGAGATTCTATTCAATCTCTTGCTGTGGTTCCAATGGCGATTCCAATCACACTTGGGCCTGCTTCAATCGGCGTACTGATGGTTTACGGCGGCGAAATAAAAACAGGCCTTGGTTTCTTCCTTGCTTATCTTTCGATCAGTGCCGCGGTGATCTGTGTGGGCCTTCTTCTGTTTGTGTCGAACTATATTCAGAAGGCGATTGGGAAAAACGGCCTCGTAGTGCTGAGTAAGCTGACCGGTCTAATTCTCGCTGCGCTATCGGCTCAGATGATTTTCATGGGGGCTGACGGTTTTCTTCAGGAGGCGATTAAGAACGCTTTAAAATAAGTGTGTTAGCGGAAATAACCCCGTATTATTTGCTTACACAGCCTCTCTTGAACAATTGAGCATCTTCGTGTATATTGCTCGGCTCAATTAAAGGAGGGGTATAACATGGATAACGGAAGAACAGAAAACAAAGAGTCCGCTAAGATTATTGCGATATCCACAGTGATGTCTATGATCGGCAGCGCACTGCTTTTAGCTGTGTCGCATGTAATCGGCTAATAAAATCGAAGTAAGTTTTAACCGTCTAGGCTGAAGAGGCCGGGACGGTTTTTTTGTTTATGGCGGTTCGTCGGAAAAATTTCGTTTCCGAGGCGGTCGTCCTGCAGGCTCAGAGCCGCGAAAAGACAACTGCCGCAGCCGGAGAAGGTTGTTCTGCTGAAGATAAGTCATGCGGGGAGTTTTTCGCGAAGATTCTGATTCGGGGTTTTGAGAAACCGCAGGCAAAGACAAACAGATATCGACTGTGGTTATTCTGTGTATTAGATGATTGAAAACTCTGAAAACCCGCATGGATACTGGGTTCTGGCGGCCCCAACAGGAATCGAACCTGTACTTCAGTCTTAGGAGGACCACGTTGTATCCATTCAACTATGGGGCCGGAGCGAGTAATTTTAAAGCATTTTTAATTTACGAGTTGGAACGTCTTCCAAACAGGGCAAAATTCTTGTGGTTTGTGTCTGGAGACTTTTCGTTCAACAGGCCGAGGTTCTGAAGTGCGGCCTTATCCGGTTGTTTGAATCGGCTTAAAGGTTCTTTTTGTACGGCAAAGCCGTTTTTTAAGAGAAGGAAATCGCTATTTCGGCGGCTGTTTGAGTCTCTCAGCGGTCGGTACCGGAGACGCGCTGCTCAATTTTCGATGGCATTTCTTCTTTGATTTTCGGCTCATGAGCGACGAAACCGACTCCCTGCTTCGAAGTCGGACACGGCAGTGAAAATATGAATTAACACCTGCAGGCCTTTTGATAAAATAGAACTTTGCGCTTTTGTCTTTTGTTTTACTTATTCCAACCGTATGTCCGCAATTAATGAAGCAGCTCAAACCTACTCAGAAGGTTCCATCACAGTCCTAAAAGGTCTGGAGCCGGTTAAACAAAGACCGGGTATGTACACTCTGACGGATAGTCCGCTGCATATTATCCAGGAAGTTATTGATAACTCCAGTGACGAGGTTCTTGCGGAATACGGAACAAAAATCATTTTTACCGAGTACGCGGACGGTTCAATCTCCGTTGAAGACGACGGACGCGGCATTCCGGTCGGTCTGCATCCGCAGGAAAAGACTCCGGTGGTCGAATTGGTGTTCACACGACTGCACGCGGGTGGTAAATTTAATAAGAAAGAAGGCGGAGCATACTCATTCTCCGGCGGTCTGCACGGCGTAGGCGTGTCTGTGACAAACGCTCTGTCAAACCGCCTGGAAGTTACCGTATGGCGTGACGGCCTCGAAAGTACGATCGCTTTTGAAAACGGCTTTGTTAAAGAAGAGCTGAAAAGCATCAAATCTCCCAGGCCGAAGCGGGCCACAGGAACAAGAGTTCGCTGCTGGCCGAATCCTAAGTACTTTGACAGCCCGAAGATTCCGCGGGCTCAGCTGATTCGTCTTCTTAGAAGCAAGGCAGTACTGCTCCCGGGCTGCGAAGTCATCTACATCAATGAAGCCGAAGACATTCGCCAAACCTGGAAATATACGGGCGGCCTCAAAGAGTATCTGCTCGATCAGGTTTCCGGTAAGTCGATCGTCACTCCGTTCGAAGCAAAAGGATATGCGACCGAAGAGGACGAAATGTTCCCAGAAGGAGAGGGCGCAGCCTGGGTTGTGACTTGGACGGAAGAAGGTAATCTCGAGCGCGAAAGCTACGTTAACCTGATTCCTACCCCGCTCGGAGGAACTCACGAAGCCGGTTTGAGAGACGGAATTTATCAGGCGGTCAGATCTTTTATGGAAACCCACGGCCTCGGTGCCAAAGGTGTTCGTCTGATCGTCGAGGATGTGTTCGCAAGAGCAAGCTTCGTGCTGAATACGAAGGTTCTCGACCCTCAGTTCCAAGGCCAGGTTAAGGAAAAACTGATCAGTAAGGAAGCGTTAAAGCTGGTCTCTTCCTTCGTTCGCCCTCAGATGGAATTCTGGCTGAACAGCCATATCGAAGAGGGGAAGAAACTCGCCGAGATGTTTGTGAAACAGGCTCAGGCAAGACAGCATTCTTCTCAGAAAATTGAAAAGAAAAAAGGTTCGTCCGTCGCGGTTCTGCCCGGAAAACTGACCGACTGCACGAGCGGAGACATCACCAGAAATGAATTGTTCCTGGTGGAAGGCGACTCCGCGGGCGGCTCGGCAAAGAAAGGAAGAGATAAAGAATATCAGGCGGTTCTTCCGCTTCGAGGCAAGGTCCTGAATACATGGGAAGTGGACAGAAACCTGCTCTTTGGCAATAAGGAAGTTCATGATATTTCTGTTGCGATCGGTGTGGATCCTCATGCGGTTGGGGAAAAACCAGACATCTCCGGCCTGCGTTATGGAAAAATCTGCATCATGGCAGATGCCGACGTTGACGGTTCTCACATCGAGGTGCTTCTTCTGACGCTTTTCTACCGTCATTTCTCCTACCTTATGGAGACTGGACACATCTTTATCGCGATGCCTCCGCTCTTTAAGATTAAAGTGGCTAAGACCGCGAAGAAAAAAGAGCGAAGAATTTACTGCCTTAACGAGGAAGAACTGAGACAGAATTTGGAAAGGCTTAAAAAGGAAAAGTACAAAGAAAATCAGATTGAAATCTCGCGTTTTAAAGGTCTGGGAGAAATGGATTGGCAGGAGCTGAAAGAAACTTCGCTTGATCCTGAAACCCGCAGACTGCTGCCGATTAAAGTCGGCGCGCCGGGTGACGAGCTGACCGAAAAGGCGATGAATATTCTGATGGCCGGAAAAGAAGCGGATTCGCGCAAGGAATGGATTGAACGTCACGGCGATCAGTTTGAACCGGATATTTAACGTATTGCGGACAGTCAAATGGCAGAAAATAAAAAAAGAAAATTAACTGAAAAGGATCAAACCAGCTTCTTTGATGAGGAAATGATGGCTGAAGAGCCTCAGATTCCGGAAGAAACTGACAGTGATACGAAAAAAAATACATCCGCTGACTCCGCTCAGGAGGAAGACATCGGTGCCGGCTCCGGTTTCCTGTTTGATTTAAACGAATACGGATCGGAAAGCGAGAGTGTCGAAGAAAAAGACACCGCTCAGACCGATTTGGCGGAGACTTTAGTCGCGCAGGCAGAAAGCGCCGCGGCTGAGCTGATTGAGCAGGACGCCAAAGACGAAGAAGCCGTAGTTGAAAAAGTTGAAGCGGAAATCGTTGACGCGGAAATGGTCCCTCAGCCTGCGATGCTCAGCGGAACAGACATCGTTGAAGAGGCGATGAAGAACGCCGAAACGGATGTTGATGAACTGACATTGGCTTATTTCGCAAGCCGCGCCTATCTGGAGTATGCGATTTCCGTCGTTAAGGGGCGCGCGCTTCCGGATGTCTGCGACGGCATGAAACCTGTTCAGCGCCGTATTCTCTACGCGATGAAGCGCTTGGGGCTGTCCCCGGACGCTAAAACCGTCAAGAGTGCGCGTGTCGTCGGTGACGTGCTCGGTAAATACCATCCGCACGGTGATTCGGCGGCCTATGACGCAATGGTGCGCTTGGCTCAGGACTTCACGATGCGCTACCCGCTGGTGCACGGTCAGGGCAACTTCGGTTCGGCCGACGGTGACGGCGCGGCCGCAATGCGTTATACCGAAGTAAAACTGTCTAAGTATTCGGAACTTCTGCTGAGCGAAATTGACGAAGGAACCGTTAAATTTGTCCCGAACTACGACGGCGCATTCAAAGAACCGACGCTTCTGCCGGCTCGCCTTCCGATGCTCCTTTTAAACGGCTCAAGCGGTATCGCGGTGGGTATGGCCACTGAGATTCCGTCTCATAACCTTAAAGAGGTCGCGGCCGCTACTGTCAAACTAATTGATCAGCCGGAAACGACAACGGAAGAACTTTTGGAAATTATTCCCGGTCCGGATTTTCCGGGCGGGGCCCAGATCATCTCGCCGCAGTCCGATATCCTTTCGGCTTATCAGTCCGGCTACGGTTCGCTTCAGCTTCGCGCGGTTTATCACTTCGAGGATTTGAGCCGAGGTCTCTGGCAGCTGGTGATTGATCAGCTTCCTTATAAAGTATCCGCGCAGAAAGTACTGTCGGAAATTGACTCTCTGACCAATCCGAAAGCATCATCCGGTAAAAAGACGCTGAGCGCCAAACAGCAGCAGGACAAGCAGCTTCTCATGAACGTGATCTCTTCTGTCAGAGACGAATCAAACGGAGAGGCCGCGATTCGAATTGTTATTGATCCGAAGAGCAAAACGGTTGACCGGGATGAACTGCTGAATGTTTTATTCAGCAAGACCAGCCTTGAAGTCAGCTGTAAATTTAATCTCGTTCTTATCGGTGTTGACGGCAAGCCGAAGCAGAAAGGGCTCAGAGAAATCCTGAACGAATGGATTTCTTTCCGAATCAGAACAGTTCTTGCGCGATGCGGCTTCCGCCGAGAGGAAATCCGCGCGCGTATTCATGTTTTGGAAGGTCGTCTCACGATCATTATCGATATTGATGAGGCAATCCGAATTATCCGTACAGCGGACGATCCTAAGGTCGGACTTATGGATCATTTCCATTTAACGGATAAACAGGCGGAAGACATTTTGGAAATCCGTCTGCGTCAGCTCTCCGGCATGGATCCGATCAAGATGCAGAAAGAGCTAGATAAGCTTCGCAAAGAAGAAGAGAGACTGACGGAGCTGATTGATAATGACCGCAAGCTCAGAAAACAGATTATTAAAGAGATTGAGGAAGATTCCGAAACGTTCGGAGATGAAAGAAGAACGTTAATTGAGGAAGCGCAGACCGCGGCTCTGACCAAGCGTGTTGTGGACGAACCCGTCACTGTCATTATCAGTGAAAAGGGTTTTGTGCGCAGCAGAGGCGGTCATTCTATCGACTGCAAATCGATGAACTATAAGCTCGGAGACGCCTATCGCATGTCGTTTGAGTGCCGCAGTGTCGACAACTTATATGTCCTCTCTGACAGCGGAAGAATTTACTGTGTTCCGGTTTCGCAGCTGCCGAGCGGACGCGGAGACGGAACACATATCAGCGCATTTGTTCAGCTTCAGGACGGCGACAGGCCGCTAGATTACTTTGCAGGTTCGGACGATACAAAGCTTTTATTCTCTTCGGACAGCGGTGTGGGCTTTTTCTGCAAGGCGGGCGACCTTGCGGTTCGTCAAAAAGCCGGTAAGGCATTCTTTACGTTGGAAAAAGGCGCGAAGCCGCTTCCGATCCGTACGGTTTCCCCGATTACCGGATGGATCGCCGCGCTCTCAAGTTCAGGCAGACTGGTTGTCTTCTCCGTCGACGAGCTGAGCGCACGATCGAGCGGAGGCAAAGGCGTTTCGCTGATGATGATCAGCGAGGGAGAAAAGCTTGTTTCTGCGATCCCGATTGCGCCCAACGGCGTTATTGTTGTCGGTAAGGGCAGAGGCGGAAAGATTCAGGAACTGGTGGTTGGTCCGCGTTCCGTTGAAGATTTCCGCACCAGAAGAGGCCGCAAAGGAAGATTTGTTGAAGCTCGCTGGACATTCCTGGAACTCAGACAGAACAAGCCTGAAAAAGAAATGTCGCCGGAAGAAAGAGCTCAGACAGAGTCAACCATTATTTAGCGAAATTCGGCAGCTGCAGCAACGCCCCGTTGATATCCTCAATTGGGGCGTTTCTTCTTTTGCCGCAGACGCTCAAATCTACAATGTAGACGTGCATTTTTATAAAGGTGCTGTGATGCTGTGGAAAGACAGAGAAGGCAGTCAGAACGTTGAAGACCGAAGAGGTCAGGGCGGCGGAATGCCGGGCGGAAGATTTCCTATGCCGCGAGGGAAATTCGGGCTTGCGGTCTTAGCGGTTGTGCTTGTCGCCGGTTATTACGGCATCGATCTCACACCGCTGCTGGGTCTGGACTCCTCGATGCAGACGCAGACCACTCAGTCCGTTCCCTACAAACCGACGGCTCAGGAGGAAGAACTTGCGAAGTTCTCTTCTGTTGCGCTGAAATCCACAGAGGACACCTGGGGAAGAATTTTCAGAAATTCCGGAAAGGCGTATACGCCACCGAAGATGGTTCTTTATACCGGTTCCACAAAGACGGCCTGCGGTTACGGTCAGGCGGCTATGGGCCCGTTCTACTGTCCGCAGGATCAGAAGCTTTATGTGGATTTGTCCTTCTATAAGGATATGCAGAAGAGGCTTGGCGGCGGAGGAGATTTCGCGTTAGGTTATGTGCTGGCGCACGAAGTCGGACACCATGTCCAGAATTTGCTCGGCATCGCGCCTCAGGTTCAGAAACTGCAGTCGCAGGTGAGTCCGAAGGAAGCCAATCAGCTCTCTGTCCGTCTTGAACTTCAGGCCGACTGCCTCGCGGGTGTCTGGGGCCATCAAATGAATAAAGAAGGTATCCTTGAAAAGGGCGACTTGGAAGAAGCGCTTAAGACAGCGACTGCGATCGGAGATGACCGCCTGCAGAAACAAGCGCAGGGCAGAGTGGTTCCGGACAGTTTCACGCACGGCTCGTCCGAGCAGCGCTATTACTGGTTTAAGACCGGGTTTGACAGCGGAAATCCGGAAGCATGCAATACGTTTGCGGCGGGCGCTAAATAAAAAAAACGCTGCGGACAGCGGCTTTCGGCGGGGCGTCTTTCGGACGCCCTTAATTATTTATTTGGCCTCGCGGGCGTCGATTCTTTCTTTGACGAGCTGAGCGAGGATCTTAATACCGGCGTCAATCTTTTCCGGAGGAACGGTGACAAAAGACAGACGCATCTTATTGAGTTCCGGTTCATTAGCATAGAAAGCAGAACCCGGAACATAGGCGACCTTACGATCGAGTGCTTCTTTCATCATCTCATCGGTATTGATGTATTCGGGCAGAGTGACCCAAATAAACATTCCGCCGTCGGGTTTAGTCCAGCTTGTTCCCTGCGGGAAGTATTTCTCGAGCGCTTCGAGCATACAGCTGCACTGTGTTTTGTAGAGTTCGCGAACGGCCGGCATATGCGCATTCATCAGGCCGGTATCCAGGCAGCGAGCGGAAATCAGCTGCGTGAATGTGGAAGTGTGCAGATCAACCGCCTGTTTGAGTACGATAAGCGGATCAAGAGCGGTTTTGGGGCCGACGACATAACCGAGTCGGAATCCGGGGGAGAGGACCTTTGAGAAGGTACCCAAAGTTAACGTTCTTTCCGGAGCGTAGCAGCGGATCGGTTTCGGCGGCTGATGATCATACCAGAGCTCACCGTAGGGGTTGTCTTCAATAATCCAGAAATCGTATTCGCGGGCTTTTTCCGCAAGTTTCTTTCTTCTTTCTTCGGAAAGCGTAATGCCGGTCGGATTCTGGAATGTCGGAATCACGTAGGCGAAGCGGATGCCGCGGAATTCCGGACCGATTTTATCGGGGTTGAGGCCGTATTCGTCAGTCGGGATGGTTAAGAAAGTCGGTCTCTGCAGTTTGAAAGCGGAGAGCGCGCCGAGGTAAGTCGGATTTTCCACCGCGATGACGGAGCCCTCATCAACATAGGCCGAGCCGATGAGGTCCAGCGCCTGCTGAGAGCCGGAGACAATCTGAATATTGTCCGCTTCAACCGGAGCGCTCAATTCTGTTTCGCGTTCGGCGATTGCTTTTCTCAGAGCCGGTTCGCCTTCCGTGCTTGAGTACTGAAGCGCCTGAGCGCCGTGGTGTTCCAAAACCCAGTCAGTCGCTTTTTCAATGGCTTCAACCGGAAAGCTTTTCGGTGAAGGCAGACCACCCGCGAAAGAAATAACGTCCGGTTTGGAAGCGAGCTTTAAAAGCTCGCGAATAATAGATCGTTGAGACCCGCGCGTGCGAACGGATTTCGGCGGGGTCGCGGAAAGTTCAAATTCTGACATTGATAGGCCTTTAATTATTGAATGCCTCGACGAACGCGAGGATAACTGAAATTTTTTAGCTGCTTTTGACAGTTCTACGTACAGGCATTGAACCAAAACGGGTAAGGGAAGAGGGTGAGTTCCCCTATTTGCCTATGCGCAGAAGATATTACAACAAAAGGTGTTTGAAAATTAGAAAATTGACACCAAATAGAGTGTTAGATAGGTAATTAATTTCTGTGAGGTTATTAATGTCAGAAAACAAAAAAGAAACTTTGGGCTTCCAGACTGAAGTAAAACAAATGCTTCACCTGATGGTGCATTCGCTGTACTCCAATCGGGAGATTTTTCTGCGTGAATTGGTTTCTAACGCTTCGGATGCTATTGATAAGCTGCGTTTTGCGGCGTTGGACAATCCGGCCTTGTTAAAACAGGATCCGCACCCGTCCATTCGTATTGGAGTGGATGAACAAAAACAGTTAATTACGATTAGCGATGACGGCATTGGCATGACGCGCAGTGAAGTCATTGAACACCTTGGTACGATCGCCAAGAGCGGCACAAAAGAATTTTTTGCGCACCTTTCCGGTGATCAGCAGAAGGATGCTCAGCTGATCGGTCAGTTCGGCGTCGGTTTTTATTCTGCATTCATTGTCGCGGACAAAGTTACCGTGATTACGCGCAAAGCCGGTGATCCGGCTGACGCCGCAACCATGTGGGAGAGCAGCGGAGAGGGCGAGTTCACGGTCGAAAATACAACGCGTGACCACTTCGGCACGGATGTGATTCTTTCTATTAAGAGCGAAGACCGCGATCTGGTCAGCAAATACCGTATCCGCAATATTCTTCAGAAATACTCCGACCATATTTCCACGCCGATCCTGATGGGCAAAGACGAGTATAAGGAAGACAAATTAATTGAGACCGGTGAATGGGAAGCGGTTAACCAGGGCTCGGCCATCTGGGCTCGTCCGAAATCCGAGATTACGGAAGATCAGTACAAAGAATTCTTCCATCACCTTTCCCACGATTCGAGTGATCCGCTTTGCTGGACGCACAACAAGGTGGAGGGCCGCAACGAATATATTCAGCTGTTGTATGTTCCCTCGACCGTTCCCTATGATCTTTGGGACAGAGAGAGCGTGCACGGCTTAAAGCTCTACGTAAAGCGCGTCTTCATTATGGATGACTCGAGCAAGCTTCTGCCGAGATATCTGAGATTTATCCGCGGTGTTATTGATTCGGAAGACCTGCCGCTGAACGTCAGCCGTGAAATTCTTCAGCAGACCCGCGATCTGCGTGTGATCAGAGACGGCACAACAAAGCGTGTGCTTTCCATGCTCGAAGACTTGGCCGCAAACCGTGCCGCTGATTACGACAAGTTCTGGGCGATGTTCGGCAACGTTCTGAAAGAAGGCCTTGGCGAAGATCCGAGCAACAAGGACCGTATCGCCAAACTGCTGAGATTCGTTTCCACGTCAAGCGAAGGCAAACCCTCTGTCACGCTTGAGGGCTATATCAGCCGCATGAAGACCGGTCAGAACTCCGTTTACTACGTCACAGGAGAAACCACCGAAGCCGCTGCCAAGAGCCCGCTTCTGGAACTCTTCAGAAAGAAGGATATTGAAGTGCTTCTTCTGAGCGGCCCGATTGACGAATGGATGACTCAGTTTATGACTGAGTTTGACGGCAAGCAGCTCGTCAATATCGCCAAGGGGGATCTCGATCTTGGAGAGCTTAGCGACGCTGAAGAGAAAGAAGAGAAAGCCAAAGTTCAGACGGAATATCAGCCCTTGGTGGAACGCTTCAAAGAGTCTCTTGGCGACGAGGTTGAAGATGTCCGCATGACGCTTCGTCTGACGGATTCTCCGGCTTGCATCGTGACGGATCCGAACGCACTTAATCCGGCATTTGTTCGCATGATGCGCGCCGCGGGTCAGGATGTTCCCGATCCGAAACCGATTCTTGAGCTCAACCCGAACAATCCGCTGGTTTCCAGACTCAAGGAAAGCGGTGCCTTCTCCGGCGAGTGGGCAAAACTTCTGCTTGAGCAGGCTCAGCTGATGGCAGGCGAGCAGCTGAAGGATCCGGCCGGTTTCGTCAAGAGAATGAATCAGATGCTTCTTGACACGGCAAAGGACGGAACGACCATCAATTAATGACTGATTGATCGCTGGTATTTATAAGGCGGACAGCTCAGGCGGCTGTCCGTTTTTCATTTATGCTCCTAAAAGAGATTAGGGGCGAGTACTGTTAACATAGCAGACTGTTTTGATGAGAGGTTCGATATGTCCAGACGCAAAAAAACACCGGTTGATTTTTCCGAACTTGGCGGTTTTCGATTCCTGCATTTCGGTACGGAGTGGATTCAGGGCGGCATGCGAATTAATCGTCCGTATCAGCTCGCGCTGGATTATCAGCAGTCGATGATGGCGCTGATGCTGTTTGTGCCGGAACCTAAAGAGATTCTGCAGCTTGGGCTGGGTGCCGGCGGTCTGGCCAAATACACATGGAAGTACTTTCCCGAGGCGAAGACGCGTGTGGTAGAGATCGCTGAAGAGGTCTACATGGCCTCGCGCATGTGGTTCAAGATGCCCGATGACGACGATCATCTGGAGACGATTTTTGAAGACTGCAAAAAGTATCTGGTCGGCGCGCAAAAGAGCGCGGACTGGCTGCTTACGGATATTTACGACGCAGAGGCGTGGGGGCCGGTTTACAACGACGTGCCCTTTTATCGGCTGTGCCGAAAGGCGCTTCGGGACGGAGGCGTTTCCAGCTACAACGTGTTCGGAGGAGAGGATTTCACGAAGAGTCTTGACGCGATCTCTGAAGCGTTTAACGGGCATGTGCTGGTGATGCCGGAGGTCGCGGAGGGCAACCGCATTATTCTTGCAAAGAACGGTCCTAAAGAGACTTATCCCGCGGAGCTTCTGGATCAGAGGGCGGCTGAGCTGACCGCTTCGCGCAAGATCCCCGCAAAGAAACTTTTAAAGATGCTGCGCAAAGAGAACAATTTCAAAGGCGATATTGTTTTTTAGGGTACGAGACAAAAAAGCCGCCCGTTTAACGGCGGCTTACAGGAACTCATTTAGGTCCCGGGAATCATTTTTTTAACTTTCTTTTTCTCCGGCTTTACCAGAACTTTTTCTTTGTACTCGCAAAGATCATTGATGCAGCATTTCCAGCACTCCGGGCTTCTTGCCTTGCAGATGTAGCGGCCGAGAAGAATAAACCAGTGGTGCGCGTCGACGCGGTACGGCAGCGGGGTGTAGCGCTCCATTTTTTTCTGAATTTCTTCCGGTGTTTTTCCCTTTGCGTAACCGGTGCGGTTGGCGACTCGAAAAACGTGCGTGTCCACGGCGATGAGCGGATGATTGAATGCGACGTTCATCACGACACTGGCGGTTTTGCGGCCCACACCCGGCAGAGCGACCAAGGCTTCGAAGTCTTCCGGCACCCGGCTGTCGTATTTGTCGATCAGTTCCTGACACAGCTGCATGACGTTTTTGGTTTTGCTGCGGAAAAGTCCGATGTGACGGACGATTTCCAGAAAATTATCCGCGCCGAGTTCAAGAATTTTTTCCGGTGTGTTGGCAAGCGGAAACAGTACTCGGGTTGCTTCGTTGACGCTTTTATCGGTTGCCTGCGCGGAAAGAACAACCGCGATCAGCAGTTCAAAGGGAGACGAGTACTCGAGTTCGCTTTTCGGGTTTGGGTTGTCAGCCTGCAGGCGCTGCAGGATTTCCAGTCTTTTTTGCGGGTTCATTTGTTTCGTTTGCGCTTGAGAAGAGCCGCCAGAAAATCCTTTTTATCTTTTTGGCTCTTTGAGTTGAGGCGTTCCTCTTCAAGGCGACTGCGTTCTTCCTTGCGCGCTTTGCCCCTGAGGTAGTTGCTACGGGAGCGCTGAGCAAGATCTTCCGTCCACGCTCTTGGAACCTCAATCATGCGGATACAGTCGACAGGGCAGGCGAGCTGACAGAGGCAGCAGCCGTTGCAGCGATCGGCGTCGACCATGTGCAGGTGCTTAGGCGCGCCGATAATCGCTTCGGTCGGGCATGCGGCCACGCACAGCGTGCAGCCGATGCAGCGCTTGAGATCGATCTCGGCGATTTCGGGAGGAACGTGTCGGCCGCAGGTTTCGTCGAGCGGGAGTACTTCCCGGCCGAGCAATTGGGAGAGACGATAAATGACTGCGTCTCCGCCCGCAGGGCAGCGGTTGTGTTTTTCTCCGCCGGCGATCGCGCGGGCGTAATCGGCGCAGTCTTTATAGCCGCACTGACGGCATTGCGTCTGCGGCAGGATCGCTTCGATATCGACAGGATTAGTCATTCCAGAGGTTTTCCGCGAGAAGGCTGCCGGGCTCGGTGCGACGGGGCGCTTTAAAGCCTTTGTCTTTCAGGATGGCTCGGGTTTCTTTGATCATATCGGGGTTGCCGCATAAAAGGACGCGGGCATTCTGAGGATCGAGTTTCAGCGCGGCGGCGTCTTCGAGCTCTCCGCCGACGATAAGTTTCGGGATGCGCTGAGAGAGGAACTGCGTTGCCTCACGCGTGACGATCGGGATATAGATAAGCTCACGCTCGTTAGCGCCGGCCAAAGAAGAGTCGGTCCGGATTTTTTCAATTAGCTGAGTGTAGGCAAGGTCTTCGCTGCAGCGGACTGAGTGCACCAGTACAGTTTTACGCCACTTGAGCCAAGTGCTTTCCTCGCGAAGGATACTGAGAAAAGGCGCCAGACCAGTACCTGAACTCAGGCACCACAGGCTTTCGCCCGCAGGCAGTCTCTCAGGGAGCATGCTCCCGAAGAGGTCGGGTTCAAGCCATACTGAGCTTCCCGCTTTAAGCGAAACAAGAAGCGGGGAGACAGTGCCGCCCTGAACTTCCACGATAAAGAATTCGAGGAAATTATCCTCGGGCAGAGAGACCATGGAATAAGCTCTGGCGCTGTATTGTCCGTCGGCTGTCGTTATGCCGAGGCGTACGAACTGACCGGGCTTAAATGTGAAGTCTCTCGGTTTTTCAAAGCGCAGGGACACAAGGCCCTTGCGCCATTCGCGTCTTTCCAGAAGGCGGATTTGGATGCGTTCTGCGCTCACTCGTCGAGTTCCTTCTTCAGGTACTGACGTTTATCGAGCACGTCTCTCCATTTTTCCGCTTCGTCGGTGTGCGGTTTCATACGAGTAATGGAAGGCCATACTCGGGCAAGTTCCGCGTTCAGGGCGATAAATTCCTGCTGATCTTCAGGAACATCCTCTTCAGCCATAATCGCGTTGGTCGGGCATTCCGGAATGCAGACCGCGCAGTCAATGCATTCATCCGGATCGATTACGAGGAAGTTCGGACCTTCGCGGAAGCAGTCAACCGGGCAGACGTCCACACAGTCGGTGTACTTGCAAAGGATGCAGGGTTCGGTCACAACATGTGCCATTCAGTAACTCCGTTTGTTCTTTGTTCATTAATAGTCAAACCTGGTATTTTAAAACTTTTGAGGGCGTCAAAATCGGAGTATTTCCAATAGTAGGCAACATCTCTTCAGTCAATTAGAAAAAGCCAAGCCTCAGTGTCCTATACTCACTTTAGAAGATTTCAATTCACCTGATTGGAGTGACCTCGTGGTTATTGATTCACTGTTGGACACAGACTTATACAAATTCACCATGATGCAGTGCGTGCTGCATCAGTTTCCTGCGGCTCAGGTTGAATATAAATTCAAATGCCGCAATGAAGGGACGGATCTGCAGGCCGTGATCGGTCCGATCAACGAAGAGCTTGATCATTTATGCGCGCTTCATTTCCGCCGCGAAGAACTGGATTATCTGAGAAGTCTGAGGTTCATCAAAAGTGATTTTGTCGATTTCCTCGAACTCTTTCATTTGAAGCGCAGCGCGGTAAGCGTGACACGCGCCGAGGGCAGCGATACTGATATTGAGATCCGAGTACGAGGCCCGTGGCTGCACACCATCATGTTTGAAATTCCGGTACTGGCGATTGTCTGCGAGTGCTACTACCGCAAATTCTATCCCGATACCGACTTCACGCTGGGTCGCGAGCGTCTTGCGCAGAAGATTGCGGATGTAAAAAAACATCCGGGTTTGGGCATTTCCGAGTACGGAACAAGACGGCGCTTTTCTAAAGAGTGGCAGAAAGAAGTGATCTGTACGATGCGTGATCAGATGGGGCTGCAGTTTACCGGCACAAGCAATGTGTATTTCGCGATGACCGAGGGGCTCACGCCGCTTGGCACGATGGCGCATGAATATTTACAGGCCTGTCAGGCGCTCGGTCCTCGTCTGAGAGACTCTCAGAAGTACGCCTTTGAAATGTGGGCTAAGGAGTACCGGGGAGACTTGGGTATCGCACTTTCCGATGTGTACGGCATTGACGCGTTCCTCTCGGATTTTGATATGTACTTCTGCAAGCTCTTTGACGGAGCGCGCCATGATTCGGGCGATCCTTATCAGTGGGGCGAGCGAATTATTGAGCACTATAAGAAAAATCGCTGTGACCCGCGTACAAAGACCCTGATCTTTTCCGACATGCTGAATATTCCTAAAACGATCAGTCTGTATGAACGCTTTAACGGAAGAATTCGGGTGGGTTTTGGTATTGGAACCAATCTTGTCAATGACGTCGGGGTGCCCGCGCTGCAGAATGTGCTGAAACTTGTGCGCTGCAATGATCAGCCGGTGGCGAAAGTTTCAGATTCGCCCGGAAAGAGCATGTGCGAAGACGAGTCGTATTTGAACTATCTGAAAAGCGTTTTCAACATGCGATAAATTAATGCCGCAGAGTAAAATTTGATAGACTTCGTGCTTATTTCTTGAATAAGAAGATTTTTTCTCCCGCGTTTGTGCGACAGACGCGGGGGTTGTCCTTTTTTATTCGATCGTTAAGCTCGACGGGACTTTTCAGTTGGCAAAAGCACGGACCGACTGATGGGATCGTGGGCAGCATTTTTTTAAGGAAAATAATGATCAACAAATCGATAGGGGCTGTGCTCGCGGCTGCTCTGGGCGCGTTTTTGCCGATGACGGCGAATGCGGCGCTTCCGGGCAGTGAGCTTTCCCTTTGCTGGGCAATTCCTTTTGCGGGAATTCTTTTAAGTATCGCCCTCGGACCTTTGCTTTTTGCCCATTTCTGGCATAAGAACTACGGCAAGATCGCGCTTGGCTGGGCCATTCTTTCGGCGGTTCCGCTGTTTGTGTTTTACGGTTCCGACACCAGTATTCACGCATTAGCGCACGCACTGCTCGGCGATTACGTTCCCTTTATTATCTTTGTGGGCTCGCTCTACATTGTTGCGGGCGGTATTCATCTGAAGGGATCTTTTGTCGGCAAACCGAAGCTCAACACAACATTTCTTCTGACGGGCGCGGTTCTCGCAAACTTCATGGGCACAACCGGCGCCGCGATGCTTCTGATTCGTCCGCTGCTCTCTGCCAACCGCATGAGACGCTATCAGATGCATACCTATATTTTCTTTATTTTCATTGTCGCCAATATTGCCGGTTCTCTGACTCCGCTCGGCGATCCTCCGCTTTTCTTAGGCTTCCTGAGAGGCGTCACATTCTTCTGGACCGCTCAGCACTTATGGGAAGTGACCGGACTTGCGGTCGGTATGCTCCTGGTTATTTACTTCCTGCTTGACAGCTACCTGTACCGCAAAGAGCTCAAAGACAACGAAGAGCTGAAGAAGCCCGCCGGCAATATTCCGGTTGGTTTTGAAGGTGTTGTGAACTTTGTTCTTCTGGCTCTGATTATCGGCGCGGTCCTTCTTTCCGGTTTCTGGAAGAGCGGTGTCGAGTATGAATTCCTCGGCAACCACTTCAAGCTTGAGTCTTTAGTACGTGACGGCATTTTTGTGCTCGCCGCGATTCTTTCTCTGGTTTTGACGAAGAAAGAATACAGAGACGCGAACCAGTTCTCATGGGAGCCGATTTTGGAAGTCGGCAAGCTCTTCTTCGGCATTTTCGTGACGATTGTGCCGGTGCTTGAGATGCTGAGAGCGGGTTCTTCCGGCGCGTTTGCTCCGGTTGTTGCTCTAGTTTCCGACGCGAACGGACAGCCCATCAATGCGGCTTACTTCTGGCTCACCGGCATGCTTTCCAGCTTCCTTGATAACGCGCCGACCTATCTCGCGTTCTTCAATCTTGCCGGCAATGATCCGACTTTCCTGATGACCGGCGGAGCGCATACCCTGATGGCGATTTCCATGGGCGCGGTGTTTATGGGCGCGATGACCTACATCGGCAACGCTCCGAACTTCATGGTGGTCAGTATCGTTCAGAACCGGGGTGTCCGTATGCCGAGTTTCTTCGGCTTCATGGCCTGGTCCTACGGTATTTTGGTACCGATCTTCCTGGTGCTGACTTACATTTTCCTAATGTAATTTCCGCCTGAATCCCAAACGGGTCTGATGCGCTTGTGTCAGACCTGTTTTTTGCGTGCAAAACGGTGCGGCAAGTCACTGACGGCGCATTCGATTTGTTAAGATTCACGAAGATAAGTACTGCATATGCGGCACACTTCTGTTGACACGCGTTTATGACATACAACCATTATTATCAAGAGGATTCGGATGTCGGATTAAAGCTTGCTGCGCTTTTTCTGCAGCTGAGCCGCAATCCGTCGGCGCTCTCCAAAGCGGAGTGGGATTTTCTGAACATGATTCCGATCGGAACTCTGGTTCGGGAAGCTTCGATTTCCCGCAAAGAAGCGGTTCATGTCCTTAATCAGATTGACCGGCTAGAGGCTGACGTCAGCCGTATGGGTCGGTTTGAGCATTTGACAGACGCGTTTATGATGTGGATTGTGGGCGGAAGCTTTATTTTGGCGGCGGTTCTTCTGGCGGTTTTGTCGATCCCTGAATCGGTTGCGGGACGAGTTTCCATTCCGATCAGCATCGGCGTGGGCCTGTTTTTTATTTTCATTCCGCTGGTGAGCCGTAAGCGAGCGATGTCATACAAGATTGACTGTTTCAGAGAGACCATTATTAACATCTTAGGCACCGGTCTCATGAAACGAAGCGTGCTGACCACGGATGCGGTCATCCGTGAGCTTGACCGGCATGAGCCCGAAAAAACGCTTAAAAAAGTCATTGAGAAATTTTTAGCGGCAGAAGGGCGCCGGTATCCGAAATATGAAGAAAAGTGCCTGATGGAACAGCTCCTTGACGGCTATCGACTGAAACTTAGCGATCTGTCGCTGCTGCAGGCGGTCGGGAACAGTGAACAGCCATGAATTTAGAGAGTCAGCTTACCAAGCATTTTCACGGTGACAGCAGCTATACCCATCAGGGCGGCGGAACATCCAAGAAAGTGCTTATTGCCGCGGTGTGTTTAACGCTTGGCTATGCGCTGGTTGAAGCGGTCGGCGGTTTTTTATCCAATTCTCTAGCGCTTATTTCAGACGCCGGTCACATGGTAACGGATTCGGCTTCGCTGCTTTTTGCGCTGGCGGCGAATCTCCTGGCGGCTCGTCCGGCAACTGGAAAGTATTCATTCGGTCTGGCCAAGGTCGAAGTACTGGCCGCGCTCATCAATGCGATTGTGATGTTCGGGGTAGTCGGCTGGATTGTTTTTGAAGCGGTTGAGCGATTTACCGATCCGCAGAGCGTAAACGGCGCGAGTGTGTTTATCGTGGCGACGGTTGGTCTGATTATCAACATTGTGGTCGCCAAGACACTTTCACACGATAAGGACAGTCTGAATACACGGGCGGCGCTTCTTCATGTGCTTGGAGATTTGCTCGGCTCGGTGGCTGCGATTATTGCGGGCGCTGTGATTTATTTCGGCGGTCCGACGGTTGTGGACCCGATTCTGTCGATATTTGTGAGTCTGCTGATTTTGAACTCTTCGTATCACGTGCTTCGTGATTCCGTACATTTGCTTTTAGACGGTGTTCCCGAGGGGATTCCTTACGCGGAGGTCGGATCAGATCTTGAACGGATTCCGAATGTGTATGCCGTGCATGACCTGCACATTTGGGATATGACGCCCAATGAAATAGCGTTGTCGGCGCACGTGCTGATTGAGGATATGAACACTTGGGCGGAAGTACTTGAGCAGTGCCGTCAAATGCTGGAAACGCGGTACGGTATTTCGCACATTACGCTTCAGCCGGAGCCTGCCTCTTCGAAGACTGAGACGCATTAAAGCGCTGAGTAGCTCCGTGTTTGCCCTTTTTGTGTCCGCGTACATGTATCAAACCGTCAGAACGAACCTCGAGCGGGTTACAAATTAGGACACTAAAGTTATAATTAGCGGGATTACGCCAACTCACTTGAAGCGCGTCTCTTTTTTTTTTCTGCTGAGAATAAGATGACGAAATATGTATTTGTTACAGGCGGTGTGGTTTCTTCACTGGGGAAAGGTATTGCAGCCGCTTCCTTAGCCGCCATCCTGGAGTCCAGAGGACTAACCGTCACCATCATTAAGATGGATCCTTATATTAACGTTGACCCGGGCACGATGAGCCCGTTTCAGCACGGCGAAGTCTTCGTAACGGAAGACGGCGCGGAAACCGACCTGGATTTAGGTCACTATGAGCGCTTCATTACTCCGAAGATGCACAAGGCCAATAACTTTACAACCGGCCAGATTTACAGCAACGTGCTGCGCAAGGAGCGCCGCGGAGAGTATTTGGGCAAGACCGTGCAGGTGATTCCGCACATTACAAACGAGATTCAGGACTTCATTGCGCGCGGCGCGCATGCCGCGGGCGACCCAGATATCGCGCTGGTTGAAATCGGCGGAACGGTGGGCGACATTGAATCTCTGCCGTTCCTTGAAGCGGTTCGTCAGCTGTCGCTGCGTGCCGGCAGAAACAATACCTGTTTCATTCATCTGACGCTCGTGCCCTATATCGCAAGCGCCGGAGAACTGAAGACAAAGCCGACTCAGCATTCTGTAGGTGAGCTGCGCAAGATCGGCATCATTCCGAACGTGCTGCTTTGTCGAGCCGATCGCAAGATTCCGGATGATGAGCGCGCCAAGATTTCTCTTTTTGCCAATGTTCCGATGGACGCCGTGATTTCCGTTTGGGACGTGGACACTATTTACAAAGTCCCGATGATGCTGCATGAGCAGGGACTTGACGACATCGTCTGCAAGACGCTTGACATCAACCCGAAGCCGGCGGATCTGTCCGCATGGGACAAGGTTGTAGACCGTCTGGAGCATCCTAAAGATCAAGTCAATCTTGCGATGATCGGAAAGTATGACCTGAAGGATTCCTACAAGTCTCTGAATGAGGCGCTGGTTCACGCCGGTATTCACACCGGTCATAAAGTCAACGTGACCTTTATTGAAGCGGAAATTCTTGAGAAAGACGGTACTGACTGCCTCAAGGGCATGGACGCAATTTTGGTTCCGGGCGGCTTCGGCAAGCGCGGCACTGAAGGCAAGATCAAAGCGATTGAGTATGCTCGTAAAAATGATATTCCGTATCTCGGCATTTGTCTGGGCATGCAGCTTGCTGTGATTGAATTCGCGCGCAATGTCTGCGGTTTAGGCAGGGCCAACTCCACCGAGCTTGACGCCGATACGCCGCATCCTGTGGTCGCGCTGATCACCGAATGGAAGGATCACACCGGTGTTATTGAACGCCGCAGCGAGGACAGCGACCTCGGCGGTACAATGCGTTTAGGCAAGCAGATCGTTCCGGTTAAGCCCGGCACACTGACCGCTTCTATTTACGGCAATGAGGTAGCCGAACGTCATCGTCATCGCTATGAGGTGAACAACGCCTACTGCGATCAGTTTGAAAAGGCCGGCATGGTGATTTCCGCCCGCACTCCGGGAGAAAATCTGCCTGAAATTATGGAACTGCCTGACCACTCTTTCTTTATGGGTGTTCAGTTCCATCCGGAATTTACCTCCACCCCGCGTTTTGGTCATCCGCTGTTTAACGCGTTCATTAACGCGGCAGCCAAGTACCACCACGAACACGAGAAGAAGGATCAGAAATAATTTATGAAGCTTTGCGGTTTTGAAGTCGGTCTGAATCATCCGTTTATTTTGCTGGCTGGCCCCTGTGTCATCGAGAGCGAGCAGTTGGTTCTTGATATTGCCGGCAAGATGAAGGAAGTCACCGATAAACTTGGGATTCCCTATATTTTTAAGGCGAGCTATGACAAAGCGAACCGTTCCTCGGATCTGAGTTTCCGAGGTCCGGGCATGCAGAACGGTCTGCGTATTTTGGAAGAAGTTCGCCGTCAGATTGGAGTTCCCGTCGTCACAGACGTGCATACGGCCGAAGAAGTGCCTGAAGCAGCCGCTGTTGTGGATTTGCTTCAGACTCCGGCGTTTTTATGCCGACAGACTGACTTTATCGTCGCGTGTGCAAGAAGCGGCAAGCCCGTCAATATTAAGAAGGGTCAGTTTCTTGCGCCGCAGGATATGAAGCAGATTGTTCTGAAGGCGCGTCACGCTGCCAAAGAAGCCGGCCTGGATGAAGACCGTTTTATGGTTTGCGAAAGAGGCGCGAGTTTTGGCTACGGCAATTTAGTCGCGGACATGCGCAGTCTGGTGATTATGCGTGAGTGCAATGCGCCGGTGATTTTTGACGCGACGCATTCCGTGCAGCTTCCCGGCGGACAGGGAACTTCTTCGGGCGGCAAGCGCGAATTTGTTCCGCCGCTTGCGAGAGCGGCCGCCGCGGTCGGTGTTTCCGGTTTCTTTATGGAAACGCATCCGAATCCGTGCTGCGCCAAGAGCGACGGTCCGAACATGGTTCCGCTTGACAAGATGGAAGAGCTTCTGACCACGCTCAAGCAGATCGACACGCTGGTTAAGACCGGTGATCAGTTTTTAGAAAATCAATTACGTTAACCCAACATCAAAGAGGCATCAATGAGTGCAATTGTTGAAGTAATCGGCCGTGAAGTAATGGACTCCCGCGGCAATCCTACCGTTGAAGCGGAAGTTATTCTTGAATCCGGCGCCTTTGGCCGCGTAGCGGTTCCGAGCGGCGCATCCACCGGCAGCCGTGAAGCAATTGAGCTTCGCGACGGAGACAAATCCCGTTTCCTCGGCAAAGGTGTTTTAGCCGCGGTTGACCATGTCAACGGTGAGATTCGTGATGAAATTCTCGGTCTTGAAGTGACCGAGCAGGCGCTCATTGACAAGCTCATGGTTGAGCTTGACGGTACGCCCAACAAAGCCCGTCTCGGCGCCAACGCGATTCTGGCTGTTTCTCTGGCGGTCGCCAGAGCCGCGGCTGATGAGCTCGGCCTGCCGCTTTATCGCTATTTCGGCGGCATTAACGGCTGCAACCTTCCGGTTCCGATGATGAACGTGGTGAACGGCGGCGCGCACGCCAACAACAACCTGGACATCCAAGAATTCATGATTATTCCGGCCGGTCTGCCTTCTTTCCGTGAAGCCCTGCGCTGCGGCGCGGAGATTTTCCACGCGCTCAAGAAGATTATGAACGCCAAGGGCATGTCCACAGCGGTTGGTGACGAAGGCGGTTTTGCACCCAACATTGACAGCCACGAAGCCGCGATTGAATTTATTCTGGAAGCGATCGAAGCGGCCGGTTACAAGCCCGGCAAAGACGTATTCCTCGGCCTTGACTGCGCTTCGAGCGAGTTCTACCACGACGGTATTTATGACCAGAAGGGACAGGGCCTGAAGCTCACAGCTGATGAATGGATTCAGAAGATGACTGAGTGGTGCGACAAGTATCCGATCATCTCGATTGAAGACGGCATGGCTGAAGGCGATTGGGAAGGCTGGGCCAAGCTTACCGAAGCGCTCGGCGACAGAATCCAGCTCGTCGGTGACGATCTTTACGTGACCAACACCAAGATTCTGAAAGAGGGTATTGAACGCGGCATCGCCAACTCGATCCTGATCAAGATTAACCAGATCGGCACGCTGACCGAGACATTTGAAGCGATTGAGATGGCCAAACGCGCTCGCTACACCGCGGTTGTCTCTCATCGTTCCGGTGAAACCGAGGACTCCACGATTGCTGACATCGCCGTCGGCACCAACGCCGGCCAGATCAAGACCGGATCAATGTCCCGCAGCGACCGCATGGCCAAGTACAACCAGCTGCTTCGTATTGAAGAAGAGCTTGGCGAAGTTGCGGTTTATCCGGGCCTTGACGCCTTCTACAACATCAAACGCCGCTAGTATTTATGTCACGCTATAACCGCAAGGTCAATCTGACTGTTCCTCGTCTTCTCGCGATTCTGCTTCTCGGCTTAGTCGCCGCGATTCAGTATCCGCTTTGGAAAGGCAAGGGCAGTGTCGCGAATCTTGCGGAGTTGCGTGCCCAGGTTGATGAGCAGAAGCGCATCAACAAAGCGCTCGAAGAAGAGCTTGATCGACTCTCCGCGGAGGCCGAGAGCCTTCGCGGCGGCGAGCAGGCGATGGAGAGCCGGGCGCGCAGCAGGCTGAACATGATTAAGGAAAACGAAGTGCTGATTCGGTTAAAACCATAGCAGTGCTTTAATGACTCAGCGAGACGGACTGCCTTTGACGACAGTCCGTTTTTTTGTGTACTCAGATTAGCCGATTCGGGATCGAACGGACTCTGAGATTCAATATGCTTGAAGCAACTCGGAGGACAGATTTTGATTCAGCCGCTTACGATTGCAGATTACGCCCGCAGGCATAAACTTTGGGCGTGTTTCTGCGCTTTATTTTTTCTGATTGTTTTCTTTAGCTGCGCGAGAGCTGTCTATGACATTCTCGTTCTCAACGAGAAAGCGCCGCTCTATGCTTTAGGCGCGGGCATGGTCGGGTTTGCCGCCACCGCTGCGGGCTCGATTCCCGGGCTCTTCATGAACAAGCTTTCGGATCGAACTGAGGATCTGATGTTAGGAAGCGCGGCCGGAATGATGATCGCGGCAGCCTTCTTCTCTCTTTTGATGCCGGCGCTGGAAGCGAGCGATAAGCTTTTTGCCAATGAATGGCTTTCAATGGCGTGGGTCATATTCGGCATATTTCTCGGCATTGTGTTTTTGCTGGGCATCAACGCCATTACGCCGCATGAGCATTTTGAGAGCGGCGCGGAAGGGCCGGAAATCCAGGTTCGCGACGGGATTTGGCTGTTTGTGCTTGCAATTATTATTCACAACGTTCCTGAAGGCATGGCGATGGGTATTTCATTTGCCGCAGAAGATATGCAGATTGGCGTTCCGCTGACCGCGGCGATCGCTCTGCAGGATCTGCCTGAGGGGCTAGCGGTTGTTCTTGCGCTCTGTACAACGAACATTTCACGTGTGAAAGCTGTCATGATCGGCGTGCTCTCCGGGCTCATGGAGCCGATTGGCGCCTTATTCGGAGTCAGTCTTACCGCGCAGCTCGGCTATGCCTACCCGCTCGGTTTAGCGCTGTCAGCGGGTGCGATGTTCTTTGTGGTCTTCCACGAAGTGATTCCGGAGACTCATCGCAGAGGCCATCAGACCGCCGCGACGCTGGGTCTGATGTTTGGTTTTTGTCTGCTGATGGTATTGGATCGAGGGCTCGGTTAAATATTTCGTGACGGTAAGTCGCTAGAATGTAGGAATTGCTCAATCCTTGGATTTATCGTCATGACAAGACCTATTCGTGCCGTTATTGATTCTTCTGCGCTTTTAAGAAACATTGAACGTCTTCGTGAAAAAGCCGGAGCGCGTTTTTTTTGGGCGGTTGTTAAGGCGGACGCATACGGACACGGACTTATCGGTCTTTTGCCGGTCTTTGACAAAGCGGTTGACGGTCTTGCGCTGCTCGATCCCTCCGAAGGCGTGCAGGCGCGCAAAGCGGGCTGGCGCAAGCCCATTCTTCTGATTGAAGGCGTTTTCAGTGAAGCGGATATTCAAACCGCATCCGAGTATGACTTTGAAACATTGATTCATCAGGAGCGGCAGATTGAGTGGCTTGAGCGCGCGCAGCTTAAAAAACCGCTTCGCGTGCATGTGAAATGCAACACCGGCATGAATCGTTTGGGTTTTAGGCCGGATCGGATTCAAGGCGTGCTTGAGCGGCTTCAGGCAATTCCCAATGTGGTAGTCGCGGATATTTTGGCGCATTTTGCGAACGCTGAATTGACCTATCCTCAGGATCGGCCGGTGACGGTTGAGAAGCAGCTTGCGGCCCTTCAGGCGCTCAGAGCGTATGGGAATATGTGTCTGTCCAATACTGGAGCCATTCTTTGGCATCCCGAGGCGCTGGATCATGCGGTGCGCGCAGGCATTGCAATGTACGGTGTAAGCCCTGATGGAAACATCACATCCGAAGCCCTTGGAGTTGAGCCTGTGATGAATTTCGAGAGTGAGATTATGGCGCTGCAGGATCTCGAAGTCGGAGAAGCGGTGGGCTACGGCTCCAAATTCATCGCGCAGCGGCCGACGCGTCTGGCGATTGTCGCCTGCGGCTATGCGGACGGCTATCCGAGGAAATCGGGCAAAGACCGCAAAGTTTTTGTTGAAGGGCGTTTTGCCCCGGTGGTTGGCAATGTTTCGATGGATATGCTGACGATTGATGTGACGGATGTGCCGCAGGCGGGCTTAGGCAGCAGAGTGGTCTTTTGGGGCAGGGAGCTTTCAGTGAACGAAGCGGCCGCGTCATTTGACACCATCGGTTATGAACTACTATGCGCGGTAGCCAAGCGCGTTCCCCGCGTTTTGAAGTAACCGCCCCGGTATTTTCCCGTCGAACGCTCCTGCCGCTGTGACTTTATTGATATTCAATATTTTCTCAATATTGCGCTGTAACCGTTAGGTTCTGAAGCGCTGAGCATTCTCTTAGATAACAAATTTAACGACCAGCGATACGAGGAGCATGAAGAGCACGACATAAAGCATATTGCGTATCAGACGCGGGCCGACTTTTACCGCATAGGCGGCTCCGAGATGGTTGCCCAGAATGCTGGCAATGGCGCAGGGAACCGCAAGCGCGTATACAACGGTTCCGGCCGATGCAAAGGTTGTGACTGCGCCGAGATTGCCCGCGATATTGAACGCCTTGGCTGTGCCGGAAGATTTCACTAAACCCGCATGGAGCAGCAGATGGATTCCGATCAGAAAGAAACTTCCCGCGCCGGGCCCGAAAAACCCTTCGTAGAAGCCGACGGAAAGACCGATCGCGCTGACTCGCCACCAAAGTCCTTTCTTCGGAAGCGGCTGATCGTCCAGCTTTAGGGCTCCGCAAAAGAGCGAGATCAGAAGCCCGAGCGGCAGCATAAAAATCATGATGATCGTCATCAGTTCATTTGAGAGAAGAAGCGTGACGCCGGAAGCGCCCGCAGCGCCCAAGTAGGACGTGATAACGCCGAGTATGACGACTTCTTTTATGACGGCTCCTTTTCTCCAAAAGGTGATAAGCGCAGTCAGTGAACCGAGACAGGAAGAGAGTTTGGCTGTGCCGAGCGTGTAATGCGCGGGAAGTCCCAGCAGAAGAAGCACGGGCATTGTGATGAGACCGCCTCCGCCGGCGATAGAGTCGACGAATCCTGCAATAAAGAAGGCTGCGCAGCAGATCAGAATGATGGTTAAGGTGATTTCCATGGATTGAGCTTTTTTGTGGTTTACCAACATTATCCTCTTTGCTGTTTGATTTTATGAAAGTCCGTAGTATGGAAAACGCCAAGCGAACGGCCTGCGAAATTAGGAGATAATGAGTCGAGCTTCCTTCTTAAAAAGCGACTGTCCATGCGATTTCGTACGATCCTTTTCTGCATTTCTGCGGCCGCCGCGACCTTCCCGTGTGTTGTGCTCGGGCTGCTTCAGTATTCGTCAGCACAGAATGAGCTCGCAAAGGAAGAAACCAATCGAAAGCAGATTTCGCTGTATGTTTCCGATCGCCTTGATGCAAAGCTCGAGTCTTCTCTAAGACTGATCAGCGTTGCCGCCGAGTACTTTAAGGAGGAGCGTCATCAGCAGGAAAAACTCTCGAGGCATTTAGATGAACTCAGACGAAGCGCGCCCGAAATTCTGAACATCCATTTCGATGATGCTGAGGGCAGAAGCGTCGCCTTTTCTCCGCGGTTCAATGATCGAGGGGAGCCGAACTTCGGAATTTCACATAACGGTCGGGACCATTGGAAAGGAGCGGGAAGCTCCGATGTCACCGTGTCCGGGCTTGTCCATGCGGTTGGTGCGACCCGCAGCGATATTGTCAACATCACTAAGTCTGTGTACGAAGGATCGGAGTTTTTGGGTTTGGCGGTGGCGGCGCTCGATTTGAGGGAGCTTTCCGATTCGGTTTTGAAGGATTTGCCTGATGACAAGTTTCGAATCGCGATTTTTGACCGCAGGGGCAGAGAAATTTTTTCTTCATCCGCAAAAGGAACCGGTGCAGTGAACCTGACTTCTTCGGAACTGAAAGTGGTCACGAAGGGTGCCTCGGCCATATCGATCAACGGTTTTCTCGGCATACTTCAGCCGCTGAGCCGCTCAGACTGGCTGGTTGGCGTGTTCTCAAGCGAGACAGATCGAGCCGGTGTCTATAAGAAACTGATTTTTAACAATCTAATCGTCTGGCTCTTTACCGCGTGTACGGCAATTTTGTTCGGATATGCCGCTTCCGTATCGGTGGCGCGTGCGGTGGAAAAGCTCTCAAAGCAGATGCAGGCGGGCAGAAGTCTTCCGGATAAATCCGAACGAGTACGCTCTCCTAAAGAAATCGTTCAGCTTCAGGTGCTTTACAGCCGTATGCAGAAGAAATTGAACGAAGCCACCGAGAGGCTCAGTCAGCTGAATCGATCCTTGGAAGATAAAGTGCAGGCTCAGGTGGATGTGATTCATAAACAGGAGTCGATGCTGCGCGTGGTCTTCTCGGATATTAGCGAGGGTGTCGTTCTTCTTAATAGAGAAGGCGGTATTTTGTTTTCCAATAAAGCGGCCAAGGCAGTGCTCTCTGATCGCTCCCTCAAGCTTGATGAGGTTATTGAAGCAGCCATCGCCAACCCGTTTGGGAAAATTTTCCGTGAACACGAGAAAGTTATTTATGAATTACGCGCTCTGAAGATCGATAAAGACGACTTAGTCGTTGTGTTGATGCGGGACGCCACATCCGAGGTTCAGGTCGATAAATTAAAGGATGAGCTGATCGGTGTTGCGGCGCACGAACTCAAAACGCCGCTTTCCTGTATTCGTCTCGAAGCGGAATATCTGCGCAACAACTCCGACCGTGACGCGCTGAAATCTTCAGCTCAGGCGCTGCTTGATGAAGCAGACGAAATGAAGTCTTTAATTTCCCGCTGGCTTGATGTGGCAAGACTTGAGTCCGGCTCCTATATGATTCATCGGGAGCTTTGTCTCATAAAACCGCTTATTTCAAAGGCGCTTAAACGTTTTCTTCGGCAGGATGACTTCAGCTGCGAGGTATCTATCAGCGAAGAGGCTAAAGCCGCGTTTATCGACAAACAGGCGTTTCTGCAAATACTCCTGAATTTGTTTTCCAACGCGGACCGTTACCGCTCGGCGGAAAGGCCTTGTCGGGTGTCACTGCATGCGGAACGAAGAGAGGACCGTCTTGTCATTACAATTGCTGATAATGGAATCGGGATGGAACGCGCTGATTGCGAAAAGGTTTTTGATCGGTTCTATCAGTGCAGAATGGATTCTGCGCGCAGGATCAGCGGAACAGGGCTCGGGCTCTTTATTACCAAGCGGCTTGCAGAACTTCATGAGGGAACGATTTCGGTGCAAAGTACGCCCGGAGTCGGATCGGTTTTTACAATTGAATTACCCATTTTTTTAAAACCCGGCGGAGATAATGATGAACAGCATCAGACCGACAGTCCTGATTATTGATGACGAAAGCAAGATCAGGCGCCTTCTCTCTCGTTCACTCGACGGTTTCGGATTTGATGTTCTCCTGTCTGCGTCGGCCGAAGAAGCAATGTTTCTGCTTGAGAAGAGCAAACCGGACATTATCATTCTTGACTATATGATGCCGGAGGTTGACGGACTGACATTTCTTAGTGAGATGCGTAAAAGGTACTCGATTCCGACGATATTCTTATCGGCTCGTGATGAAGTCCGCATTAAAACAAAGGCTTTGGAGCTCGGAGCCGATGACTACGTCGTCAAACCGTTTTCGATGGAAGAGCTGACGGCGCGTATCAAAGCGGTATTGAGAAGAAGCCGCGTTAATTCGGAAAAGGCACCCGAACAAACTGTGCACAACGGAGACTTGGTGATGTTCCCGGATCGAAGAATGTGCCGCTACAAAGATGCGGATATTAAGTTTGCGGATACCGAATTCCGTCTGCTGCTGGTTTTAAATAAACGTCCTGGAACAATCTTCACGCATGAGGATTTGCTTCGTCAGGTGTGGGGCGCGGAATATATCGGCGAGCTCAATTATCTTCGCGTGTCTTTTTCCCGCATTCGCAAAAAGCTGACGGAGGCGGGCTTGGCCGGAACGGCGATCGCATCCTACTCCGGCATCGGCTACTACATTGAAGATCTTTCGGAAGAAGTTTTGTAGCGTTTTTTTAATCTTTTTGAAAAATTCGTGGCGGCTTGGAAACATCTTTGCGCCACACTGAGGGTCATATAAAACCATTTCTCAACACTAGGAGAAAAATATATGACCTCATCTCTTTGCAGACGCAAGTTCCTTCAGACGGCAGCCGCGGCCGCGGCGGCCGCGGTCTCCGCAGGCGGCGCGCAGGCTCAGGACAAACCGTCCTTTGACGAGACATTCGACATTATTGTGGTTGGCAGCGGTATTGCCGGAACAATGGCCGCGCTGAGCGCAGCTGAGCAGGGCGCCAAAGTGCTCATGATTGAGAAGATGAGCCGTCTTGGGGGTACCTCCCGCATCAGCGGCCTGAATTTTGCCTGTGTCGGATCTCCCGCGCAAAAGGCCAAAGGCATTCAGGATTCTCCGGAGCAGCTTGCCTCTGACATGTACAAAGTGTCCGGCTCTATGGGCGACTATGAGAAAGCCCTGGAAATGGCGAAAAATACCGCCAGAGCAGAAGCGTTTATGACTGCAAGAGGCGTTAAGTGGGACGGACGGCTTCTGAAGCTCGGCGGTCACTCCCAGCCGCGCGTGCTGATTTCCGAGGGCGACGGCGCCGGTCTTCTGAACGCGCTGTGGAAGTACATGGAAGGTCTTAAGAACGTGACCGTTCGAGTGCACTGCAAAGCCGATGAAGTCCTCTTTGATGATAAGAAAGCGGTGGTCGGTCTGAAAGTCAGAGAGAATTATTACTTTGATACGCCTGAGAGCGACGATCTGACCAATCGTACGGGCGTGGAGAAAAAGATCCGCGCCAATCAGGGCGTCATCTTCGCGACCGGCGGTTACGCCAGAGACAAAGCATTTCGTTCTGCGGAAGTTCCGTTTCTTGCCGGCGTGGCGACAACGACAAATCCCGGCGCGACTTCCGGCGCGCTCAAGATTTTAGTGAAAGCGGGCGCTCAGCCGATGCATTTGTCCTTATTCCGTTTCGCTTATCCGCTGCCGACTGAAGATATGATCTGGGGCGTTATGATCGATCCGGCGACAAGCCGCAGGTTCCTGAATGAGGGGCTCACGAGAAACGCGCTTGCGCAGTCGGTTCTTCTGAGAAGAATGACTAACGGCGATAAAAAGCCCTTCATTATTTACGACGAAAAAGCGCTCGGCAAATTCCACAACCTTAATCGTGTCCAGCGTTCTCTGAACGGCCTCAACGGTATTGACGGCACGATGTACAAGTACGATTCGCTGAAAGATTTGTGTGCGGCGTACGGCGCTGATCCCAAAGTTGTCGCTGATGAGCTTGAAAAGTACAACAAACTGATTGCAGCCGGCAAAGACTCCGATTTTGATAAGCAGATGGAGCGCTCCGGAAGGAAAGTGCAGACGCTCGACTTAAGCGGTCCGCTTTATGCGATGGTCATCAATCCGCGGTTAAATTACACGCCCGGCGGAATTCGTACGGACCTCAGGGGCCGCGCGATCGCGCTTGCCGACGGCAAACCGATTGAAGGACTTTATGTCGTCGGAGAGGCCTCCGGCGGTCTTCACGGACAGGAACGCATGACGGCCTGCTCAATGCCCGAATGCTGTGTATTTGCCATGCTTGCGGCGGAAAACGCGGCCCAGCGTAAGCGTCAATAGGAGAAAATCAATGAAGACAATACTCAAAACCTCAGTCCTGCTGTGTTCGCTCATTTTTGCCGCTGCCGCTTCCGCTCAGATGCCGCAGATGAGTAAGCATGCACAGAGAAATATTCAATGCACAGGCTGTCATCAGAACGGAACGTTTGCACCGGTACCGACCGCGCAGTGCGTCACCTGCCACAATCAGGATCAGCTTGCGAAAAGTACGGAACGTCTTAACTACACGTCCCGCATGAAAAATCCTAAGACGGGCGAAGTGAAGGAGCATATCGCTTTAGTGAATCCGCACGACAGCTATCATTTCGGCCGTACGGAGGACTGCACCGACTGCCACAGAGAGCATAGGGCAAGCGTTAATGACTGCGCGACGTGCCACGACGTTAAAGCGTGGAATATGAAAGATCCGAAGTAACACGCTATAAACAAAAATGCCTTCGAGTCCTTGCGGAATCGAAGGCATTTATTTACCTAGAAGCGGTTACTGAGGACGCTTCGGATCAGCGCCCTTGGCGCCGGCGTCCGGATTGGCCTCGATAAAGAGCGCTTCAACTTCTTCAGGCGTGTACGTCTGTGTCTGGTTGCAGAAGCGGCAGGTGACATCGATCTTGCCTTCGGCTTTGATGATATCCATACATTCTTTATAGCCGAGCTGCTGCAGCATGGACGAAGTTCTTTCGCGTGAGCAGTTGCAGCTGAAGCTGACGTCGTCCTCGGCGATCGGTTTCATTTTTTCCTGCCAGAAGAGGCGATGCAGAAGTTCCGGCGCGGCCAGCTCCAGAAGTTCTTCGTTCTTGACGGTATTGGCGACCTGAATGATTCTGCCCCAGGCGTCAGGGTCATTGGCTTCGGCGGCTGTTCCGCCGGTACCCGGCATCTTCTGAACCAGAAGTCCGCCGATCTTTTGGCCGTTTGCGGCAAGCCAGAGTTTGGTTTCGAGCTGTTCGCTTCGTACCATGTAGCCCTCGAGATTTTCCGCGACGGTGGCGCCGGACAGAGGCACGATGCCCTGATAGGGCTGGACGCCGGCTCTGCGGCCTTTAGGATCAAGAATAATGGCGCACTGGCCTTTTTTGTCCTGATTGATCAGCGCCTGCAGGTCCATATCCGGAGTGATTTCTGCACCCTCGCGAAGCTGAGCCATAGCGCGGACCGAAAGCGGTGTTCTGACTTCGACTACGATCAGCTGAATCGGACCGGAGCCTTTAACCTGAAGGATCAGAGCGCCGTCGAATTTGATAGTGCTTGATAAAAGAAGCGCACCGGCAGCAAACTGTCCGAGCAGCGAAGCGACATTTTCCGGGTATTTATGGAAACGAATCATGTTCTGCCATTCGTCAGAGGACTGAACGACGGCGCCGCGAACCGGAGCTCCTTCAAAGAGGAACTTAATCATGCGGTTCGAAAGGTTTTCTTGTTTATTTTCTGTCATATTCAATTTATCTACAACTAAGTCACTGACTGGTCAGTCATTTTATCGACTGCTCAAATTACTTAGTAACCAAAATGTCCAAAACGGTCTCAATCTTACCAGTCGTGTCCATAGTGCGAAGAAGGCGGAACATGCGGATCCCAGGCAGGTTCTTCGCTCGCAGTGTTTGTAAGCGATTGTTTAGCACGCTTAGTAAAGTCGGATCCGTCTTAAGACTAAGTGAGGCAAAATCGCGGAAGGAAATCTAAGATTCGCTTTCCAAAGAGACAGATCAGTTTTGCAGAAGCGGCCCTCCGCTGATAAAAAATCTAGCGCAGCGGACAGTTTTTTAAGACAAAAACGGTAATCTGTTCGATGAGATATGAAACTGCGCAGCTGCAGGAATCGTCTTTCAATTAACCTGATCTTCCTTCAGCGGCCGCGGAATACATTGATAAAGAGTGCGGCTGGTGTGTCGCTGAAGTCGCGGGCAGCTCAGCAAAAGAGGTAAGTGTGAAAGAGTACAAGAGAGCGGATTTGCATATGCATTCGATTTTTTCTGACGGAGTACTGACTCCGGAGGAATTGGCTAAAAAAGCGTATGACAATGGTGTGGAGCTGATTTCGCTTACCGATCACGACGAAACGGCAGGTTTGGAAAGAATGAAAGACGCGGCTTCAGAGCTTGGTATGGACTTTGTGACCGGCTGTGAAGTCAGTACGGATTTCGCTCACGTGCCGATCCACATTGTGGGTCTGAATTTCGACCAAAAAAATGAAGCACTGCAGAACCTTCTCAAAGATATTCGGGCAAAACGTTTTAATCGCGCCCTCAAAATGGCAGAGAAGTTTGAAGAACTCGGACTGCACGGAGCTCTGGAGGGTGCTCGGGAGCAGGCGGCAAATTCCATGCTGCTCGCAAGGCCTCATTTTGCGGATTGGCTGGTAAAAATCGGGAAGGCCGAAGATCGACAGGACGCTTTTCGCAAATGGGTCGGCACCGGCAAACCGGCCTATGTGCCGAGAGAAACTACCCCGATCGCCGCGGCTGTCAGAGCAATATCGGATGCGGGCGGCATCACTGTCTTAGCGCATCCCGGACGCTACCCGCTCAAGAGGTGGGCATTTGATGAGATGTTTGCGCAGTTCACAGCCGCAGGCGGGAAAGCTTTTGAGGTGACGACAGGAAGTCATAAGCCCGGCCAGGCTGAAATTTACGCCAAGATGGCTGAGAAGCTGGGATTCTGGGTCTCCACGGGAAGTGATTTTCATTTTGAAGGTTCGCCTGCGCAGCTGGGGCTTCAGGGCGATCTCCCGTCCAATCTTGATCCGGTTTGGCGCCATTTCTCGTAGCTTCGAACGGTCAGGGCTGCCTGAACTCGTCCATGCATCAAAAACATAAGATATCTCGGCACAGTCGGCGCCGGAAAGTCTGATCCTATTTCATCGGCTTCGTCTTTTTGTCTGTGAACTTTAGACGACGAAAATGCGCTGAAGAAATCCGCAAAGCAATGCGTCATAACAGGACCTAACGCTCTTGTCAGGGCAATATGAGAAATCTACAATGAATCCGCGTTTTGTCCGGCAGCAGACAAGGCAGGGCAATTATCAGGCAGGCCTCGAAGGATCGGGGATTTATACAAAGATTAATTAATAACGAATTCAATAGGAGTCAATCATGGGATATATTCTTCAGGTTATGCCTGACAGTCCTCAGCCGCACCGAATTAATCAGGCAGCGGAGCTCCTCAGCCGCGGTCAGGTCGCGGCAGTTCCGACAGATACCGGATTTTCTTTGGTGTGTCGTCTCGATGACAAAGAAGCACTGGATAAAATTAGAAAGATTCGTCAGCTTGGTGAAAAAAAACACTTTACGCTTCTGTGCGAATCTCTCTCTCAGATGAGTCATCTCGCCAGAGTCAACAATACCGGTTACCGTATGGCAAAAAGCGTGACGCCGGGACCTTATACATTCATTTTGGAAGCGACGCGCGAGGTGCCTCGCCGTCTCGCACATCCTTCAAAAAAAACAATCGGACTCAGAGTTCCATCAAATAAAGTACTTCATTCACTGCTGGAAAAAATCGGAGAGCCGCTTATCGGTACAACGGTGATCATGCCGGGGGAAGAAGAGGCGCTTTCCTCCGCTTGGGAAATTCAGGACCGTATCGGAGATCAGCTGGCATTTGTGCTCGACGACGGAAGCTCCGCAATCGGAGACACGACTGTAGTGGATCTTTCGGGCGACGCTCCGGAAATCGTTCGAGAGGGACTCGGAAGCGTCAAGGCGCTCGGTCTATAACCGCACATTTGCTAACAAAACAGAAGGCCGAGAGCGGACCGCAATTGATTAGAGTAAGAAATTACGAATAATTATTGGAATAAAGAAAAAACATGGATATTGCTTCAATCATTCAGACGATCACGGTGTACGCGATTCCTCTGATCTTTGCGATCACCATCCACGAGACGGCGCACGGCTATGTCGCCAGGATGTGCGGAGACCCAACTGCCTATATGCTCGGGCGTCTGACGCTCAATCCGATTAAACACATCGATCCGGTCGGAACCATTCTGGTTCCAGGCGCGCTTCTTATCATGAGCGCGGTCACCGGCATGAGCGGCATCATTTTCGGATGGGCAAAACCGGTTCCGATCAATTTCCGCAACCTGCGCAATCCGAAGACCGATATGATTTGGGTCGCGGCGGCCGGCCCCGGCGCAAATCTTGTTCAGGCGGTTATTTGGGCGATTATTTTGAAGATTCTTTTTATTGCCGGCATTGACAGCGACTTTCTCGCGCAAATGTGTCTTGCCGGCGTGAGCTGCAATATCGTTCTGATGGCGCTGAATCTGATTCCGATTCCTCCGCTGGACGGAGGACGAATCGTAACAGGTCTGTTGCCTCCCGGAATGGCCTGGCAGTATTCAAGAATTGAGCCCTACGGAATGTATATTCTTTTTGCGCTGATTCTTACCGGCACGCTTTCTTTCTTCATGAGACCGTTCATGCACTTGGGAAGCTCCATTGTCAGACTTTTCCTGTGAGTAAAAAAAGATGAAAGAGCCGTATATTCCGAGCGAACACTCGCTCAAAGGACTGAAGGGGGCCCCCTCCGAATGGGTGAAGCGTTTTATTCCGAAGCTGCCTAAAGGCGGCAGAGTTCTGGATCTGGCCTGCGGCTGCGGACGCAACACGCGTCTTTTGGCCTCCTGCGGTTTTGAAGTGGTGGGCGCCGATATTGATGAGCGCTGCCGCCCCTACATCGAAGCAATCCCCGGGGCCGTTTTTGTTCAGGCCGACTTTGAGGGCAGCCCTTGGCCTTTTGAACCGAAAAGTTTTGACGCGGTTCTGGTGAGTTTCTATCTGGAGCGTCGTTTGTATCAGAACCTCTTTGAGGTTTTGAAAGAAGACGGATTCCTGATCTACGAAACGTTCATGCTCCCTTATCCCGGATTTGACGGCAATCGCGCGAAGAACCCGGACTTTGTTCTGAAGCCGCTTGAGCTTATCGATGTGTACCGTGATCAGATGGAAATTCTTGCTTACGGACAGGAGTTAGGAGAAAAGGGGGACTGCTTCCAGCAGTTTTTAGCTCAAAAATCCCTCAGGTCCTAGTGTTTTGCTCGCATAATCATTTTTAAAACAACGGATAGGCGTTCTTATTCGTTAAAATGGAGCAACTCAATCTATCAAGTCTCAGGAGAGAAGAATGATTAAAGGAAGTATTGTTGCACTTGTGACGCCGATGTTCGAAGACGGATCGATTGATTACGATTCCTATCGAAATCTTATCGAGATGCACATTGCTGCCGGCACAAACGCGATTGTGGCGGTTGGTACCACCGGTGAGAGCCCGACGGTGGATTTTCCCGAACATAACGAGCTGATTCGCGTTGCGGTGGAAGCGGCGGCCGGTCGTATTCCTATTATCGCCGGTACCGGATCCAACTCCACGCGCGAAGCGATTGAATTAACCGAATATGCCGCAAGCGTCGGCGCGGCAGCCTCTCTTCAGGTTGTTCCTTATTACAACAAACCGACTCAGGAAGGTCTGTATCAGCATTTCAAAACAATCGCCGAAGCGGTTGATCTGCCGATGATTCTTTACAACGTACCGGGAAGAACCGTTGCGGATCTGAAAAACGACACCATCCTGCGTCTTGTCGAAGTTCCGGGCATTATTGGTGTCAAAGACGCGACCGGAGACTTGGCGCGTGCGGCAGATTTGATGAGCCGTCTTGCTAAAGACAAAGAATTTGCGATTTACAGCGGCAACGACGATTCCGCGCTTGCGCTGATGCTCATGGGCGGCAGCGGCGTGATTTCCGTCACCGCCAACGTCGCGCCTCGTCTGATGTCTGAGATGTGCGAGCTTGCTCTGCAGAATGATGTGATGGGTGCCCGTGCGATCAACGACCGTCTGATGGCGCTCCATAAGGAACTCTTCTGCGAACCTAACCCGGTTGCTCCGAAGTGGGCGCTTCAGCGCATGGGTCTGATCCCGGGCGGTATTCGCCTTCCGCTGGTGCCGCTTTCACCGAGTAAGAGAGAGCAGGTTGAACGTGCGCTGCAGATCGGCGGCTGTATTTAATCGGTAAGTTTTTAAATTAAGGCGGCATAGTCTAAAATGACCGCCTTAAATCAATTTTTGTATCCCGACCAAGGGAAGATTTGGAGTTCAGAATGGGCAGATTTCCTCTGCGAGCTTTAACCCTGGCTGTAGCGGCCGTATCGTTAACCGGCTGTCAGTATTTAGGTTCTAAATTTACTGACGAGAAGATTCAGTATGAAACCACTTCCAGCCGTGCGCCTTTAGAAGTTCCTCCGGATTTGTCTCAGATCCCGGTTGATGATCGCTTTACGGTTCCCGGCAAGCCTCAAGTTGTGACAGCGACACAGGTTGCGGATGTCGAGGAAGCCCGCAAGGCTGCTGCCGGAGTTCAGGCTGAAGTCGGCGCCGCTGCTCCGGTCCTGCCGAAGACAGTCATGACCAAGATCATTAAGGAAGACGGCCAGCGTTACCTGCAGGTCAATCTCCCGCCCGATCAGGTCTGGGAAAATGTTTTAGATTTCTGGCCTTCCGTCGGACTTCAGGTCGAACGTGAAGATCCGAGAGCAGGCGTGATGGAAACAAACTGGGCGGAAAACAAGGCTAATCTGCCGCAGGATATTATTCGTGCGACGCTTGGCAAGATCCTTGATACCGTGTATTCCACTGGCGAAAGAGATCGCTACCGCACCCGCTTGGAACGCAACGCCAACGGCGGAACTGATATTTATGTGACGAACCGCCGCATGATCGAGGTTTATACCAACAGTTCCGAAGAACACACCGCTTGGCAGCCCGCTCCCGCAGATAAAGAGCTGGAAGCCGAAATGCTGACGCGTCTCTCGCTGCGTTTGGAAAACGACTACAACCCGAAACAGAAGACACGTGAAGAAATCGAAAAACAGCCTGCACTTCAGAAGGCACAGCCGGTTTATATCAGCCGCGAAATCAGAGGCGCTGACGGCAAGACCGAGGCGCTTGAAGTTGATGAGCCGTTCGATCGCGCTTGGCGCAGAGTCGGTGTCGGTCTTGATCGAGTCGGTCTGACGATTGCCGACCGTGACAGAGCACAGGGCATTTACTTTATCCGCTACCTTGACCCGGATTACGAAGTTAAGAAGAGAAATGATGAAGGACTGTTTGCTCGCTGGTTCGGAAAAGAAAAACCGATCGATGCTCCGCTGTATCGCGTATGTCTGACTTCCGACGGAGATAAGACAAAGGTTACGGCAATGCCCGACAGCGATAAGACAGATCCGCTGAGTACCTCTTCGAGAATCCTGAATCTGCTCCAGGAACAGATTCGCTAGTCAGTTAATCAAAACACAAACCGGATAAATGCTATCCGGTTTTTTCTTAGGTGAAGCTATGAGAAGAACCGACCGAGAAGTTACGGATATTGGAATAATCAAAGATGTCCTTGATCACTGCCAGGCGGTGACTTACGGCCTCTATGACGGCAAAGAGCCTTACTCCGTACCGATGTCCTTCGGCTATGAAATGACTGAAGACGGAAAAATGCGTTTTTACAGTCACTGCGCTCATGAAGGCAGAAGACTCAGTATTCTGAGAAACGGACATGATCGTGCAGCTGTCAGCGCTTTCTGTGACGGCAAACTGTATCTCGATCCGGTGGTGGTCTGCCGCAGCGGATTTTCTTACCGCAGTTTCATGGGAAGCGGACGGCTCCGTATTGTAGAAGACGCTCAGGAAAAAGCGCACGGACTTAAAGTTGTCTTTAAGCATTATTCGGGTATTGAAGAAAACTTCACTGAAGAAATGACAGAGGCGGTTGAAGTTCTGTGCATGGAGCTTGAGAGTTTCTCCTGCAAAATTTGTGTGAAATAACCGATCTGAGCGGATTTTGCGCTGTCCTGCCGTTTTTAGGACGTAGGATAAGCCGATTGAAATACTGAGAAGAAGAGATAACTATGGAACAAACAACCATTGGTCCGGATACAGTTGCCTGGCTGCAGATCGATATGTTCGATCTCAAAGGCGAAGAAATTGAAAAAGGCCCCGCTGAAGGTATCCCGGTGCTTTTCGGACACGGCGATATTTTTCCGGCTCTGGAAAAAGCACTCCTGGGCAAGAAAGAAGGAGATGTTGTCAACGTTACGCTGGAGCCTGAAGACGCGTTTGGCGAGAGCGATCCGGAGCTGATTAAGGCGGTCCCGCTGAATCTTCTCGGTGACAACGTGGAAGAGGGGATGAGGCTTGAAGGTGTTCCCAACGACCCGACAGACGAACATATTTATACGGTAATCGGAAGCGACGAGAACCGCGTTTATCTTGACGGCAACCATCCGCTTGCCGGATGGTCGCTCAAGTTCATCATCAAGGTTTTGAAGGTTGAGAAAGCCACACCTGAGGAAGTCGAAGAAATGGAATCCTCGGAAATGATGCCGGACTTCCTTCAGGTCGCGGATGTGACGCGCAAAGATATCGAATAAGGTCTCGATTTATCGGAACTGTTTCGCGGTTTTCTGAAGCTCAGCAAGCGCTTCCCAAGCCTGACGCGGCGATAAATCATCCAGATCGATATCTTCGATCTTATCAAGGAGCTCATTGAGCTCCGTTTCTTTTTCCGCAGCCTGCTCGAACTGAGGTTCAGCCGGTGCGCAGAACAAGTCGAGCTGCCGATCATCGGTCTGAGCGGCCCTCTCTTCCAATTTTTCTAAAACTTTTGATGCGCCGCGAATGACATTTCTCGGAATTCCGGCAAGTTTTGCCACAGCGATGCCGTAGCTCTGGTTAGCGGCTCCTTCACGGATTTCGTGCAGAAATACGATGTCGCGGTTGGTTTCTGTAGCCGCGACGTGCATGTTGACAACGTTCGGCACGGTTTTTTCCAGCTGCGTCAGCTCGAAATAATGCGTCGCAAAAAGCGTGAAGCACTGACGATTGACGGCCAGATCCTCAGCAATGGCGGCGGCAAGCGACAAACCGTCAAAAGTCGATGTGCCTCGGCCCACTTCATCCATCAGCACAAGACTGCGATCCGTCGCCTGACGAAGAATAGAAGCGGTTTCGGTCATCTCCACCATGAATGTCGAGAGTCCGCGCACTAAGTCGTCGGCCGCGCCGATGCGTGTCAGAATCTTATCAATCGGTCCGATCTCAGCATAATCCGCAGGCACAAAGCTTCCGCTGTAGGCAAGCAGCACAATCAGCGCGATAGAGCGCATATAGGTTGATTTACCGCCCATGTTCGGACCGGTGATGATGTGCAGCTTTCTCTGTGCGGACAGCTCGCAGTCATTAGGCACGTAGTTCTCAATGGTGCGTTCCACCACTGGGTGTCTGGCGCCTTTGATATCGATGCCGGGATTGAGTGTGAATTCAGGCTTCACCCAGCGATAAAGGTCGGCGTGTGTCGCAAGCGACGAGAGCGCGTCAAGAACACTCACCGCGTGCGCGGACTCAAAGAGTTCGGTGACGTACTTTTTGCACTCTTCAACGACTTCATCGAAAAGCTGCTTTTCAAGCGCTTTTGAACGCTCTTCGGCGCTGACCGCTTTATCCTCAAATTCTTTTAATTCGGGCGTGATGTAGCGTTCAACGTTTTTCAGCGTCTGACGTCTTCGGTAGTTGTCGGGTACTTTATCGATCTGTGCCTTAGAGACTTCGATAAAGTAGCCGTGAACCGAGTTAAACTCCACACGCAGAGTAGGGATCCCGGTTCTTTCCTTTTCTTTGGCTTCATATTCGACAAGGAATTTGCCGCCGTGATCTTTGATTGCTCGAAGGTCGTCAAGCTCTGCGCTGTAGCCTTCGGCGATGACGCCCCCGTCCCGGATAAACGTATTGGGTTCTTTTTTGATTGACTTGTCGAGCAGATCGTAGAGACTCTGAGGAAGCGGCAGTTTCTCAGCGGTGTTCGCAAGCAGCGGCGCGGCAAGTTTCTGAATATTCTCCGTCAGGACATTTAGAGACGGGATGCAGTCTCTGAGAGAGGCGAGCTCACGCGGCTTGACGCTCGATAGCGCGATTCGTGTCGCGGTTCTTTCAAAATCCGGTATGGACTTTAAGAAGTCCTGAATATTTTCCAATTCAGGCATCGACTCAAGCAGAATTTCGATCGCGTCGCTTCGAGCCGATGCGGTTTTCTGAGCGCTTGCCGGTGATGTGAGCCATGAGAGCAGTCTTCTGCTGCCCATCGCGGTTTTGCAGTGATCCAGCGTCGAGAGCAGGGTATTGGTTTGTTCTCCCCGCAGCGTGCGGGAGATTTCCAGATTGCGGCGGCTTGCCGCATCCAAACCGAGGTGCTCGCTGTCTGTTTCACGGACGATGCCGGTGATGTGCGTGAGCTCAGTACCCTGCGTTCCGCGGGCATACTCGGCGACAACGCCCGCCGCAGTGATTAAGAGATCAGAGTCGCTGATGCCGAAAGGCTCCAGGGTCGATGTTCCGAACTGCGACAGCAGCGTTTTTTCTGCCCGCACCCGATCAAAGTGCCAGTCGGGAAGCGCCGTCACGCTTCTGTCCGGAAAGACTCTTTCCGCGGTGTCCCTCATGGAATCGGGAATCAGGATTTCCGAGGGATTGATGCGTTCGATCTCGCTCATCAGCGCGCTTTCGTCGGTTTCGATCGCTTTGAAAACGCCTGAAGAAATAATCATCCAGGACAGACCGATCTTGCCTTTTTTCCCGGAAGCATAGAGAGCCAGAAGACAGCTTTCGCTTCTCTCGCTCAGAAGGCTTTCATCGGTAAGGGTTCCGGGCGTAATCGTGCGGACCAGTTTCCGATCCATAGTGCCCTTGCCCGGTACGCCGATTTGTTCGCAGATGCCGACGCTGAAGCCCTGATTTACGAGGCGAAGCAGGTACTGATCAAGAGTTGTATACGGAATGCCCGCCATCGGAATGCGCGCTCCGCTCACGAGCGCGCTTCTTGAAGTCAGTGTCAGCCCGAGCGTGCGGTGCACGGTTTCCGCATCGTCAAAAAACGTTTCGTAAAAATCCCCCATGCGATAGAGAATGAGCAGTCCGGGGTTGGCCTGCTTAATTTCGACGAACTGTCTCATCGCCGGTGTGAAGCTGAGCAGCTGGTTTTCGTCAATATCTTCGAATCGGATGGACTGAGCGGACATATGAAACGTCTCTCTGAATAAACAAAGAACCTTCTAATACTGCAGAAGGTTCTTGATAAATGCAAATAAAAAAAATTACTCGGACTGAGGTCTGATGACTTTCATCATATCGGCATAGACCTTCGGTGTCGCGGCAACGATTTCGCCCTTGGAGAGGTAATCGCCCTCGCCGGAGAAATCGGTCACGATGGCGCCGGCTTCACGAGCGATCAAAGCTCCTGCGGCGATATCCCAAATCTTGATGCCTTTTTCCCAGTAACCGTCGAAGCGGCCGCAGGCGGTCCAGCATAAATCCAGGGCAGCGGAGCCGCATCTTCTGAGGCCGCAGGTGTTTTCCATCATTTTCTTCATGGTTTCCATGTAGGCGCCGTAATCGTCACCTTCACGGAACGGGAAACCGGTTGCGACCAGCGCATCCTGAATAGAAGTCAGACTGGAAACGCGGATTCTGCGTTCGTCCAGGTAAGCGCCTTTGCCTTTCTCGGCGGTAAAGAGCTGGTTGCGGTTGGCATCATAAACGACGCCGCACTGAGGAACTCCGTCTTTGAGAAGCGCGATGGAAACGGCAAAAACGTCGATGCCGTGGATGAAATTAGTGGTTCCGTCAAGCGGATCGACAACCCAGAGATATTCAGCGCCGACAGTACCGCTTTCTCCGCTTTCCTCACCGAGGATCGCATGATTCGGGAAAGCCGTTTTAATGGTTTCGGTAATGACGCGTTCGCATTCCTTATCAACCTCGGTGACATAATCGCCTGCGGCCTTGTTCGTGATGTGCAGGCGGGTTCTGTCGCGGAAAGCCATCATCTGAATGCGGGCAGCTTCTCTTGCTGCTTTAATCGCGATGTTAAGCATGCCGCTGTTCTGCATCGGCATTGTCGGAGCAGGTCTGAACAATTTTTTTTCTGCGGACCGTTCTTTTGTCTTAGCGGAAGCGGAGCGCTTGCCCGCACCGGATTTCGCGCGCTGCGGCTTGGCTGCGGGCTTATTAGTAACTGCCATTTAAACCTCTGTAAGAATCGGATGCACCGAAATAGGTGCTTTAAACTAGTATGCGATTTTAACGCAACCACAGGCAATATATGGAATTTGTCACTCACGGCGGGCGGATCCGTTTCATCCTTGTTTCTCCGAGTCACCCGGGCAATATCGGAGCCGCCGCTCGGGCGATCAAGACCATGGGTTTTGATCGGCTTTATGTTGTCAATCCCCGTCATGAGGATTATCGGGAGAACGCAGACGCGCTCGCATTTTCAACGCACGCGGCCGACGTTCTGAAAAAGAGCGTGTCCGCTCCGACACTGCTTGAAGCGCTTGACGGTGTCTCTTTTGCCTGTGCGCTGTCCGGCTATGACCGTGAATACGGACCTCCGCTTAAAGATCTTCAGAGCAGCTGCGAGGAGGTTCGCGATCGTCTGGAGCGATTTGAGGACGCTGAGATCGCTTTTGTATTCGGCACTGAGAGAAGCGGTCTCACGAATGAGGAGATGGAGCTCTGTCAGCTCTGTACGGCGATACCCGCCAATCCCGAGTGCGATTCTCTTAATTTAGCTCAGGCTGTGCAGGTCACGGCGTATCAGCTTCAGCAGACGCTTCGCGGAAGGGCGCTTGACGCGCATGCGCATCGTTTTGAAGATGAAGAGCCCGCCAAAGTTGAAGCGATCGAAGGACTCTTTGAGCACTTGGAAAAAGCGATGATCAGCTGCGGGGCGCTTAATCCGCAGCAGCCCAAATTTATGATGCCGAAACTCAGAAGAATCTTGTCGAGATCGGGGCTTTCGTCCTCAGATGTCGATATGCTAAGAGGTATCTGCGGGGCAATTATCTGCCCGAGGGAAGAAAGAGCCGGCAGAAAAACTCAAAGAAACAAGTAAGGAAAAGCATGTTCAGCAGAATCAAGGGAGACGTAGACTCAATTTATGAACGAGACCCGGCGGCGCATTCCAAATGGGAAGTACTGCTGTGTTATCCGGGGCTTCATGCCGTGATGGCGCATCGCGTCTCTCATTGGCTGTGGCAGAAGAATTGGCGCGTCTGCGCCCGCTGGCTCTCGCAGGTCAGTCGGTTTTTAACCGGGATTGAGATTCATCCGGCAGCTAAGATCGGAGACAGAGTGCTGATCGACCACGGGATGGGCGTCGTGATCGGCGAGACCGCTGAAGTAGGTGATGACTGCACGATTTATCACAGTGTGACCCTCGGCGGTACGTCCCTTGAGAGTGGGACGAAGCGTCATCCGACGATCGGACGCAACTGTATTATCGGCGCGGGCGCCAAAGTGCTTGGCGGCTTCGAAGTCGGCGATAACTGCCGTATCGGCAGCAACGCTGTGGTGATTAAGCCGCTTCCGGCTAATTCAACCGCGGTTGGTAATCCGGCACGAATTGTCGATAAGAAAAAGAGCGCCGAGAAAAAAGCGGTCGAAGATGCAAAAGCTCAGGTTCGGCTTGCCGCCTACGGTATCGTCGCCAATGAGGAAGACCCGTATGTGCTGAAGCTCAAGCAAATGGAAGCAAAGCTTGCGGAACAGCAGGCAAGAATAGAAGCGCTGGAAAAGAGCTCAGCAAAATAAGACGATTAAGTCTTTGTATTACACGAGAAGTAAAAAAATAACGGCAGTCCGCGAGGCTGCCGTTATTTTTAGGGCGGCCTGACAGGACCGCACCGTTGGGTTAATTTAGGGTTTGTTTTGAGGAACCGTATAGAGTTCTTCAATTTCCGCCGCAAGACGCTCTTTAATGATGGGGCGGCGCAGCTTCATAGTGACTGTCAGCGCGCCGTTATCCACATTCCAGCCCTCACGAAGGAGGCGGACATTTCGCGGAATTCCGTACTGCGGGAAATTCGCGGCGGCTTTCTTCAGGCGCTTCAGGGCGGCCATTCTAATGTCTCGGCGCATCATTGCGCTGTCGTCCTTCGGATCAATACCGTGCTCTGCGGCAAAATGTTCCCATTCTTTTTCGTTTACGACAGCAAGAGCTGTAATAAAGGGACGGCCTTCACCGACGGCCATGACCTGTTCAAAGAGCGGGTCTGTCTGTATAGCGAGCTCCAAGTCAGTCGGCGAGATTTTTTCTCCGGTCGAAGTCACAATGATTTCCTTGATACGGCCCTTGATTCGGATGCGTCCGGCGTCCGAGAGCTCTGCCTGATCTCCGGTGCGGAACCAACCGTCTGAGGTAAAGGCCTCTGTGGTCGCTTCGGGACGTTTCCAGTAACCCTTCATGACCGAGGGTCCTCTCACCTGAAGCTCATCCATATCACCAAGGCGTACTTCGATTTTTTCAAGCGGTTCTCCGACGGTTGTCGGATTGTTAGCGCCCTGACGATTGACGGAAATCACAGGGGCGGTTTCTGTGAGACCGTACCCCTGTCTGATATCGATACCCATGCCGCAGAAGAAGTGGCCGATTGCGTTATTCAGCGCGGCGCCGCCCGCGACCGCGGTTCTCAGGCGGCCGCCAAAGAGCTTGAGAATCTGTTCGCTGAATTTGGGCAGGATGTAGGGCGCTAGGAATTTGTCCATCCAAGAGTAGGAGGAAGAGGGAATGGCCAGATCGTTTTCTTTGCAGAACTTTCTCCAGCCGATAATCTCGGCCTGATCAGCAAGAGAAGCAGTAAATCCGCCTTTGTTTCTTAACGAATGTTTGATCTTGTTGTAGAACTGTTCAAAGACTCGGGGAACCGCAACGAAGATCGTGGGGCGAATGATCTGAAGATCTTCCGGCAGCTTGAGCACGGAACGGGCGAATCCGACCTCTGCGCCAAGATTCAGCGCGTTATAGATGGTGACGGTTCTTTCGAAGGTGTGCGAGAACGGCAGGAAAGAAAGGAACACATCATCCGGCCCCATATCGAGTGCGTTGGAAATGCCGATCGTGTTGGCAAATATGTTGCCGTGCGTCAGCATGACGCCTTTGGGTTTGCCGGTGGTACCGGATGTGTACACAATGGCGGCAAGACTTTCGGAATCAATGTACGGGTCTTCGATCTCAGTGCCGCTGCCCGCGTTAAGCCAATCAGAGAGGTTATAGACCGGAACGGGAGAATCTTTATCAGCCGTATCGGCATCTTCTCCGGAAGTGATGACCGCTTTCAGATTAGGGTAGTCGCGCTCGGCGTTGAGCATCGCGTTCCAGCGCAACGTGCGCGGGACAAAAAGGATTTTTGCTTCCGAGTTATTCAGAATGAATGCGCTTGACGCCGGGGTGTCGACCGCGTGCAGCGGCACCGGGACCAGGCCCGAGCTCAGAAGCGAGAGATCAGCGAGCGCGGCGGTGGTGGAATTGGGCATCAGTATAGCCGCATGATCGCCTTGCTTCAGGCCGGAAGCGGCAAGCGCTTTTCTCCAGCGCATCACACCGTCTCCAAACTCCTTCCAGGTCATTGTGACCCAAGCGTTGGTTTTGGCGTCAAATTCGCGGTAAGCGACTTTATCGGGACGAATTCGGATGTTTCTTCTGAGCAGGTCGGGAAGCACCCTGGGTTCTATGGAATTTTCGGCTGTCATTTATTTTCCAAAATTTTTATAAAGGTTGTCGATATCTGTCTGATTATCCGCAACGATAACGCGGCGTTTGATTTTGAGCGTCGGAGTCAGGGCGCCGTTATCAATTGTCCACGGCTCAGAGAGGAGCTTAACCGCACGCGGTACGCCGTACTGAGGGAACTGTCGGCAGTCAGATTTCAAACGTTTGAGGACCGCGCGTATCACCGTGCTGTTGGTCATGATGTCCGGATCGTTCGGGTCCAAAGAGAGCTGCTTCACAAAATCCGCAAACTGATCTTGGTTCACTACGAGCAGCGCGCAGATAAACGGCCGATTGTCGCCGTAGATCATCGCCTGATCAAACAGCGGGTCAGTTTCAATCGCCTGTTCGATGTCAACGGGCGGAACTTTTTCGCCGGTCGACGTTACGATAATTTCCTTAATTCGGCCTTTGATTTTCAGGTATCGGCCTTCTCCGATTTCTGCCTGATCTCCGGTTGAGAGCCAGCCCTCAGGACTGATGGTTTTAGCGGTATCTTCCGGTCGCTTCCAGTAACCCTTCATGACTTGAGGACCTCTGACGAGAAGCTCGTCTTTGTCTCCGATTTTTGCTTCGATGCCGGGAAGGATTGGTCCGACCGTATCCGGATGGTTGGCGCCTATTTTATTGACAGAAATGATCGGCGAAGTTTCAGTCATGCCGTAGCCCTGATAGATTTCCACGCCAAGTCCGATCAGTGTGCGCGCGACATCCGTACTTAGGGCCGCACCTCCGGAGACGGCGACGCGCAGTCTGCCGCCGAATGAATTTCTGATCTGATTGCGGACGGTTTTGTTGTAGAAGGGATCAAGCAGATCGTCGAGCGTATTGATAAACGGATTGTGAGCGGCTAAGCCGTTGCGGCGCTCAAAACGGCGGTAGCCCGCATTGACGGCGCTGTTAAAAACAAACTGCGCGGCAGATCCCTTCGTTTTCAGGCGTTCTTTAATCTTGGCCGCGACTTTTTCGTACACACGCGGGACCGACATCATGATAGTGGGACGAGTATGTTTTAAATCATCAAGGATTCGGGTGACGCCGCGGCTGAACGTCACTTTATTTCCCATGCCGAGACCAATGTAGTAAGAGGTTGTGCGCTCAAACGTGTGTGAAAGCGGCAGGAATGAGAGCCACTCGTCTCCGCCGACCGGCGCAAGGTTGTAGAGCAGGGCGGATATGTCGCTCATGATATTTTTATGCGTCAGCATAACGCCTTTGGGTTTGCCGGTCGTGCCGGACGTGTAGACGAGAGCAGCAAGGTCCTCTTCGGTCGGGCCCTCGAAAGGGAGAGTGCTTTCCTGTCCCCTTGCGAGCCACTCGTTTAACCCGAGTGTTTCGACGCCGCTGCTGCTGATGCCTTCGCCTTCGTCATCGATAAAGACAACGGTTTTAAGGTGTGGCAGATCGATTCCGGCCTGTTCGATGGCATGCCAGCGGGCTCGATTCAGGATAACCAGAAGTTTGGTTTCTGAGTCGTTCAGAATATATGCGCAGTTTGCGGCGGTGTCGATGATATGAAGCGGAACCGGGACGCGTCCTCCGATGAGTGTGCCCTGGTCAAAGCAGACCGCAGCGATGCTGTTGGGAAGCAGCATTGCCGCTTTGTCGCCTTTTTTAAGTCCGCTCGCGGTAATGGCTTTGTGCCACAGCTGAGCGCGCTCCCAAAGTTCTTTGAAAGAAAGCGTGACCCATTCCTGTTTTTTGGCATCATATTCGCTCAGCGCGGGATCGTCTCCCCGAATGCTGAGGTGGTGAGAAATGAGTTCGGGAATAATGGAAAGTTTTCTAATTTCAGCGGCTCTTTCCCGGCTGTCGTCAAACATTGTCATTGTTATCTCGCAGAAATCGGCTTATCCCGGACAACAAGGTCGAGGTCTAAGGCAGAAAGAATTTTAAGAATGGTCGCAAATTCCGGTGAACGCGTTCCCGAGAGCGACTTATAGAGGCTTTCTCGAGAAAGGCCGGTTTCTCTGGCAAGACGCGACATGCCGTAATTTTTGGCAAGAGCGCCGAGCGCGAGAATAATCTGCGCAGCATCGTCCTGGGTGCGGTCAAGGATGTCGTTGAGCGTTCTCGCTTCCGCCGACTCCGCCCGCACCGGGAAGTCTTGTATTTGTGACATGGTTATTTCCCGTTGTTTCACAAGTATCAGGGCTGAAGTGTAGCCTACAGGATACAGAAGCAGCGGAAGTTCGCGTAGAAGCGTAGATACGGGTTTGCCGCAATGATCTACTGGTTAAAGCTGTACGGGCTGACAGAGTAGACGTATTCAGGGATAGTCTCTCTTTTCTGAACTTCTGAGGGCGGCGTCATGTTCTGGCTGGCAAGGAAGTTCTTGACAGCGCCGACGGAGCGATCGATGAACTTTTCGGTCAGAAGTTCAATTAGGCGATAGGTGTTTCCGCTTTCGTCATGAAAGTTGGGATAGTCGGTGAAATCGTAATCGATCAGATCTTCAACGGAGAGGCGGCCGTCGGTGACGGTAAAGTACTGCTGCACCGAGGCGAATTTTTCGCCCTGAGGGTCGACAAGATGTGCGGTCAGGCGGAAGTCGAGCGAATCGTCCATAAAGGAAAGATCGTCGGATTCTTCCGCGTCAAAGAGTTTTTCTCTTGACACGGAATCCACAAGAAGGTCGGCCTGACGGATACGCGCCCAAAGAGCGTGGCAGTCATATTTTTTAAGACGGTAGCTCTGAGCTTTGATACGGAAAGTCGCCTCGCCGTCTTCATCGTGACCGAAGTCAGCGGTGAAGTTGTTGATTAGATCATCGGCATGAGCGAGCGCCTCATCGGTCGGGAAAACGGCTCCGGCGTTATTCAGAATAGAAAGACAGCGCAGCAGTCTTCTTGTGTCATAGCCTTTACGGTCAAGTTTTACCTGTTCGAATGCATACTGGCCGGCAATCTGACCGGCAGTAAAACGAACGCCTTCTTCACGATAATCAGCAGGCAGGGCGCTGATGAACTCAGCGACGCGTTCGAGCTGTCCGCAGCCGTATACGGCGAGACAAATCGCGGGCAAAGTTCGATTCGGAGTAGTGAGGCGCATTGCAAAAAACTAAGTAAAAATTAAACGGGGAATACATTGTACCGATTCAAAAAATAGATTGTGCGCAACAAAGAGGACAGATACAAAAAAATAAAACAAAAGACGAAAAACTGCGCAGCGGTATGATTTTCAAACGCTACGAACAAATCAGCTGAAAAGTTGAATTTTGAAATCTTCGTATAGAAAGTAATTTACCCTTTTTAGCCTGGTTTGTGACTAGAAAATTCCATTTGAATACTTTTGAAAAACTAAATAGTGTCAATTTAATGAAATCAATCATGAAATAAAATTGAAAAAATCTTGATATATTTATTAATTATTTATCTAAAATTATTGAAATTTGATTAACAACTTGTTTCTTATTAAATTTTCTTGTTTCAATTTTGCAAAAAGAAAATTTTTTTATGTATTCTATTGGCACTGTCTTATTAAATGCGTTTCTCCTCTATTTAACGCGAGATACCTCCGGTTGGTCCCGGATGGTATGTCTAAGACCCAAAAACCGCCGGCAAGGCGGTTTTTTCTTGCCTTCGATATTTTGATCTCGCAATTGCTGAAGAAACATCGAGGCTGCATTGGAAACGCCAAGCGTCCGGGATGTTATAAATTCATCCAGCAGCGGTTCACTAAAGGGACCTTTTTGCGGTCCTTTGAACTGGAGAACAGTTCACCGGGCAGCTATTTGATAAAAATCTCATTAGAACTATCCCTAATTAGGACTATTCCTTATCTGTAAAGAAGTGAATTTAATTTAATTTGACACCAATAAAATATAAATCTAATGAAAAATTTAAGCGTATATCTAAAAAACAATAATTAAAAAATATACTCTCTTTTTTAGATTTGTTTCTCTTAAAAGACGGATTCTTCGTGCATACCGATAACTTCATGTTTTTATAAAAGAACTTTATTTGTTAGTTTTTATGCTCTCTAGCCTAAATTTTTAATCTGTCAGGACAATGAATCCGGGTCTGCTGAATTCAGTCCGAATATCTTGCCTTCAACATCTTGTGTTTTGTCTGAGCTGATCAAACTCCGATTGCTAAAAGTTATCCGTATGAAATGACGGAAAAAAATTGAAATGACGCACCCACAATCCTTAGCGGTTCTCCAATAACCCTTTATTTAGTTGCAATGATTTGCTAACCTACAATTGATTGTGTTCATAATGAGCGAGGCCGTTTGTATATTCAAAGTTTGCATAGTAGTATCGAGGCCATCAACTTTGAACCAGAATTTTCCAAACGGAGTGATTAATGAGCCTATCTATAGTGATGCCGCTTCACGTAATCAAGCGTGACGGTACCGTAAAAGACTTTGACATGAATAAGATTTCCGCGGCCCTGGCTAAAGCCGGCGCTGCGACCGGTGAATTTGATGACGCCACTGCCAACCGGATCACGCATGTTGAAGTGATGGAAAGGCTCAAACAGTACACAACACCGACCATTGAGCAGATTCAGGACGCGGTGGAAAACGCACTTTTTGATACGGGTTACCGTAAGACGCTGCGTGCTTATATTGTTTACCGCGAACAGCGTGCAAAAGCCCGCGACGCCCGCCGCAGTCTCGTTGATGTGGAAAGCTCCATGAACGAATATCTGCAGCAGCTTGACTGGCGCGTCAATGCGAACGCCAATCAGGGCTATTCTCTGGGCGGTCTGATTCTGAACGTTTCCGGTAAGGTTGTTGCCAACTATTGGCTCAGTTACGTTTATCCGAAAGAAGTCGGTCAGGCGCATCGTGAAGCTGATATTCATATTCATGATTTGGACATGCTTTCCGGCTACTGTGCCGGCTGGTCGCTAAAGACACTGCTCAACGAAGGTCTTAACGGTGTTCCCGGTAAAGTGGAAGCGGGCGCTCCGAAGCATTTGACCAGTGCGATCGGCCAGATCGTCAACTTCCTCGGCACAATGCAGAACGAATGGGCCGGAGCTCAGGCGTTCAGCTCCTTTGACACGTATCTTGCTCCGTTCGTCCGTGTGGACAACCTGAGCTACAAGGAAGTTCGTCAGTGCATTCAGGAACTCATTTACAACCTGAACGTTCCGAGCCGCTGGGGCACACAGACGCCGTTTACCAATCTCACATTCGACTGGGTCTGCCCGGAAGATTTGAGAGAACAGCACCCTCTCATCGGCGGAGAAGAAGCCGACTTCACATACGGTGAACTTCAGGAAGAAATGGCGATGATCAACCGCGCCTACATTGAAGTGATGCTTGAAGGCGACGCAAAGGGCCGCGTGTTCACATTCCCGATCCCGACTTACAACATGACGCCGGATTTTGATTGGGACAGCCCCAACGCGCGTCTGCTTTTCAGTATGACGGCCCGCTACGGTCTTCCGTACTTCCAGAACTTCATCAATTCGGAACTGAAGCCGAATATGATTCGTTCCATGTGCTGCCGTCTGCAGCTTGACCTCCGCGAACTTCTTAAACGCGGCAACGGCTTATTCGGTTCAGCCGAACAGACCGGCTCTCTCGGAGTTGTCACGATTAACTGCGCTCGTTTAGGTTACGTGTTCGCGCAGGACGAAGAAGGTCTTTTCAAGCGTCTTGATTTTCTTCTTGACTTAGCCCGCAACAGCCTTGAAATCAAGCGCAAGGTTATTCAGAGACACATGGATCAGGGGCTCTTCCCGTATACAAGACGTTATCTCGGAACGCTGCGCAATCATTTCTCGACGATCGGTGTCAACGGTATGAATGAAATGATCCGCAACTTCACACAGGATAAGGAAGACATCACAACGGAAGCGGGTCACGATTTTGCAGCGCGTGTACTTGACCATATCCGTGAAAAGATGGTCATGTTCCAGGAAGAAACCGGCCATATGTATAATCTTGAAGCAACACCAGCCGAGGGCACGACTTATCGTTTTGCCAAGGAAGACAAGAAGCGCTTCCCCAAGATCCTTCAGGCAGGCACGCCGGATCATCCCTACTATACCAACAGCTCTCAGCTGCCGGTAAGCTACACGGACGATCCGTTCGAAGCGCTCGAAATGCAGGAAGATTTGCAGAAGAAGTACACTGGCGGTACAGTGCTTCACCTTTACATGAACGAAGCGATTTCGAGTCCCGAGCTCTGCAGCGATATCGTTCGCCGCGCGCTGACGAATTTCCGTCTTCCGTACATTACGATTACGCCGACCTTCTCGGTATGTCCGAAACACGGCTATATCCCGGGCAACCATGAGTTCTGTCCGAAGTGCGACGCCGAACTGATCGCAAAGAAGAAGCAGGAAATGGCCCAGGCCTCTTAATACACAGATTTATTGACTTTGACAGGAGCAGCAAAATGGATGAAAGAGCAAAAGAACAGGAAATCACACTGAAAGACGAAGAACGCACAAAATGCGAAATCTGGACACGCGTGATGGGTTATCACCGTCCTACATCTTCCTTCAACATTGGCAAGCAGGGCGAATTCGCCGAACGCAAGTACTTTGTTGAAAGCAAGTGCGGCTGTGGTAAGTAATCCTTAACCACTTGTCGTTCAGTACGAAGCCTCCGCATGATCGGAGGCTTTTTTAAAGGCCAGAAGATGTCAGAAAAAAAGAGGGAAATCATCGAAATTGAGGAAGTCAGCAGCAAACCGGCTGAAGCGTTAGTCGTCGGCGGACTGGTCCGCTTCACAACGATTGATTTTCCCGGAAGCCTGGCGGCTGTCGCATTTATTCAGGGCTGTCCCTGGCGTTGCGTCTACTGTCAGAACAAAGAACTTCAAAGTCGTCGGCCAGACGCAGAGACCGATCAGGTGAGCTGGGCTTACATTGAGCGGTTTCTTTCGCGCCGAAAAGGGCTGATTGACGGTTTTGTGTTCAGCGGGGGAGAGCCCTGTGTTGATCCCGCGCTCGCTGACGCGGTGAAGAGGGTCAAAGCACTCGGCTATAAAGTCGGACTGCACACCGGTGGGATGTATCCGGCGCGCCTAGCAGAGATTCTCCCGTATTTGGACTGGGTCGGCCTTGACATCAAAGCGCCTCTGTCCGAAGAAGAGACCTATGACAGAGTTGTCGGAAGAAAAGGTTCGGCGCAGAAAGTCAGAAAATCACTTTCCCTGTTGCTTGCTTCCGGAGTCGCTCTGGAGACACGCACGACAGCGCATCCTGATTATCTCAGTGAAGCACAGATCGTCAAACTTGTGAAGGAATTGAAGGAGGCCGGCGTGCGCACATTTGCGCTTCAGATTTATCGCCAGCCGAGAGAGCTTCCCGAGGAGGAAGTGTTGGAGCGCGTCGGCGCGCACTATCCGAATCCGCAGGCTCTGGATGAGCTGAAGGCGCTTTATCCCGAATTTATTCTCAGGCGTCCGTAGCTTTGAACAAAACACATACCGGCACTTGGCAGGAAGAAGCTCAAAAACAGTCCTGTTCGTGTCGGTATTTTTTTTGTTTTCGTTAAACTGAGCCGAGTATCACGTTAAACAGTATCAACGCATCGGAGAGGAACCATGCAGAAATTCAAGCCGGACAACTTTAAGCGCAGTGTTTATCTCGCTGTTGGTGTTTTTGCGGTTGTCGTCGCTCTCATCAAAGGCGTGTATGGTCCGGGAGAGACTCAGACGATCGAGCTGAATCGCCCGGGTGAGCAGGTTCAGCAAGTCGATAAGGAAGGCTTTAAGTTAATTCACGCGACCGTGACGCGTGTTCCGGATGGCGATACGGTTTACATCAAGACTTCCAACGGGCGCGAAGAGCGTGTGAGACTGCTTGGCATAGACGCTCCGGAGGGCAAGATGCCTTATGGAAACAAAAGCCGCGACAACCTCTACCGCATGCTGAAAATGAACGGATTTAAAGCAGAAGTTGCTTACCGCGAGAAAGATCAGTACGGACGCTTGGTCGGCAAGCTTATGACCGATGGGAACGATCTGAACTATGCCCAGGTTAGAGACGGATATGCTTGGGTTTATACGCCGTATGTGAAGGATATGATGAGTTCTGATCGGATGGTGTACCGAGATGCGGAATCTGCGGCGAGAAGAGAGAAGCTCGGTCTTTGGCAGGATCCTAATCCCGAACGACCCTGGGAGTGGCGCCGAGCTCACCCGAGAGCGAATTAGTCCGTACTTTTCTATTGAATCCGACAGGTTTCCGGTCCTTCCGGATTGAGTTCAAAGCAATCCGGGGAGAGAAGTACGGCAACGAAACCGGCTCCGTTAGGCGAGGCCGCAAAAATCGGAAGATCAAATCCTTGTCCGGTCTTAACGGCGACCTCTGCGAGCACCTCTGAAACTTCCGGAAGCGGCAGGAGAATTTCCGGTTTCACCCACATCTTTTCGACTTCTGTTGAGAAGAACGAGGTACCCATGCCAGTCTCGTGTTCGTGGATTTCATCGAGTTTTCTGCTTCCGAGATACTCAAGGTTAGCAATGATCTGCTGAGCTTTTTCATCCTTCAGATAGCTAAAGATTAGCACTCGGCATTTTTCTTTCAGACGATACGATGTGAACGGTTCTGACCTTTTGTCGGAAAAATCAATCGGTCTTCCTTTTACAGGCTGTTTGCTCATTTCTTCTCATTAAATTTATCTTTCCGACCATTGTAGCGGATCGGTTTATATAAAAAATAAACGCCCTTGCGGGCGTTTACTTAGAGCAGGTAATCAGCTTACTCTGACATCGCTGTGAATTTGCGCTGCGTAGGCTTTGACATTAAAGCTTCGCTTCCACATAAAGGCGAGGAAGAGGACAAAGCATGCGGCCGTTGCGCCGAAACTGAGGACCCAGCTTCCCTTTGTAAAGCCTGCAACAATGTAGCCGACGAAACAGCAGCAGGCAATGAACCACGCGTAGGGCAGCTGCGTTGTGACGTGTGAAATATGACTGCAGCCGCTTCCCGCACTTGACAGAATCGTCGTATCGGAGATTGGAGAGCAGTGGTCGCCGAAAACGGAACCTGCCAGCGTAGCGGAGAGGCAGACGATCGTGAGCGAGGGATCGACAGCGGCAGCGACGGGAACCGCGATCGGAATCAGAATGCCGAAAGTGCCCCAAGCGGTTCCGGTGGAGAAGCTAAGGAAGGCAGCGATTAAGAAGATCGCAGCAGGCAGGAAGATATCGAAACCGGAGCCGCCGGCAACGAAAGCCTGTACGAAATTCTGAGTGAGGAGCAGATCGCGGCAGACACCCGAGAGTGTCCAGGCAAGAACGAGGATCACGTTTGCGGGCAGCATGAGCTTCATGCCTTCGATTGTGCCTTCCATGAAGTCATGGAACGTAACCACACGACGCGGGATGTACATTAAGAAAGCGACGGCAAGCGCGCCGAAAGAGGCCCAGACCAGCGCTTTGGAAGCGGTGCAGTTGCCGAGCGCTGCGATCATAGTGTGGTACTGCGGATCTTTGCCCCAGTAGCCGCCGTCATAAAGGAAAGCGAGTACGGCAAAAACGACAAGCGCAATAAGAGGAACCAGCATATCCCAAATCGTGCCTTTTTCGCTTTGGGCATGTTTGCTGCGGTCGATATTTACCTTCTGCTCTTCGGCCACGTTTTTGGAGAGCGCGTTTTCTTCTGCGAGCTTCATCGGGCCGAAATCTCTGTTGGTCCAGCAGAGGTAGATCACGAGCAGCAGGCAGAAGATCGCGTAGAAGTTGTATGGGATCGTGGAGACAAATGCCTGGAAATCGCTTTGGAAAGCACCAGTTGATTTCAAAGAGCTTCCGACGGCGGCCGCCCAGGATGAGACCGGAGCGATAATGCACATCGGCGCGGCGGTTGAGTCAATGATGTAGGCGAGCTTTTCTCTCGAGACCTTATAGGAATCGGTGAGCGGCTTCATGACGGTGCCGACTGTCAAGCAGTTGAAGTAGTCATCGATAAAAATAAAGAAACTCAGGGCGCACGTTGAGAGTACGGAGGTTTCTCTGCTTTTAATCTTTTTGCGTGCGATTTCTCCGTATTTCTTAGTGCCGCCCGACATGTTGAGAACATAGACAAGCGCACCGAGGAGCGTACAGAAAAGCAGGATCTGGAAATCGACTTTTTCGCCCATGAGGGAAAAGGTGACATCCAGCATTTTGATGAGGGGATCGGGAACGCCCGAACCGAACGTATAAATGCAGGCCCCCGAGAAAATGCCGATCAGAAGGGAAGAAAACACTTCCTTAGTGATCAGAGCCAGAATAATCGCGATAATTGGCGGCAATATGGAGAGCCAGCCTGCGGCAAAAGGTTCCATGAGTATTTTTTGAGAAGTTATAGAGACAAGTTAATAATTTTAGCCCAGCTCCGGCCCTGATATTCAAGAGAAAGAAAAGCCTCCGCACTGCGGAGGCCTGCTGATCGTACGATCAGAACAAATTACATAACGCGGCTGCGGTATTCGTCTGTTCTTGTATCGATTTCAATCTTGTCGCCGGTGTTCACGAAAGCCGGAACCTGGATGATGTGGCCGGTGGCGAGCTTAGCGGGCTTCATGACCTTGCCGGAAGTGTCACCCTTAACTGCGGGTTCTGTATAAACAACTTCGCGAACGAGGATTGTCGGCAGTTCGATGGAGATGGCGCGGCCGTTGTAAAGAACGACTTCAGCCTTCATGCCGTCTTCAAGATACTTGAGGACGTCTTCCATGACTTCTGCTTCAACTTCGTACTGGTTGTATTCTTCGTCCATCCAAACATACAGAGGATCACCGAAGTAGGAATAAGAAACTTCCTTCTTATCGAGGATGATGTCTTCGAAACGGTCATCAGCGCGATAAACAGTTTCTGTACCGCCGTTAGAGAGAAGGTTCTTCATTTTGAGCTTAACGGTGGAGGCACCGCGGCCGCCCTTGCTGTATTCGGACTTCAAAACAACCATCGGATTGTTGTTAATCATCACGACGTTGCCGACGCGAAGTTCTTGTGCTGTCTTCATAATTCTTTCACTAGATTAAAAGTTAACGTTCTCGCCGATGCAAACAGGGGCGAACAAAATTTTTTTCAAGCTGACTATTTTAGCTTTAATTCAATAAATTTGCACAGATTTTCACTAAGAGATCCAATTGCGAGGAGATCATTTCTCCAAGACTGTGAGCATATTGAAAGTTCTTCAGTACTGTTTCTCCATTGAGGCCACAGTCTTGGAATCTCCTCAGGTCTTTCGTTCCACGCAATATTCATCTCAAGCCACAGGGGCTGAAGCTCACCGTAGCTCGATGTCAGTCTTGAAGCAAATGCTTTCAATTTCTTGATATGTGTGGATTCCGTCTGAGGATAGATATTCCATATAAACGGCTTAGCCGCGAGCTGGGCTCTCACAAAGGAGTCTTCTCCTCGGATAATCAGACTGTCGGCGCACCAGAGCAGCTGATCGAAATTTTCCTGCGGGACCATCGGAAGGACTCTGGTATGTATGGTTTCAGAGAGATTGTCTTCGCAAAGTTTCAGCCACTTATCCGCTGCCGCGCTTTTAGGTATCAGGACATTGACTTCACGCGCGTCTTTGCTGAGCGCTTCATAAAAATGCTCAAGCGGCGCCTCCGGATAACAGAAAACGAATACCGTGAATACGGATTGCTGCAGCCCGAGATTTTGCAGGAATTCACTGCGATGCTGCTCAAAGGCATTCTGAGCGGTGAGAAGATCATTTTCAATCATAATGCCGCCGGTTTTTTTCGTGACGCCCGGGAAGAAGAAGTACTTCTGCACAGAAAGAGACGGATGAGGCGAAGGCAGACAGTGGCATCCTTCCACCCAATCTTCGGCCGAGAGGTATTCCAGGTTGATCCATAGCGGCTGAGGGCTTTTTGCCGCGATTTTCTTTTCGAATTCATCGGGCAGCCGGCAGCCGAACGTTTCGATCACGACGTCTCCCGGGGTGCACTTCAGACATTCATCCCAGTGCATGACGGCAATATTGCCGAGTGTCTGAGGAAGATTTGAGCTGTTTAGGTTTGGGGCAAGAGCCTGCAGTGTTTCAGGGCGATTGATAAAGAGTCGGACGCGGCCCCCTTTTTCTTTTGTCAGAAGACGAGCTAAGCGCCAGCAGACGCCCGCATCGCCGAAGTTATCAATGACGTCGCAGAAAAGATCAATATTCAGCATGGGTTTTAAAAAAAATTTGAATACAGGCATTGTAAGGACGTTCATCGGATTTTTTGACGCGGAGCGAAGAATGAGGTCGGCGCTTCAGAGTGCATATATCGGGTAACTCTTTGTAATTAAAGACGGCTGCTGACACAGGCTGTCTATAATTCTCAGACATATCAAACGAGACCGAACTATGGAGCAGCAGAACGAGAAGTCAGAACAGGCGGCAGAGGGCATTTCTACAAATGAGACGCCGAAAAAGTTTGACTCGGCTTCCTTTTTAAAAACCCTTCCGCATCTTCCCGGTGTTTATCGGTATTTTGACGCAGCCGGCAATCTTTTGTATGTCGGTAAAGCACGAGATTTAAAGAAGCGCGTGTCGAGTTACTTTCAGAAGACTTTGGCTCCCCGCACGGCTGTTATGGTCAGCCTGATTGCCGACGCGCAGATTACCGTGGTCAATAGCGAGGCGGAAGCGTTAATTCTCGAATCGAATCTGATCAAGACACAGGATCCGCGCTTCAACATTTTATTTAGGGATGACAAGAGTTATCCGTATTTGAAGCTCAGTGCTCAGGAATATCCGAGGCTTTCGTATTATCGGGGGATGCTGGATAAAAAGAATTCCTATTTCGGTCCGTACCCGAATGCGAATGCAGCGAAGGACACGATGGTTCTTCTGCAGAAGATTTTCCAGCTGAGAACCTGTGAGGATTCTGTCTTTAAGAACCGCTCTCGTCCGTGCCTTTTGTATCAGATCGGCCGCTGCAGCGGCGGCTGCACAAGAGAGATTTCGCCTCAGGACTACGCGCACTCTGTGCAGATTGCTAAAGAATTTCTCAGCGGAGATTCTGAAAAGGTGCAGAACGATCTCAGGCGCCGTATGAACGAGTACTCCGAAAAGCTTGAGTTTGAGAAAGCCGCTGTCATGCGGGATCATCTCGCGGCCATTTCGTCGGTTGTCCATCAGCAGTCCATGGAGGCTTCTCCGGATTCGAACGCGGACATCATTGCGGTCGTGATTTCGGAAGGGGAGGTCTGCGTCAATCTTGCGATGGTTCGCGGAGGCCGGCATCTCGGAGACAAAGCGTCTTTCCCGTCGCTTAACGGAAAGACGGAACTTCCTTCCAGAGAAGAAATTCTGGAGGCTTTCATCGTGCAGCACTATTCACACATGGAAGTTCCTCCGGTCATTATTGTCAATCTCGAGGAGAAGAACGAAGCCATCGAAGCAGAACTTGCGGCTTTAGCCGGAAGAAAAGTTACAGTGGTTCGCAAGCCGCAGAATGTCCGCAGAAAATGGCTCGAACTTGCGGTTAAGAATGCGAGAATGGCTGTGGTACGGAGATTAGTCCAAGAGGGCAGTCAGAAGAGACGGATTGACGCTCTGGTGCGGGAGCTTGATCTGAATATTCCGGAATCCGATTATGGAGACTTCCGTGTGGAGTGTTTTGACATCAGTCATACGTCCGGAGAGGCGACACAGGCCTCCTGCGTAGTGTTTGCCAACAATAAGATGGACAGTTCGCAGTATCGCCGCTTCAATATTCATGATGTAAAAGCCGGGGACGACTATGCAGCTATGAGGCAGGTCCTGACACGCCGCTATCAGAGGGTGGCCAACGGAGAGGCTCAGCTTCCGACGATTGTGCTGGTTGACGGCGGTCGAGGGCAAGTCAAAATGGCCTGTGAAGTGTTTGACGAGTTGGGCTTAGACAAGAGTGTGATTGTCGGCGTTGCCAAAGGCGAAGGCCGCAAAGTCGGTCTGGAGGAACTGGTTTTTCCCGATCCGGATCGAGAGCCGTTAAAGCTCGGACCGGAGTCCGCAGCCCTAATGCTTATTGCACAGATTCGCGATGAGGCACACCGTTTCGCGATCACAGGTATGCGTGCAAAACGTGCAAAGGTGAGAAATTATTCTAGAATCGAGGATTTGGAAGGCGTCGGGCCAAAGAGAAGGCAGAAGCTGTTGGAGCGGTTTGGAAGTTTGAAAGTGCTTTCAAATGCTTCGATAGAAGACATTGCATCTGTGGAAGGCATCTCCCGAACTATTGCAACTCAAATTTACGCTCAGCTTCATGAACACATCTCCTAAAAAAGTCAGAATCAACATTCCGATGGTCCTTACCTGGACCAGAATCGCGCTTATTCCGCTGATTGTCGGCGTGTTTATGGTTCCGACAACGATTTTATCTATTCAGCATCAAAATCTCATCGGCTGCATATTTTTTATCGTCGCAGCCATTACTGACGCACTTGACGGCTATATTGCCCGTAAATACGGGATGGGAACGCAGCTGGGCGCATTCTTGGATCCGGTCGCAGACAAACTGATGGTGAGCGCGGCGCTGATTGTTTTGCTGAACTTCGGGCGAGTAGACATGCTGGTCGCCCTGGTGATTATTGGCCGCGAAATTACTGTTTCAGCGCTCCGCGAGTGGATGGCGCGCGTCGGAGAATCGGGCAAAGTCAAGGTCAACTGGTTTGGCAAGATCAAAGCGATTGCCCAAATGGTCTCAATTCCGATGCTTTTATATTTCGATGACATCGCAGGAGTTGATATTTACTTTATCGGCACAGTGCTGATTTACATCGCAACGGTTCTCACGCTTTATTCGATGTTCGTTTATCTGAAGGCCGCAGCTCCGTTTTTTGGCAATGAGCCGAAAAATTAAGCCGCTGTCTGCAGCCTAGACAAAAGAACCTCCGGTCGCTGAAATGATTCGGAGGTTTTTCTTTTTACAAGCGATTTATATCGCTTTTTGAAAATAGACAGGAAGGGAAAGACTTTGCGGTCACCAAGCAACTCGGAAGAAATATTAAGGTTTGGATAACAGTAATAAAAATAAATAACCTTATGAATATATGCATTTTTTATTAGGGTGATGCTATTAAGTTCTAAGAGCAATCTTGAATAGCTGCGGTTACTCAAACGCCGGTTGAATGTCCGAAAAAATAAAAAAGCGGATTTAATGGAGAGTTCGTAAAGAAAATAAGGCTGAAATAAAAGTATACAACTGATATAACTATTTGATTATCTGCAATAAATTAAATATACCCGATCTGAAAAGAAAATTTTTTTCGCTTGAAGATTTGACAACCCAAAAAATCATCTTCATAATTCGCATCCTCGCTGATCAACACGACAGCGAAAACAAAGTTCTTTAAAAATTTATCGACGACCGATAAGAGCGGGCGCTGAAGATTTAAGCGGGTTTAGAGGACTGAATTCGCGAAGAAATTTTTAGCTCGCGCTTATTGGATGAAGGAGTAGAAATACTCCGTCAAACACCAAGAGAGTG
>NZ_WSRP01000015.1 GCF_009767915.1 Parasutterella muris
TACTACTTCGGTGAAATCGCAGGGAAAAGACGGATGTTATTTGAAGCCCTCGGGGTTCCGGTTCCTGATGCAGAGCCTGAAAAGGCGCAGGTCTACGAAGACGACGAAGAAGAGACAGACTTCTAAAGAAGATGCCTTCAGATTAAAAGCTGAGCCTCTGCTAGAGGCTCTAGATTCTGCAATATTTCAGGGCCAAAACGTTTCCGCATCAGAGATTTTTAAATAACGGCCGTATTCAAGATAAACGTCCATAGGAAAAAGTCAGGGGTCATCTTCTGGAAAGAAGAGGGCTTTCTTATGAGGAGAAAAACACGGGACTCGACCCGCACTGGCCGGTGCGGGAAGAGTCCCAGTAAATAAGGAGGATAGTCGTACGACGTTTGAAGAAAAACGACTACTCCCGCTCCTTATCGTGTTAGAGGAATTATCCGTCAATGGTGACATTGTTGTCAACATTGAAGGCTGATAATTGGAGCAGCGGCGCTATTTCGGATTATCAGACGATAACGCCGATCGGTGCCGGAATGAGTTATTTGTTCCGGCATTTTTTTATTTTATTTTTCAATCTCCGGACACAATCTCAGGCGATTTTTGGATCCATCATCAGTGGAATAACTTGGTGGGGAAATATTTGTGCAAATATCTCTAAAGTCAAGTACAATTCGCCGATTCTTTATTTGAATTGCTTCTTTTAGAGGCATAGGCCCTGCAGAAAATGAAAACTTCTAAATTTCCTGCGGGATGAAAAACACGAGACTCGACCCGCACTTGCCGGTGCGGGAAGAGCCCCAGTAAATAAGGAGGATAGTCGTATGACGTTTGAAAATACACGACTACTTCCGCTCCTTATCGTGTTAGAGGAATTATCCGTCAATGGTGACATCGCTGTCAACATTGAAGGCTCTATTTCTCTTGCGATAATTGGAGTAGCGGCGCTATTGCGGATTATCAGACGATAACGCCGATCGGTGCCGGAATGAGTTTTTTGTTCCGGCATTTTTTACTGCTTGAAATTAGAGAATACCTCCTTAACGTCATGCATACATCCTACTGCGAACGCCCGGTGCGCCTAAAGACTCGGTTAAGATATCGGAAGCGTAAAAAAATCAGGATCTCGATTTGAGCCCCTCAAGTTTATTTGCGGATTTGATTAGTGACCGCTTTGAACTGCTCTTTAAAGCCGGCATCATAAAGCTGGGACAGAGAAGGCGGTTCAAATTCAAAAATCTGTGCCATGTCCTTTTCCGCCTGCGAGATGCAGTCGGCTAACGAAGCGCCGATCTTCATGGTGAGGAAGGTGTTGAGCGCGATTTCGTAATTAACAGTCGCTTTTGTCTGCAGCTCAATCAGTTCCTTAGCGCGTTTATTCAGATGACGCGTATAGAACTTCACAACTTCAAGCACCTGACGGTTGATTTCTACGTTGTTCTTTAACGTTGTGCGGGCAGAATCCGCAAGATCGGGCAGGGCAAGCTTTTCCTCGGCCTTGTTGATCTGACGGAATGCCTGCTGCTCGATGCCGGCGATCTGCTTCAGGTAGACCTTGCCGATTCTGTCGAGTGCGCGATTGATGGCTTCCAGATAAAGTCTGGAACACATCATGTAGAAACCGGCGTAGGTTTTGGAGAGTTCCGGAGTTGCGCTGCTTTCAGAGAGCTGCGCTTCCAAACGGCTGAAGATTTGGCTGACCACGTCGGCAACCGACAGAACGGATGCAATATCTTCTCCGTCCACGCTTTCAAGCAGACTCTCAAGCTGACCGCTTTCCATCTTTACGCCCCGGGCGTGCAGAGAGCTAAGCGCTTTCTTGGAAAGTTCGGCAATACGGCTCTCGTCGGATGCGATCTTCGCCTTTCCCTGTGAGATTTTTTCTTTCAGCTTGTTCTGAGAAAAATTAAGCGGGTTCCAGCTTTTTTTAGGAGCGGCGATTAAATCCTTTTCCCACTCAATGACCTGTTTCTGTCGCTTGCTAATGTCTTTGCGAATTGAGGAAACCTGAGTAAGAAGCATCATTACTTCGTTGGAAAACATCTCGTGGAAGCATTCGGTGCAGATTCTCTTGATCGCAGGTTCCTGATAGACATAACGTCTGACGAAGCTTCCGCCCTGCGGATGAACTTCCTGAGCGATCAGATCGACGCCTCTCTCAAGCTTGGGCCTTAAATTAGACCAAGTCTTCTCGAACGTCTGGGAAGAGAAAACCGCTCTTTCCAAAGCAAAGTAGAGAGGATATGTAACTATCATTCGAACAGGTGCCAGCATCGTTATTCTTTCATCATTTGCTCGAGACTCAATCAGTCCCGATACCAACAATATGCCTATCTTAACTGATCGTCAGCTTAAAAAACTTCAGGCGAGTGGAATTTGCATTGATACCGGAGAAGTTTCATAAGACAAACTTTTGAGCTTACATAGCCTTTAAATAATAAGAGCATTAAAAGAAGTATGTGCATGCCAGGGGGTTTAGCTTTATTTACAAGCCAAGTAGAATGCCTGCATAACCGGTATTTACTAAGGAGGAACAATGCCGATGAAATATACATTATTGGCCTCGCTGCTGGCGGCCGCGTGTGCGGTTCAGGCCGCCGTGCCTGAGGTGAGCTCCCAGGCCGAGCAGTCAGCCGCTCAGATCAGCTCTGATCCGATTATGCAGAAAATATTAATAGAGGCGATGAGCCCCGAGGGTCAGAAGTGGCGCTTTAACACGCAGATGGAAATTACGCGAATTGCTTCTCCTTCACGCAGCGAAATGCGTCGCCAGAAAGAAATCATGCGCCGCTTTGTTGAGGAGTGGGGCTTTACGCCTGAGGAAGTTGTCACACGCCTTGACGGTGTATTGCCAGGCGCGGGACTTCAAAAGGTTGACGGGCTTCCTGTGTACAACGCCTGTGTCCGTATCCCGGGTACCTACGCCTTTCAAAAGGATGCGCAGTCCTATAAAGGACAATTTCCGAAAGTTCTTCTTGAAGGCCACATTGATACGGTAAATCCGCCGGTTCTTCCGCCGGAGTCCTCGCCTTATATGCCGGTAAAGCTTCAGCCTTCTGCTCAGCAGCTCGTTAAGACACCCAAAGAGCTTGAAGCGCTTGCGGATGAACTGCACTTTGATGAGAAGGGCAGAATCATTGAAGATGAAAACTACCGCAAAGCCTATAAGCGCTATCAGGATTACGAATCAGCTCAGAAAGAGGGCGCCTACAGAATTTATGTGCCGGGCTATAACGACGCGATGATCAACACCGCCGCTGTCATGCAGATGGCGTATCTCATGCACAAATACGGTGTTAAGCCGGTTTATGACGTTTGGGTCTGCGGGACCGTGGGTGAAGAAGGCAAAGGCAATCTTGCGGGCATGAAGCAGCTCTACGGCTATAACCAGGACACGGGCAAAGGCAATAATGCCCTTAACTTTGTAGCGAACGTGGGTGCGGACAGCACTTCTCCAAAATCGGGTACGGTCAATTATCTCGGTTCTTACCGTTTTGAAATCAAGTACACGGAACCGGCAGGCCTCAAAATTGACGCAAAAGGTCCTTCGGCAATGATGGCGATGTCACGTGCGATTGAGAGAATTTCGAATCTCAAAACACCGTGGGATGCCGATAAGAAAGCGGAAAGAACAACCTACACCGTGGGTGTCGGCAGCTGCGAACAGGCAAAACCCGGCGAGCGCAGTCAGTCCTGCACGCTGCTTGTGGATATGAGAAGCCCGACACCTGGACCGTTAAACGACATTCGCGCCAAGATCGAACCTGTCTTCCAAAAAGCGATGGACGAGGAAAACGCTAAATTCGGGTTGAAGAATACGGATCCGAAAGCGGTGAAGATGGAACTGGTCTGGTTCGGAGATCGTCCCGCGCATCAGAGAAAGAACTACAACGACGGTGTAATGCAGGCGTATTGGCAGTCAGCTAAAACGGTCGGCATTGATGAAAGAAAAAAACTCAACGAGAGAGCTTCTTCTTTGAATGACAACGTTCCGGCCGCGGTCGGCGTACCCACCGTTAATATCAACGTCGGCACGAACGCAGGCGGTGGCGGCGGGCATGCCTGGTACGAATGGGGAATCCCCGGAAACGGCGAAGATGAAGGCAAACGTGTTTACCGCATGATTCTGATGGGACTGATGAACGCGGGCTTTAATACTTCTGACGGTAAAGTGGTTCAGCCGCTTGTCGGACCGGTCGGAAACAGAACAACCGAAGACATTTATAAGTAGGAGACAGTTATGAAAAAATCTCTCATTCTTATCGCGCTCGGACTTTTTAGCGCGGGCGCTTCGGCTGCGACCTACGAAGTCTCGATCACAGGCCCCGGCGGACACTCCAACGGAAATTACGGCAACACAAATGCAGTCCATGCGGGCAGCAGAGCCGTTCTGCAGATAGAAAAACTGCTTCCGTGCGCGTCGATGAGCAGCTTTAAAGGCGGCGCGACCGTAAACGCGATCGCTGCCGACGCCGCTTTTTTAGTGAACACCGACGGCTGCGGCGCAAACGCGCTTGAGACACTGACTCAGGCGGTTAAAGCGGGCGTTGATCTCGAAAACAATTTCCGAGGTGTTAAACTGGGCGACATGGTCCGCGGATTCCCTGCCGACATCAAGTTCAGCATTAAAGAGCTGAAGTAAGACCTTTAAAAGTCTTGCTGACGAAAGGCGAAGGCCCTAAAAAAGTGGGCTTTCGCCTATTTAGTTTGTAATGAAGGTCTAAAATTTCCGCTGAGTTTCATAGGAGTATTTCATCGTGAAAGCAGTAGTTCTGAGCAGCGGCGGAGTGGACAGCACAACATGCGTCGCAATGGCGGTCAACGAACTCGGTTCCGCAAATGTCGTCACACTTTCCTTCAAGTACGGTCAAAGGCACGAGAAGGAGCTGGAAAGTGCGCAAAAGATTGCCGACTTCTACGGTTTGGCGCATTACGTATACGATTTAACGTCCATTTTTGCTTACAGCGACTGCTCGCTGCTTTCTTCGAGCAAAGAGAAGCCGGAGCATATGAGTTACGCCGATCAGATCGCGCGTGACGGAGAAGGCAAAGTCTCGACTTATGTACCGTTTAGAAACGGACTGATGCTGTCGGCGGCAGCCGCGCTGGCCCAGTCGCTCTATCCGGAAGAAGAATGCGGCATCTGGATCGGCGCGCATGCCGATGATGCGGCGGGCAACGCATATGCGGACTGCTCTGTCGCCTTTAACGAGTCCATGGGACGCGCGATCAGCATCGGCACCTATGAGCTGGTGAAGCTTCATGCGCCGCTTAATCGTCTGAACAAAGCTCAGGTGGTCGCTGAGGGCTTAAAACTCGGCGTTCCGTATGATCTTACCTGGTCCTGTTATGAAGGCGGGGAGAAGGCGTGCGGCAAATGCGCGACCTGTATTGATCGTCTTGCCGCGTTCCGTGCCAACGGATGTGAAGATCCGATTGACTATGAGGACTGATGAGTTCAGCAGCGCTTGCCTTGGTGGTCCTGGCCGCGGTGCTTCACGCGCTGGAACTTCGTTTCTAAAAAGAGCGCAGCCGGCTCTGAATTTGTTCTTCTGTACGAAATCTTTGCGCTTCTGATTTACTTTCCGCTTTTGTTTTTTGCGGACTTCAATAAGCTCACACGCCTGCCGATCGAAGGGTGACTGCTGATTGTATTAAGCGCTTTGCTGCATGTCATATACACGGTTGTGCTGCAGACCGGCTACCGAAAGGCGGATTACTTCGTGGTGTATCCGACCGCGAGAGGGACGGGACCCGCGCTGACGGCTTTAGTGGCGGTCTGTGTTTTTGGAGAGGAGCTTTCCGCGCTCGGCGTCATCGGGATTTGCGCAGTCCTTGCCGGTATTGTGTTTTTAGCGATGCCGAACAGGGACAAGACGATTAAAGGCGGTTTGGGAAGCGGTGTGTTCTGGGGGCTTTTAACCGGATTCTTCATCGCTTCTTATTCCAGTCTGGACGGGTTTGCGATTCAGCTTCTCGGAATGGCGCCCCTTATCCATTACGAGCCCGGAATGTTTGTCCGTCTGCTTTTTCTTGGGCCGCCGGTTTTACTGCGCCCGTTCGCTCGAGCGGCCTTTAAGGAAGATCTGCAGAAGCGCTGGAAATACGCGCTCTTTATTGGCGCGGCTCATCCTGCCGCATACCTGCTGGTACTCTTTGCGCTGCTGTATGCGCCGTTGGCTTATGTCGCACCGACTCGAGAGATTTCGATGCTGCTTGCGCTTTTCATTGGCGCGGCGGCCTTAAAAGAAAAAGTCACCTCGCATAAGATTTTCGGGGTGGTCTGTATGCTTGCGGGCGTCATTCTGCTCGCGCTCGCGAAGTGAGCGGCTCCGGGAGCGCCGATAGACGCTTAGAAGGACGATTATTTTTTTGTTGTCCTGTTCCCTGATTGTCTGCGAGATAACTGAGCCAATTTTTTGCAGGTCGAATGAGCGGCTGACAGACTTTGAATCGGCAAAGATCTGCGGTGTGAACTGATAGAAAAAAGTTAAGGAGCTCAGCGGATTTGAATGATTAAGGGCGAGTCAAACTCGGATAAACGCTCATACACTTGTAAATAAAGTGATTCGGTGTGTACCATAACGCAGGTAGATTGATGAAAATCCAATACCTCAAACGCATGGGAAAAGGAGCAGCGGATGCCAAAGCTTTATCTCGGATTTGACGCCGGTACACAGAGTGTCAAAGTCTCGGTGTATGACGAAAACCTCAATAATCTGACCTCCCAGAGTCTTCCTACGATTCTTCGCTATCCGAATCCCGGCTGGGTAGAAATGGATCTGGATGAATTTCTGGATATCACCATTCGATGCATCAAGCGCTGTATGGAAGACATTAAGGCGCTCGGCTACGATCCCAAAGACATTCGGGCCGTGATGGGCGACGGCATTATCTGCGGTATTGCGGGCGTTAATGAAGAGGGCGACGCGATTACGCCTTACGTGAACTATCTGGATACCAGAACCGAAGAGGACGTTCGCTATATCAATTCTCTGGACTTGGATATTTGGAATAAAGAAACCGGCAACCCTCAGGCCTCGACTATGTTCCCGGCAATGTTTGCGCGCTGGTTCCTGAAAAACAGCACCAAGTTCCAGCAACAGGGCGTTAAGTTCATGCACAACGCGCCGTATATCCTCGCGCATCTCGCGGGGCTTAAGGGCAAGGACGCGTTTATTGACTGGGGCGCCATGTCCGGCTGGGGTATGGGCTACAACGTTATGAAAAAAGAGTGGTCGGACGAGCAGCTTGAGATTCTCGGCATTGATAAGCGCTATATGCCGCGTATTGTGAAGCCCTGGGACATCATCGGGCATCTGTCGCCCGAGATGGCAGAAAGAACCGGTCTTGCCGCGGGTACACCGATTTGCGGCGGCGCGGGCGACACCATGCAGTCCATGATCGGCTCCGGCAACTACGAAGCAGGCAAGGGCGTGGACGTCGCAGGTACCTGCGCGATGTTCTGTGTCTCTACAAAAGGGATTATTCCGGAGCTCAGCCAAAAGGGTATGAATCTCATCTTTAATTCCGGATCTCTTCCCGATACCTATTTCTATTGGGGCATGATCCGCACCGGCGGTCTTGCGCTCAGATGGTTTAAGGATTCGGTCTGCCACAAGGCGAACGACGCGGTCTATTACACGGATTTGAGCGAGCGGGCAGCTAAAGTCCCCGCCGGTTCCAACGGTGTACTCTTTGTTCCATATCTGACGGGCGGACAGGATGAGAACGCGAAGAAGTGCGGATGTTTTCTCGGACTGACGCTTGAAGACGATCAGGCGGTGATGTGGCGCTCTGTTCTGGAGTCCATCGGATACGACTACATGGAGATCTGCGACTATTACAGAGCGGCCGGTGTCAATCTTGACCGTATTACCGTGACGGAAGGCGGAAGCCGCGACTCGCTGTGGAATCAGATTAAATCCGACATGCTGGACGCGGAAGTCGTGCGCTATAAGAACAAAGGCGGCGCGGTCGTGACGAACTGCCTCTTTGCCGCTTATGCCGCCGGAGACGTGAAGGAGATTATTCCGGAACTTGAGAAGATTCTGGTGGTTGATGAAGAATATGCGCCGCGCGAAGAAAAAACCAAGCTTTACAGAGAAGTTTACGGCGTTCAGAAAAAGCTCATTAAGGAAGAAATGAATGAAGCTTTTGCTGAGCTGTGGCGCGTTAAGAAGATTCTGAAACCGGAATAACCGCTTTTTTGAATTTCTGATTAGAATCCCGCCGAGATGAAAGTCTTTGGCGGGATTGTCTTATTCTTCTTCAGGACTTTTAAGGATTTCGATTGCGCGGATATGCTGCGCGTAAATCTTTAGTCCGCTCTGCAGTGTGACGACGCCTGTGTATTCATCAAACTTTTTGATTTGCCCGATGAGTTCTTCGGTGACGCCGCCTTCTTTCAGGGGGTCAGGCCTAAAGATAGTGAAGCGCACACGGCAGCTCGGATCGGAAAGCGCGTCGCTCAGGCGCTGATTCAGCTCTTCCAACGCCTGCTCATCGAGTTCGAGCGGTTTATCGACAAATCTGGACGCTTCGGTGATGCAGTCATCGTACCCGGTCAGAGCCGCAAACGGCGCGAACTGTGCCGCGCGTTTGGCGCGTTCCATCGGCCGATGACGTTTAGAGACAGGCCGATCAAGATGAATGATGTCGTCGTAGGGTCCGCTCACGCTTTATGTCCTCCGATTTGGTTGTTGCGCAGCTGTCCGGTCGCGCCTTCTTCGAGGTTCATGCCCTTAATCAGCGCGTTTTTACCGAACTTCTCCCGCACAGCGAGGATGGCTTTGCGGACTTTATCTTCTTTTTCTTCCTGAGCACTGGTCTTTTGCGGCGCCGGTCCTTCGCCGAAACTTCCGAAAAGATCGAGCTGAGCTTCCGAGTCCTGTGTTTTTTGTTCCGACTCTTCCGTGATGACAGCCGACATGTTGATTCTGCGCACCAGGAGGATCGGATTGACAATACGATTAAAGAGATCTTCGGCCGCTTTACGGATGAGAACCGAGGAAGAGGTCGCATGGTCCAAATTAATGGTTCCGTGCGCAGCCTTCGGGACACTCCTTCCATAGTTATCGGTTTTAATTTCTCCGTGATAGCGGGAGCGGATGCTCGGATTGGTCAGATTTTCGATATCGTAGCCGACGGTTAAGACGAGCTTTGCCGTTTTAAGGTTTTTGGCGAGAAGATCGAATCCGAGCGAATCAGCCATTTCCCTTGTGACAAGGAGCGCTTTTTCGTTCGTATAAGGGTCTTGGAGCACTTGCCCCGAGCCCACGCTTTTTCCCTCAGGCCGATACGCTTTGATTTCCGCGATCGTGCACGGTTCATAACCCCAGGCATGATCAATGAGAAGTTCGGCGTTAACGCCGAAGAGCCGGTAGAGGAGTTCTTCATTTGCGAGAGAGCAGCGCGCGATATCGCCCATCGTGAAGATGCCGTATTTTTCGAGCGATCGGGCGTAGCCCGCGCCGACGCGCCAAAAATCTCTCAGCGGCCGATGAGACCAGAGGTTTTGTCTGTAGCTCTCAACCGTGAGTTCCGCGATACGCACTCCGTCCTTATCCGCTTCGATATGCTTTGCCATGATATCCATCGCGATCTTAGCGAGATAGAGATTGGGGCCGATGCCGCCCGTCGCGGTGATCCCGGTACGGGCAAGCACACGCCGGATAAGTTTCATTGTGAGGTCGTGTGCGCTCAGGGCATAGGTTTCCAAGTACGGCGTAATGTCGATAAACACTTCGTCAATAGAGTACACATGGATATCTTCGGCCGCGATCAGTTCAAGGTAGGTCTCATAGATTTTTGTACTGGTTTTAATGTACTGCGCCATTTGCGGCGGTGCGATCACAAATGAGAGTTCCTTTGTCGGGTCGGAGGCGTACTCTTTAAAGCTTTCGGTTTTGCCGCTGAAAGGTTTGCCTTTAAGCGCGGCTCTGCGCTGAGCGTTAATGGCTTTGACTCTGGCTTCTACTTCAAAGAGGCGGGGCCTGCCGCTGACGCCTAATGATTTTAGGGCCGGTGAGACAGCCAGGCAGATAGTTTTAGAAGTGCGGGTCGGATCCGCGACAACCAGCATCGCATCCAGCGGATTTAAGTTTCTTTGGAAACACTCGACGGAGGCGTAAAAGGACTTCAAGTCAATGGCGGCATAGACCTTTTGGCTGTGTTCCTTCATTTTCTGCTCCGATAGTGGTTTGAATTGATTATATCTGCGGAGCAGAAAAAGGCGATTAGGGAATTAGATCCAAAGGCATACCGCGCAGAAGATTAAAGATACTGCGAGGACGGTGTTGATGAGTTTGGTGTATTTGGCGAAAAGGGAGGCCGCGATTGAGCCGAATCCCGACCACACCAAGTTGCAGCTTGTTCCGCAGATTGCGATGAATGTCGCGAAGAAAACCAAAGCTTCCCAGGACTGGTAATAGGGCAGAACAAACATCTGCAGCGACATAATGGCAGAGACAAAGACCTTCACGTTAACGAACTGCAGGAAGAGGCCGGAGAAGTAAGCCTGTCCTTTTTTGGGTTCTACGGCGTTGGTGTTATAGGTTGCCTGACAGATTTTCCAAGCGAGCCAAAGCAGGTACAGAGTACCGAGGATCAGCATCGGCATCATGATGCCCGGGATCAGCTCATTGAGTTTTGCGCAGAAAAAAGCGCACAGGTTGGTAATGATGCAGAAGCCTGTGAGTACGCCCGCATTAAAGAAAAGCGTCTTCTTAAAGCCAACTCTAAGTCCGAGCGACATCGACATGATGTTGTTCGGTCCGGGCGTGATAGAAGTCACGAACGTATAAAGAAGAAAAGAGGCCCAAGGGAACATGGCAATGAGGTTTTAAAAGTCTGTAGTTTAATTAGCGGGCTTTATGCCCATTTCTGTCGAAAATTATACGGGCTCCAATCTCAGATTTTTTATACTTCGAAGAATCAATTAAGGAGCTTTAACGATGAGCGACAGAATCAGTTATAAGGAAAAGGAAGAGCTTCCGGACTCTGTTTTCGGGCTTCCGGAAAGAAGAGAATATCCGATGCCGGATGCGGCGCATGTACGCGCCGCGGAAGCGTATTTCAGATATTGTCCCGAGGAGCTTAAGCCTAAGCTTGCCAAAGCGATTCTCAAGCGTGCCAAACAGTTTGGCGTCGACATTGAAAGTCCGACAGTTCTGAGTTACGCCTCTGAAGCCTGATGAAAGGGCCGCATAAGTGCGGCCCGAATCGTTTTAGTGATTTTTTCCTGCAAGGTACTCTTTGAGTTTTTCCGCGACTTCGACGTCAGCGGGGAGCCAATCCACGGTTTCCAGTTCACTAGGCAGCAGCCACTTAGCCGCTTCATGCTCGGTGAGGAGGATGTGTCCAGAGACGATAGACGAGATAAAGCAGTGCATGGTTAAGTGGAATTTCGGGTAATCGTAATCCACGGTGACCAGCAGTTTTTCGGGTTTGATTTCTACCTCGAGTTCTTCTTTGATTTCGCGGATGATTGCGTCTTCAGCGGTTTCGCCCGGTTCCATTTTGCCGCCGGGGAACTCCCAGCCGTCTTTGAATTCACCATAGCCACGTTGTGTGGCTAGAATCTTGCCATCGTGATGGATGATCGCGGCAACTACTTCAATTGTCTTCAAAACTATTCTCCAGTGATGTAGTCGTAGATATCACTTCTTACGGCTGTCTCTAACTTGTACCTGATTTTAAACGCATTGTCCTTTTTTTCTGGTTGAGATTTGCTTTGAAGTAGGATCTTCTCAGGTTGACCTTCAGCTTCAATTTCACCAAGGAAATAGAACAATTTTGCCTCTTGATCTTCTTTGTTCTTCCTAACGAACAAGAAAATCCGATTATCCTTGTTTTCTGGCTTTCTCTTGTAAATGCGATCCGCATCTGGGGAGTCTACCGATCGTTTTGTCTTGGAGATCGCTACCAGTAGCCGATCGGATTCGAAATGATCTTCGTAGGCGATTGCATCGTCATCTTTGCGATAGTTGACGAATACGGGGAAAGTTTTAGTGGCGGCATCGTACTTATAGCCACCGATGTTTTGACCATTTAGGTTCTTTGGCCAATTTAACAAGCGGCAAGTATCTGCATATGAATAGGTTTCATAGAGGACCAGACTTGTATCTTTGTAGCGATACTTAAATTTAGCCAAATAACGTTGCTTGGCAAAGTCGATTATCTGCTGGATTTGATCATTAAACTCTTTACTTTGCTCTAAGGCTCGCCTGAATTTCTCAGTTACAGAAAAATCATCAGAACCCGTTCGTTCAACGACAGCCCAATTAACAGTTTGGTTTCTTTCGGCTTCTGTAATCGCAAACTGACCAGAGAGCACAAGAAATACGTTGTTGATTAGATCGTCGGATGCGTCAATTTTCCAGAGATCTTTTAGCTTAGACGTTAATCCTGAGCGTAACTTCTCTCCTGGCTTGGCTTCAACTACAAGTTCAAGAAGAACAGCTTCGGCGATGCGTTTTGCGTCGGCTACACGGATGGACAAGAAATTTAAGAACTCGATTTGTTCCTGATCCAGCACAAAAGGAAGATTTTCTTTCGCTGCGTGGACAAGGAAGTTGTAATAAGACAGCAACTGCTTATTTTGAAAGATTTTTAATGGAGTGATTGCGTTATGCTCGGCAAATTCAACAAGACGAGGAATTCGACCGAGCTTATGGCGCAGAATGTTGTAGGATTCTTTTATCAATCCAATTGAATTTGTTTTGGCTCTATCAATTGAATTGAGAATTTGTTGTTTGACTTGCTCTTCGAATTCTACGGTTGAGGCACCAGGGATGATCTTTGTACCACTACCAATGTATTTGCGCATTGACTCTTTCTGATAAGAGTTATCACCAGAAAGTGCGATGGGAATGAGGTAGTTCTTTTCGTAGTTTGCGATGAAGTCGATAACGACAACATAATCTTTATCTTTCGCCTTTCTCAATCCACGACCTAATTGCTGGATGAAGATAATTGAACTTTCGGTCGGGCGTAACAGCAAAACTTGGTTGATTTCAGGAATGTCGATACCTTCGTTGAAAATATCGACAGTAATAATGTAATCCAGCGCTAACTGGTCATCTACATCACTTACCAGTCTCTGAATAGCAATATCGCGTTCTTGCTGCGAGTTTTTCCCCGAGAGTGCAAGGGTTCGTTTCCCTTGTTTATTCAGTCCAATTTCTAGGGCTTTTGCTTCATCGTTTCTGGAACAGAAAATTAGCCCTTTAACTCGTTTTCCGGAGAATCCGTAGTCGTGCGCAGCTCGTAGAACATGCTTAACTCGCTCCTTAAATTCGAGACAATTAAATTCGGAGAGCTCTGAGAAAGGTTTGTTATTAACTGTGAGATCCGATATTCCGTAGTAGTGAAAGGGACATAGGAGATCTTCGTTCAAGGCATCTTGCAGACGAATTTCATAGGCGATGTTGTGATCAAACAGACTGTAAATATCTTCACCATCAGTTCTATCAGGACTTGCAGTCATGCCTAACCAAAATTCGGGCTTAAAGTGCTCCATGATTTTTTTGTAGGACTTAGCGCCAGCTCTGTGAACCTCATCAATGATGATGACGTCAAAATAGTTAGCATCGATATTTTTATAAACAATATCCTGACTTATTGTTTGGATGGTAGCGAACGTGAAATCGTTGTCTAGCTTTTTCCCATTGCCGGTTAACAAGCCATATGTCTTATTGGCACCGTTTATTCTTTTGAAGCTCCGCAACGCTTGCTTTGCAATTTGTTCTCTATGCACGACAAACAATATTTTTTTGGGAGACTTACGGATAACGGAATCTTTTGGCCAATCTGAAGGTTTCAAGTTCATTAAATGGCGAATCGCAAATGCCGCTGCAAAGGTTTTACCCGTGCCTGTGGCAGAAATGAGCATGGCTCTGGTTTCGCCGTGGATGTAGTAGTTGGTTAGGTTCTTAATGAAAGGCTTCTGCATTGTATTTGGATAAAGCCGAGTCGTAGGCTCAGCATTTCCAGAATTTTTCAGCAATTCGCGAGCTGCGCGTTCGTCCTTTTTCTTTTTTTCGTATTCGACCGTGTAGTCGTCTAACACCTTTTCAAGGTCATGGCTTTGGGAACAGTTCCATAACTCATTAAATTCGTGCTCCAAGCTGCTGATAAACTCGCCGTCCTTTTTAGATACCAGTCGAACGTTCCATTCTTTTGTTGAAGATAAAGCGTCCTGGGTAAGGTTGGAGCTTCCAATAATGGCTGTGGTTTTATCTTTATGGTGGAAGATAAAGCCTTTTGTATGGAACTTTTGTTGCTCCTCGCATCGGAACATTTTTATTTTTATATTCTTGAATTCGGATAGCCTGCCTAGGGCGGATGGTTGTGTAAAGAGGTTATAGTCCGTTGTGAGAATTCTCCCAGGCACTCCCTTTTCTTCAAGAGTTCTCAGAGTTTTATAAAGAAGTTGCCTTCCGGCATCCGTGATGAACGCTACGCTGAAGTCAAAAGACTCGCAGCCCTCAAGTTCTTTAATGATTTCAGAAACTATTTTTTTTACAGAATGAGTCTGATCACCTTTTTGGTTAAACAGTAATTGAACGCGTAAAAGGGGATCGGAATCAATAAATCCCTTTGAGATAAAAGAGGTCTTAAGTGCCTCTACTAAATCATTGTCGGATAGTTTGATTTTTGGCATACGAAGGTCTTTCAGCTTTTTTCATATCTTAACCGGAAAGAGGTGGTAAAACCCCGATGACAAGGTTATTGGTGGCTTTTTAATTGGATAAAATGAAGTCGCCTTAATAGTCTAAAAAAGCTATGAGACTAGAATTGTATGATCCGCTGGGTGGGATATTTTGCATATAAGATCCTTGAGGAGAGCCTTTTAACAGAGGTGTTTTGCATTGAAATAAAAGAGATACTCTCAAATTCCTGTTGAATGGTTCGACGTGAGAAGTGTATCTAAAGATGCAAATCTTAAAATGTAACGGAACGATTTATATTGGTCCCTTAAATTGGAGAAAGAATATGAAGAGGTTTACTGGTAGAAGAACTCTCACTATTTTGGAAGGGGAGCAAATTGTTGAATTCCTCTATAAGAGGGATACTCTTTAGAGAACTTAACAAATTATCAGAGTTTAGAGGGAAAGGTCTCCCATCGTTGTCGATTGAAAACAATGGGAAAAAAGCAGCCCCGTATGTAGGAAAGTGGCAAAAAAATCGTAACGCTAAGATTGTGTTTGAATTTTTAACTAATTCAGTCTATTTTCAACCAATTTTTTTGATATAAGAAATGAGTTAAATACCTTGCAGTTCGTAGATGAGCTGCGCTTGAACTCTAACCTTGTGGATTTTCCTGTCAAACCTGGGCACTCATCAAATTGTGGTGCAAAAGCTAAATTTTCAGATGTCGAAGCTTTTACACGAGGACTGGATAAATCACTTGAATTATTTTGTCATCAAGCTGAAAAATCCAGTCAAGAGAAAAATACAAGAAATGTAGTTAATGGGAACGTTACTTCTGGAAGCAAAGGAATCGAAGAAAAAGAAGATTTAAACTTAAACCCCAGCGACGACTATGTGACAGCAGTAGTAGAAGGAGGAAAAAAGAAGCTATTCACTTATAGTTATGAAAGGAATAACCAGCTTCGAAAGCAAGCGCTGAGAAAGTATGGCTATAAGTGTGCAGCCTGCGGTTTTAGTTTTGAATCGTTTTACGGACCAGAGCTCGGCGAAAACTTCATTGAGGTTCATCACATTGTTCCGGTGTCAGAAGGTGAACGTGAAAATGACTACACAAATCTGAGACCTATGTGTTCGAACTGCCACCGAATGATTCATCGCCTTTATCGTGAACTTGAGCCTAAGGACTATAAGCGCGCAATTGAAATCCTGACTTCAAAAATTAAGAAACCTTAATAGTCTCAATTAAATAGAGTACATCGGCAGATATATTCAATTTGTCGACAGAAGATGTGCGTCAGAGGCCGTAGTGCCTTTCCGACGCACTCGCTTATCAGAGTAGATTCAGCACAGCCGGTCGGTTTGCCGCATATCGCACATCGGGTCTTTGAACACATTAAAGCCCGCTTTAACCGATCAAAAAATACAAGAAGAAACTGCGTGACCAAAACGGTAAATTCCAAATCTGAGAGCCTCGGATTCCTGTAAAAATAAAACAGCAATATTGGAGGTAGGAAGAACATGAGTAATGCCTTAATTGTTATTGGTCATCCGTATTGGAAGGATTCTGTTGCCAACCGTGCCATTCTTGAAGAACTTCAAAAGCTTCGTCCGCAAATTAAACTCTCGAACCTGATTGAACTTTATCCGGATTTCGATATCGATATAGAGGCGGAACAACGCAAGCTCATTGAGGCGGATACGGTGGTCTGGCAGTTCCCGCTCATGTGGTACAGCTGTCCGTCCATTATGCGCAGATACCTCGAAGGCGTGCTTAGTTACGGCTTTGCTTATGGTTCCTCCGGTTCAAAGCTTGAGAATAAACGTCTTATCGCATCGATCACGACCGGAGTAAAACAATCGGTGTACGAGGGCGGAATACTTGGATTCAGCGCAGAGGATTTATTTAAGCCGCTGGCGCAGGTCGTAAAAATGTGCTCTATGCTCTGGGAACCGCCTCAGGTCACTTTTGGTTTAAATTCAGCCGGAGCCAAAGGCGACGAAATCAAGCTCGAAGAGATTCGAATCAGGTGTCGGGAACACGCTCGCCTGCTGAGTGAGCGTCTCTGACAGGGTCTCCCGGTGCTCACACTGCGCAAGTGGGATATTTACTTGCGGGGTGTTTGAGCCTAGCATGGTTAAGTATAAAAACACCCGATGGAAGCGCTATGAAGCCTCAGCATATATACATCGAACTCTCCGGAACATCCCGGGAAATCGGACTGAAATACGGTCGTGAAGCCAAGGAAATGATTCACCGTAATTTGGCTTTCTACAGAACATTTTTTAAAGAATATGCTCGAATGGAATGGATTGAAGCGAAGCAGCTTGCTCAGAGTTTCATCTTTCTGATCCAGAACAGCGCACCTGATTTGCTTGATGAAATGCATGCCGTGGCAGAGGGCGCCGGCGTATCTTTTGAAGACATTCTCACGCTTAACTGCCGAAGCGAGGTGATTTTTGCAAGACCGGACGGCTGCAGTTTCGTCGGCTTCCTTAGCGAACACGGAAAAGACGGCCATGTATACATGGGTCAGACATGGGACTGGCTGATTCCTGCCGTTGAAAATGTTTGCGTTTTAAAAATCCAAAAAGAGGGCAAACCTGATCAGTTGATTGCGGTTGAAGCGGGCATGATTGGCGGTAAAGGCCTTAACTCTCATGGAATCGGTGTTTGTTTAAACGCCCTGAGTGTGGGCAAAGGCAAAATCGGTATGCCGCTTCCTGTTCTGTATCGAATGATTCTCAATACGAATAAAGCGAGCGACGCTATCGAAGCCGTTGCACAGTGCGATAGGGCAGGCGCCGGTAATTTTGATATCGGTACGGCCTCGGACTATCTATTTGCGCTGGAATACACACCGGATAATTTCGATGTGATCATGAGCGAGGGAGAGCCGCTCTGCCATACGAATCACTATCTTTCTCCGCTCTTTGCGGCGCAGGATACATTCAAGCGTGACTTGACCGATACCTTCATGCGCTACAACACGCTGAGAAGAGAAGTAAAAAAAGTGAACTATCCGGTGGACGAGAAGACCTTATTTGGAATTCTTTCGTCTCACCAGAATTTCCCGGATTCAGTTTGCTCTCATGAAGATCCGAGAGATCCGAAGTACAAACGCTTCTGCACAATTTACGGCATCGTCATGGACTTAACCGCCCGCAGAATTTGGATTACGGACGGCCGTCCCTGTGAAGGCAAAATCGCTACATACGCACTGACAAAAGAAGTCTGATCCTTTGTTGTCAGAAGTAAAAAGCCGGGCTCGTCCCGGTTTTTTATTAGGGCAGAGGTTGACAACTAATTGATTATGATTATCATTTGATAAATATTCAGTCAAATGAGGCGGTTATGTATAGAACAACGGTAATCATCGACGGCATGCATTGCCCTATGTGTGAGTCACAAGTTAAGGGCCTGATTAGAAAGCTCTATCCCAATGCCTCTCTTTCTGCCGCTCATAAAAAAGGACTGCTTAGTATCGAATATCCGTTTATTCCGAGTCAGGCGGAAATTAAGAAAGCTTTGGAATCAGGAGGTTACCAAGTAAAGAGCTTCAGTACGGAGAAATTTGAGAAAAAGCCGAGTTTGTTCGCAAGACTGTTCCATTCATTTAAAACGGCCTGATCTTTAATTTTCAGTCCTCTTTCGGGAGGATTTTTGATGTTTGACTATAACAAGGGGGTGTTCTTTTTCTTTATTGAGTGTCCTTATTAGAAACCTATGTAATTATCTAAATGAGTTGTTAGTCCACTCAATAGGGTGGTGGTATTTACTCTCGACTCATTTAGAGCAGGGATGATGTTTCAGCTTTAAACCCCATACAGAAGTCAGCTCAGCGACACAAACACCGCGAAGGATCAAGTAAAAAACGGACCCAACAAAAAGACTTGAGATCACTTCAAAAATGAATTCCCCGATGTTGAATGGCTTTCCTTCAATGAGCTTCTGAGCATGCCGAAGAACACCGCCGATCCCAAAGAGAACAAGGGATAGCACAGTGTGAAATACACTTAGGTTGTGAGGATCTTTTTCAGGCATTTTTTACCCATTAGTGCGTTTAATTGATAATTTTACGACATGTAATTACTTAAATATATTGATAAGTAAACGCCTGCATACATCTAAGGGAAAACAATGAGATTAACTATTTTGATAAAATGCTTGCCGCTTACAGGAGAAGGTTACGAGCAAAGAGATTTTAGGTTTTGCTGGCGCAGTTTCTATGAAAGCAGAAAACTACCCTTTAAACACCTCAGTGTTATACTGAGGATGAATAATATTGTGAAGGCGTTGAACAATGTATGATAAGGAGCTCACCACTCAAATAATCGGCTACTTCCTCTGGAAGGCCGGTGGAGCAATGCCTTATTTGAAGATCCTAAAATTGGTGTACCTTGCAGATAGAAAAGCACTTCTGGATATTGGAGAAACGCTTACAGGCGATGCTTACTCTGCAATGAAATTAGGACCGGCTCCTTACTATACCTATAACAGCCTAAAGCAGGATAAATTTGACAGCCAGTGGCTCGAACATAAAAAATTCGATGTTCGTTTAAAAAAGGAAGTAAACTCCAACGACCCTTTGGATACATTTGAACTTTTGAGCCCGATAATGCAAAGCATTCTTGACAGCATTTGGGATCAGTATGGAAATAAAAGGAAATACGATCTTGCCAAGCTTACGCACACCATCTGCCCCGAATGGGAAGCTTGTAAGGATGACTCTATTGAATTAGCTGATATTTTGAAAGCAGAGGGATATACATCAGCTCAAATTCATGCAACCTTGGAACGAGTCGCTGAACTTAATCGGCTCAAAGAATTCTCGAAGGAAATGCAATGACACTGTCCCTCTTGCGGGGAGGAACAGTTCTTGCGTCCACTGGTTCTATCAATCATCTTCACATAATCTGCTCTGCTCCTCGCTTTTATCCCCAGATCGGCGGACTAGGGGTTCTGGTTGTAAACATAAGTTCTGTCAAACCCGGCACCACCTACGACTCTACTGTCATTCTTCACCAAGGAGAGCACCCCTTCATAACTCATGATAGTTATGTTTTATATGCACAAGCTGTAGTTTGGAAACTTGAATCTATTGAGAGAAGAATTGAGTCTGGAGAAATACTCCCGCAAGACCCTTTGGCCGAGCCATATATTTCCAATGTAATCGGCGGCTTTTTCAAATCTCCTTATGTCCCTCGTAAGATTCTAAAATTTTGTGAGAAGTCAAATCTCTCCTAAGCGCTGCGTTTTCTATATACCTTCCCAGGAAAGCCCGTAAAACGTCCTGCCGTTTCCTGTTATATCAGCCGGATGCTATAAATTTGGTAGATGAAATTAGTTATCTACACCACGTTTATCCCCATTGATTTTGCTAGGGCCAAAAACAGTAGACTATTCTTATAAGCAATTTTTACAAGAAGATAAAGATGAACGCCGCCCCCATTACTTTTGAGGACCTTTCTCATTTACCAAGAGAAGTTATTCTCAGACGAGCTGAGCGATACTATAAAGTCGCAATAAAAACAAGAATAAACTGTCAAGAATCTTCTCGACATTCTGTCAGAGCCAGCCCTCTTCCAAATCAGGGATTTCCGCCCGTCCTCAATGTTTGCTGTGGTACTACCCTTAGGGAGTCAAACCCTCCGGGGTCTGTTTTTATAGTATGGGCAAAACTTTGCTTTGATGAAAGAAACGACGCATATTATTTATTTACAGACTATCGATGGAAAGTAGAGCGTACAGATGAGGAAACCGCAAAGGAGCTTATAAATCAAAAGAAAATTGGGATTACTAACTACTACCCAAAGTCAGCAATTCCTAAGGCCTCCAAATGAAAACTCAGGGATTTTTTAAAAACCAAAGAAAAAGCTATTCGCAACCATTCAACTACTACGAAAGAAACATGACTAATAAAATTCCTGGAGCCGCTCAAACTATTTCCCCCGGAAGCCAAAGAGGATTTAGGGCTGACTCAAGTCTTACTGATCCACTAGACGAGTGGATGGCGAAAAATATTAAAAGCAAAAAGACAGCAACCCAAAACTCAAAATCTGAGGAGGCGCCTCAAACTCAGCCTGACAAATCTGTATGCCATATGAGTTTGCCTACAGAACTAGACTCCATAAATGCTAGATTAAAAAAACTTGAAGACCTCCCTCCAGGCCAAATAATAAACAAAACAGTCTATAAGGCTGACTATGATAAGGGAACTCTTAGTGCGATCGAAGCATTTAATAACTACCAAAATGTGGTTAATAAATATCATTATGAATCAGAAAAATACTTTCGTGAAACAAAAAGAATCCAAAAACTCCTGAGCACACTTACCAAAAGGGTACGGGAACTGGAAAGACGGCCCGTCGTAGAGCGATCTGTTATAGACGCCCTAATGTATAGGGTACAACAACTGGAACAGCAGATACTCCAGGGGAAGGTATATTCTGAACACTCAACAGCCTCAGACAAAAAGTATCTAGATGATGCAATTAACCAATTTAATTCCAAAATTGCAGCATTAGATGCAGAGCAATTAAAACTAGAGAAAAATGTTAAATCTGTTCAGGACAGCCTCGAACCTTTTGTGACTCAAGTTGCGAACATCATAGAAGAAAAGATAAATGAAAAAGCTTCCATAGGAGATTTAGACGTTGTGTTATCTTCTATTTCAAACATAGAATCATCCGTCCAGACACTAACTGATAAGCTCAATACTTCTTTGGAAAACCTTCCAAAAGAAGTACAAAACAATATAAAAACAGAACTTAAAGAGAATATATCCTCTCTCGTTTCCAAACTCCTCGGATAGTTTTCAGCCCGCTTCTTACAGCGGGCTTTTTGTTGGGTTAAAGAAGAGGCGTAAGTTCAGTATAAGTCTGACCTCCAAACGAGCCATAACCTTCAAAACTAACCCAGAACACTGTCTTCTCTTTCGTTATAACTAAGGTTTTACATGTCTTAATCCCTTCAAAACAGGGAAGATATTCTGACTATCTTATGTGATTTTATAACATAAATTCAAAAAGTTAAAAATGAATAAATTTAAAAAAAATAATACACGATTTTGCTGATTTAACCCACCTTTTAGGAAGGAAAATAAGTTTTCCATCTCCTAATCTCCGTTTAGAAAGTTTTATCCGAAAAATTGTTAAAGAACAGTAAGAGGTAACAATGGATAAGTCTATCTCGCAGTGTGCAGTCCCTCGGATATTGAGAAGTTTAGCGAAAAGTTTGTAAGTTAGTTGAAGGTAATGTTGCTAGTGACGAGAACATTTAAATTGAAAACCTTTTCTTGAAATATCTTGTCTGGCTTGTTGGTTTCGAAGTACTGAAGGTCTGTAGAACAGAAAATCTCTGAATTAAGTTTGCAGCTCTCATGCAGCTGTTGCGAATTACGTCCCGCAGCAGTGCAGGTCGAGACCAAAATGATTACGCTTCAAGCAGGTTTCTTTACAACGAATATTTCTATCTCGAATAATGTCGGATCAAGACTATCGGAATTCAGCGATTTCGGTTAAAGTGGTGACCTATCCGTTTAACTCAGGAAAGTCCGATTGACCAAAAGTTAAGAGGCCTAACAATATGCTGAATCCGTCTGTACGTCGTCAAATCATTAAGCTGATTAAAAGAGAAGTTGTTCCCGCACTTGGCTGCACTGAACCGATTGCTGTTGCGCTGGCAGTAACAAAAGCACGGGAAATTCTGGGAGCGCTTCCCGATAAGATTGAACTCGGATTAAGCGGCAATATTATTAAGAATGCCATGGGCGTCGGTATCCCGGGGACCGGGATGATCGGTTTGCCGATTGCGGTAGCGCTTGGCGCTTTAATCGGTCGCTCAGAGCTGGAACTTGAAGTGCTGAGAGATGTCTCTGAAGAGTCGGTCGCTGCCGGTAAAGCTTATATTGACGAGGACAGGATTGAAATCCTTCTTGATGAAAATGCGCCTTCCAATCTTTACGTAGACGCCAAAGTCTTTAAAGACGGCCATACCGCAAGAGCCATTATCTCCAGAGAGCACACAAAATTTATTTATCTTGAAAAGGACGATGAAGTTCTTTATCAGGAAGCTGAACAGCAGGGCGATGAGGAAGAGGGCGATGATGATATCAAGCTCGATATGAAAACCGTCTATGAATTCGCTATTGAGAGCCCTCTGGATGAAATCGCTTTTATTCTGCAAGCAAGAGATCTTAATAAGCGCGCTGCGGAACTGGCGCTTTCAGGAGACTATGGTCATTCATTAGGTGCCATGATTAAAAATCGCGGAGCCCGATATTTCGGCGATACAACGGTTGCCCATATGATTGCTTACACTTCTGCGGCATGCGACGCACGTATGGGCGGTGCGACGATCGCGGTTATGTCAAATTCCGGAAGCGGAAATCAAGGGATTACCGCGACGCTTCCTGTGGTCTCCTATGCGGAAGACTGTGACGCTTCAGAAGAACAATTGATCCGAGCGCTTACGCTGAGTCACCTCACCAGTATTTACATCAAGCAGAATCTCGGAAGGCTTTCCGCTTTATGCGGATGCGTCGTGGCATCCACCGGCGCTTCTTCCGGCATTACTTGGCTGATGGGCGGCAAGTTCCCGGAGGTCTGCGCAGCAATTAAAAACATGATCGCTAACTTGGCAGGAATGCTTTGCGACGGAGCAAAGCCCGCATGTTCACTTAAAATTTCTTCCGGCGTATCAACGGCAATGATGTCTGCGCTGCTCGCCATGAATGAACACTGCGTTTCCGAGATGGAAGGCATCGTGAGTGACGACATTGATCAGACCATTAGGAATCTGACATCCATTGGCAAAGAATCCATGATGGAAACAGATAAGCAGGTTCTGCAGATCATGATCTGTAAATAGCTGACTTATTTTCCACTATTAATAGAGCGAATAGACTGGAATCCGCCGTTGCGTTTCCGGTCTTTCTGATTATTTCCATCCTTATCGCTGATGAATTTAAGGAGCCCGCTTTTAATTAAGCCGATTGTTTTGCTGCGCACTATCTTGAGCAGTGATCTCTATATGCTGGAAACCGCGGCGCTGAGGTAGCTTTTTAGCGCTTTTGAAGTTATTGCAAAATTTTCGAGCAGCTCGGCGTCTTTTTCATCTTCGTATAAATCTCTTCTGGTCTCAATCATGACTGAAGAAACTCTCGGATCGCTTAGATAGAAGGCCTGCGGTACCAATGCTCCGCTAAAAGGTGCATTTAGCCCGGTATCAAAGGTTTTATTAAAGGATTGATAAAACGCTTCAGAGATTTCGGAAGATGTGTGATAGGGGTCTGTACCGATACACACTTCCGGACGATCTTTTAACAAGGGACCTTCATAAGGAAGCTGCTCAGAGGAAAAACTATGTAGATCGATGATGAGGGCCTTCCCGTAACGGCTCAGCGCGTCTTTAACTTTACGCGTTAGCGTGTAGTGATGCGGATAGTAGTACTCTCTCAAAAGACGACTTCTTTCAGCCGCAGAGAGTTCCCGCCTTAATGTCTTGAGATCGTGAGTTTTTTGATAGATGACGCCCATACCAATGCCGGACATGCTTTCCAGGCTGTCGTCAGCGAAGCGCTCAACATCTACCACTAAACGACTGATCGGACTGACAACTGTTTGTTCGACAGGTATTCCGTTTGAGTATAGTGCGAGGGTCCAAAAATCAGTCATCTTGACGAACTCTTTCTGGAGCGACTCCGTACTTAATATAAACTGGTTCCGGATGTCATATGGAATATGAGTTGAATCATGCGGAACATGGAAAATAACCCATTTGGGAAAATTAAATTTCATTTTTTTTCGAATCAAAAATAAAACTTATGGGTCTAGAGTGTAGATGCCGCTGATGAAATGATGATTAATAATGCTGAGTTTTAATATATTGAAGAAAGGCGATATCTGAAGCTTGAAGTCCGTAACGGATTGGAGAAACTTACTTAGAGAAAGAAGTTTAGTGTTTCAAATACAGCGAAGGCTGGGATGCATATTCCCGTCAATGGTTTGGTAAGGCCGGGATATGCTGCAGATAAGTGCAGAGATTAAATATTTTGGGCTTTTATGAGAATTCAGGCAGGCTAAAGAAGATAGATCGGTATCAAAGACGTGAAGTACTGATTTATAAAGCGCTGATGTGATTATTCGACAGCTTTTAATTCTCAAAGTTTATTTTGTAGTACTTAGAGGCAGACTCTAAGGCAGACTCTACATCAAGTTTAATTAGGCACTATATTTTCTACCGCTGCGATTGAATGAAATCGCAGACCGATAAAAATCCCGCCGAAGCGGGACGAAACGAGGGCCTTCTACTTTCGAATTTTATATCCGATCTGCATTAGGTACGTCGCAAAGCCCGCGGATAAGATGCCGAAAAAACTGACGATAAAAAGACTGACCCAAGGATTAAAGTCGCTCTGCGAGAAAAATCCATATCGGAACCCGTCAATGATGTAGAAAAACGGATTGAATCTAGAAAGCGTCTGGAAAATCGGCGGCAGCTGGTGAATCGAGTAAAACACTCCGGAAAGAAATGTCAGCGGCAGAATCACAAAACTCTGGAACGCTCCGATCTGATCAAATTTGTCTGCCCATAATCCTGCGATCAGTCCGAGAGAACCCATCAGCATCGCGCCCATAAACGCAAAAATTAAAATCCATAAAACATGCTGCATGGGAGGCGCTGACCAAAACACCGAAGCCAGCAGCACGCCGCCGCCCACGATCAGCCCTCGCACCACAGAAGCGCCGATCATCGCAAGAGAAAGCTCCCAGCCGGAAAAGGGCGGAAGCTGAATAAATATCAGACTTCCCATGATCTTCGACGACAGCATCGAAGAGGAACTGTTGCCGAATGCGTTCTGCAGGAGCGTCATCATGACGAGACCCGGAACTAAAAAGTGCAGATAATTGACGCCGTCAAAGGTCGGCATGCGGCCGGATAAGACCTGACCGAATACCGTCAGATACAAAACGCCCATCAGTACCGGCGCAAAAATCGTCTGCAGCGCAATCTTCTTAAACCGCAGTATCTCCTTTTCCAGCAATGTCAGGAAAGAGGCGCCGGGACGATACGGCTGCGGTTCGATCTTGTATTGGGTCATTCGTCGGTAATCCTCAAAAATACTTCTTCTAAGTTCGCTTTTCCCAGCTCCAGACCTTCGGGCTTGAGGTCGACAGCTTCCAGAGCCTCTAAAAGACGGCGAAGCTCTTCAGGTCCGCTATAGGACATGGAGTAAAACCCGTTAGGGAGCTTCTCGCAACGGAAGGGAAAATCTTTTGGCAGCGGTGCGGAAAGCGCGAATATCACACGATCTTTGGAATATTCTTTTAAAAGTACCTGTGTATCTTCAAGCGCTGCGACCTGCCCGTGATTAAGGAGCGCGACTCTTCGGCAAAGCCGCTCGGCTTCCTCCAGGTAATGCGTTGTCAAGATAATCGTGTGCCCCTTGCGGTTGAGATCTTCCATAAACTCCCAAAGACGGTGACGCAGCGCAATATCAACGCCCGCGGTCGGTTCATCAAGAACAATAAGAGGAGGGCGGTGCACCAGCGCCTGAGCGATCAGCACGCGACGCTTCATGCCGCCCGAAAGCCGCATCACGCTGTCTTTCTTTTTATCCGAAAGATCGAGAACCTCTAAAAGTTCATCAATCCATTTGTTGTTGTCCCTCAGACCAAAGTAGCCGCTCTGCAGCCGCAGCGTCTCATAAACAGACAGGAAGGGATCAAAAGTGATCTCCTGAGGAACAATACCGACGCACATTTTAAAGTTTCGCCAGTCCCGATTAATGTCATTGCCAAGAATGGATATTTCTCCGCAATCCGGGTTAACCGTCTTGGCTAATACGCCGATAAGCGTGCTCTTGCCGGCTCCGTTCGGGCCGAGCAGACCAAAGAAATCTCCTTGTTCGATGGAAAAGGAAATATCGGTCAGAGCTTTTTTCTCACGGCCGCCCTGATGAAAGGATTTTGAAAGGCCCTTGATACAGAGAGCCGCCGGGTTGCTGGTTGCCAAATTAAACCTCCGCGTCGTTCAGCTAAAAGGTTGAAGAGAGTGGGACAGAAGCGGGAAGAAGCTCTGCATCCGTCCCAAGCGTTTCAATTAAAGAAGATGCTATTTCCTCAGAACGCCGTCAAGCCACGCCTGACCCTGATTGGGCGAATACACACTCTGCTCAATCAGATCTTCCGTACGCACAGATCCTTTAGAGAGCACTCCTGTCAGCGCTTCCGTGAGAAGCTGCGCCATCGTGACGTACCAGAACTGACCCGCGACAGTCGGAATAAAGAGATCGTCTTTCTTCTCTAAAAGTCCGGCTCTAATCCATTGATCGGTAACGGGTTTCAGAGGTTTTTCGATTTCGGCTCCGAACGCTTCTCCGATCGCTTTGAGAGAGAACGGACCGGATTCAACGCTCGAAGCCAGTGTGCGGAGCAGATACCAATTTTCCTGCGGTTTCATCATCACAAAGACCGGTTTCTGATCTTTCTCAATCATTTCGTTCCACTTGGAAAGTTTGCGTTCCTGCATCCAGCTGTGTCCGCTGAGTTTTCCGCCCGCGCCACACCCAAACGGCAGACAGTCCATAGAGCCTTTCGCTAACGAGTTGTAGATATTGCGCTCTCTCCGGGTTCTTGCCCAATGCGTGTTGGTAAGGCGGCGCCAATCGCTGTGCGAGGAAAACACTTCCACGCTGCGCGCAAACATATCGGCGGCTTCCGCAAGCGTTGCAGCGGGCTCCAGCAGCCCCGCCTGAATTCTCTTATTCAGGGGAGACTTTTCAAACACATTGAGCTGATAGCAGTCGACGCCGTCGATTGGAAGTTCAGAAGCGATCTTCAGATCGTTCTCCCAAGCAGTGCCTTTTTGTCCGGGGAACCCAAAGAGCAGGTCGATGACGACCGCGGCCTGCTTATTCGCGGCAATTTCTTCGAGTCTGCGGATGACGCGTTCCGGCGTATCGATGCGCTGCATTTCTTTGCGAATCTTCGCGTCAAAGCTCTGCACGCCGAGAGAAAACCGGGTGACGCCTCCCTCGAGCGACGCTTCGAGCATTTCGTCCGTCATGTTATGGACTCGTCCTTCGACAGTAATTTCGCAGTCATCGGAGAGGGGAAGATATTTTTTTGCAGCGATGAGCAGCTCTTTTAATTGTTGGGGAGGAAGAGCGGTCGGAGTTCCGCCGCCAAAATATAAGGCTTTGATCGGCGCGGAGTCCTGAGCGGGGCGCCCGCTCCAAAGTGCGAATTCGCGAATGAGGTTGCGGCAGTAGCGCTCTGATTCTTCCGCGGTCCAGGGATTCTGATAGAACATGCAGAATAAGCAGCGGCTTTCGCAGAAAGGAATATGCACGTAGGCAAGTGCTTCTTTTCTGCGGGGCTCATGCGACTTCTTCTCCAGATAGTTTCGAGCAGTGCTCCAAAGCATCGGAATACCGAAAGGTCCTGAGTGGACAGTAGCCTTTGCCGGGAATGCGTGGTGCAGCGCGTCCTCTTCATTGGCAAAGTACGCATCCATATTTTTCTGCTTCATCAGAAGTTTTTTAAATAACTGAACTCCGGTTTCAAACGAGGACATCGAGCACTCCTGTTAAAGAAGCCATAAGCCGTCTGATACGGCGGTAATGACCGTTGTTTAATGCTCAGGGACCTTTATCAAGGTCCCCAAAAAAAATTTGCATTCGGCAAAGGCGTTTTCCCTCGTAATCTCAGTGAGAGTCTCGGGCCGTACGCGGATTGCCTGACAATTTAGAAATTCATTCTAACGAACAAAAATCGATGCAATCGTGTATGAACTTAGGGCGGAAATAGAGCGCTATTTAGTAAAAAAATTGATAAAACAGGAGGTTATAAGACATACGGTTCAATATCTTAGGGAATACGATAATGAGAATTAATCTCAATGATGTAAATAAGTTAAACAGAAAGGCAGAAAATTGTACGTTTTTAATCACTTTTTCTAAGAATTCCCTAAGCTTGAATCTTTTTAGACGCTGCAAAGGATGGTCTTAGGGCTTTTGCTGAGAACAGGATCAAAATAAAATTATCACGTATATACAATTAGATAAATAAATTTTGTTTTATCCTGAAATGATCCGTTTCTTGGAATAACAGATGTGAAGAAAGAACGTTTGATCACCGGAACAATCGCTTTAGTTTAAGTTTTATTGGATAAATGTTTCATATTTATCCTTAAAATGTTAATAAAAGTTATATCAAATAATCAAATAGATAAATAGATGATTCGCAAATGCGCCTGAGGCGGATCAGGGTTTTTGCTAATGAGAATAAGAAGCATTCAAGTAAATTTTTAGAATATGATTTGATAAATGATAATCATTATCGATTGAATATTTAAGTTTTTGATAAGTTATGAATGCGAAAGAAGAGACGCCTCAGGTGAAACAGAAAACCGTCATCGATTTTCGTAAACCTTTCAACGCGCCGCAGGAACAGCCTTGGCTGGCCCGCGTTACCGACAACCCGATAACGGATGCTTTCCCGGAATCTATCGATATCCATCCCGGACTCGACGCTTCACCGGTTTTACCGACGGAACTTCCTTCCGTTCTCAACAGACTGACCGAGCAGCCGAGAAAACGCAGAACCGTTGCATATATCAATGTGCCTTACTGCGAAACACGCTGCCTGTACTGCCTTTTCTATATCAAGCCTTACCGCACGAAAGAGGAAAGCGCGGCATACGCGGACACCTTAATTAAAGAGATGCAGCTCTGGGCGGATAAACCCGTTCAGAATAAAGAACCGGTGCACGCCGTCTACTTCGGAGGCGGTACGCCGACCGCGCTCGAAGCATCTGATATTCGACGCGTGCTTGAAGCCGTCAGAAAGTACCTGCCGCTCGCAAACGATTGCGAAATCACCTACGAAGGCAGATTGTCCGGATTCGGTGACGACAAGATGGAAGCTGCGATCGAAGGCGGAGCAAACCGCTTCTCGCTCGGCGTGCAGACGTTTGATACCAAAGTGCGTCAGGCGGTCGGTCGCCGCTCTTCTAAAGAAGAACTCATCCAAAGACTCACACGCCTGATGAGCTATAGCCAGGCCGCTGTCGTGATCGACCTGATATACGGCTTCCCGTATCAAACATTGGAAACCTGGCTTGAAGATCTTCAGATTTCTAAAGATCTGGGTCTGGATGGAGTTGACTGCTATCAGCTCCGAGTCTTTGAGCGTTCTCCTCTCCACAAATACATCGCCAACGGCAAACTGCCCGCAGGTCCGGATCACGCGATGCGCGCGCGTATGTTCCGTGAGGCGGTCTTTCAGATGCGTGAAGCCGGATGGAGCCGCCTTTCAATCAGTCACTGGGCATCCAATACACGCGAAAGAAATTTCTATAACTATTACGCTAAAACCCGTACCGACTGTCTCGCTTATGGTCCCGGGGCGGGCGGAGTGATCGACGGATTCAGTTACATGCAGCATCGCGCGCCTGATGCATGGATAAAGAGCGTCGAAGAGGGCGTAAAGCCGATCGCGATGATGATGCGGCCCTCCAAAAACTGGGAACTGGGTCGAGCGGTTGCCGAGCAGATGGAGCTGAATTACTTCAACCCCTCTGCGCTTGCAAAAGAATTCTCCCCGCAGCTTAGCAAAGCTTTCGAACCGATCACAGAAAATTGGACGGAAGCCGGACTGCTGCTGCCGTTTTCTGAAAGATACGAACTGACCGTGGCCGGCCAGTTCTGGCAGGGACGGATGACGCAGCACATTCTCAACCATATCAAAAATACCAACTTATGACCTCTAAAATCCAAACTATTAAATATTCAGCGGCAGCAGCGGCGCTGATTGCAGCATTTTCCTCGCAGGCCCAGGAAGTTCAGAAAGCGGCCGAAGTGACCGTAACCGCCGGACGCATAGAGCAGCAGCTCCTAGATGTGCCGATGAGCGTATCGGTGCTCACGCAGGAAGAAATTCGCAATTCTTCTGCGAGAAATATCGGGGAGCTCCTTTCCGATGTTCCCGGTGTTGAAGTAACCGGCGACGGCTCTCAGGGTTTAAAGCGCGTTCAGATCCGAGGTGAAGACGCGTTTCGAAGCCTAATCCTTATTGACGGACAGCGTGTCTCGGAACATAAGTCGATGTCCGGCCCGGCGCTTTTAATTGATCCTTCATCGGTTGAACGCATCGAAGTCATCAAGGGGCCGGCCTCCGTGCTCTATGGCTCAGATGCTATTGGCGGGGTGATTAATATCATCACAAAGAAGGGAGGTAAAAAGCCCTTTGAAGCAGAAGCTTCTGTCGGCTGGAATGGCGCAGGCCATGGCTGGGAAGAGTCAATTTCTCTCGGCGGAGACTATAAAGGTCTTAAGTACCGACTGAATGCCGGCTATCAGAGCCACGGCGATATCAAGACGCCGCTTGGATACCAGAACGGAACGGATTTTCGGCAGAAAAACTTAGGTGCTTTCCTGAGCTACGACTTTAATGAGCATTTTACTGTCGGCATGAGTGCTGATACCTTTGACTCCGATATTAATTCTTCCAGCTGGGACTATGAGCAGGATCCGGATAATGAATTCTTCGTCCGTATTCCTAAGTGGAAACGCGATAAAGTCGCGCTCTTTGCCGAAGGCAAAGATCTGACAAGCTATCTCACCCGAGTTCGCTGGGACGGCTTCTGGCAGAACAACCATAAGCAAATGCGAAATTACGTCGGAGCCTCGGTTAGAACACCGATGTACAACATGAATGTGGTGACCGATTCCGTCGCAAATAACAAGATTCGTACGCTCGGAACAAGTCTGCAGGCGGATTGGCAGCTCGGCGATAACAATACGCTTATCACCGGCTACGAATTTACTCAGGACACGTTAAAGGCTTCAACGGATGCCGCCTTCACCCAGAAAATGAAGATGGGTCCCATGACAATGCTGGACACAGACTACGTCACCAACCGTTATGTAGAAGGCAAGGAAATTACTAACGCCGTGTTCGCCGCCATGGAAACCGAGTTACCCATGGATTTCACAATGAACTACGGTGTGCGCTACACATTCGTGAATTCTAAACTGACCAATGCAAGCGCTCTGCGCAACGGACACAGAACGACACCCGCGGGAACAACTAATTACGTGAATACCCCCGTGGATGATGCGGGCTCGGTCGGCAGCAACAATGAAAGCCGCCCGGTCTTCAATTTAGGCTTTATCTGGAAAGGAATTGAAGATACGTCGATTCGCGCTCAGTGGTCTCAGGGCTTCCGTGTCCCGAATCTGCAGGAGAAATTCCTGATTAACAGTATGGGCGGCGGAACGGTCTACGGCAACCCCAATCTGAAGCCGGAGAAATCCAACAATTTCGAAATCGGTGCACGCTACAGCGGCACTTATGTCGATGCCGACTTCTCAGTTTTCTATAACCTTGCGGACGACTACATCTCGACAGAAATCCTCAGCGGCTCAGGCTCTGACGTCTATCGCTATGTGAATGCTGATAAGGCAAAAACATTCGGTACGGAACTTTCTCTGAACTTCAAGGTTAACGAGTACATCAATCCGTATGCGTTCTTCTCTGTGATCAGAAGAAAAACAGAGTGGGCAAACGGCGTTTCTACTTATGATTCGGGAACACCTGCCTTTACTGCGCGCTACGGCTTGCGGACCGATGTTCCGCTCTTTAACGGCCGCTGGACTACAGACACTTATCTGAGAAGTTCGACCGCCAAGAAAACTTACTCGGTTTCGAGCGATGAGACAACGCGTATCGCAGGCTACACCACGTTTAACTTCGCGACCGCCTATCACTTCGGACCGAAGAAAGCCTACAGCGCTAACTTTGAAGTGCTGAACATTACTAATCAGCTCTACGGCTATGAGACTTCTATTTATGAGCCCGGACGCCGTGTGAACTTCAAACTCAGCGCTAAGTACTAACCTGAACCGGATTCATCCTGTAACTGACATGACTGATGAAATGACGTTAAACGCCGCGGCAGTCGGCCGTAAAACAAGATTTTCCGACCGCTGGTCCGCTAAAGATCTGGTCGTTATCGGAATCTTTGCGGCTGCCGCCAAAATTTCTACTGTTTTAATCGCCATGGTGGGAGGAGGGATGAATCCTGTTTCGCTTCTGCTTAAAAACATGGTGTTCACGACACTCTTGGTCGTGATGCTCTTCAAAGTGAAACAGAGCGGAACGTTGACGCTCTTTGTGATCGTGAGCACTCTCGTGAATTTCCTTCTTCTCGGAGGAAACATTACGCTTATCGTCCCGATGCTTTTTGCGGCGCTTCTCAGCGAACTCCTTATGGCCTCGGTACGTAAAGCAGGACTGCCGGGCAGTGTTTACTGGGGCGTCGGCTGCTTTGATCTGATCTGCAAATTCGGCTCTCTCGGCATTTCATACCTGATGATGCGCGAGTCGCCCTCGCTGATGGCTGTGGTGATCCCGATTGTGATCATCGGCTATGTCGGCTCACTGATCGGTCTTTGGACCGGCTATCGTTCAACTAAGGAATTAAGACATGCGGGCATCATTCGCTTCTAACCCGACATCTCCGCTCAATCGGATAGACGTGCGCGTCAAAATGCTGATCGCGGCCGCTGCCTCGATTATGACGGTGGCGATTTCTTCTGAAGTCGCTCAGTACCTGCTTTTTGCAAGTTCTTTTGTATATCTGCTGTTATTGAAACGCCCGAAGATTATCGCGGTGAGCTATTGCGTCTGTATTCTGATGATAGCGCTGTCCGTGGGTTTCGGGTATCTGATTTCCATTTGGTTTCCGGCAATGGGCAAAAGCATGTCGCTTGCCTCCATGCTGGTTCCGTTTCTTCGCGGTTTTACCATGCTTAACGTGGTGCTTCCGCTTGCTTTTACCGGAAGACTCCAGACCATTCTCAGCGGACTGCAGAAACTGAGACTGCCGTTTGTGATTTATCTTCCCTCGGCAGTCATCATCCGGTTTATTCCGACGTTTATGAATGACATCCGTCAGATTTGGGAGTCGCTTAAAATTCGCGGCTATAAGATCAATCCGTGGACGTGCACCATTCATCCGCTTCAAACCACGCGTCTCTTATTTACGCCGCTTCTTTTCCGCGCGCTTAAAACCAGCGATGAGCTCGGCATCGCCGCCGAGCTTAAAGGTTTAAATTCCGGCTCTTCCGCGGGAAGGGCGAACGCGGCTTCGTTCTCGCGGAATGATTACCTGATTATTCTTTTAATCGTCCTGATCTGCGCGGCTGCCGCGGTTCTTCAGTTCTATTTCCCTAACTCCGCGCCGGCGGCAATGAAGTAATGATTAATTTAGACCATGTTACCTATCAGTATCCTTTCAGCTCGCGCTGCGCGCTTGAGGATATTTCTCTTAATGTCTCTGCGGGAGAAGTGGTGCTCGTGACCGGTGTTTCTGGCTGCGGCAAATCCACCCTGATTCGGCTTATTAACGGTCTTTGTCCGCATTATTACGGAGGCTCGCTCAAGGGCAGCGTCAGAGTGTGCGGGAGAGACAATAAAACGGAGAAACTCAGCGACATCTCACATCGGGTCGGAACGCTTTTTCAAAATCCGGAAAGTCAGTTCTTCGCGCTTGGCGTGGAGGAGGAAATGGCTTTTATGTCTGAGTGCCGGGGCACTGATCCCAACGAAATTGACCGAAAGATCGCTGACGCCGCAAACCGCTTCGGACTGAACTCAGTACTGAAGAACACGATTCACGAGCTTTCTCAGGGCCAGAAGCAGAAAGTTGGTTTGGCTTCTCTGATGATGGAACCTTTAAAAGTGCTGATTCTGGATGAACCGACCGGAAATCTGGATCCGGAATCGACGGAAGATTTAGCCCGAGAAGTTCAAAAGCTGAAAGAGCAGGGTACCGCGATTCTCGTTGTCGACCATCGCCTGTATTGGCTCAAGGATGTCGCAGACCGAGTGATTGTTCTTGAAAAGGGAAGAATCATCCGGGCGGGAACGTTTAATGATCTTGATACGGAATTCCGATCGAAAGTCGGTCTTCGAGAAATCTCCGTCACGGACTGCAGAGATACGCTTCCCGTGCCCATGAGCGCAAGCCACCCGATCCTCAGTGTGCGGGATCTGACTTTTGAGTATCCCGGAAGGGCTGTCATGCGGCACTTTAATATGGAGCTGCCCAAAGGGATCTGCGGCGTTTTCGGAGAAAACGGCGCGGGTAAAACCACCTTGGCCCGCCTGCTCACCGGTCTTAATAAAGCCAAGGAAGGATCGTTCGCGATCCGAGGACAAAAACTTAATCAAAAAGAATGCCTCAGGCATGTCGCCGTAGTGCTGCAGAATGCCGATCATCAGCTATACATGCGTACGGTTTTTGAAGAACTTCAGACGAGTCTGGAGGCTGCGGGCTGCAAAGGAGGTTCTCGTGCCGCCGAAGAGTTGCTCGGCTTATTTGATCTGCAGGATCTGAAGGACAGACACCCGCATTCGCTCTCGGGCGGACAAAAGCAGCGACTTGTGATCGCCTGTGCTTTTGCCAAAAATCCGGATGTGATTATTCTGGATGAACCGACAAGCGGGCTGGACGGTGCAAATCTGAAACGCATTGCTTCAGCTCTGAAGAGACTCTCCGACGAAGGCAAGGCGGTACTTGTGATTACGCATGACCTTGAACTGATTCAGATGGTCTGCCAAAGCGCGGTGACCTTGAAAAAACTCCCGACAACCCAAAACACGATTAATTAACTTTTTAAATTGGAAAGAAAAATGACAGAAACAGAAAAACAGGCAAAGATTCAGGAAGTGATCCATTCGGGCCGTCCCGTCACGCTTGACACGCTTGCGGCCGCCATCGGGGCCACTGCGCTTGAGGCCGCGCACGCTCTGCCGGAAGGTATGTGCACTTTCGCGCCGGGCAGCGATTTCGAAAAAGTCTGGCAGCGCATCAGTCAGTGGGAAAAGGCGACCTTTATCGTGATCGCAGGCGGGAACGTCATTGAAGTGGAATCCAAGGTCGCGGTCGGCAAATGTGCCAAGGGCTACTACAACCTGATGGGCGGAAAGGCGCCGCTTCAAGGACACTTTAAGTATGAGAATATTGCGGAGATCGGTTTTGTGACCATGCCGTTCATGGGTCGGGAAAGCCATTTTGCCGCCTTCTTTGATAAAGAAGGCCGCTGCGCCTACAGTTTCTATGTCGGCCGTGAAAAACATCAGCTGATCGAGTCGGCCAAGGAGCAGTTCCTCGCGCTCCAGGCTGAATACAAATAACGGATTAGGAGCAAAAATGAAAATCTTGACTGTCTACTCGTCCCTGACAGGCAACACTGAGAAGATTGCCAAAGCGATTTCCGAAGCGCTGCCGGGTTCGCAGCTGAAGAAACTTCCGACGGATGTTAATCCTCAGGAATATGACCTGATCTTCTGCGGATTTTGGTGTGACAAAGGTCATCCGGATGAACTGTGGGAAGAGTTTTTTAAAAACATCGGCTCGGTGCCTACAGCGGTCTTCGGAACGCTTGGCGGAGATCCTAATAGCGAGCGCGGCCGCGCGTTCGCCTCTAAAGTTTTAGAGCGTATTTCTGCGCCCAACATTCTCGGTCTCAGCTTATGGCAGGGCAAGGTTGATCCCAAGATTTTGGAAATGATGGCCAAGATGCCGGGCGCAAAACCGATGACGCCGGAGCGTAAGGCAAAACTTGCTGAAGCCGCAAAGCATCCCACGCCGCAGGATCTCGGCGAAGCTGCCGAATGGGCGCTTTGCATGCGGAAAGCTGTTGAAAAATAATAAAAATCAAGCGTCATGAACTTTACACAGATATACGATCTTATCGGATGTGCCGGCGTTGTCCTCTTTATCGTCGGTATCGCGGCGGTGTACATCACCGTCTGGAATATTATTTATTTAAGAGGTGTACTGAGGAGCTTCAAACAGAGTTTCCGCGGAATGGAAAACACAACCGCGGAACGGATTCGCCGCGCGTACGGCAAGAGCACCAATCCGCTTATCTGTATTGTTCGCGATGTGGTGACGACGCACGCGGCTCACTCTGAAGATATTCGAGCGGAGGTCGCATATCTGTTTCATAAGAACTTCAAGCCGGTCAACAACGCGCTGACTTGGCTGAAACTGATTGCCGCGGTTTCCCCGCTGCTCGGACTGCTTGGCACCGTTCTTGGTATGGTTCGTGTATTCAGAGCGATTGCGGAGAACGTTTCTCCTGATCCGACCATGCTCGCGGCCGGCATTTGGACGGCGCTTGTGACAACAGTCATGGGTCTTGTGGTTGCGATTCCTGCTCTGATGGCCTATTACTATCTGACGCTGCGCATTAAGGAGCTCAGAATCGAAGCGGTCGAATACAGCTACCGTTCTCTCGAATCCGCAAGGGTCGCGGCTAAGTATGAGGCGGAGCAGGCTGCAGCCTAGGAGCACCGGATGTTTGATGAATTCGATGAAGAACCCAGAATCGACCTGACGCCTCTGATTGACGTGATTTTCATGCTGGTGATTTTCTTTGTCATGACGATGACGTTCAGCAAACCGGTGCTCGACCTTGTGCTTCCGTCCGCGGACAATTCGGTTGTGCGCAAGAAAGAGGCCGAGCTGGTATTAAATGTTAAATCCGACGGGTCGATTTATCACGAAGGCGTTCTTGTCACGAAAGAGGATCTGCCGCAGTTCCTCGACGAACACCCGGACGGGATGCTGAACCTTATGATTGACGAGAAGGCGCCCTTCGAGTCATTCGTTTCTATTGTTGATGTGGCAAAGCACAAGCGAGGGGGCCGCTTTGTCATCAGCACCAGAGCCGCGGAGTCGGTTAAATGAGATCAGTGCCGCGGGAGGATAAAAATGTCCGCAAAGCCAAACGAATTGCAAAGGTCTTAGTTCTTTGCGCGCTGGTGCTTCTTTTTTTATGGCTGATCAGAGGGCATAAGGAGGATACAGTTGTTCCGGTTCAGCCGATGCAGCTGATTGAGCTTTCCTTTGAGCAGTTTGTGCCTCCGCAGCCGACGGCCGCGCCTCAGCCGGAAGAAAACCGGCTGCTAGCGGAGGACTCAGATATAAAAACCGCTCCGGAACCGGAGCCTAAACCCGAACCTGAACCGGAACCCGTCAAGGAACCTGAGCCGATACGCGAACCGGTAAAACCGCCGGAACCGGTGAAGCCGGAGCCCGTGAAGCCTAAAAAGGCAGTGAAAAAAGAAATTCAAAAGACAGTTAAGAAGACTGTGACTCAGGCTCCTCCTACTCAGTCGACGTCCGCAGCTAAAACCGAAGGCAATGAGAGTGTCAATGAGTTTAAAACCCGCAACACCATTGCTTCTATGCTGGTAGCGCTCGTGGAAAAGCGCAAACGTTACCCGAAAGCGGCGAGAAGGGCCGCGATGGAAGGCGTGACGGAGGTTCTTTTTATCGTCGATAAAACCGGGAAGATAACGGCCGCTTCAGTGAGCAAGGCGAGTGGAAAAGGCCCTCTGGACCGCGAATGCGAGAGTTTGGCCGCCCGTCTCGTCGGCACTGAGCTTGGCGTACTTAATCCAGGCCTAAAGCTTACCGTTCCGATTCGTTTCACACTGAGCGACAGTTAATTTGCTTGTGAGAGGTCACAGTTAGACCGAAGACTTTCTCTCGGAGTGGTTGGGATAAGTCGGTCCCGGACAGTCGGGGCAGTTTTGGATTTGATTAGCGGAGTTTGGAGGCGCAATCCCTGAAACGGACTTGCTTTGTTAAACTGTCAAAAATTTTTCGTAGGGTGCGCTATGGATAGAATTACCATCTCTCTGGATGAAGAACTTTCTCAGGCCTTTGATAAATATGTCACTTCAGAGGAATATAAAAACCGTTCGGAAGCCATTCGGGATTTGATTCAGGAAAAGCTTCTTGAAGTTCAGCTGGATGCGGACAAGGGACGGTGCGCTGCGGTTGTCTCCTACGGTTACAACCACGAAGAGCGCAATCTGGCTCAGAGAATGGTTAAGCATCAGCACCTGCATACCGAACTTGTGGTTTCTTCTATGCACGTTCACTTAGACGAGCACAATTGCGTCGAAACGGTCGTGCTGCGCGGAGCAACGGCCGATGTTAAGGAGCTCGCAAAGAAAATGCTGTCTGAAACACACGTTGCGCACGGCGCGGTCAACTATTTAGTCGCGGACAACTCAGGCCATGTTCACGGGCATCATCACGAAGGCGAGGGCCATTCGCATTCTTAATTGTCTTTTTTTCTAAAACGAAGAGGAGCGGTTTGCGCTCCTCTTTAGTCCCGAGTTTTAAATACGTGAACAGGTAAGCGTGATGTAGCCGGCGTATACGAGCAGTAGAAGAATTCCTTGCCAGCGTGAGAATTTGGAAAGGATCATTGCCGGCACAATAGCGATTAATCCGACAAAGAGGCAGGCGGGAAGGTCGATCATGGCCATGGAAGGCGAAATCGGCAGCGGTTTTCCTGCGATAAGGGAGGAGAGCGGCATGATGAGTGTCAGATCAATAATGTTGGCGCCTAAGATATTGCCGATAGAAAGCGCTGACTGACGCTTGATAATTGCTGTAATTGTCGTGATCAGTTCGGGTAGCGATGTGCCTACCGCGACCAGAGTCACGCCGATGACACGTTCGGGGATCCCGATATGCTGAGCGATCAGGCTTCCGTTATCGACAAGGAGCTGAGCGCCGACGATTATGCCGGCAGCTCCGAAGATGAATTTTGCAGCGATGACTCCTTTACGGACATTTTCTATTTCATCTTCGCTGCGGTCTTTTTTCTGCCGCATATGATGAAGGGCGTCTCGGATATTTTCCCAGATAAAGAGAGCGAATATTGCGATTAAGGCGCAGGATATCGGGATAGAAACCTGACCGAAGAAACCGCAGAGCGCGATCAGAGCTGCGGCAGTGAGCATCAGGATCGACTTCAAAAGGTAAGTTTTACGATTAATGGCGCCCGGCATAAAGATAATAGCGAGAGCCATGATGAGTCCGATGTTCGCAGTTACACTGCCGACAGCATTTCCGATAGAAAGATCTACTTTCCCCTGAGCTGCGGCCATGCAGGATACGAGCATTTCCGGGAGGGTGGTGGCGACACTGACGATAGTCGCACCCACAATAAGTTTAGGAACACCGGTTTTTTCCGCGATCCAAGATGCGGCATCCACAAAATAGTCTCCGCCCTTGATCACAAAGATCAGGCCGAGAACGAATAGGGCGATTGTTATAGCTAATTCCATGTTATTTCAGCTTTTATGTTTATCTATTAACCGTCGGGGTGCTGAACATGGATGAAATAGACACGACCCATGAACAGCCTCCGGCCATCATGAGTCTCGTAAATTAAAGCAAGCCAGGTCTAAGACCAGGATGTTGACTTGCTGCGCAGTGCGCATACTACTCCCTCACGGAAGTGGGAATGATATATCAAAAAATAAACCGTCGTCAAAGATTTGGGGTTCAGATTTTGGTTTTCCTGACGGACTGTCAATTGTGAGTTAGCAAACGGTAGGAAAGTTTGATTACGGAAAAGATGAAGAATTTGTGCCGGAAGAGGGGGATTGATTTGAGAAGAGAGGGTGAGGCGCATCATATTTTTTTAATTTAGGCGTCAGCAAGCGGATAATTTCCGAACTTACGGCTTAAATGTTGAAAATACTGCGCACTGAAGATAATTAAACAAGCACATAGCCCCATTAAATTCAGCAAACAAAAGTTCCAAAGAATAAACGAGCCTGTCGTGCGGTAAAAAGTTTAGCCGGGGATTTTTGATGAACGTTTTCTTCGCCCTCTGGAACAGGCGGATATATATAGGTTTTAGCGGAAGAGGAAGATTTGGCGGAAGAGGGTTTTATTCACGATGTGCCGGCGGAAAACAGTTGATGCATCCGCTTATTCGCGAGCTAATTTGTTTGAGAAAAAGTTCCCTCTGAGAGGGGATACTGAAAATCATACTTATTTTTCTATTAAAACTCGTATCTTAACGTCGCGCGTGGATTATCCCTCTCTCCGCAACGTTGGTACGAGGATGATCTTGTAATCAATATACAAGTCTCCTGTGTCTGCTCAGCCCTGTATAGTTTTACGCCGATCGGGAGCGTAATCGATGTCTCCGATTGGCTGTCGAGGGTCGAGAGTTACTAGGCCGAGCTGAACAAGCAATTAAATTCTGCGAGCAGAACCACAAATGAACAGCAATCTTGAATTTCGGATGTAGGCCAATCTGTGGGCCATTTTGTTTTGATCTTTGGAAACCCACATGGATATTGAGGTATTGGCGGAAGAGGTGTCTGCCGTTATCTGTTCTCATATGTTCTCCCAAACCTATGACATTTGTATGTCAAATCTATGACAATATCCCGTAAATAAAGAGGTTTGGCGGTTGCTCTATTTTTTTATTTGGCTCATAGTGTGGACAAAGTAGGTCATTCATAGGACAATTTTATTAAAATTGTGGGGGTCCCGTTGGGGTACGAAGTGAAGGACTTTGATAATGGCACCGAAATTTACTCTGAAGAAAATTTTATCGTTGGCTGATGGTCGTTATTCTACGGACGAGAAGGGGCTATCGCTGAAAGTGCATGGTGTTCGGCGATCTTGGATATACCGCTACACGTTTGCCGGAAAACGTCAGGAGGTTAATATCGGAAACGCTAGGGATGTTTCTCACCAAAAAGCGATTGAGCGGGTAACGAAAATAAAATTAGATTTAATTGACGGTAAAGACCCGAAAGCAAAGTGCGAGTCATTCCAGGCAGGCAGCGCAATTAAATTTGAGGATTTTTACGAATCGGCGATCAATGAAATTGCCTCGGTGAAATTGTGGAGGAATAAAAAACACGCGCAGCAGTGGCTCAATACCGTTCGAGATTATGCGGTTCCTGGATTATCAGGGATCGAAGTTCGCAACATTACAGTGAATGATATCGCTCGTGTATTAAAGCCCATTTGGACAACTAAAACCGAAACCGCAAGCAGAGTGCGAGGCCGTCTTGAAAGTATTTTTTCTTATGCCATCCTGACTGGCGTTTATACGCAGGCTAATCCTGCTGTATGGAAGGGGGCGTTAGAAATGCTGTTGCCGCCTGTTTCTAAGGTGAAGCGCGTTGTTCATCATGAATCGATGTCCCACGCAGAATTAAGGGGAAAAATAGGGCTGTTGTATCCACCAACAGGGCCGGCAAGAGCGTTGATTGTATTTACAATTTTAGCGGCTTGCCGTATTGGAGAATCGGCGCCGGCTAAATGGGACGAAATTGACTTTGAAAAGAAGATTTGGACAGTGCCGCCCGAAAGAAGAAAAGACGGGAAGAGCGAGGGGCACCGGGTGCCGTTGACGGCGCATATGATTGATCTGCTGAATAGATTGCCCAGAAAAAGCGAATATATATTTGCCTCTCATGAGGGCCATGTGAGCAGAGAAAGCCCTCGCGTACTGATTCAAAGATTGTTGAAAACCAATGCTACCATGCACGGCATGAGGTCAACATTCAGGGATTGGGCGGCAGAGAATTTAATTCATGACGTGCTAGCGGAAAAACAATTGATGCACGCAACAGGGAGCGAGGTCGTCCAAGCATATCAACGATCTGATCTATTAGAGAAACGGCGTCCTATGATGGAGCAGTGGGATTCATATCTATTTTCCAGCTCAGAATAGATCTCAACAAACGCACAAGGCCGGCTCCTTGCGGATACCGGCCAATTTTCAGCTTACAGCTTCGTGCGGATTAACTCCCATAACACCAGAACGAGGATGATTTTGTAATCAATATACAAATCACCTGTCCATATTATCGTGTTATGTGCGATAATCTCCCACGAGGAATTAAATGGTGTTAGCATTTACGAACCTCATGAAAAATTGACTCTGCCCGTGCTGGTAACACGGGCTTTGTCGTTTCTACACCCTTTCGGGACCCTTACGGCTTGCGCCGCAATCCTTTGCTAATTCCTGAAATTAAGGGATTGGCGCAGGTTTCAGGGCTGAGATTTCAACGCCTTTGCATTTATTCTTTGTGGTTCGATGATTGTAACCCGGTTTCTTCTGCAGCCGTTTCCTGCTCCTAAAAAACTAATGAGAGCATCGCTCTCACTAGTTATATTGCTCGCTGCGTTATCTGCCACTAAACAGGCGCTCCCATCCTGTCGATAATTGCCTTGATGTCACGAGATCTCCAAAGTTTTTCTTGACGGAATCCGCGGCCTGGAGCGGGTAGGATGCCGTCCTTTGTCCATCGTGAAATTGTTTTCAACGAAACACCAAAGAACTCTGCGAGCTGATGCTTATCTAATAACAGGTGATTTTTCAGAATCTCGTTGTTGTATCGGTTTTTGTTTCTTTCAACTTGTGCCGGTGTCATGATTAGTCCTGTTTAGTTGATTTACTGACTTGTTCCTTAGACTCATCGATAGCCATGATCTGCCGGAAGAGAGTATTTTTTAGATCCTTGGCGCCGGCTACGTCGCTCTTATGAGTCGCGTTGTTTGACTGCGCAATCAGAAAGTAATTGAGCATGCGCATAACCAGAAGCGCCTCCTGTTTGGTTAACTCAACTTTTTGCATTTTTCTCTCTCCGTTTTCTTTAGATTTTCGAGCGCTTTTCTATGCGCCCAATCGAATTCATTCATCGTCCGTCTCGGCGATAACGTCATAGCCTCTTTGAGCATCGGGATGATAATTGCGAATGCAGCGCTGATTGCCTTCAATTCGTCACCCGTGGCGATGAATCTTGTGGTCTTTTTCTCATACTTTCGATCAATCAGTGCGTCGAGTGCGTGCTTCCCATTGGTGAGTATCGGGAGAACCTCTGAGAGCTCCAGCTGATCCAGCGTCTCAAATCTCTGATGGACGAGGCCGATCGCCCAAATCAGAACATCCTCGATCCAGTCGATTTCATGATTTGTGGCGTTACCCGTGGGAAGCGTGCACTCAACATAGAGCGCAACGTCGTTCAGCTGAGCTTCGCACTGGCGCCGTTGCTCTTCCGAGTAGTAAGGACCGACGCGGACGGTTATCGGTTTGTATTTCTTGTCACGTTTTTTCTTGCTCTTTGGCATGGTAGATATTCCTAAGGAGTGCCGGTCTTTCCCGGCTGCCACCTCCGCGAGATAATTAAGTTGCGAACTTTTTTTTGTAACTATCCCTACGGAGGAAATATGAGTGAAAATTCAAAGTCGGCAGCGTTTTCGATGTCTTCTGAGCAAGCGGTTCAAGTCCTTTGCGCAGCGCTTCAGGGCGGAGCGATTAAACTCCCCTTTGGCGGCGTGATTGACCAAGAGACACTGAATAAGTATTTGGACAGCGGAGATTACCGAAGTGCCGTTGTCCATCATGGCAAGGATGGGCAACACATCGCTTCCTGTTTTGTTTCTCGCCATCTTTCTATTTATTCTCAGGCCGATGTCGTCTACTTGACGATGCTTTTTATCGGACTTCAGCGAGGGCTTACGGATAAGGAATTGTCCGAGTTTTTCATCTCGGCCGCCCAAAAATGACCTAAGATTAATCAGTATGCGAATGAGAAATCTAATCTGATCTTGATATTCTAGTTTTGAGTCAATGCTTTTCTCGAGTGCGGCCTGCCAAATCATCCGGGCCGCTTCCTTGCTGATCAGGATCGGGTGAGATTCTCCACCAGCAGCGGATATCCCCGGGTAGCCTCCAATGCTTAACGATCTAACGGTTTCTTCAATTAAGCACAGATCAATGCGGGATTTTTCTTTGTTTTTTGGCATGATTGTCTCCTCTGTCAGATACCGAGATCGTTCTGCTGCGCAGCGTATTCCATTTCCGCCATACGCATGTTCTTTACGGCCTGAGCGAAATACGACTTCTTCAATTCAATGCCGATCGCCTTGCGGCCCATCTTCACCGCCTGATATGCCTCGGAGCCGATGCCTAAAAATGGCGTAAAGACCACATCGCCGGGGTTGCTCCACATGGTGATGGAGCGTTCGATTACGTCCAACTGGAGAGGACAGATGTGTCGTTCGTCGTCGCTGTCTCGTGCAGAAAGTCGCTGCAGAGTGTTTGAGGGGTTTATGTCATGCCACACGCATTCTGCCCATCGCTGCCATTGAGAAACAGGGAAGTCCTCCGGCAGGTGAGAAACCGCCTCGGGGTTGTCTCCGGGTTTTCTCATGACGATTAGATAATCAGGTACTCCCATGCGGGAGAGGCAAGAATCCTTTTTAAGCTGCTTATAGAGTAGGCCGATCGCTTTCGTGCGCTGCATAGCAGTAACCGGATCCTTTCTGATTGTGATTCTGGGGCAGTGCAGCACAAAGCCGACTTCCTCAAACATGCGGATCAGTTGGCCGGAGAAATCTCTCAGTCCGATGATGCCGTCTCGCTGTTTGCTCATTGGCAGGTCCATGCAATGAAATGCCATGATGCGGCCCGGCATAAGAATGCGGTAGAGATCAGCCGCCAGAAACGAGAAATGTTTGAAGAATTCCTCGGAGTTTTTAGAGTTGCCAAGATCACGCTCGCTGTTGGAATACGTGTAGAGGCTCTCAAAAGGAGGACTGTAGACAATGTGATGGATGGAGTTGTCAGGGATGCCCTTGACGATCTCGCAGCTGTCTCCGTTGTAGACTTCCCATCCGTTTCCGGATGCCTGTTCGATCACGTTGATCTTATTTGTCATGTTCATCTCCTACGCTGCCGGTGTTAACCAGCTCGGTGTGGTCATAGTTGTTTTCGGTTTGTAGTCGTCTAAATCCCGCTTAGCGGATTTGATGTTTGCTTTATTGGTTTCTTGGCATGAGGCGATCATGCCCGCGAGCATTTCCTGAAATTGAGCCTCTTTGCGGCGGATGTTCTCTACGACGGCGCCCTCGCGTTCATCGGTGATGATGTGGACATTGACGGATTGAGTCTGTCCGAATCTCCAGCAGCGGCGTACAGCTTGGTAGTACTGCTCAAACGAATCGGACAGCCCTAAAAAGGCCATGTTGTGGCATCGTTGGAAATTGAGGCCCATGCCAAAAATTAGTGGTTTACTGATGAGCACCTTGATCTCACCGGAGGCAAAACCAAGCGCCGCAGATTCTTTTCGCTCTGAAGAATCGCTTCCTCTGATCTCGACGGCGCCGGGGATGAGTTTTCTGATCGCCTCGGCCTCGTCGTTGAGATTGCACCAGATAAGCCATTGAGAATTTTCCTTATCGTTCATGACAACTTCAGCGCATTTCTCCGAGCGTTCTTTGATGGAGTCACGGCGGGCCTGCTGACGCTCCTGGAGTGTTTCAGCCGCCATCGGAAACAGGAAACCGGAACAATCATCCGAGTGGACTACATGCTCATGCATCCGCAGCGGCGGCAGAATGTAGCGTTTGCCGTCCTCGACATATCCAATGTCGGCAGGATTCGTGAGCATGACAGCCCAAGACGCGACCCAATCCCAAAATTTCATAACGGCATGTTTTTTAAGACGCCATTTACTGGTATCGCCGCCGTCATGTGTGAAAAACGTTGCGAGCATCTCGGTTGCGGTCATGATGCCGAGAAACTCAGAGTGATTACAGAGTTCCATGAGATCGTTCGGCGCCGGTGTAGCGGTGCACGCCAAACGATACGGAACACGAGCGCAGCTATCGATCAGTTTGGTTCTCAGTTTGCCGCTCATGTTTTTGAGGATGGACGATTCATCGAGTACAACGGCGTTGAAGTCTCGAATATCGAATTTTTCCAGTCGCTCGTAATTGGTGATGTTGATACCGTCGCAAGCGTCTGCGGCTTCCGCGCAGTAATGAACAGTGATGCCGAATTTAGCGGCCTCGGTCACTGTCTGTCTAGAGACCGCCAGTGGAGCAAAAATGATGACTCGACCGCCGACAAGCCGCGCCCATTCGCACTGCATGAGCGTTTTACCGAGTCCGGTGCCGGCAAATATGGCAGCACGTCCCTTCTGCAGCGCCCACAGGACGATATCCCGCTGAAATTGGAAGAGCTGAGGATTCACGAGAGACGGATCGACTCGCTTCCCTACCGGAGGAATTGAGAAGATTTTTGTCTTGAGAAATTGTTTATAGTTCATCGAGCAGCTTCCTAAGTTTTTCGCTTTCATTGCCGATTTGGCGGATTTTGTAAATCTCAACTAAGCCGTCCGAATTGGAGATTTTGGACATAGTCGCCTCGAAAACATCCCCGAACCCAACTAATAGCTTCGGGTCAGTAAAAAAATCTTGGTTGAACTGAGGATCTCTGATCCATGTGCTTATACGTTCCCGTGGGTCTTCATACAATCTAAAAACCCAGTTTTTAGAGCCGGATAGACAGGGTGTTTCCAGCCATAGTCTTCTGGTGATCAGCGTGGGCGAGGGCAGATTAAGAGAAACGGGCTCCCACGCTAGAAATTCCTCGCGTCCGTGAATGTGTAGAATGTGTAAATTGCTGTCGCCGACGATTCGGAAATAGGAACTTTTTTTGCAGATAAACATCGGAGCGAGCTCGTTGTTTCGAATGACGATGAATTCTTGATCGTCCGGGTATTCATTGATCGGTATGGCGCCGGTGTGTGTGAGTTTGATTTTCATGCTGCTGTTCCTTCAGTTGAGCGCCGTTTTTTCTTGGATGCCGCTTTGACGGTCGATTTCGCGGTTTCTCTCTCGAACCTTAGCGGCCGCGTCCAATAGATCAGCGGCAAGATCTTCTGCGCCTTCCGGCGATAGAAGCGCAATGAGTTTTGTTTCGGGGGTGTCCGCTAATTCAGCATTGATTCTGATTAGAGGAATTTCGACGATTCCGTCATTGGTTAAAGCCGCTTGAGCATTTATTACTCCGGCGTCCGTGATGTCAATCAGTCTCAATCCTGCTTTGATGGTTGCTTTATCAAGCTGTTCTTTGACCTGATCAGCTGTGAGTGTTTCGTTGTTCATGCTGGTTTTCCTTTTTGGAGATGCCGGTCTTTCCCGGCTGTCATCCTCCGTCGGATAATTAGGTTGTTCAATCTGTAATTAACCTATGGAGGAAAAGATGGACGAAAATTTTCAAAAACGAGTTGATTTTTATTTGGAACTCTTAGTTAAAACAGGGCTTGTTAAACCTATGGATTTTGAATTTCCGGAGAGTTCAAATCAGAATCCTTATCGTCAGTGGGCTGAGACTTACGGGGATGAGATGCTGACTCGTTTGCTATATCTTCGGCGGATGATTGAGGAGAGACTCGAGAGTATTGAGTACGATGTTGATAAAAATTATCCATTGCCTCGGAAATTTGGCGAATAGCCTCTTGATTCGCAGGTTTCAGTTCTACCCCTAAGACCTCGGCCGCATTTTTGAGGTCTTCTGCAGTTTTCACGGGGTCTTTAATGGCCCCGTTCTTGACACCTTCAAGAATAGTATTGAAAGCGGAAGCGCCGAAGTTTGTTTTTAAAATGTTGATAGCGATCAGCGCGGCTTCTAACATTCGTGATCTTTCATTGAGATACATTTGCTACTCCGGAATGTCGTTGATCTTCTTGGACAGGATCCGCACGCAGTCGTGCCAGAGCGTTCTGGTTGGCTGATCGTGCTGAGTAGTCATGCAGCAGGTACCGAGCAGAGCCAGTAAATCCTGAGCATCTTCCAGCGGGATTTTGTGATCCGCAGATTCGATTCTGGCGATGTACTCGCGGGCGAGTCTGAAAAATGTTTCGGGGTAGTTGGCGCCGGCCCATGTCAGAAGAGTGCGGGCGGCTTCAGAAAACGCAATGGCCTGCGCTTCTGAGAAGAAGATGAATGTTGTGAATTGTGAAGTTTGCATAACGCACCTCGTTTGGAGATGCGTCTAGTATCCTATACAAAATATTTAATGTCAAGCGCACTCGACATTAGCTAGCAGGTTTGATTTGATTTAGAAGTCGAATTGCAAGATCCTGATCAGAATCGTTAAGTCTGTTAACAGCTTCAACTAGCTCCAGCGCTTTGGGCTCTAGTTTCGCCTCAAGTAATGGTTCCATCGATCCCTCTCCAAACACGAGCCAGTAGGGATTGATTTGCAAAACCTTCGCGATTTTCAAAGCGTTAGGCGCGGATAGCTCTTTCGTTGTTGAGTTGCACCATAAATGAACAGCTCCCCTGGTGACGCCTAAACGACGTGCCAGTTCCGATTGGCTGATTTTTCTGGCTGCCATTGCCGTCTTTAGTCTTTCGGTAAAGGTATTCATAAGAGAAAGTGTAGAGATGCATTCGTAGAGACTGCTTGACGTATAACTTGACATTTATGTATAGCTTGCTCGACAATGTCGATATGCAAAAGAAAACAGCTATTGAGATATTTGGTTCAGGGGCGGCTTTGGCGCGAGCTGTCGGTGTAACGCGAGGAGCGGTTTGGCTATGGCCTGATGTGCTGACAATCCGCCAGCAGGACGAGGTCATCGGTGCAGCTATTCGCCTCGGAAAAATCACGCCTGAGCAGGCCAAGGAGTTGGTAAACGATGAGAGACAAAGGAACGAACGAAGTGCGGGCGATGCTCACTGACGTGACGATGTCGGTCATCCGCCAGATCGTTTCAGACGATCCGGACAGATCGCAGAACTCGATCATTCGGGACGTAATGGATGCGTGGGCAAAAAAGCGAGTCATGAGAGACCTCCGTAAACGAGATGCGCTTAATTTACGGATTCAGGACTACGAACTCCACGGCGTCGATACGGCAACGTTACGGCATTCGCTGGACGATTCCGGCAGAGGTCGGGAGAGTTGCCGGAGTTTGCCGGAGAGTGCCGCAACAGTGCCGTTGAATACGGCACATCGTCAGTGATAAGAAAAACAACTCAATAACCCGATCATGCAAAGGATAAGAAATGAAATCCGCAAAAACACCTCCGATCTTGGACCCGATGAGCGGCGCCAGAATGTTCTATTTCGACAAAGATCATCAAAGTGTCCTGTTTGGTGACATTCGAGATGAAGATCACTGGATGACGAACTACAAAAAACTGGAGATTCATCCGGACGAGGTGATGGATGCGAGGTCGATCCCGTATCCGGACAACTCATTTTATTTGGTCGTTCTCGATCCACCGCATCTGATTTACTGCGGGAAAACGTCTGATATGGCTAAGGCCTATGGCGTATTGGACAAGAAGTGGCACGAGGACATGCGCCGTATTTTCAATGAAGCATGGCGCGTTTTAAAGCCCAACGGGACGTTGATTTTTAAATGGGCGGACAAAGACGTTTCCTTGGCAGAGCTCCTTTATGTGCTGCCGCAGGCGCCGGTATTTGGAGATAAAAAACAGGCCAATAACAAATCAGGCACTAATCGCTATTGGCTCGTGTTTTTCAAACATGAGGATGACAAAAAACAAAACCCAGAGGAGGCTAAATGAGACGCTTCGACCATTTTTTAAAAGATCTAGCGTGTGCGATCGGTTCTGTTTTGTTTTTCTTTTTTGTCTACGTTCCTCTGCTGGTTTCCAGTTCTCTGCCGCATTGGCTGATCTTGATACTCATCCTTTTGGGAGCTGTTGTTGCGGCGCTTATCGTCACTTACTTCAATTACAAGGAGCGTAAATAATGAAACCTTCTACCTTTCTCATGTCTTCAGGAATCCTCACAGCAATAGTCGCTGGCGGCATCTATACCGCATGCAACCTGCAAACAGTCCCTGCCGGTTATGTCGGTGTTAAGGTTAATCTTTACGGATCGGACAAAGGCGTGCAGCAGGAGGAGCTCGGGGTTGGGCGTTACCTGCTCACATGGAATGAACAGGCCTATCTTTTCCCAACCTTCAACCAACTGCACACATATGCGCAGCCTTTCACGTTTCAAACCTCGGATGCTATGGCGGTCAACGCTCGCATCGGAGTTGAGTATCAGGTTAAGCCGTCTATGGCTACGAAAGTATTCCAAACGTACCGTAAGGGCGTTGACGAGATCACCGATGTTAACCTGCGCCAGAACGTTTCTGATGCCCTGATCAAATACGCCTCTCTTATGGACGTAAATGAGCTCACGGCAAGCGGGAAATCCAAGCTACTGGATAACGTTACTGAAGAATTGCGGCATCAGTTGGAAGACGTGGGTATTCACATTATCCGCGTCTCGTGGGCCTCTGATATTGAGTATCCGCCGCAGGTAAGGGAATCCATTAACGCCAAGATTGAAGCCACTCAGAGGGCAATGCTTCGTGAGAATGAAGTCGCTCAGTCAAAAGCAGAGGCAGAAAAAGCTCGTGTTGCGGCTCAAGGTGAAGCTGACGCCCAGCTCACGAAAGCCAAAGCAGAAGCTGAATCAATTGCGATTCGGGCTAAAGCGCTTCGTGACAACCCGCAAGTTTTAACACTTGAAGCCATTTCCAGATGGGACGGGAAGCTGCCGGTTTATCTGGGAGGCGACTCTTTGCCGTCAATTTTTATGCAGTCGAAATAGACCGCTGAAGGAAGAGGTCGGAAATGATCAGACCGATTTCCAAGGCCTTCTCCTCCTGGAGAAGGCTCCTATTCGATCCCTCGGATGGTTAGGCGTGTTTTAAATGGTGAACTATGACAGAAATCGAACTCTCAATCACTCGGCTAGCCGCCTTAGGGCGATCCCCGTATCAAATTGAGGTGGAGCTGGGGTTTCCTCCCTACACGATTCATCAGAAATACCACGCCGCATTGCAAGAAGGGTATGCAAGAATGGCGCGCCTTGAGGATTCCAAATCTAATGAATCAATGACGGCGCCGGCTGAACCGATTGAACGCCAAGAAAAAACAACGGAAGAGATGAGCCAGCGGGAGAAACTCGCGGAAACTCGGCGGCTTTACTACCAGAGCCACAGATCAGAGATCAGGGAGAAGCAGCGTCGGTATTACCAGGCAAATAAGGAGAAGGTTGCTCAATATCAGCGCCAGTATCAGCAGGCGAACAAGAGAAAAATCGCCGAATCCAGGCGCGAATACTACCGAGCGAATAAAGAAAAATTCGCCGAGTGGTCTCGCCAATACAAAGCGCGCAAGCGCCGGGAAAAGATAACACAACAAGGAGAATCAGCATGGCCAGAAAATCAGATGCCTACGGGCGACCAAAACGGCGCCGGTCTCAAATAAAGCTGCCTCGGTATCGTCGCCAGGCGACGCAGGAGGCGCCGGATGAGTATGAAACCGTGGAACTCAGTAAACCCGTGAACGGGTCTATTGAGCCGTGGGAAATCCTACTGCTGCTATTTATAGCTGTAGGGATTGTGTGGGGATTGATAGACGTTTTTATGCCTGGTTAGGCAATAGGAGTGAACGATGACTAAATACCGATTTAAATCAGAAGCGCTCGATGCGGCAATGAGGCTGATATTCAGCGATGAGGAAATCGATCGGGTTCTCGATGAACGGTGGAATCAAGACGGCGCTTCCAGTTTTTTCTTTTGGGGGCCTGGCGGTTTGATGATCTCTGTTGATCGCAATGCTGTTATTGGCAATCCCGTCTATGTCCGCAATGTGTGGAATTGTTATCCGCAAATTGTCCCGCCCACTGAAGATCTCTGGCTTACTCAGACAACGGACAACGATTATCGAATTCTCTACTGGCGTAAGGATGCAGCAAGTGGATCAGGGCGCTGGATTGATCCGAACTCATCTAGAGAGGCGCTTGATTCGCATGTGGCTGCATTCCGTGAATTGCCAGCCCAAATGCCGGAGGGAAACAAATGAACGATGCAGAAACCAGGCGGCAGCTGAATATGGAGCGCCGTATGAGAGAGTGGGATGAACTCCGTTTTAATCGCCGCAGCTCAGCACTGCTTCCGGTTATCACGATGGTGCTCATCTCTTTTCTACTGATGGCGCTGTATGGAGTGTTGCAGTGAACAGACTGGAAATATTGGAATTCTCGCTAGAGGAGCTTAAAGAAATTGGCCGAGAAAACATCACGCCGAAGAATTTTCTGAGAGCGCGCAGCGCAGTGACGGACATCGCATTACAGGTGCGCTGCACTATGCCGTTCTCAGGCGTCGGTACGACATTCGCGCTCCATATGAATATGGCGTATCTGCGCGGCTGGATTGAAGGCCGAATATGTGAAATAAACGTGCGGCAGAAATACCGTCGAGCCAAATAAGGACATCCCTATCAAACAACCCATCAAGGAACCATCATGAGATCAGAGTATGAATTCAAGCAAGCGGGAATTCCGTATTTATTGGGGACGAAATACAGTCCTGTTATATCCTGATAACGGCGCAGAGGTCATTATGGCTAGATACAGAAAGATTGACGTGCGCATGTGGAATGATGCCAAAGTCGCCAAGTTGAGCGATGAAGGCAAACTGATATTCTTCTTTTTGCTTACAGCTCCACAGACAACTATGATCGGAGCTGTCCCGATTGATAAATATACCGTATGCAGATATTTAAATATGGATGCTAAACGGTATGACATAGGGTATCAGCAACTAAAAAATATGGGTATGGTTGAGTATGACGAGAGAGGGCTTTTCTTCATTCGCAACTTCCTTAAATACAATCCGCCTGACAATCCTAAAGTGGTCTCCGGGTGGTCTTCGTTCCTTGATGTCTTTCCGGAATGCGAATTACTGGAAACTATCGCAAAGTCCGTAATTACGGCATGTCTCGCCAGGGGTGATAAATATATTGATGCGCTCGGTAAAGAGTATAAGGAACTCGCTGGATACGGTATCGGTAACGGTATGGCATTCCAGAGAACAGAGAACAGAGAACAGGAATTAATTAATGTTGCTACGCAACATATGTCCGCAGAGGAAAAAACGCCCTCTGCTGACCTTCCGCCGGAGCCGCCGCAGGAAGAAACTCTGACACTCAACTCGGACGCCTCCGCAGAGTTGACGCCTGTTCAGCGAGCGGTCAGGGTAGGAAAGCATTGCCCTCAGCAAAAGATCATCGATCTTTATCACGAGGTTCTGCCAGCTCTGCCTCGGGTGCGAATTTGGAATACGGCTAAACGCAAGCAAATGATGGCTGCTCGATGGCGTGAGATGGCAAGTGATCAGGAGTTTCAAAGCGAAGCTGAAGGGCTGGATTTTTTCAGACGTTTTTTCGAGTTTGTCAGTCATTCCCCGTTTCTCATGGGACAGTCAAAAAACGCCGACGGCCGATCTTGGTGCGCTGATCTTGAATGGCTGCTGAAGGCTGAGAACTTTACGAAGGTTTGTGAGAGGAAGTATCACCGTGACTAAAAAAAGTTCATTTGATTTCTCGGTAGAGAGTCCGCAAAAGAGTCCAAAATATTCTCCGATTGGCTGCGCAGCTCATGGATGTCCGTGTTTCATCGATGGCGCCGGTATTGCTCAGCGGAAAAATGTATGCTGGTTTCATGATGGGATAGACCCGCGAGATTGGGGCAACGTGACCTTCAAGGTGCGACGCTATGAGCCGCTGATTCGGCTGGCTAATGCGATGCTGTACGAGCCGCAGAAATACAATTTTTTGGCTCATGATGGAAACGCTCGGATCGAAAAGGTTAATCGGTTTCTTGATCGGTTTGGATTGGACTTTCTCCACATTCGGGATGATCTGATCGGATGCAACAAGCAGGGGCAGCGGGTTTATCGATCTGAGTCTGCTTACGAATTTGCCTATCGTCTGAATCGGTGGATCACGGATGAAGTTCGCAAAGGTGCCGCATTAGCCGGTAGTCAAAGCGGAGCCGATGGAGACGATCCGGAGCTAGACCCGTTTTCTCGTTTAATTTATTCACTCAAAACGCCGAAGTCTGCCTTTACAGATAAATTCGCATAAGAATAAGGATGCCCGTATGACAGTCATTGACGTAACAATACCCATGAAACCGGTTCCTAAGGAGCGCCCGAGGACAGGAATCGGTCATGTCTATACGCCGAGGAAGACAAAAATCGCAGAGACGGCAATTAGCTACGCAGTGAATGCTGAAATGAAGAAGAGGAGAATCCCGCCATTTAGAAACGAGGCTCTCAGAGTGACGGTTCTATTCTCATTTTCTACAGCGGATAAGAAAAGAATTAACACGCCGAAGAAGACACGGCCAGATATTGACAATTTAGGTAAGACCGTACTGGATGCACTAAACGGAGTGGCATTTAAGGACGATGGTCAGGTGGCAGATTTTATCTGTAGGAAAGAATTCTCAGCAAACGATTCGATAACAATCTCAATTGAACCAATCCAGGCGGCTTAATGGAAGAAAAGAAATACAACCGAGAGGATATGCTGTACAGGCTGAGTAACTGGAGGCGCGTTTATGGAGATCGGCGCCGGCAGGGAGTGTCTATTACAGAAATCTGCTGCAGATATGCCAGAGCAAATATTAAACGCAGAAGAGAGACGCCAGAGGAGAGAGAGGCAAGGGAGCGCGAAGAACTGCAATACAGAGATCCGGTTTTACCGCCGCCGGATTTCCGAGATGCGAACGTTCTGCAGTCTGTTTGGATGTGGCTGCCGGAGAAAATAAATGAGGTTCCGGTTAAGTCGATTGTTAAGCTGCTGGCATTCGGAACATGGAAAGAGTACAGAAATCACCTCAGAAGTTTAGGGGCCAAGAGAATGGATCGATTTATTGATTTTTCTTTGAGAGTGTTTTTTGAAAGGATTTGCCGCTATGAACAAAAGATCAATTCTCCAGTGGCTAACGATGATAGTTTTAAAGTGGAATAGTCGCTAGAGACCTAAGTCTGCCATTTACTCTCTAAAAGGTCATTAGAAAGAATCAAGCGTTCTGCGGAGCTTCCTTGACTATTTTCGAGGAAAACTCTTGGCATTATGAATTAGCGTGTGTATAATGCGCATTAAAGAGAGGTTTTATGAAATTCAGCGAGCTTGAAAAGATATTAAAAAATGATGGATGGGCTTTAAAGAGTGTTCGCGGATCTCATCATCATTACGTTCATCCGTCTAAGCCTGGAAAAGTAACGGTTCCTTTTCATGCCGGGGATTTGAAACCTAAAACAGTTAAGTCAATACTGAAACAAGCGGGGTTAATGCAATGAAACTAATTTATCCTGCGATTTTTTACGCAGACGAAAACTCGAATGGCTATACCGTCGAGGTGCCGGATTTGCCTGGTTGTGTTACGGAAGGAGATTCCCTTGAAGAGGCTTTAGAAATGGGAGTTGATGCCGCCAGCGGTTGGATCCTGGACGAACTTGAGGAGGGAAGAGTAGCTCCTCCAGCTTCTTCTCCGCTCGAACTAAAACCTGAAGAAGGAGGGTTCGTCAGCCTTCTGACATTAGATATAGATTCTTATGCTGAGAAATATGGGGATAAGGCTGTACGCAAAAATCTCACTATTCCTGCATGGCTCAATACGTTTGCCGAATCCAGACATATCAACTTCTCAGATGTACTTCAAAACTCTCTTAAAGCTTTGTATAGAAAAGAGCAAGGAGTTTAATAAACAGGAGTTTCCGAGAGGTCTATGACTAAATTGTTGCAAATGATAGTAGATATAAGCTAAAATAGCTCCGACAATTCAGTCCAATGGACACCACTGGCCATACGGTTTCAGATAATCTAAGAGCGCTCGAAAGGCGCTCTTAGCGTGCCCGAAAGAAATGTAGAACCCCGATCGAGAGACGGGGTTTTAGTGTTTCCGGATACAGAGTTCATTTGTGAATCGAGCCCCGTCTCGTTAAAACGGTCTCCTTGATTGGGATGTTTGAGGGTTGCAGTCGGCGCATCGGCGCCGGCTGTTTTTTCTCTCTGAGAAGCAAAGGGAAGGTCAAGATGAAAATAGATACCGCTTTTTTATTTACGACCATGTTTGCGTCTGCGGTTTTTACGATTGACGGCGGAAGATATGAAGAACTTTTTGTTAAATCCCTTGCCTATGGATGGATTCTGTTGTGTTTTCTCAATGCCTTGTATTGGGTGTTGAAAAATTACTACTACAAACTCTTGAAAGGTTGTCGGAAGAGGGACTCCAATGAAAAATAGTCTCGATGGAGTTAACAAATGACTCAATTTGAATCACCTTCTCGCTTGAGCGGTATCAAACGAGCCATTCAATTAAGTGTTGCAGTCGGCGCATCGGCGCCGGTTGATTCAGCCTCTAAATAGAGCTCAGGTTAATTCCTGAGCTTTTCTGTTTTATGAAAGCGATAAAAACGATTTGTTCATGGCCTGGCTGCCACTGTGTAGTAGATATGCCGGAGCGATACTGCTTAAAGCATAAGAAAAAGGCGGCGCAGCGCAGAGAGGTTAATAGGCTGACTGCTCACCAGAGAGGATATAACTCAGAATGGCGCCGGGCAAGGGCGCTGTTCTTAGCGGATCATCCGATATGTGAAGAGTGCAAGAGGCAAGGAAAGGCCAGTGCCGCTACTGTTGTCGATCACATCATCCCGCACAAAGGTAACCGTGAATTGTTTTGGAATGAATCAAATTGGCAGGCGCTATGTAAACGCTGCCACGATAGGAAGACGGTCAAAGAAGACGGAGGATTTGGTAATGGAAAGAAATAAGACGACAAATATATGGGAGCGGGTCGTGGCGCACGCATGGCTCAGTGACGAACTAAATAAAGGCAACGTGGAGTATAGGTATGCTGATCGCCCTATCGGTATCGTCTGCGCATTGATGAATTTAATCTCAGATAGAGAAAGAAGCACAAGGGGTAAATTTGGGATTTTAATTACCTCCCTTATTCTATGGGTACTTATTCGGGCACTGTATTTTTTCTGCGCGACTTGCGTCGTTGTTCTGACGCTCCGATGGCTTGCAGGATAGGAGCCAAAAAATAATCAGGCATAGAATTAAAGAACTACCACATTCTTTAATTAAGACTATGCCTGACTTCTGTTTTACCTTTTATCGTTAAGAACGTGATCTCTATTACTGTCGGAATTGGGGTGTTCCTTTTGGCCTATAGCTATCTCGGACATCTGGAAGTATTCAAAGAGGTTTGGATTTCATATGTAGTGCTAGCCTTTTGCATCCTGCTCTCGATATCGGTATTTGTTCTTGTAAAAGGAGTTCTACGATTCATTGCGCAAGCGTTCCGGCTTGCTTTAAACGTGCGTGAAACGAATCGGCAGAGATCGTATGAGGAAAGCTATCGAAACAGACAATGGGAGGATGCGGTGATTTCCAGAGTTCGAGCATTGCCTACACCGACTCAGCTCAGATTTAAATCAGCGGGTAGCGAAAGTTTTGAAGTTATTGGTCACGATCTAACAATCAATGAACTCAGCGAACTAGGAGCGGTCAAGGTCATAAATCGAACCGCTCGCGGTCTCTGGATTATTTTGACGGAGAAAGGGATAGCCGCAGTCAGAAAGAAGAGCGATTTGATCTATTGAGGTAGGGGCGGGTCAAAAGTAAAACGCGGACCCGTCCGAGACCGCGCCCCCAGCTAAATTTTTGTGCGTGCAAAATGGGAATTTTAAAAAGAAATTGACAGAAAGCGCCGTCCGCTTTGGGTTTATCAAAAAAGCCTCGCGCGCGCATGTGCGCGCGGGTGAGAGACGGAAATAAAAAATTAAACCCCGTTCAGTAGTGAGCTGAGCGGGGTTTTTAGTCGGAATTAGAAGAGGTAATTCCATGGATAAAATTATACGTGATATAGGAGACTTAATCACTATGAGTTTGAGTCTGCCACTGTTTTTAGCTATCCCGATTTGGATGGTTTTTTATAGTTTTTGTATCTCGTTTTCTTTGATCTTGATTTTCAAGGCGATCAAGGTGATAAGAGAGGTATTTAAGAATTGGTAAAAGATAAGTAAACCCCGTTCAGTAGTGAGCTGAGCGGGGTTTTTGTTGGTTGACTAGGAAGATGTCAACCTTAGTAAAGCTATCTTTGAGGATTATAACAATGAACATGGAAGAAGAGATTATGTTCTTGAAAGAAAGACAGGCTTTCTGGAAAGGTGTAGTCGCTGGGGTTATTGCTTCGGCTGCGTTCTTTTCGGGACTGGTGGCGCTAATTTATTACATGGTGCAAATTGTCCAGGCAATTAAATAGGTAATTCTAGCGAGCTGATCGAGTTTTACCTGAAGATTCAACAGAGGCAGCTATGGCCGGAAGACCACGAAAAAGCGACGAAGTCAAAAAAGCGCAAGGTACTCTCCAGCGCTGCAGGATTAACCGGAAACAGTTCGATGTTGAAGGAGAACTGCCGGCAGCTCCCCCGCCATCGCTTACTGAAGAAGCCAGATCGGCATGGTCAATGGCAGTGCGATGCGCTCCGAAGGGACTGCTTACTGTTCTTGACCACGGAGTTCTGGAAAGATGGTGCCGCAGCTATGCGCTCTATCGGAAGTATGCGAAGAAGGTAGAAGCGGGCGACGTTGAGCAGTGTCATCCGGAATCAGGGATGCGTTCTCTTACGCCTACGGTAACGATGATGATTCAGGCTCATAAGATGATGCTGCAGTGCGAAAAGGAGCTCGGTTTTTCTCCGTCCGCAAGAAATAAAGTCAAGGTTGAAGTGAAAGATGATGAAGAAGCAAATGCCTTCCTTGAGTAGGCCGAATTATTTTGAGATTGCAAAGAAGTACGCAAACGACGTGGTTCAGGGCCGATTACCGGCTTGCGATCTCGTTAAAAAGGCGTGCCAAAGACAGCTAAACGACTTAATCAGGTACGGAGACGGTCATAAATTTATCTTTGATAGTGCGTCCGGAGATCGTATCTGTTGGTTTATTGAACACCTGACGCACGTTAAAGGGGAACTTGCGGGAAAGGAAATCAGGCTCGAGCCGTGGCAGGTTTTTATTCTTCATACAGTCTTTTCGTGGAAAACCCCTGCCGGTACAAGACGATTTAGGCGCGTCTATATTGAAGTTCCGAGGGGCAACGGAAAATCAAGCCTTTCAAGCGGAGTCGCTCTGTTTTGTCTTTGCGCAGATCGGGAGCCTGGCGCAGAGGTATATTCGTTTGCGACGACTCGGGACCAAGCCAAGATCGTGTTTGGGGACGCAAAGGAGATGGCAAAGCAGAACTCGAAACTGCGCAACGCCTTTAATCTTCAGACGCTGGCTAATGCGCTCTATGTTCCGAAGACAAACAGCTACTTCCAGGCAAAGTCCGCTGAAGGCTCAACACTGGACGGCTTGAATACGCATCTGGCTGTCATTGACGAACTGCATGCGCATAAAACCCGGGCGGTCTACGACGTTGTAGAGACATCGCTGGGCAAGCGGCGTAACTCACTGATGTGGGTGATCACGACCGCTGGCTTTGATACGGCAGGAGTCTGCTATGAGGTCCGGTCATTTGTGCGGCAGGTCCTGAATAAAGAGGTCGAGGATGAAAGCCAGTTTGGAATTATCTACGGCCTGGATGAAGGCGATGACTGGACAAGCGAGGCTGCGCTGCAAAAAGCGAATCCGAATTGGGGCGTCAGTGTTCGGCCTGAGATTATTAAGTCTTTGCAGTCTAAAGCGATAGCCAGACCGAGCGCAGCAAATAACTTCAAGACCAAACACTTAAATGTTTGGTGTTCTGCCGCTTCCAGCTGGATGGATATGATCGCTTGGAATTCTTGCGAGGCAGGGATAACGCTCGATGATTTTGAAGGGTGCGAGTGTTATATGGGCTTGGACTTAGGCGCTAAGAATGACTTGACGGCAAAGGTGCTTGTATTTCCTCGCGAGAATGAAGCAGGGCGCCGAATTTATTATGTGTTTGGCCAGTATTACGCACCCCGGGCGGCGCTGTTAAAGTCCGGTAACTCTCAGTATGACGGTTGGGAGACGCTCGGTTATCTGCGGGTGAGCGACGGCGCTGTAACCGACTTTGATCAGATCGAAGAGGAGATACTGGAGGACTGCCGGCGGTTTCAGGTTACGGCTGTCGCATATGACCCGTGGCAGGCGACTCAGCTAGCCGGGCGCCTCTCAGATAAAGACATTCCTATGGTCGAGTATCGCAATACAGTACAAAACATGAGCGATCCGATGAAGTGGCTTGAGGCTTTGGTTCAGGATAGACGTATTGCTCATGACGGCGATCCAGCGCTCGCTTGGATGATGGGGAATGTTGTCGCTAAACGAGACTTCAAAGATAACATTTTCCCTAGAAAAGAGGTCTACGAGAACAAAATTGACGGCGCTGTAGCGTTGATTATGGCGTTAGGGATGTGCGTAAACGAGGAAACAGCAGGGGCTTTTGAGGAATATGAAAGCGACTCTGAAGTCCCGTTCTTCAGTTGGTAAAGATCATGATAGTAAAGAGGCTTATAAATTGGGTGTCCGGATGGGGAGGACCTCTCGGGTTCTCATCCGGTGAGCAGATAGCGGTTCCGGTGGAGCCGCTTTTTTCTGACCTAAAAGAGATTGAAGAGTCAAAGGCGCTGCAGATATCGACTATTTTTGCCTGTACTGAGCTGCTGGCTAATACGATGTCCACCTTTCCGATATTTATATACAAAGGAAGCAAAGACAAAGGGAGAGCTCCGGATAGAAACAGCAACATCTTCACTCTGCTTCATGACAAGCCGAATGATTGGATGACGCCTTCGGAGTTTGTATCGGCAATGGTGATCAATAGGATGCTGCGAGGCAACGCCTACGCGTTGATCCAGAGAGGCGCCGACGATGAACCGGTTGCACTGATTCCGCTGCCGGCCGAGCAGGTAGAAATGACAGTTATAGGGAATCGGGAGACGTATATCTACTACTTAGACGGTCAGGTAAATGTCTATTCCGGCGACAATATTATTCACTGGAAAGGGGTCGGCAACGGGTATAAAGGGCTGTCAAAGATCAGATTCATGAGTGCGACAGCGAACGAGGCAGTGAATGCGCAGAGTAATGCGACTAAGTTTTTCGGGGAACGATCTAAACCCACCGGCGTATTGTGTACCGATCAGAAACTGGGAGATTCGCAGTTTAAAGAGGTCTTGAAACGATTCTCAGGGATGGCAAAAGGAGATGGGTCGGGCCTATTCCTGGTTGACCGCGGATTTAATTACTCTTCTATGTCGCTTTCTCCGCAGGATGCTCAGCTTCTGGAGACAAGAAAATACAACGTTGAAGAGATTTGTCGGTGGTTTGGTGTGCCGCCGGTTCTTATTGGAGCTTCCGGTGTGACCACATGGGGATCCGGAATTGCCGAGATCGTTTCCGGTTTCCATAAATTTACGCTGGCGCCGTTGTGTACTCAGTTTCAGCAGGCGTTAACTCGCAAACTGATTCCTGTATGGGACCGAGATAAATACACAATTGAAATGAAGTTGGATGCGCTGCTGAGATCAAATCCGCAGGAGCGGGCGGCGTACTACTCCCAGATGGCGCAAAACGGGATGATGACAAGAAACGAGGTTAGAGGGCTCGAAAATCTGCCGCCGGCGGAGGGTGGCGATGAGTTGACCGCTCAATCGAACTTAGTACCGCTAAAGAATCTTGGTCAGGTAAAAACTACTTCTAATCCGCCGGATGGATCACTAGTGAGGCAATAAATGACAAAACTGCAATATAAAACCATTGAACTAAAAGATGTTGAATTGAAGTCCGAAGAGGATGGAGCAACTTTTTCCGGATACGCATCAGTCTTTAACGGCAATGATTTAGTGGGTGACACGATCCTTCCGGGGGCGTACAAGGATGCGATTGAAAACTTCACTCCGAAAATGTTTTTTAACCATGATTCTTACAGTCTTCCAATCGGTAAGTGGATCAAAGTCGAAGAGGATGAGAAAGGACTGAAGGTTATCGGAGAGCTGACTCCCGGGAATCCTCAGTCAGAAGCAGTCAAAGCGGCTTTAAAGCACGGTACTGTTGACGGTCTTTCCATTGGTTATAAACTGGTAGCATCAGGCTACAAGCGTAAAAAAGACGGCGGCAGAACGATTGAAAAAATCGAGGCTCTTCCCGAGATTTCGATCGTTACTTTTCCATGCGATCAATCGGCAAGGATTGATTCAAAGAGCGAAGACATTGACGAACTAAAGACAGTAAGAGATTTTGAAAACTACCTGCGGGATGCAGGCGGTTTCTCCAAAGCTGAGGCCACAGCGCTGTGTGCCAAAGCACGGGCCGTATTTTCGGATCAGGGGGAGCCTGATGGCGAAGAAAAGGCGCAAAAAGAAGTCTGCGAGCGCATCAAGGCGCTGGCGGAGCGTTTTAACTAAACCAAAAGGAAACTCTAAATGAATGAAGAAATGAAAACGGTAATGGCTGCACTTGAGACCATTGAAAAGAAGATGAGTACTCAAGTATCAGCTGAACGATTCGACGAACTGGCAGAACAGCAGGCAAAACTGGCAAAACAGCTTCTTGATCTGCAGCAGAAGGGGCTGAATCTTAATATTCCTCAGAAGAAAGCTGTGAAAAGCATTGGCGAGCAGGTGGTAGATAACAGCGCGTTCAAGTCCTATCTCGCAGGAAGCGCAACGAAATGCCGCTTTGAGATCACCGAGGCGAAAGCAGACGATCAGGGCGCAACTGTTGAGCTTGAAAATCCCATGCTCACTCCCGGGGATGGCGTTTTACCGACGTACAGACGACCGGGGATTTTGCCGAAAAGTGTACGTCCGCTGTCCATCGAGGCGCTATTCCCGAGTTCTCCTATCTCCGGCAATTCGTTTGAATATGTTCAGGAGAAGGGCTTCTACAATGGAGCAAATATAGTCAAGGAAGGCAGCCAGAAGCCGTTTTCTTCGATTAAATTTGAAGTTAAGACCGGGAAAGTGCACACCGTCGCTCATCTGGCCAAGGTGTCCAAACAGATGCTTGAGGACGCTCCCGCCCTGATTTCCTATCTGAATAATCGCATGACTTACGGCGTTGATCTGGTTGTGGAGGATATGCTGATTAGCGGCGAAGGCGGCGAAAATGAGCTTTCAGGCATCTTTACAGAAGGCAATTACACGCCGGTTAACGCAACAGCCGGAGATTTAGGCAGCGCTCCTAATCTCTACGATTTAATCCTGTTTGCAAAGTCCAAGATTCAGCAGGCTTATTTCCGCCCGAACATGATTCTTTTGAATCCGGCAGACTGGGTGAAGATGCTCTTTGTCAAAAATAGTTCCGGAGATTATTACCTCAGCGGTCCCGTCAATGTAGCTGCTAAGACGCTGTGGGGGCTTCCTGTACTTGACTCTCAGGCAATCCCTGAAGGCAAGTTCATGGTAGTAGACACGACTCAGGCGGCTACTGTTTGGCATCGTTCGGGTCTGACGCTGGAGATGTTCGAGCAGGATGCGGATAACGTTCAGAAGAACTTAGTCACCATCCGCGCTGAACGCCGCCTTGGTTTCAGCATCGAGCGTCCGGAGGCGTTGGTTGGAGGAACTTTAGCTATTCCGACAGCATAATCAGGGCATTTTCTCTGCGATATAGGGCCTTCGGGCCCTTATTTTTTGGAGTTTGATATGCAGATTGAATTTACAAAAAGCGCCGTAACGCTATTTGGAGCGGTAGAAAAAGGCGATATTCTCAATATTTCGGATAAAAGCGCGCTCGCTTTTATCCAGGCGGGGATCGCAAAGATTCCGAGCAAAAAGAGAGAGGGTAAAGCCAAAAAAACACCGGCAGAAGAGAAAAATCTGAAACCGCAGGATTCTGAAGAGACAACTGCGGAGCCGGAGATCTCGAATGAATGAAAGGGACTCAGCGGCTGAAGTGGTCACTCTAGAGGAACTCAAGCATCATCTGCGTGTCGAGCATGACGCTGATGACGATCTTATCCAATCGTTCGGGCTTGCCGCGGCTGAATATGCTGAGCACATTTGCGATCGTCAGATTGTCCGACGAGATGATTCGCTGGCAGTTTGCGACTCGATCAGTGACGTTCCGGCCAGCATTAAAACGTGGATCAAATTGTATGTGACTGATCTCTATGAACGTCGCTCCCTTACAGAGGGCGGAGAGTTCAAGATCAGAAACTACGATCATTTACTGGATCGGTGGATTATTTACGACAGGATAAAAGATCATGCAAATTCCTAATGTCGGAGATTTGAATCGTCCATGCGCCATCTATTCATCCAAGCTTCTTCCGAACGGAAGGTCTGATCACGTAACCGAACGCACACCGCTATGGCAGTGCTGGTGCAAGGTTGAAGTGATAGGCGGATCGGTCTATTGGGACAATGTTCAAACAGAAGAGTCGATTACTCATCGCATTTTTGTTCGATATGTCAAGGGAAAGACTCGCCCGCAGGATCTTCC
>NZ_WSRP01000016.1 GCF_009767915.1 Parasutterella muris
CACTCTCTTGGTGTTTGACGGAGTATTTCTACTCCTTCATCCAATAAGTGCGAGCTAAAAATTGCTTCGCGAATTCAGTCCTCTAAACCCGCTTAAATCTTCAGCGCCCGCTCTTATCGGTCGTCGATAAATTTTTAAAGAACTTTCTTGATTTCTCAAGCGCAGAATTGCTATTTTACAGAACTGAAAATTCTTGTCAACTGAAACAGGAAAATTCAATGTAAAAATTTGTTTCTGCATCTCGAACAGCGTCGCGCGCTGCTCAATGAGTGATGAATTCTACATAGTTTTTCGAAATTGTCCAATCGAAGGTTGGTAACCTTTCGTTAAACGTCAACGCTTTTGGGCTTTTTTGTTAACGGGATGGATAATTCACTGTAATATTCGTAGAGACTTTAAATTGGTGCCTTTTTTACATAGTTATATGGCTGTACACAATTCCCGTTGGTTTTTTCTGGCAATTGCCTGCCTAATTAATCTTTTCTCCGGATCGTTATTTACCTGGAGCGTATTTGCCGGTCCGAAGGCTGTTCAGTTGTCAGCACTTACGGGGGCAGATTTAACAGCGGTTGATTTAGCCATTACATTTGCTGTCTGCAATCTTATGGGGCCTATCCCTATGATCTTGAGCGGTTTTGTAAACGACAGAGTCGGACCGGCTTGGCTGTTAATCGGAGGAGGCTTAGTTGTCGGAGCATCTTTGTATGCTGCGGGAGTTTCAGCATCCATAACTTCCCTTGTTTTGTCTTATGGAGTCTTTTTCGGCATCGGTATGGGCGTTGTTTATGGCTCATTAATTAATACCAGCGTTAAGCTTTTTCCTGAAAGACGGGCGTTTGCAGCCGGGGCAGTTACTGCAGCTTATGGTTTTTGTTCCGTCATACTTCCACATATTGCATACCGAATGATTGAGTCTTCAGGAGTGGAGCTGGCATTCAAATATTTAGGTTTTGCTACCGGAGGTTTAATCGTTTTCGGCGGCGTGTGCAGTCTATTTTTACTGAAAGGGAAGTTCAGTAAACAAGAAATTCGGAAGGAGGAGCGCAATAGCATCTCAGAGATGAACTACAGGAAAATGGTCGTTACGCCGCGTTTCTGGCTAATGTTTGTTTTCCTCTTTTCAGGCGCGTTTTCCGGAATCACACTGATTTCACACGCTTCTTTAATTGCATCTAAACAGTTTGGATTTACCGCTGCGGCAGCTGCGACGGCAGTTTCATATATTGCTTTAGTCAATACTTCCAGTAGGCTTGTTATTGGTTATGTTGCCGACAAATTCGGTTATCTTAAAACTCTGACATTGGCCTGCGTAGTTGCGATTTTAGGAATGCTGTTATTTATTGTCGGCTCCAAAGGAGATAATGTGTTTTTCTTTATTGGAGCGACAACTGCGGCTTTAGCTTACGGTTCCTTCATGGCTGTTTATCCGGCCTATACTGCGCGCAATTTCGGATCACTTCATAACAGCGTCAACTACAGCATCATGTTTTGCGGTTTTGCTGCCGCAGGGTTTATTGGACCTATGGTTATGAAGCAGCTGACAATCGGAGATGACTTTCGCCTTGTTTATTTCGCTGCGATTGCTGCCTTAGTTATCGGTTTGCTTTCAGCTGTCGGTTTGTATCGTTTAGATAAACGAACACAGCGTGAACATGTTCACAATGGAGTTCAGAACTGAGTAAAAACTCTATTAAAAGAAAATGTGAACATGTTCACAGCTAGAGCAGAGAATCAAATACCGCAGTTGTGTGAACATGTTCACAATTGTTTTGATCTGTTGGAAGCCGGTCGTGCGAAAGCCTTAAGCTCCGGCGGCGCCCCACACGTCTCCCCAGGATCCAGTTAAGGCTCCCTTTGCATAATCGACGACACGGTTTTCGAAGAAGTTCGTATGTGTAACACCCAACATGGAGTCAACCCATGGAAGAGGATTGTCTGAAACATCGAAAATCGCTTTCATGCCCATCGCGGTAAGCCGACGATCACAAATCCAGCGTATGTAATTTTTAACCTCTTGCGCAGATAAATTCTGTTTGCTCATGTCATTTACGCCGAATGCCAAATCAATGAAAGCGTCCTCAAGTTCGACCATCTTCTCAGCAATGTCGTAAATCCTGCCTTTTAAACTGTCTGTCCAAAGAGAGGGATTCTCGACGATATATTCTCTGAAGAGTCGAATCATGCTTTCGGTATGCAGGGTTTCGTCATTGATGGACCAGGCGATAATTTGTCCCATTCCTTTCATTGTCCCGTTGCGCGTAAAGTTCAGCAGCATGACAAAGCTGGAGAAAAGCTGCATACCTTCGGTAAAGGCAGAGAAAGCCGCCATTTTTACAGCAATATTCTCTTCTTTGTTGTCCGCGAGGCCATGGAAGAAATCATGTTTTTCAGCCATCGCTTCATACTGAAGGAATTCGTTATAAACGGTCTCCGGCATCCCGATTGTTTCAATCAGATGAGAGTAGGCGGCAATGTGAACAGCTTCGCGCGCAGCAAAGCTGGAAAGCATCATCCTAATTTCAGGAGTCGGAAAAAAGGGAAGGTAGGTGTTCACATAGGCAGAGCTAACGTCGATGTCGCCTTGTGTGAAGAAGCGAAATACCTTCGTGAGAAAGTCACGTTCCCCGTCGGTAAGAACCATCTTCCAATCCTTTATGTCTTCAATCATGGGGACTTCAGTCCAGAGCCAATGCATCTGCTCGCTTTCCATAAAGGCGTCATAGGCCCAGGGATATGAGAACGGTTTGTAATAGTTTCTGCTTTTTACCAAACTGGATTTCATTACTTTTATCCTTCACATGCAAGACAAGTTGAGTTGTCTAAGACTTCACGCATATTGATTTGATCTTCAATACGCTTGCGTTCAATTTTTTCTCCGAGCTTATCGGCTTTTCTTAATTTATCGCTACGGCAGTAATAGAGACTTTTGAGTCCGGACTTCCATGCAAGGAAGTGGCAGGCATGGAGATAGGCAATAGAGACATCGGCCGGGAAAAAGAGATTGAGCGACTGCCCCTGATCGATAAATTCCTGACGATCGGCGGCTAAGTCGATAAGCCATCTCTGATCAATTTCCTGAGCGGTTTTAAAGACGTCGCGAATCTCCTGAGGAAGGGCAGTTAAGTGCTGGACTGAGCCGTCATTTGCTGTGATGCTGGACCATACTTCTTCTGTGTCTAAGCCATACTGCTGAAGAACAGGGACAAGCAGTCTGTTGCGAATAATATGGGCTCCGGAAAGCGTGTCCTGACGATAAAGGTTCGCTCGTATCGGTTCAATGGAAGGCGAAGTTGCACGCATGATTAAACTTGACGAAGCATTCGGTGCAATAGCATTCCAATGAGAGAATCTTCTAAAGACGCCCGCATCCTTTGCGTCAGGACAAGGGCCGCGTTTTTCACAAAGGATTTCATCTCCGCGCGCGCATTGTTCTTTAATGTGCGAGAAGATGCGGTAGTTAACCGATTTGGCGATAACAGATTCGAGCGGAATGAGCTTAGACTGCAGATAAGCGTGGAAACCGAGTGCTCCGATTCCAATGGAGCGTTCGCGGATAGCCGAGTATCTGGCTCTTTCTACTGAATCAGGCGCATTATCAATGAAATACTGAAGCACATTGTCGAGCATTTCCATAACATCCGGAATGAACTGTTCGTCGTTTTTCCAGGCGTCGAAATGCTCCAAATTCAGAGACGAGAGGCAGCAGACGGCTGTACGTTTTTCGTTCGTCGGCAAAAAGATTTCTGTGCAGAGATTGGAGCCGTGAATTTGCAGTCCCTTGTCGCTTAACCAATGAGGAAGAGCTCGATTTGCCGCATCAATAAAAACGATGTAGGGCTCACCGGTCTGCATACGCATTTCAAGAAGCCGCTGCCAAAGGTCTCGGGCGGAGACAACTTCCACAACACGATTGCTGTTGGGGTCTCGAAGCTCCCAGGAATCATCAGCATTCGCGTCTGTCATGCTCTTCTCAATTAATCGCATGAACTTATCGCTGACATTAACACCATGGTGCAGATTAAGGGTTCTTAAATTCTGGTCGCCGGTCGGTTTTCTCATTTCAAGAAACTGAACGATATCCGGATGATCAATGTCTAAAAATGCAGCATAGGAGCCGCGGCGAGTTCGTCCCTGACGATACGCGAGACAGGCGGCGTCATAAATTTTCAGGTGAGGCATGACACCGACGGATTTGTCATCAGCGGAACGAATATCCACATGAATACCGACTCCGCCGCCAAGCATGGAGAGCCAGTTGACTTCTGAAAGCGTATTAACAAGTCCTTCGGCGGTGTCCTGCATATACACTTCGAAGCAGCTGATGGGAAGTCCTTTCTTGCTGCGTCCGAAAGAAAGGATAGGAGTCGAGAAGGAAAGCCAATGCTTAGAGGCGTAGTCATATAAGCGCTGAGCGTGTGCAGGGTTGCTGCCAAATGCTTCAGAAACATAGGCGAAGCGCTCCTGAGGACTTTTCTCCTCGTCACGCATGTAGCTTTCTCTCAAACGCTTAAACGAGACGTCATTGATTAATTCATCCTGGCTGTAATCAATTTTAATTCCCATAAACCTAACCCATTGAATAACTGAATATTTATTGTTTTTCTAAACAAAATGACATTCCATTCTAATTAATGAACGGAAGAAAGTATTCGTTAGATCCGGTTTTATATGTAAGAAAAAGAACAGACAGATTTTTGAATCTGTCTGTTCTTAGGTGCAGCAATGTCTATTACAGGTGCATCAAAGCATCGCAACTACTGCGGAGAGAAGAGGGTAAGCCGATGGCTGAGGATGCGCTGTCAATATCTTTATATTGTTCGCAGAAACCTTGCCAGCGTCTGAAGGTTGCGGCGTCAGTTGAGAAGGTTTCTGTTTCAGCATCAAAAATAAAGTTGCTTGCATCAGCACTGTGAGAGATCAGTGATTCTGCATATTCCAAACGGTCCTGCCAGTCGATAAAACTAAGCTGACGAACTTCACCGGTTTCTGTAATCATTACAAACATTTTGAATCTCCTGTTGATTGTTTTATCTTGACTACGCGTTAATAATGACATTAATTTCTAAAATAATTTAAAAAAACAAATAATATTTGCAATAAACTAAGGATAATACTGATAATTAAATAATGAAATACTGCGTTGTAGAAAAAATGTTTCACAGTGCGAAAACCAAAATGCATTGATAATTTGGCTGTTGTTCTCAAACAACAAAGGCGGATCAATTCGCTGTACCAGGGGCTGTGTGAAGAAAAAAAGGCCGAAGCAAAAAGCTTCGGCCAAAAATTTGCTAGAAAAGTCTATTTAAATTGAAACTAGACAAGGAAGCGCATGATCAGCATGCCAAGGCAAGCCATCAGGACGCTGTTGACCATAAGAACGGGCCAGTATTTTTTGGGCACATCGGCAACACCAAGCAGGCGGCCCATATACTGAATCTGTGAAGCCATAAGAAGGAGGGCGGGGGCCATGATCGTAATATCATGTCCATTCAGAGTACCGCTCGCGATAAGGCTGGCAGCAACACCTACACCAGCACCGCAGGAAAGCCATGTGGCACACAGAACGGTAATTGCTTGACCCGGGAGGTCAAAAATTGCCATTACAGGGCCGCAGACTTTACCGAGAAAAGCCATTACGCCAAACAGTTCAAGGATGTAAGCCAGGACGAAAGCCATAAGGACGTTCGGCATCAGGTTGTTGATGGCGACATTAAAGCCCTTGCGAAGACCGATAATGAAGATATCAAACGGATTTTTTGTTGTAACAGTTGTGTTGGATGTATTACTCATTTTTGAAATCCTCCTTATAAACGGTGCTGAGAACGAAGCGGATTAAAGCGCCGCCGACAAATTTGAGGCAGAACATGACGGCCAGCGGGATCCACACCGGCACCAGGAAAGAGGCAAACAGAGCGGATGCGATGGAGAAGTAGTTATTGACCAAGCCAGCGCCGGCATACTGCCAAGCGGCGATGACTACCAGGTTTTTCTTAGTGATCGAGCCGGAATCGACAAGACCTTTTGTAAGCGCAGCACCCGCATCGGTACTCTGGAGGTCGGTGATCAAAGCCAGACCGGTGATACCGGGGACACCAAGGATCGGCTTCAGAAGCGGAGTCATCAGCTTCTGAGCAGCACGCAGAGCGCCGTAATGAGAGAGAACTTCAAGAAGACCAAGCGCAAGCATCACGCCCGGGACGAGAGAAAGAGCGAAGAGGAAGCCAGCGCGAGCGCTGACGCCGGCTTTACCGACGAATGTGCCGCCTCCTGTGACGGAGCCGAACTTACCAATCAAAGTAGTGAAGTCGAACGCGCCAAGCCATTTATAGGCTTCGGGCATTTTGTAAAAAACACCGGAGAAGAAGCAAATAGCGAAAAACAACGAAATGTATGCGCCGATGCCTACTTTCTCCTCCATCTGAGCCTGCTGCTCAGATGCAGAGGTTGCAGTTAGGGTTTGAGATGACATGGTTTCTCCTTTTCTAAAAATGAATCCACGGGGAAAGTATAGGAAACAAAAAGTAACGAAAACAGAAAGTATGAGATGATTTTTGTCAGTAATTACACTTAGTAGTCAGGAAGAATATTTAAATATTTACCAAAACTAAATTTCGAAACTCAAATACCTTAAGAACGTGAAATTTATTTTTTTCGTTTTTTTTGAGAAACGCTAAATTCGTTTGGATGCTTTGCGGCTGTAGGCATTTCAATTGATTTTTCCGGTATTGACAGATGAAGAATTCTCTTGTTCGAATTGTCAAATTCTCTTCTTCTATTCGGTAAGATTTGATTGAGTACATATTTGTCATTTATTTGTTCTTGATCTATCTGAAGGAAAAGAAAATGAAACTATCTCTTATCGCCGCAGGCTTGCTTGCGGCAGTCAGCGGAAGCGCTCTTGCTGCATCCAACGTTACCCTGTACGGTGTTATTGACGCCGGCGTTACAGTCAGCAAACAGCACGGCGGTTCTACTTTGGTGAATATGTCCAACGGCAACTGGCTTGGCAACCGTTGGGGCATCAAGGGTGAAGAAGAGCTCGGCGGCGGTAATAACGTATTTTTCAAACTCGAACAGGGTTTTGAGCTGAGCTCCGGCAAGGAAGCTTCTGAGGGCAAAGCCTTCAATCGTGAAGCAGCTCTCGGTTTGAACGGTTCTTGGGGTACATTTGCAATGGGTCGTTTTGGTGGGCTTTCGTCTGACAGCGGCTCCTACAGTATCTTAGGAGGCACACCCTATACGACTTCTTTTTATACCGTCGGCAACATGTACAGCGCCTTCTATCTGACAGACCGCTATGACAATTCTGTGGTTTATCAGACTCCGGAATTCAGCGGCCTGCAGGGGCATTTGATGTACTCCAATGGAAGAAAAGGTGATACCAATAAGTGGTCTCACAACGCGCACTACTATGGTTTAGGTCTGACCTATAACAAAGGACCTCTGAGTGTTGACGCAATCTATGAAGTTCTGGATTATGACGGGGAAGCAAACAAAGGCAAAGCTACTCAGCTGATTAACTTAGGCGCTTCTTACGATTTTGGAGCCTTTAAGCTCTACGGTGCATATGAATATGCAATGCATGCTCCGCTCCAGGACGGAGTTGGCTCTGAAGACTACGGCCTTGCAAATTATGACCAAGGCAAACGCAACAACTATCACGCTTTTGCTGTGTCTGCTTCCACAGAAGCTTTAGGCGGTGAAATTATGCTGCAGAGTCAGTTCGCTTTTGGGAAAAACAAGGGTGAATTAGACGTCGGGCAGGAAAAGAAATTCAATACATGGAGTGTGGGTGCAGCGTACTTCTATCACTTCAGCAAACGTACCCTCATGTACACTCAGGCAGGTATCGGCAGTGCCGGGAAAGCACTTAAAGCAGCAGACCAGCTTCGCGGATGGAATGCGACAATCGGTATGACACATGAGTTCTAATCTTATGTAGGTACGAAAAAAGCCCGCGCACTGCGCGGGCTTTTTAATTAGGCTAGCAACCTGATAAAGAAGTTAGGATTCATAACCGACAGATGCAGTGTCTCCTTTGCGTTTCTGACCGTCTTTGACCTCGATAACATTCTTACCGGAGGCAATTTCTTCATCTGCCCAATATCCCCAATGATATACAGCATCGGCTTCATTAACGCGACCGTTACCAAACATGAGGTTCGCTGTACCCCTGTACGGTTCGAAGATACCGCCGCCGAGATAGATGTGACCAAGACCGAACACGATAATTATGAGGAACGAAATATCATGGATCAGTTTGGCGACAAGCAGCGTTGCAGGAGCAAAGCGAACAGTCCACTCTCCGTTAGGCAGAAGACCTGTGTTTAGCCATAGGACGATGCCGGAGAGTGCGGCGAATACACCGGCGAACAGCAGCACACCGTCAGCAACACGCTGCATGGACTTCACTTCACGCTGAGGCGGCATATGGATTTTGCCGGGCGCAAAGAGATAAGGCATGAACAGTTTCGCAAATGTCCAGTCATCTTTGTCCCATTTTCCGAAGATATTATTCTTAAAGAGGTGAACAAAGCCTTTCGGAGAGATCAGAACCGCCAGAAGCGGGATTACGATGAACGGGATCGCAATGATGCGGTGAGCCCAGCGCATCGCGATGGAGAATTCGCTTCCAACTGCGTTGTTCCAGCTGTTAATGAACACGAATAAACCGGTAATTGCCAGCAAGATGCAGCAGATAGCCGCGGTTCCGTGAGTGATACGAGCCAGAATAGAGTGGCGCTTAATATATTTAGTGATCATAGTTCAACCTCATTTTCCGGCGTTGTCAGCTTTATCCTGCTCAGCATCTTCTTTCAAACGCTCCTTAACCAATTTTGCGCCTTCTTTACGCTGAGCTTCTGTCCAATGGACTTTAGCTTCTTCAACTGTCCGGTTCTTACGGCGATAGCCGAGAGCCGCGACGAAGGAAACAGCCAAGCCGGCGACAGTTGCAGCGGCAGCAAGGCCGGCAGCAGGCTGGGCAAGCTTGCTCAGAGATACCAGTGCGGACGGTTCGACGCCCTTCTTGAGGCCCTGAGCTTCGGCGCCGTATTTGCAGACCTGCAGAATATGCAGGCCGCCGCATTCGTTTTCACCGTAAAGCTCAGCTTTATCGTAGCCTCTGGCCTTAAGAAATTCCACGCGTTTTTTGCCGAGTGCAATCATTTCTTCGCGAGGTCCGAAATGAAGTGCGCCGGGCTGGCAGGTCTTCACACAGGCGGGAAGCATGCCGTTTTCGAGTCGATCCCAGCACATTGTGCATTTATCGATCTTCTGATCCGGACCGTAGTATTTAGGCACATCGAACGGGCAAGCCATTTCGCAATAGTGGCAGCCGATACATTTTTCTTCCTGAACAGAAACGACACCGTTGTCCTGATAGCTGAGCGCGCCGGTCGGGCAGACAGAGACGCAGCCTGCGTTGGAGCAATGGAAGCAGGATCTGCGGCCGAATGCCCATTCGATGGGACGCTCAAGGGTGTCGGTTTTCTTTTCCGAGAATGTCATGACGAGTCGGTTGCTGCCGTTAAGGTCCACCGGATTCTGATAGCTTCCGGAGAACGGGAAGGCGTTCATACCGAGATCGGTATACAGGACATTCCATTGTTTGCAGGCGACCTGACAGCCCTTACATGCAGTGCATTTGGAGGCGTCGTAGAGCATCGCCATTTCTTGATTGGTATAGATTGACATCTGCTATTCCTCCTTACTTGGCCTTTTCAACATTCACCAGGAACGCTTTGAACTCAGGGATGTAAGAGTTCGGATCGCCGACGTTTGGCGAGAGGTCGTTCATCGTATCGCCTGTCGCATAAGCCGAAGCCCAGCTCCAGTGGTGGATCAGACCGATTGTGTGTGTCTTCTGACCGTTGATGTTCAGAGGCTGATAGCGCACTGTCACCATGGCGAAGGCTTCAATAGAGCCGCGGTTATTCCAAACACGGATCACATCACCGTTCTTAATGCCTTTTTCTTTGGCAAGCTCTTCGGAGATTTCCACGAAAGGTCTCGGCATGATTTCAACAAGCCAAGGAATGTTACGGGTCTGAGTACCGGACTGCCAGTGTTCTGTGACCGAGTAAGAAGTCGCAACGATAGGATATTCCTTGCTGCTGCCTCTCTTAACAGATTCCTTCCACTGAGCGAACTGTACCATCGGGCTGTCCTGACGGCCGTTCATGATGTTCTTAGTGGGGGACTCATACGGTTCATAGTGTTCAGGCAGAGGACCGTCCTTCATCGGATAGCTGAAGAGACGAGCTTCCTGTTCCCAGGTCATGAAGAAGGCCTGATTATTCGGAGGAACCGGAACAACCTTTCCGTCTTTAACCGTGGTTTCAACGAAGTCACCGACGTCGTTGTTGATCCAGCGGCTGCCGTTCCATTCAACCAGCATCTTCTTCGGATTCCAGGGTTTTCCCTGGACGTCTGCTGAAGCTCGGTTGTACAGAATACGTCTGTTGGCAGGCCAAGCAAACGAGAAGTCTGAGTACAGACCAAGACCGGAAGGATCGTAGAGCGAGCGGCGAGCAGTCGGCTGAGTCATCGGATCCCACTTGGTGGCTTCATTGTTGTAGTAGCCGCCGTAGATCCAGAGACCGCAAGCGGTAGAGCCGTCAGCCTTGAGGTTTGCGTAGCTCTTAAGAAGCTTGCCTGTCTTAGCGTCATAACCGTTCATTGCGTGCGCAACAGCCTTGACATCAAGCTGGCCCTGAGGATTACGGTAGTACCAGTTAACCTTGGTCACCTGATCCGGATTGACACCACCTTCAGTGCGGTACAGCTGCTGGATACGGTTGAAGAGGCGAGTCATGATTTCAAAGTCGCTCTTAGCCTGTCCGAGCGGCTCAACCGCTTTCTGTCTCCACTGAATCCATCTGCCGGAGTTGGCAATGGAGCCTTCTTTTTCGTAGATCAAGGCTGCAGGCAGCATGTAGACGGTGGTATTGATCTTTGTCGGATCCATACCGGGGGCTTTCCAGAAGCTGGCGGTTTCTGTTTCGAACCAATCAGCTACGAGCATCCAATCGAGGTTGGACATCACTTCGCGGCAATACTTAGTGTTCGGTTCAGAATGGGCCGGGTTCATACCCCAAACCAGATAACCCTTGATCTGCTTATCCTGCATGTAGTGGAAAGTCGGGATCGTGGAGTCATTGTGTTTGAGAGAGCGCTTCGGGAGCAGATCGTAGCAGTAGTTGTTTTCCGCAGTCGCATTGTCACCGTACCATTCTTTCAGCATGGATACCATGAACTTTGGTTTGTTCATGTAGTAGCCGGCGCTGTAAGTTTCCTTAGAGAGGTAAGCGCCAAGTGTCGGATGATTTTGCTGGATCGGCCATGCCAGATAGCCAGGGGCGAAGTCCATTGTGGCGCCGACGTCTGTGGAGCCTTGAACATTCGGCTCACCGCGGAGCGCATTGATACCGCCGCCAGCAACACCGACGTTGCCAAGAAGTAACTGGATGATACACATTGCGCGGCAGTTCTGGCTTCCGTAGGTATGCTGTGTCTGGCCGAGCGCATAAAGGATTGTGCCACTCTTTTCAGGAGCGCCGGAAGCGGCGTAGGTCTTGTAAACGACCTCAAGCAGTTTCTTATCAATACCGGTGACTTCGCTGACCTTGTCTAATGTGTAGCGGTTGTAGTGTTTGGCGAGCAGATTCAGCACGCAGTGCGGATCTTTAAGACTCGGGTCTTTCTTCGGGACTTTAAGTGCAGGCGGATTGAATTGTGGTACACCAGGGTCATTCACCCAAGCGCCCGGCTGACCCGGTTCTGTTGACCACGGAACAACTTCTTCAGTCTGGTACATCCAAGAGTTGTTCTTGTATTGCTGATCTTTTTCATCCCAGCCTGTGAAGAGGCCGTCAGCGACGCTGAAGCCGTACTCCGGGCTGATCAGATATGTAGCGTTGGTATAGTTTTCAACATATTCTTTCTGATAAAGCTTGTTGGCAAGGATGTAGCGAATAAAGCCGCCGAAGAAGGCGATATCTGTACCTGGTCTGATCGGGGCGTAGATATCGGCCTGTGATGCAGTACGAGTAAAGCGGGGGTCAACTACAATCCATTTTGCACCGCGGTCAACCGCACGATGTACCCAGCGCGAAGACAGCGGGTGATTTTCTACATTATTGGAGCCGATTGTCAAAACAACGTCTGCGTTCTGGAAATCGCACCAATGACTAGTCATAGAGCCACGACCAAATGAAGGAGCGAGTCCGGAAACAGTCGAAGAGTGGCAGACACGTGTTTGATTATCGATCTGAACAATACCGAGTGAGCGGGCAAATTTTTGAACAAGCCAAGCTTCTTCTGTGTTGAGCTGGGCGGCTCCATAGCTTGCGATACCTTCACAACGGTTAACAATGACTCCGTCTTCCGTAGAAGTGTAACTTTCATCACGCGTTTTTTTGATCTTTCTAGCTAATTCATCGATTGCTTGGGACCAAGAGATCGGTTCCCATTCTGTTTTACCAGGGCGGCGAACCAGCGGCTGAGTCAAACGATGCGGATGTGAGATGAGACGTCTATCTTTAGTGACAATGTCTCTTAAGCCGGTCAGAGCTGCGCCTTTGGGGCAAAGGCCTCCGATATTGCAGGGGTTGTCAGGATCACCTTCGATATTGATCAACTGACCGTTTCTTACTGAGCAGATTGTGCCGCAACCGCCAGAGCAGTAGCAGCAAATATTTAAATACTCTTTGGTGTCATGCAGTTTCCACTTGCCAACAGCCCCTGGGAGGAAGCGGTCGGCGGACATGACATTAAATGCGGAGGCGGAGCCGGCGAGGCCGACAGCCGCCTTCATAAAATTTCGTCGAGATGTTTGCATAAGATTTCCTGTAGCGACGATTAATGGCTTAACTAATGGGGTGGGCCATATACATACATTGACTTCAATCAATCCGATCGATAATCTAAGCTATTGTGCAAAGAAAAACAATCGTTTGTAAGTATTAATGTTTGAAGTAAAACCAATTAAGATTGAATTAATTGTAGATATAACAGTGTAATCAATTGAATTTGAATAATAAATCAATTGGTAATATTATGTAATCTAAGCAGATCGGAGGAACGTATTAATCCGTCTATATTCGTTATAATTAATTTATACTTAGATTTTTTTACAAAATAAATCAGTCTAAATGAGCTTATTTAATAACGGATTATTAGGTTTGGTAAATATTTATTAACGGCAATATTAATATTTCAATCGAAATTTAAATAATATTTTCCGAATTATAAAAAATATTAATGGATAACGACGATGTAATCGCCTATTTTGAGAATACTATAGGGTAAAAATATATAATAATGTGTCTTTATTATTTTAATATGCTAAATAAAAAACATTTATGGCATGAAGTAAGTTTATAAGTTTAGAGTTCGCTGATCTGTTGTTGTATTTTTATGGACTTTCAGTAAAAGGATTTTCCTCCTGTGAAGAAGATACTGGTATTGAAGCCCATTGCTGAGTTACCTGAGAAAGATTCTGAGTGATTGAAACGAGGGAGACAATCAGAGCTCGAATGTCGTAATTGTTTTGCGCGACCATACGATTAAAGTCAGCAGTTGTATCAGAGAGCTGTTTGACAAGAGACTGACTTTGCCGGTTTCCGGTTGCTTCACTGATTTCTTTTGCCGCCGAGGACAGATGAGTAAGAAGCGAATTGATTTTTTTTACGTCGACTTCGTCAAGGGTTTCGGAACTTGTTTTTATCCAGTCTTCTGCTGAATTAAGCAGCGTTTTGATGCTTTCCGGGCTTACGCCTTCGACAATTTCATTGAGCCGTACCAAGGAGAGGCGCAGATCAGCTAAGCCGTTTCTGCTGGTGCCAATATTCATGTCCTTTTTGACTGACTGCAGGGTTGAGAAAAACTGTTCGAGGTTATCAAGAATTTCGTTTGTAAGACTGATAGCTGACGGTATATATAAGTGAGCAGGCTTCCATGGGAATTCTGTTACTTCGGGCGGATAAAGTCTCGGGTCCTGATATCCGGCAGAAAGAAAGAGAGTCCCGGTGATTCCGGAGAGCTGTGTCTGGATGCGTAAGCCGTCCTCGATCATTTTTGGGAGCTGTTCTGCTAACTTGTTTTTATCCAGGTAGACGGTCATTCGGACCACCGCGACAGAATTTTTATCAGAAAAAAGGTTGATGTGGTTCTGAGGGTAAGCAGAACTTGAGAGGAGGATCTCGTCGACCTCTCCGATCTTTACACCCTGAAAAGAGACAGCCGAACCGACGGAAAGACCGTTAATGGATTCCTTGAAGTACGTTTCGACAGTGGTTTTCGGTCGGAAAAAGTTAGGAGTAAAGACCGTACACAGCATGATGATGAGTACGGCGATAAGAAGGATTACCGCACTTCCAACCCAGAAATGTCTTTGCGCCTTAGTCATATGATCCTACCGAGTATTTTTCCTTGAATTATATGAAAAACACGCAGAGGACTTCTTTGTGCCGACCTGAATTACGCACTGACAAGAAGGTCCGGATCACTTAAAAGAAGGATTCAGCGCTGTTAATTCCTCTAAATGAGACTATCCAAATTTCGACAACCCCTCTATGTTCTTATATTTTAATCTTGACTTGTGCTTGGGGTAATTTGGTATTTAATTAGGGCATTAAAGAGATGGCATGATATTTTTAGTGTCTTTAAAAAAATATTCCGAGGGTTAAAAATTTTAATTATGTCAGGGGATGACTTTTGTAACCCGTTGTCTGCAAAAGAAAAAGGTATGAGAATCAAAGTGAACTTATATATTAGGAGGATTCAAATGAGAATTCGAAAGGTTCCGCTCATCCTTTTGTTGACGATTGGAGCCGCTACCTCTGCTTTTGGCGGTCAATTTGACTCGATGTATGCAGTCCAATCTCGGCTAAGTTCTACGGACTTGCTGCAAGTTTGGAAGGATAAATTTCCGGGGCTGTATGAGAAGATTATTGATGCATCCAATCAGGCCCATGATACGGGGAACTACTATTTGACCGGAATTCAGACTCCTGTTGCCTGGAGTGTGACAGCTTCTAATGATGTTGTTGTGAACTCTATTAATGCAGGCTACTTTGTCAATCTTAGAGGTCCGGACTATCAACCTCTGTTTCCCGGACTAACGGCAAGCAATCAGGGAGTCACGGTTGACGCCGGCAATGATTTGATTGTGATGCCTAATGCGACTTCTGTGGGCGGCTTCGGTTATGGGATTTCTGCGGATTCGGGTACGGAGGTTAATGTAACCGCCGGCAATCGAATTATTTTGATGACAGCGGCAGACAAAGGCAATTATGTTCATTTTGACGGAACCTCGATTTTTTCCGGGGAAAGTGCCAAAGTCAATTTGAACGCCTCAGAGATTTATATCTATGGCTCGGTGATCCAGAACCCTTACAGTCTGGTTGATTTGTCAGCGACTAAGGGCGTATATTTAGTCACCCCCACCAATGGCGAGGTGTTGGGAGATGAGACGGTGAACCTCATGCTGGCAGATATGGAGATTGATGCTCCGACGGTTCTTTTGGAAAGAACCGTTAGTTTAGGAATGCTCCTTTTTGGAAGTAACCATCCAAGTAATCTGTTCATTGGCATGGATAATTCAGAAGGGATAGAAACCCAAGACGTATATTTCAGCAAAAACGTCACCGTTGAAACTCAGAGCAAGCTAAGGGTTAATGCCTCGAGCTCGGTTATTTTTGCGAAGAAGCTGTCGCTATTGACGAGTGGGGACGCTGTTATTATATCTAAGCAGATCGGTATTAATAATTTGTTTCTTGGCAATATCGGCGCAACCGGAACATTCAATGTTATAGGCGACGGTTCAATGTTTGTGAAAGAAACGGCAAGCGTCGGTTCAAACTCCAAGCTGAATGTCAACTTAGGAGAGGGGGCCGGGCTTTCCGCCTCATTTAATACGAATGACAAAGGATCGACCGTTATCAATTTAGAGAAAGGCGCCTATTGGTATTCTCCGCGGAGCAGCACAATCAGCCAGCTTTCACTTCAGTCGGGAAGTTTTGTTGATCTTGGTCCAATGAACGAGCAGATGACGATTACAACAAAGCGACTAACTGGTGATCAAGGCATTTTCCGGCTGGTGAGCGGCTCAAGAGGCAGTATTCATATTACAGAAAGCAGTGAAGGGAACCATCAGGTACTGCTTGCCTCCAGCGGTAAATCGATTCAGGATACTGGCTACATGTATCACATTGTGGCGGCCGACTCGTCGCCATCAGGGCAGGACAATGCTACCTTAAGCCTGGCCAATAAAGGGGTTGTTGATATCGGACCTTATGAATATAAGTTTGGCCTTAAACAATATGGAGACAAGAGTACACGAGACTGGGTCATCACTTCTCAGGTTTCTGAGCGTCCGGAGCCGGATTTGCCCGCAATGCCGGACAGCCCGAATCTTCCGACGCCAGGCGTGCCGGGGGAATCCGGTTCAACGTCTAATAATCCCGCGCTGATTCCAAAGCCGGACTTAAAGCCGCTGCCGTTTGATCCGAGCAATCCGCCTATTGTTCCGTCTGAAGAGGTGAAACCTATCGGCTTGTCCGCGAGCGCTAAAATGGTACTAGCGGGAGTAAATTCCGGAGCTCAGGTGATTCAATATCTGGGTTCGCTCGATGACATGAGAGCGAGAATGGGCGAAGTCCGCGACGGAGCGGATGCCGGTCCCTATGTGCTGTACAGATACGACAGAAGCCGGCTGAATTCATATCCCAGCATCAGCAGCAGAGTGAGGTTCAGTACTTATTCTTTAGGTCTTGACAGTAAAGTGACGCCGAACTGGATTGTTGGCGGCTCCGTTGTATTTACGGACGGGGACATTAAGCTTTCGGACGGATTCGGCAGCAAGACCGATTCGAATTCTGCCGGTATCAAGCTATACAGTACCTGGTATAACACTGCAGGAACATACGCTGATACAGTCCTGACATTTAACCATTATTCGACTCGCATACATGCGGAGATGCGTGACGAGCTTTCGTCGCATGCGAATTACAGCAATATCGGGATTGGTCTTTCGCAGGAGGTCGGTCACAGATTTATTTTCCCGACCTCATCGGAGACACACGAATGGTTTGTTGAGCCTCAAGCTCAGCTTTCTTATTACTTCATGGATGGGAAGCGTTTTGCCATGAGCAACGGGATGAGCGTGAAATTACGCAGCAACAACAGTCTTAACGGTCGTTTAGGTGTTGTGGCAGGGCAGAAGTTCAGCGGAAAGGAAGGCAAGAGCGCCGGTCAGCTTTATGTCAGAGCCGGTGTGGATCATGAGTTCCTCGGCAAAACCAAGATGGATATGAATGAGTTCTCCTTTGAGGATCGTTCCATTGGAACCCGTGTTTATTACGGTCTTGGCGGAGAAGCTGTAGTTAACAAGTCGTTTAAGGTATTCGGGCAGGTTAACCGCGAACACGGAAGCCGTATGAAGACGGATTTTCAGTTTAAAGCCGGCTTGAAATACATTTTCTAGACATTTTGATTCTGTATAGCCAGTTCGGTGCGAAGGAGTGCCGGCTGGCTATAATTTTTTGGAATAAAACTATCGGGAGAAGACGTGTCAGACACTATGCAGGAACTCTTTTACCGGGACCCTTACGCTCGTGAATTTACGGCGGAAGTGGTCTCCTGTACTGAGGGGAAGAAAGGTTTTGAAGTCATTCTTACGGATACCGCATTTTATCCGGAAGGGGGCGGTCAGCCGACTGATCTTGGAGAATTAGGAGGTGTGAAAGTTAATTTCGTTAAGAGAATTAACGAAAGCATTATTCACTACACGGACCAGCCGTTGGCAGTCGGGAATTTGGCGACAGGCAGGATTGATTGGGAACGGCGTTTTGACAATATGCAGAATCATACCTGCGAGCACATTTTTTCCGGTCTGGTTCATCAAAAATTCGGATTTGAGAATGTCGGATTTCATATGGATCCGGAGGACATCACCGTTGACTTTAGCGGAGAGGTTCCGAAAGAAGAGCTCGATAAAATCGAGCAAGAGGTTAATGATGCTATTGCCGCGGACATTGAACTCTGTGTGACGTTTCCTTCGCAGCAAGAACTTGCCTCAATGGATTACCGCAGTAAAAAAGAGCTTAGCGGTTTGGTACGCATTGTTTCTGTTCCCGGATTTGACTGCTGCGCGTGCTGCGGAACACATGTCAGAAGATCAGGTGAAATTGGCATATTTAAAATTTTAGAGTCTGGTAAGTACCGCGGAGGGACTCGAGTTCGGTTTGCCGCAGGCAAAAGGGCTCTTAGAGACTATGCATGGCGTCTGAATGAAATCTCAAAAGTTTCTGTACTGTTATCAGCTAAACCGCATGAGATTTCCGCAGCAGTTGAGAAAGTTCTGAATGACGGGAAGACTCAGGAGCAGCTTCTTGCAGAGCGCACTCAGCTGTGGCTGAAATCCGTTGCGGATCGTATTGAGAAGCCTCAAGATTGTGTGATTATCTTTGAGAACGGATTATCACCTTTTGAACTGAAGAAATTCGCCTCCATTCTGAAAGAGCGGCTTGTCGGGATTCCGTGCGCCGTACTTTCGGAAGTCGGAGAGAACGTTTTTAATTATGTGTTGGCTTACGAAAGCGAGAAGTTTTCTGAGATTTCCAGAGAGTTAAACAAGAAACTGAACGGTCGCGGAGGTGGGAGAGACGGAGTAGTCCAGGGTACTTACAGAGTCGATCGTGCGGTTATTGAATCAGCGGTTCGCGATGTATTTAAAGGTCTAATAAAGTAAAAAAATTCGAATCTTCCGCGGCATGGTGCGATTGCGATTTAGTTCCTTAAAAAAGCAGTGTGAACAAGTTCACGCGATAGTGAAAAAGTGATTTTGGAGATCACATTTGTGTTTCGGTGTTTTCTTCGCTGAACTAGAAATAACTTTAATAGCTATCGTGGGATTCCTTATCGTATATGCGGCGGAGGGGGCTTCTTTCTAAAAACACCTTGAATGTTTTTGAAATTCTTTAGTTGTGCTCGCCTCCGCTGACATTTACGTCCATATAACTTCAAAGCAGTATCTTAGTGTGAACCTGTTCACACTAAGATATTGAAAAGGACACTAATAGTCAGAACGTTTCTTTAACCTAAATATCCGTCATGAGTCTTCTGAGCAATCATCTTGGCAGAGTCATTCAGTAGAGCCTGCTCTTTAGGAGTTAAAGGAATTTCATTAATTTTCTCGACTCCGTTTTTCCCGATAACGGCTGGATACCCGACGTGGCACCCGTATTGTTCGAGATAGACAGAAGCGGGGCAGGCGAGTTTGGCATCCGAAAGAACCGCCTGTACTAATTTAACCGCACAGGTCGCAATTGCATAGCTCGTGTACTTCTTACCGTTGAAAACCAGCCAACCCCCTTCTCTTGCCGCTTTATCCAAAGCGTCAAGATCCAGATCTTGTTCTTCGGCAAGTTCGAACATAGGGATGCCGCGCACAGCGATGGTGGACCATGCAGCAAACTGAGATTCACCGTGTTCGCCAAGGACATAGCCGGAAATATTATGAGGATTTTCATTAATTCGATGACTGATCGCTCGCTGCATACGGGCAGTATCAAGAAACGTTCCGGTGCCGAAGACTCTTTCTCGAGAAAGACCTGTGTAGCGCTGAAGCAGTCCTGTGATAACGTCACAAGGGTTGGAGATGTTGATGAGGATTCCATGAAAGCCAACCGCCTTTAAAGCTTTTCCGACTGCCGCAGCCTGACTGCAGTTGTATGTATATTCTAGAAATCGGTCGCCTCCGTCCGCCAGCAGTTTGATGTCGCCGAAAGCCGTGACAACAACGTCTGCAGCAGAAAGTGCTCTGTAGTCCTGCTTGATAATTTTTGTGTACGTATCAAGCCGCCCAAGCGAATCTGAGTAGTCATAATACTCAGCAGTGCATAACGCATCATTCTGATCAATTAAAACCAGCTCGTCGGCGATCCCTTTTGTGATCAGTGTGTATGCTACCGTTGATCCGACATGGCCAAGCCCGATAATTCCTATCTTTCGCATCTGATTCCTCGTAAGGGTATTTTCTTTGGATAAAGATAATTTTTACCGCAAAATAATAAGTCTCGATCAATTGTAAAATTTTTCAATACGTTTAGAAACGAAAACAGTTGCTAACCTAATAAGCACAATGCTTTTCAAGTTTTCAAAATTCTCTCCGTTTTAAAGTTAGACAAATTTTGCTAGTTTTCATTGCCACAAAATTTTGTAGCAACAGATGTTGCAATTTTTTGGCTCCGAGATAGCAAACACCCTCGAAAAACTATATCAGTTTATCGAGGGTGCGGAAGGTCAAAACGGAAACAAAATTTAGCTATCAGCCTTGGATTCTGAATCAGCTTTTTCTTCAGGCTTCTTTTTGCTTTCCAGTTCTTTAATTTGCTTGAATGCTTCGTCGAGAATTCTGAGTTGCTCAGCATCTAATGTTCCGTATTTAAGCCCCTTCTGATTAGCCCGCTCCATAATTGCGACACTCATTGGGAAAACTTTCTTTGAGTACAGATATTTATGTTCGTCAGCGAAATACTCAGGTTGGGCTTCCGCCATTACTTTATTACGTAAAAGCAAAGGGTCAATTTTTAAAAGATCAGCTACAGGATAGATTTTGGCTAAAGAAAGCTTTGAGCGCCCGCTGGTTAACATGCTGAAGTAATTAGGGCTCCATCCTAACTGCTGACTTAAGCCAACAGCTTTTTCTTGATTGATAAAAATGTAATAACGGAGAAGGTCTTTGACGCTGGCGTTTTGAATCCATTGTGCGTCTACCTGGGTAGGGTTTTCAAAAGTCCATGTTTTCATAATGCGTAACACCGAATAAAGTTCTGGATACATATTATCACAATGAATTAACTAATTACTTAATTAATAACCTTTAATCCCATAATAAGTAATCATTTACTTAGAAAAGATATATCTAAATCCTATATGACAACATGTAAAAAATAAGCGTACAATTTTGTCAGAATCAGAGTTTGAAAGTTGTTTATTTATCTTTCGGTTTGAAAGATATTCAATGGGAGCTGTCCAATGACTGAGACTTTAAAAATCGATATAAAATCAATCCAAGTAATTGATGAAAAAGCATATTTTCAAATTGTTGAGGTTGAGAAGTCAAACAAAATAATGAGGTTAAACAACAATGTAAAAGTTGAATTTATCGAGACATCAACTGACGCAGACCACCTTATAATAGAGGGTGCAAGCGGAGAAATGATCTCTATAAAGATAACTAAGTGAATCCTTAATTAATTTAAGCGGTCCGAGAAGTTTAACGTTAAAATATTTCTACATTTTCATTTCAGTGAGAGGTAGCAATGAGAAAGAACATGTTGAGCATCTCGGACTTTCAACGTTCTGTAGAAGTCGTCACACAAGCGATTTCACAAAAGAAAATTCCCGTTTCATTTATGGGCACAGAAGCATTCACTCAATATAAAGAGGGCGTGCCTTCAAGAATCGTGTTGCCCGTGGTGACAGAAACCACGAGTCAAGAAGCAAAGAAAAACATTCAAGGTTACTTAGACCACGAAGCGGCTCACGTTTTGTATTCTGACGGTACCGAACTTGAAACTTGTCATAAACGAATCGTGTCAAAGTTTGGGCGTGAAGTCGGGCAGGCATGTCTTCATGTTGTGAATAGATTTGAAGACGCCCGCATTGAAAAACTGCTGGGTCAAAGATACAAGGGCAGTGTTGAAAACCTTGATGAGCTTTTAGAATCCCTCACAAATCAGAGCTTGCAAGAAATTAAAAAATTGCCCGCCGATGACCCTGAACTTATTCAACGTAATTGCTCTGAACTTTTGGACTTTTTATACCCCCGTTATTTAAGGGGTTCGCTCAAAGCAAAACAGTTGATTTTCGACAATGAAAAACTCTTCAAAGAAGCAATCAAAGAAGCAGAAGAGGGAAAGAAGGGATTTTTGAACAGAGCACTGACAAAAGCAAATAGCGTAGCTGAAATGTTTGCGGTGTTGGAAAAACTTCTTGACGACTTGAGGTTCGACCCGTCAAAGATGTCTGACTCAATGGGTGACGACAACGAGAGTAAAACTCAAGGGGAAAAAACCGACAGTTTAGAAGAGATGCTTTTGGGTGATTCTCAAGAAAACTCTGATACTGAAAATAAAGAGAGCAAAGAGAAGGGCGAAGACGAGAAAGGACAAAATTCAGAAAAAGACGACAAATCGTCAGGGAAAGACGCTGGCGGGAAAGAAGAAAACAGCCAAGAAGACAGCGAAGAAGAGAGTGAAGAAGCGGGGAAAGGAGAAAAGGGCTGTAAAGAAGAAGAGATAACAAAAGCCCTGCGAGAACTAGCTCAAGCCAAAAATATTTCCGAAATGCTCAAAAAAGAGATTTCTGACAAACTTCGCAACGAAGTAGAAGAAGACATCGAAAAGGCCTATCGCCCGTTCACAACTGACTATGACATGATTGAACCATATGACACAAAGACGGTAGAGGAATTCGCAAATCAATACTATGAGAGTTTTGACGAATTTGTGAATTCAGCAAAGCGCTATGCCCCTGTTGTTCAGAAACAATTAGAGCGATACATGAATGCAAAATCTGCAAGTCTATGGGAATATGGGCACCGCTCGGGCAGACTTTATGGAGCGGGTCTTTCAAGGTTAATGACGGGTGACGAGCGAATCTTTAGAAAAAGAATTGTCAGCACGTCAAAAGATGTAGCAGTAACTCTTCTTATAGACATGTCAGGTTCAATGTGTGGGAGTCGCATCACTAATGCTTGTAAGTCTGCCTATGTCTTTGGGAAAGCACTTTCTGCAATGGGAATCAATTTTGAAATTTTGGGATTTACAACTCAGTTCACCCCTCCAGAACTGTACTCTCTCAAAAACAAGCACTTATCGAGCACCCCTCCCGACAAATTTGCCTATCGAATTGAACCGTTGTTAATGCCCGTAATCAAGTCTTTCGGGGAAAAATTCACTACTCAAACGGTGCAGTCCCTGTTTTACACCTCTTATGAGTACGATCAGATGAGAAACAATGTTGATGGAGAAGCGGTTTACATAGCCTCTCGCAGATTACTTGCTCAACCGCAGAAGCGCAAGATTTTATTTGTTTTCTCAGACGGGATGCCCGCATTTGATACCGTCCCTTCATATACAACCGTTACAGACAGTCATTTAAAAAGGGCGATAAAAGACTGCACAGAAGCAGGTATTGAAATTTTCGGACTGGGCATCGAGTGTGTATGTGTCAAGGAATTCTATGAACATTGTGTTGTGATCAATGACATAGAAGAGTTAGGCGATAAATTGTTAAGCGAACTCAAGAAGTTTTTATTCAAGTAAAATTATAAGTAAGTAATTAGTTAATTAAGAGGTTAACATGAACATTGAAAAACTCAAATCTGAATACATCACTTGCGAGCTTTGCAAAGGGCAGTTTCACAGCATTTCTGCTCATCTGAAGGACGCCCACCCTGACATCTCTGTAGAAGATTACAAAAGAATGTTTCCCGAAGCTCCTTTGCTGAGCAAGTATGGTGTTGCGAAAATTGAGGAGTATCGCAAGTCGCTTGAAAAAATAGAAGCTGAAAGCAAAATCACTGTAGTTTCTACCGAGTCTGAAGACTCGGTAAAGAAGACTGTTCGTTCTGTTTTTGGCATCAGTGTCAGCAATAAAAAGGGAGAAGAAATTAAGGTTTCGGTCCTTAATGACAGCAACAACACAAAAACACAAGCGCTCATTCCCGAAGTCTCTGATAATTACATCTTCAGCCCCCAAGAGCTGAAGTATCAGCTTATGGCGCTTGAGATGAATCTTCCCTGTTTGGTTTGGGGGCACAAAGGGACGGGCAAGACCGAGGGCATTGAACAAATCTGCGCACGTACAAACCGTGCATTCATGCGAGTACAACACACTGCGAACACCGAAGAGGTTCATATTGTTGGTCAATGGATTGTGAAAAACAAGGAGACCATTTATCAATTGGGCGCCCTTCCCCTTGCAATGATGCACGGGTGGGTTTATGTGGCTGATGAATATGACTTTGCTACACCTCACGTATTGTCGGTTTATCAGTCTGTTTTAGAGGGCAAACCTCTTGTTATTAAGGATGCACCAGAAGAATTGCGCATCATCAAACCTCATAAAAATTTTCGCTTTTTTGCAACTGGGAATACGAATGGGACGGGAGACGAAACGGGAAGTTATGCAGGAACGCTCACTCAAAACTCCGCTAACTATGATCGATTCGGTATTGTCGTTCATAAAGACTATTTGCCCGCTAAAAGCGAAAAAAATATTCTGATCAAAAAAACAGGTATCACAAAAGAAGACGCAAATAAATTAGTTGACTTCGCTTCAAAGATTCGCAAAGCGTATGCGAGCGGGAAGGTCAATGACACGATTTCTCCAAGAGCTTTGATTAATGCTTCGCAGATTGGTATTTGTCTTGGTGATTTTATGCAGGGTTTAAGACTCAGCTTCACAAACAAATTGACAGCTGTTGACGAAGAAATTGCACTTCAAATTGCTCAGAGAATTTTCGGTAATGAATCAACCGACTCGTCAGAAACAGAAATAGAGGTAGCAGGTTAATGACAAGAATGTGTTTCGGTTTGATTTCGACATTCGATTTCGAGTCCAAACATTGTCAAGCGTGCGAGCAGTTTGAATCATGCTCGCACGAGGTTCTCAGAACCGCTTGTCGAATTGAGGATGCGATTGATATTCGACCTGTTTTGCAAAAGCACTTAGAGCTAAAGAAGCGTTTCCCGACAATTAAAGACGCTGAAATCTCATACGACTTTGAACCGTCAAAGAAAAGAACCATGGCGCAGGACCTGAAAAGCGTCAGTGGTCTTTCCTATCAAGATCAAAGAAAACTTCTTGGCTTAACAAGTGTCCAACGTTCTTGGGCTTCGAGATTGTTGGGAGCAGACTTGCGAAGCGGGAAAGACTTTTTGGAAATCTCGAATGTAAAAAAGGTTCCAACGCTAAAGATTATCTTTCAGATGGCGATCGCCATTAAGCACGGGGTAAACACCTCGAAAAAATTACAGCTCTATTTACGAAAGTACAACCAAGACGTTACTGACACAACGTTCAAAAATAAATTTACCAACGCTTTAACAGTTCTTAAAGCGCTGAAGATTGTGACGGGAGAACATATTTATGAATTGCAGGATCGGGATTAAAAGCGACTTCAGCATTGGACGATCGCTACTCACAATTGAAAAAATTGTCAAGAATGCAGTAGAAGCAAAGTACGACGGAGTTGTGGTTACGGACGATATGACAATTTCTGCGATGCCCTTTTTGTCTAATGCGCTGAAGGACAAGGGCATCAAGATGGTTTTTGGCGTAACACTGTTTGTTTATGAAGACGCTACCTATCGTCCCCCAAGAAAATCAAGCGGGGAAATAGCTAAAGAAAATCAAATGTACACCTTAAAGGTGTACGCAAAGGGAGAAAAAGGAATCAAATCCATCTTCAAACTGCTGACTTTGGCGAACACAAGCTCTCACTTTTACTACAACCCGAGAACTCAATTAAGTGAGGTGTTAGAACTTGAAGATGTTGTTATTTCAACGGGAGACTTCTTCAATCTTTTCTCTTATGAAAAATACGAAGAAGTATTGGTTGCTTTAATCAACAAGTTTGGCAAAGAAAATGTGTTTCTTGAACACGTTTTGACTGATAACCCTTTGTTTGAAAGAACGAACGTCAGAGCTATTCAGTGTTGGCAGAAATATCACTGTCCAGTGTTGGGTACGTTGCCCGCCTTATATGAGTCAGACAAACAACTTGATTCTCTGAATGTTTATCAAGCGGTTTACAAGAACATGCCTATAACCGCTGAAAAATGCGTCATGCTGAACGTTCAAAAGATAGGCGAGTACTCCTTCAAGATTGACAACGCTCGTCTCACTAGCGACGTTTTGGAGCCGCTAGTGAGGATTTATTTAACTGAGGGGGAAATATCCGAGTACATCTCCCAATGTATGGATAAATCAGCTGAAAAATTGTTCAGTGACTGCGAGTATGAATTTCAGAAAAAGGCACCCTGTTTGCCAAAGTTGGCCGATAACGAATTCGCAGAAGTTGTCAGACAGTGCAAAGAAGGTTGGAAAAAGAGATTTACAAAGCCAGTCTTGGGTTATCTTCCTCCAAAAGAGAAGCTCCCTGAATATGTTGAGCGTTTGAAATACGAGCTTAGCGTTCTTCAAAAAATGAATTTTTCTGGCTATTTTCTTGTGGTTTCTGACATGGTTAGATGGTCGAAATCTCAAGGGATTGTGGTCGGTCCTGGACGAGGCAGTTGTGGAGGCTCTTTAGTTGCTTACTTGATGGGTATTACCGAAGTTGACCCGATTAGATTTAATTTGTTCTTTGAACGCTTTATCAACCCTGAGCGACACGATCTTCCTGATGCCGACTTGGACTATCAATCAACAAGAAGGCAAGAGGTTATTGATTATCTCCAAGAGAAGTATGGGAAAGATTGTGTGGCTGGAATTTCAAACTATGGAACTCTTGGTTCAGCGAGTGCAATTCGTGACGTGGGAAGAATTTTTGGCCTGCCTCTAAACAAGCTTGAAGTTTCAAAGCTTGTGCCCAAAGAACATGGTTTTTCTTCAACCTTAGAAGAATGCGTTGAGACGGTCCCCGAAATCAAAGAGTTTGCCAAAGAAAACCCAAAACTTTGGAGTCATTCTTTAGCGCTTCAAAATGTGAAAAGAAGTTTGGGCAGACATGCGGCGGGAACAATTGTCGCAGGAGAGCCCTTGAAAAACAGAGCGGTTGTAGAAACTCGCTCAGGTTCAGCGGTGGTTAATTGGGATAAGAGAATTGTAGAAGACATGGGGCTGATTAAGATGGACATTCTTGGTCTGTCTACGCTTGATACTTTGCAGATTGCCTTGAATTACATTAAAGAAAGACACGGTAGGGAAATTAATCTGCTTGACATATCTTTAGATGACGAAGCTACGTTAGACGCTTTTGGACGAGGAGAAACGACAGGAGTGTTTCAGTTTGAGTCGCCAGGAATGAAGAATCTTTTAAAGAATCTTGCGACAAGTTCCAGATTAACCTTCGAGGACATCACTACAGCTACTGCGCTTTACAGACCTGGCCCTATGGATTCGGGTCTGTTGGATGATTTTGTGAGAATTAAGAAGGGCTATAAAACTATCTTTTATGACCATCCAAATATGGAAAGGGCATTAAAAGAAACTTGCGGCGTGATGGTTTATCAAGAGCAAGTTATGCAGGTCGCAAGAGATTTAGCAGGGTTCACTATGGGTGAGGCTGATTTATTGCGTCGAGCAATGGGTAAGAAGCAGTTAGACAAAATGAAGCTAATAAAGGAAAAATTCATTAAAGGCGCCAATACTGTTTCTGGCATGTCCGAAGACCAAGCAGAAGAAATATTTAATAAGATTGAAAAATTTGCCTCGTATGGATTTAATAAATCTCATAGTGTCGAATACTCCATCATTTCTTATTGGTCGTGCTTTCTCAGAACGCATTTCCCCGCTGAATACTTCGCCGCAAGTTTGAGTATCATCGACGACGATAAGTACGAATCTGTTGTAAAAGACGCAGGTGAGGCGGGAATTGAAATTCTTCCACCTCAAATCAATCATTCGTCTGATCGTTTTGAGGTGCTGAATAAGCATCAGATATTGGCGCCGTTTTCTTCGGTGAAATTCATCTCTGGCAACATCGCCAAGAAGATTGTTGCTCTTCGGAAAAAGAATGGCCCGTTCAAATCAGTTGAAGAGTTCAAACGTTACGCCGCCATGACGGGGTCTGGCGTAAATAAGCGTGCGGTGACAAACCTAGAACTTGTTGGAAGTTTCTGTGAAATTGACTCGTCGCTCCCTCCCGTTGACGACCCGTCACGCATCAAAGATCAGAAGGACTTAATGGGCGGTTTGATTCAGCGGGTGGTTAAGTGCAATAGAACAACCACGCTTGATACAGACTTACGTGCTCAGCTCAGAGACACAATCAAACTGACCGCAACATGCAAGGACTGCGATCTGTGCTCCAAGAAACACTGCGCCCCGTCTATTGGAGGAACCGACATTAAGTACATGGTCGTCTGTGATTGTCCTAATTGGGAAGAAGAAAAGAAGGGAAAGATGATGACGGGCAAGGGCGGGAAAATCATTTTTCAAGCCCTAACTTCAGCGGGAATGTCACTGGAGAATGGATATTTCACATCGCTTGTAAAAGCCAAAAAAGAAGACAAATTTTTGAGTGCTGAACAAATCGCTCACTGCTCGAAATACTTAGATAAGGAAATTGAACTTATTAAGCCTTCGGTCATCATTGCTTTAGGCTCTGCAAGCATCAGAAAATTTGTACCAAGCGTAAAAGGAGCAGAAGCTGACGGGCAGTCTTTTTATGTGAACGGGACAACTGTTGTTGGAGGCATCAATCCCGCTCAAATTTATTTTGATGGCAATAAGATTGATAATTTGATATCAACCTTTAAAAGCGCAAAAGAAGTGCTATCATAGTATTAAGTAATCAATTACTTATTTACAGGTGCAAAATGACACTTAAATACAAACCAGACATGGTTAAGTTCTCGAACGAGATTCTTGTTACCGAAGAGAACTTGGATTCATGCGCAATGAACCAGTCAGGTCTCACAAGCTACTACTCTTCGCAGAAAGCGAGCGCAGATCGACAGCTCAATCTCTGCAAGCTAGCGCAAGAGATCACGTATGCAAATCTCTACAAAGAGTTCAAAGAGAAATTGATCTCGTCAGAGGAGCGTTACACCGACAAAACCATTGACTCAATGATTAAGACTGAACCGAAGTACATTGCAGTCGCTCAGAGAACAATCGATGCACAAGAAATTCGTGACCAGCTTCAAGCGTGTGTCACTGCGTTGATTGACAGAAAGAAAAACATTCAACAACTTTTGGATTCAAGAACCATTCAAGCGGGAGGTGCTGTAGGACTAACGACCAGGAATAATTTTTAACTCACTTAATAACTAACTAGTTACTTAATTACTTAAAAGGAAAGAAATGAATAACGAAAGACTTTTAAATCTTTTAAACAAGAAAAAAGCAGAAAAGAACCGCTCTCAGCTCAAATTTGTCACACCGAAAAAGGGTACAACTCATTACGTGCTCTTGCCAGGATGGAATCCCCTTGATCGCGAAACTTTCTGGCACGACTATGGCGAACATTGGTGCAAAGACATGACAAAGGTCAGTCCGAAGGGCACCCCTTCTATCGCCGCCAGAGTAATTTGCAATGCCAAAACTCACGGTACTGCTTGCCCGATCTGTAACGCTCTTCGTGAAGCTCTTGATACGTGCGAAACAGACGAACAAAAGAAGTTCCTGACATCGAACTTCGGCTCTTCAAAGCGTTTCTTGATGAATGTGCTTGCGCTCGACAGTGAAGAACCTGACGAACCGCAGATTCTGTCTATTGGCACTAAGGCCTTTGACCAGCTGATTGAGTTGGTTGCGAAGTGGTCAACTCAAATGTTTGACCCAAACAACGCTCAAAAATTCTCAATCACTCGAACAGGTGAGGGTTTTGACACGAACTACATTGTGTCTATTGACCCTAGTACTTACCCGCTTAAGGATAACGTTTTGACAAAACTTCATGATCTTGATGCGATTTGTGAGCCAACTGATCAAGCTCAATTGACTAAAGCGCTTCAAACTTTCAGACCTTATGGAGTTTCTGTACCTGCATTAAGCGCACCTGCATCAGCGCCGAAAGCGGCGTTATCTGCGCCTACAACTAACGTCACGCCTCCTGTTGAAGAAGTTGTTGGAACGAAAGAAGTAGCGAAACCAACAGACACGATTGACGTTGGCACAGATTTAGATTCCCTTTTGAAGGGCATCAACGCTGAAGTTGTCGAAGAAGACGATATTCCTTTCTAAAAATTGAACATAGGGTGGGAGGGATAACCGACCGCCCGTTCTTTATGCAGAACTTAGTGTTGGTTGACAAAAACAGCATTGCACGAGCTTGGCATGCCGCTACAGTAATGAAGACAGATGAAGGTTTTCAGACGCAAGCGGTTTTTGGCATTGTCATAACAATGATGCGTCTCAAAGAAAAGTTCAAAGACCGTCAAATTATCGTTCTTGATGATGGACGGGCAGACTTTCGCTACCAGCTGTACCCGCAATATAAGGGGAACAGAAAACCAAAAGACGCAAAAGCCCAAGCCCAAATGGAGGCTTATTATGCACAAAGAGATTACATCAACAAGATTCTTTTCGCTTTGGGCGTACCAAAGTTTAAAGCTCCTAACTATGAAGCAGATGATATTGCGGGGTATATCTGCACAAACAAAAAAGATCGTGAAGTAGCGCTTATTACAAGTGATAAAGATTGGCTTCTTCTGATTTCAGACGGCGTTGAATGGTTTGATCTTCGCAAACACGCCTATGTAAACAAAGACTGCTTTTATTCAGCGACCAAAGTATTCACTCCCGAGCAGTTTTTAATGAAAAAGTGTCTCATGGGTGATAGAAGCGACAACATCAATGGCGTTGGTGGCATCGGAGAGATGAGAGCGACAACGTTGGCCATGCAGTATTCAACGTTTGAGAACTTTTTAGCCTCATTTTCTAAAACACCAAAACATTCAACTTGGGAAACAAAACTATTTGAGAGCAAGGAGGCTCATGAAATTTACGCAAGAAATCAAAAACTGATGGACTTGCGTCATAAAACTATCGATCTTAATCAAATCCAAAAAAGTGTCAGCAAATTCAATGAGGACGAGTTTTTTAACTTGTGCTCTGAACTTCAATTCAACTCACTGATTGCTGAACTCAAAAAAATAAAGGAATTATTTAAATGACAAAAGAAACAACAAAAGATGCAGTTGCCATTTTGGAAAAAGAAATCGGTCCTAATTCAGAAATCTATGGTTTTGACAAATTTATTGACACGGGTTATGCCCCGCTCAACAAAATCATCTCCAATAAGTACAAGGACGGTGGTCTTCCCTATGGTCGAATCATTGAGATTGTTGGCGAGTCCAGTTCGGGCAAAACTCTGCTCGCAACAAAATTCATGATTGAAGTTCAAAAGCTTGGTGGCGTTGCCATCTTCATTGATTGGGAAAGATCATTCAGCATCAAACTTGCCCAAGACTTGGGACTGAACATTGAAAGACCTTATTTCTTTTACTTCACTCCTGACACATGGGAAGCGGGTAACATGATTGCGACTAAAATTTGCGCAATCATAAGAGAAAAGAAGATCATTGACGAAAGCGCTCCAATCATCTCGATTTTCGACTCAATGGCGAGTGCTGTACCCGCCCAAAGCATTTCAAAAGAAATTGATGCTTATGGCATGAATGACACAACAGCTCTTGCACGAGTCGCATCAACAACTCTAAAGGTGATGAATCAGAGAGCTTGGAAAACGAATGCGACCTTTGTGTATCTGAATCAGGTGAGAACAGTTCCTGGCGCATACGTCCCGACGACAAGCACTCCTGGCGGTAAAGCAATGGAGTACCAAAGTTCAGTTCGTCTCTTTGTCTCTAAAAAGAAACTTGTGGACAAAGAAAAGAAGTACTGCGGTCAGAGAATCATGATCGAAGCACGCAAAAACAAAATGACCAAGCCATTTCAGACGTGTTGTATCGACATGTATTACAACGACGAAAACGTACCTGAATTTGATTACGTCAGCTCGATAATTGATGAGCTGATTGCTCAAGACAAACTCGAAACCTCTGGAGCTTGGATTGTCTTTGATGGCAAGAAATACTACAAGAGCCAGTTGGTTCAGAAAGTCAATGAAGAGGGTTTGTATCAAAAGCTGTGTGACATTTTAGAAAACGACAAGCAAGAGGCTTGATATGAAGGGCATTATTTCTGGAATTAAGGTACCGAAAGAGCCGTTTGACGCTAGCAAAGTACCTCTCGATTTAAGGATAATGCCCCTGCGTGAAGCAGAGGACCTTAGAGATTCTTATTTTTATGAGAGGTACATCGGCTTTGAACTTGAAGCCGAACTGACACACGAACATTATATTGAAGGTGTATCGCCCTTCAGAATTGGCTACAAAGAACATACTTCAAAGGAAGAGCTGAAGCGTCCTCCTCTCAGTGTCGCAGATTATCTGTTTAGACGTGAATACATTCAAGAAAGAGGAAGAATATATGAAATGTGGCCCGAAGCCAAACACCATATTGCAAGCGCCTTCTTGATTGTTTTGAACGAATGCCCTCTGAAAGACCCTCTTGGTACCAAGGAGTTTTACAGTCGAGAATTGGCGTCCCCAATGAACTTGGGGGAGTACAGAAGAAGGTACAACCTAAACATTCTAGTTCCTTATTTTCTGTACTACTACAGCGCTACTGGCGAAAAAGCTGAAAATCTCGCTGGGGTGTTGGAATTTATAGACCCAAATTATGCGTGTCTTTTCGCCGAACTAGAAGAGATGAAAAAACTCAAAAGTTTTTATAAGAATCTTTTCAAAGAGCTGACAAGGTACAAACGGCAACGAGACGAAGGACTCTTTACAAAAGTAATGATTGAAATCGGGCGTCTCATGAGTCAGAAAATGCTTGAATTCGACGTTTACAACGAAAGTGAAAACTCATACAGCATGAGTGCAATCAAAAAATTGTGTTTGAGTTGCAGGATAGATTTTGGTGCAGTTTCAGAAGAAACCAAAACTGAGAAATACTCCTTTCATCCTTTGTGGGGGACTTGGTAATGAGAATTTGCATCATCAGCGATACACATTTACATAACTGGACTCAGTTTTCAACGATTGATAAAAACGGCGTCAACAGTCGCTTGAAAATCATCTTAAAAGAGATGTATTCAGTCGCAGAAAAAGCAAAAGAAGCAGGTTGCGAAGCGTTGGTTCATTGTGGCGACCTTTTTCATGTAAAAGGCAAAGTGGACACAAGCGTGCTTGTGCCAACCACATTTCTTCTGGAGAAGATTAACTCGCTTTTCCCGAAAGGTATTGTTTTGATTACGGGGAATCACGACATCGATTTCTCAGAAAACTCAAATGTGGCGGGAAATTCTCTCTTCATCCCGAAGTTACAGAAAGTTGTGTCTAAAGTCGAAAACGGGCGTCTTCTAGCGAGCGATGACGATATTTTATTTATCGCTTGGCATAAAGACATTGACACTTGGAAGTCTGTCTTTGAAAAAGCTATTGAAGCCCATCAGCCAAGATTTGTCTTTACTCATGCGCCAATTGATGGTGCGGTCAAAGGCGTACCTGCTCATGGATTGACGCAAGAGTACTTAGATTCAATAGGCTTCAAGGGAAAGATTTTTGCAGGTCACTACCACAATCACAAGAGAATCAGTGAACAGCTCATTTCTGTAGGTGCCTTATGTCATCACTCTTGGTCTGATGTCGGTTCAAAAGCGGGTTTTGTTATTTTGGATACCGATACGGGAGAGTGGAATTTTCGCGAGAGCAAAGCCCCGAAATTTGTTGATTTGGAAGGTGTTCCAGAAACCGTAGAAACGACGAAAACCATCGCAGAAGAGGGAGGGTTCCGCATAGTCGTCGTTCAAGAACCCGAAGAAAAGATGAAATCTCTCATCAGTGGCAACTATGTGCGTTTGACCACAGATAAAGAAATTAAAGACGCCAAAGAAATTCGTGATTTCTTGATTTCTCAGTACGGCGCTAAAGAAGCGCTAGTCAATATCAAAGCGAAGAAAGCAGAGGTTATTCGCACAGAAACGGTTTCGGGTATCACAAGAAACCCACTCAGCGACTCAATCTGCGTCTATTTGGATGAAGTATATAAGTCTGAAACTGAAGAGTTCAGAAAGAAAGTAAAAGTTCAAGCTCTTGATATTCTGGGCTTAATAGGAGCTGAAAAATGAAATTTGGCGAATTGAAAATAAAGAATTTTCTCATTATTGGCGAAGCTACTGTATCTCTTGCAAATCGTGGTCTTTTACTCATAGAAGGTCAAAACGATGACGACGAAAGCGCAAATAGCAATGGTGCAGGGAAGTCCAGTCTAGTTGACGCCCTCTGTTGGTGTTTGTTTGGAGTGACAGCCAGAGGTGTTTCTGGCGATGCGGTTATCAATAAGAAAGCCAAAAAAGAGTGTGTGGTGGGAGTAGAAGTTTGGACAGAAGATTTGAACTGCTACTACATTGAAAGAGGGCGAAAGAGCAAAAGATTAGGCAACAATCTGATTGTTCAGCACGTTGTTATTGACGGTCTTGACGTTGGTGGAAGTTGTGAATTAACAAAGACAACAGTGTCAGAGACTCAAAAGGTTGTTAATGGCATTCTTGGTTGCTCTTATGAAGTGTTTACATCTTCAATTTATGCCGCTCAAGAAAAGATGCCCGATCTTCCTTCTCTGACCGACAAGATGCTCAAGACACTAATTGAAGAGGCGGCTGGCATTGATCGACTGCAAAAGGCAAGTGAAATTGCAAAGGACATGTGCGGCAAGGCCCATGACCAAGTAGAGTCCATTCAGACAAAAATTGGTTTTGCTGACAAGACACTGAGTGCTAGTGAGGAAAATATCAAACATCTGCAAGAGCAAGACGAAGACTTTGTTAAAAAACAGCAGTCCAAAATTGCAGAATTGACTGCTGAAAAGAATGCCATTGAAGCTGAAATTGCCAAGATTGCTTTGCTTTCAAAGTCAGAAACTGACACTCTTGAAGATCGAGCGAATCAGATTAGAGAGCATCTAAAGAACTATTCAACATTAGAGGCTCAGAGTAGAAAGCTTCAAAACGACTTCAATCTTGAACAAAATAAATGCGTCATGTTGAAGTCTGACATTGAAAAGACAAAAAAGAAAGTCGAAGGCTTAAAGCAAGAGACGACTAATCTCGATTCAAAAATTGGAACTCGTTGCGGTGAATGCGGAAAAATTTATCAAGCAGAAGACTTGAGCACAGCTAAGAAAGCTATTGAATCTCAGATTGCTAAGACAAATGAAGAACTGATGTCTCAGATGCGGGAATTCATGGCTCAGGTTGAACAAGCTAAGCAGTTTGCGAAAAACGTTGCGGAGTTTAAGAAAAAACTACCCGACGTAACGGCTTTAGCTACCGAGCTCTCAACCATAGAGAATAAGTTTAAGAAGAACCAGAATAGCGTCTTTGAAATCAGAAGTAAAAAAGAACGGGCAGAGTTAATTCAGAAAAACATTTTGGAATGCGAAAAGACTCTCAACGAAGAAAGCCCTTACAAGAAGTTTCTTGCCGAAGAGACTGAGAAAATTTCGGAAGGCGTTAAAGAAAAAGCTCAGCTTGAACAACAGCTATTAGAGGCTCAAGAGGCTGAAAAAGTAGCTGAAAGCGTTCAACAGCTTTACTCGGTTAAAGGCATTCGTGCTCATATTTTGGATACGATCACACCGTATCTCAATGAGCGTACTGCCTTCTACTTAAACACACTTTCAGACGGCGAAATTACAGCAACTTGGCAGACGCTTACGAAGACTGCTAAGGGCGATTTCCGAGAAAAATTCTCAATTGAAGTTCAAAGCGTGAAAGGCGCAACCTGCTTTGCAGGATTGAGCGGTGGCGAAAAGAGAAAAGTTCGCATTGCTACTTCTATGGCTTTACAAGACTTGGTAACGTCGAGGGCAGAAAACCCGATTGGTCTTTATATTGCAGACGAGGTTGATCATGCCATCGACGCCAGTGGTCTTGAGCGTCTTATGACAATTCTTGACGCTAAAGCGAAAGAACACGGCACAGCACTTGTCATTTCTCATAACTCACTGAGAGATTGGATTGACAACACTATTACTGTCGTTAAAAAGGATGGCACAAGTTCTCTTGTGGAGAGCAAGTGATGAAAATCGATGAATCTCTGATTTTCCCTACCTGCATTAATGCCAAAAAAGACGACATAAGAGAGGTGGGCATTCGTTGGGCGCATTTTTATGAGGCTCAATATCTTGCGAATCAGACTCGTGATAAATGTTCACTGCACCCGAGCGGCGCAAAAATTTACGGTCAAGACGGCATGACAGAATACAGTTTGCTAGGCGGTGAGGAATTTGAAATCACAAGTTTTAAATGCGGTATTCTCAAATATGCCACGACTGAAGAATTGCAGAAGAACGAAGATAATGAATTTATTTTTCGTGTAAAAGTCACGGGTCATCTCGACGGCCCGACAATCTCCAGTTATCAGAAACTAGACGACTACACGTTTACGTATGAGATATTTGTAATGCCAATCGATAAGAAAATGAGCGGTGTCAAAGCGAAATATTTAATCGAGTTGAACAGCGTCATTCCTGTTGGTAGGAAATCTTCAGAACGCTTAGACAGAACACGAGAGAAAGTTGACAGTTTTATTAAGTGGGATGACGCTTTAGGCTTGGATGAATTTTCTCATAACTACATTTTCCCAATTATTTACAACACATTGAATGAGACGTTTAGAAGCGAAAAAGCAACGCCCATTGCGTCATCAACTCATCCTAATTTTGGTACATGGTAATGAAAATAAAAATAATAGGCATTGACCCTTCATTAAGGAACTTCGGGATTGCTATCGGTGTGTACGACAGCGAGACGAAAAAATTTGACGTTATAGACTTGAAATTAGTGTCTACAAGCCCTTCAAACGAAAAGAGAGTACGCAAGAACTCCCAGGACTTGGAAAGCGCTAGAGCGCTTTTTAAGGGCGTTTGTGAGATCATTGAAAGCTATCGTCCGACGTATGCTTTTGTCGAGGTTCCGCATGGTTCTCAAAGCGCTCGTTCAATGGCTAGTTATGGGATTTGCATTGGTTTGTTGGCTTCTCTTCCAATTCCAATTATTCAGGTAACAGCTCAAGAAAATAAGGTTAGGGCAGTTAATCACAAAACAGCAAGCAAAGAGGAAATGATTCTTTGGGCTTCAAAAAAGTTTCCGAAAGCACCTTGGATTAAGCGGAAACTTAAGGGGGAAGAGGTTATGGTCGAAAAAAACGAACACTTAGCAGATGCTATAGGGGCTATAAATGCAGGAGTTCAAACTGATGAGTGGAGAAACATCTCGTCTTTTATGAGTTCGATAGGGAAATAGAGGATTATTTCAACCTTGCTCTATAAGTAATTAGTTACTTATGATAAGATTGATTCATCTGCTTAGAGGGATTCTTATGAAATTAAAGCAAATGAAAAATTGGTGCATTGAACGCTTGATGTCAATAAATTTGCATACTGAATATAACAAAGAAGTTGATGAGTTTATAAACAAATTAATCGAACACCGTGATGAATTGATTTTCTGTGAAATTGAATACTCTCATTTGTATTTTATTTTTGAAGGGAAAATATTTTCATTACGCAAAGACAAAAGTATTGCTTCTAGGTCTTGGTTTAACTACGACTATTATTTAACCAGCTGTAATCTTCGGTCGTTAGAAAAAGTACTGCAAGACATACGTAACAACCCACATATATTGGAGAAAGTCACTGTCCCGCATTGGCTTGCTATAAACGCTTACGCAGGGCTAGAAGCCTATTTTTATCTGAGACCCTCTTGGGAAACAATGAAGCGGTTTGAAACTTTGGTAGAAAAACCTGCTATTCACGCTTTCTCAGTTTTTGGGATTCCTACGGGCGAAGAAGAGCACAGTGTCTCTTTTGAATGCGAAAGGGATAAATCTAAGTTTTCAAACATGCTGATCAAGATTGGCGATAAGGCCAGTCGTGTTGACTTTATTGATAACAAATTTGTTCATTATTTTAACGACACACCTACAGAGCTGAAATGACAATATATAAAGAAATGAAATATCACTGTGGTCGTCGTCTGATCGAGACATTAGCTGAAGGGGAAGTCGGGGAATACAAATGGAAGGTTGTATCTTTAGGAACACACCCTTGCGGCTATGTTTCTGTGCCAGAAAATCATCCGTTTTATGAGAAGGATTGTTGGGAAATAGACGATCAGATCGAGGTGCATGGCGGATTATCTTTCAGCGGAAGGATTGAAGACTCCAACGATTTCTGGTTTGGCTGGGATTACGCACATTGCGAGGACTATACCTACTTGCCGATGTACGTGGGGTGCGGAGGCAAAAGATGGTCGACTTCAGAAATTGTCGATGAATGTCTAAAAGTGATTAAGCAATTCCGATTCTACGAAAGAGTGAGTTCGAAGACGATTGTTAGGTTAACTTACAACGGCGTAATTCCCAAAGACACATTTAAACCCCAACAAGCATTTTTAGCTCAGTCCTCAAAAAACGACACTTTTCATCTTGTCAAACTCATTGGCGGAGAGCTTTACGACTTTACTACTCGTGACATCGTTAGTGAAGTCAGTTGGTATGCATGGGAACCAATATGCGTTGAGGTAGAGGTTAAAGAACAAGGAGAAAACTTATGAGAATGATTTTTCGCTTTTTCTACCATCTTATAAGTTTTGTTGTTTTCTGTGGAGGGGTGTTTGCTTTTGCTGTAATTGTAAGGACTGTTTGGAACGAAAATTTTTGGCTGGCGATTTCGCTGTTATTGATATGTGTTATCGCCGCATTGCTTGCAACTTTCTTGGAGTGGTAAATGTATCAATATTTAGAATTAATGCAACAAGTTCTTGACAAGGGTTCTTTTCGAAAAGACAGAACAGGCGTGGGCACAAGGGCACTGTTCGGCGGTCAAATGAGATTTGATCTGAAAGAATCTTTCCCGCTTCTGACCACAAAGAAACTTCATTTGAAATCCATCATTCACGAGCTGATTTGGTTCTTAAAAGGCGATACAAACATTAAGTATCTGCAAGAAAACGGTGTCACCATTTGGGATGAATGGGCAGACAAAGACGGAAATCTTGGCCCTGTTTACGGGAAACAATGGAGAGGTTTTTCTGCTGAGGGAACATATGCGACGATTTTAGGAAACACAGGCTACGAAGACGGGCTTGTTATAAACCCCGATGATCATGACAATAAAGAATTAGGTTTTAAAAACCTAGAAACCACTAGCATTGATCAAATTGGCAAAGTTCTTTGGTATCTGAAAAAGTTCCCGTTCTCAAGAAGACATATTGTTTGTGCTTGGAACCCATTAGTGATTGATCAAATGGCGCTTCCGCCTTGTCATTGTCTATTTCAGTTCTTTGTAAGAGAAGAAAACGGCAAGAAATATCTGTCTTGTCAGCTTTATCAGAGAAGTTGTGACTTCTTCTTAGGTGTGCCGTTCAACATCGCAAGTTATTCCTTACTGACGTACATTTTTGCTGATTGTTTGGGCTACGTCCCTGACGAATTTGTATGGACGGGCGGTGACGTTCATCTCTACGACAATCACATTGAACAGGCGAAGCTACAGCTCAGCAGACATCCTTTACCCCCGAGTGCACAATTATATATAAGAAATCATCACGAATTCCCTTGGGAATATAAATTCGATGATTTTGAGATTACGGGTTATGAGTCGCATCCCGCTATTAAAGCGCCTATTGCAGTTTAAGGAGCGAATTGTGAAAAGCAACTTCTACGAAGAAGGTGGCGGTCGAGATTGGGGTATTTGGAATTCGATAAAGAAAGAGTTTCAATTCGGTATTCGAGAAAAATCTCCCATGCTGGCTGAAGCGAAACTGTTCAAAAAGATTCGCTATAACGCTTACAAATATCGGTTTGAAACGAGACCGTATCCCACAGAGAAAGAAAAGGCTCTTGGTTTTCAGTATGGCCCGCAATACGGAGGTGGCGGACCTCCTATACCCGAGAAAAGAGTAATAGAGCTTGTCGAAGCAGGGATTTTTAAACCACATTTAAATAAAAAAAGGTGATTTCTTATGTCGATAATTAGTCAAGATTTAGTCGAGCTTTTGAAGGAAACCTGCGAGTCTTCTGAGTGCGAAGACATCTCGTTCAGTGTTCGCAAGAACTATAGCGGGCGATTTATGGACGGCAAAACATGTTTGGGTTTTTGTGTTGGGAGAAATGCTGACTGGCTCGATCTTTTCGATATGTTCAAAAACGTCAATTCTTATCTGTTTGAGAAAGTAGAAAAAGAACTGCGTGAACTTAAAAGTTGCGCTCGCAGTGATTCAATGGGTTTAAACCAGATTTTCTATTTTCCTAGCAAGCAGTTTCCGAAAAATTTTATTGAAGAGGAATAATATGGCAGTGAGTAAAATTGCTGAAGCAACATCCCAGAACGCAACGTTGATTGCAAAAGCTGAGATTGGAAGCTCTATTGTCAAATTTAGAGCAAACGACAAAACCGATCATGAGATTGAAATTGAACTGTCGGTTCGTGATTTCAAAGAGTTCATCGCTCAGTTGATGGCAATGAAACCCTTTGTGAAAGAAAATGTCGTCGAATCGTAAAAAGGTTGTCTCTCAGGCGCTTCAAATTTCTCACAAGAAGCGTCTGAGAAGCGAATGCCACCGTTATTTTGACAAATTGTGGAAATGTAAGGGAGGCATGACTCGCATTCAAGCATATACATGGTTAGCAAAGTGTCTAAAAATGCCCATTAGCGAATGTCACTTTTCTACAATGACACTGTCTGACTTGATGAAGGCAAAACTATTCATTTTGAAGAAAAGCGCAGAGTGGCAAAAGAGAGGGAAGAGGTCTTTGACTCGAAGGCGACGAGCTAATCTATGCGGTTTAAGTGCGGCGAATGAGCGTGGCGAATATTTATCGTGTGAGGATATCTGATTGCCAACAACTTAATTACCAAAGGTCTCTTACAATTATCAAAAATTGTGGAGATCAAAAATGTTAATTACGGTTGTTGGCCCAGGTTTCGGTACTGAAAAAACTGACTTTTGTCGTGCATTGGCTCAAGAGTTAGGGTATCGATTTGTTTCCCTAGACATTGATGAATTTTCAGATGTTGACTTTGACGAGACCAAGAATGATGACTTGAAAAATTTCTTCAAAATGAATGAAGATATTTTGAGAGGGATTGAGCAAGCCATCTTAGATGCAAGAGACGAAAACGCCATTCTTGACTTTGGCCCGTCAGATGTCTATACATCGTTGCTGACTTACAGCACGTCGTGTTTTGACGCAAGCAATGGTTCCAAATTCGACAAAAAAGAAATTGCTTCTTTCGAGAGGCGATTAAAGCAAATTGAGGCGAAGTCCGTTGAGCTTACGCAAGAGCTTATTGACTTTACGGTTCATTTCCCAGCAAACACGAACTGCGACTATTACGCAGGTCTTTTAGACATTTTGTCACTGACAACATATGGCTTTCTGTCGAAAATCAAGGTGCCCGCAGTTTCAGTACCTAGGGAACGATTAAGCGCAGAAGAATATGTGGCGCCAGTCGCACAAGAGATAAGAGAAATGCAGAATAATGCAGTTGACCCGAACCGAGAGTTGATGGACAAGTTAAAAGTAACAATCAACTAAGAATCTCGCCAATGCTGGGGCGGGGTTTAGATAAAGGGCGAAAACAAATGAAAATTGTTGGACTAGACCTAGAAACGACAGGCATTGGCGAGGGCCACAAAATCGTTGAGTATTGCGGAATTGTGCTCGGAGCGGATTTGAAGGAAATTCCTGAAGAATCAATTCTGCAAAGATTCAATCCAAAACGTGCGATTGACGCAAAGGCAGAGGCGGTGCATCACATCTCTTTGGCAGACTTGATGAAAGAGCCAACGTTCGAAACAAAAGCCGAAGAAATTCACAAACAGCTTTCAACTGCAAAACTAATTGTTATTCATAATGCCTCGTTCGATACATCGTTTTTGAATCAAGAATTTGAAACGTTAGGATTATCGCCGATAACAACACCAACACTGTGCACAATGCGTTCAACACGTTGGGCAACGTTTAGCGGGAAAGTTCCAAGATTAAAAGAGTTGTGCTTCGCTCTTAATGTCGATTACAACGATTCTGAGGCACATGCCGCAAGGTACGACGTTGAAGTTATGCTGAAGTGTTTTGGAAAACTGGTTAAATCCAAAAGAGTTGATAGGAACTATATTTTCCCCTTCAACGAGGTGATTGAAGAGCTTTATCTCAAAGCTGACGGACTGTCTTTAAATCCCAAGCTATCCTGAATTACCCCGTGTAAGATCGACTTAATGAATTTATTTAAATTCAGATAGTTAATAACCTTAAACGAGGTTCTATATGCAAATTAAAGAGCAAAATCTCTACCAAGCGATTGAAAATTGTCTGCTTTTGTCTGATTCAAAAAGCAGAATCGTCACTGTTCCGACAATCAAGAATCTACAGCTTGTATTCGCTAAAGCAACCCAAAAGCGTACTGTCACTGTTATGGCGTACTATACAAGGAATTTCAAAATCGGCAATGTTAAGCGTTCTGCGTGGGTTCGTATTGGTGATATATCGTCTGACAAACTTGAACATCTTAAAGATGCGGAGTGGAAAATTTCAAGCAAAAATCCTGTTTCATTAGACGATGTTAAGAACATCATCTCTAAACTGAATCAGTTATCTTCAAGCGAAATGCAGAAACTTGTTTCAATAAGGAAGCATGGGGATATCGCAGAAGATCTATTAGATAGAGTCAAAACTACATCAACTCTGTCGGTTCAAGTTGCTGGCGCATCTAAGATTCAGAAAATTACACCAACAAAAGAGATTACACTTAAGAGTCTTAGAGACGAATTAGAACTTGTCGATTTGAAGATACGAAGAATTGAACTGATGCAAAAAATTCGTTCATTAGAAAACAACTAACAGCAATTAGCCCTGTTCAATACTTTTGGTTGAACAGGGTTTTATTGTCTCTTGTAAATAGGCGCAAAACGAAGAAAAGAAGCGTTCCAATGTTAAGTGGTGTAAACTTATATAAAAGTAAATAATTACTTAATTAAAAAAAAGAGGTAAACATGACACTTTCGGTTGCAGAATGCAGGTTGTACGAACCACAAAAGCTCGCAGAGATCGCTTTAGAAAGCGATGACAATCTCACCAAAACACTCGGTGAATACGTTCTTAAGACAAGCGGTATTGAAATGCAAGTTGGTGAAGTTAAATGCGCAATTCAAGAAATACAGGAAACTATGAACGAAAAGCTCAAAGATATTTTATGGTGTTTGGAAGGAGAGTCTTCAGACGATGTTGAAGAACTTTTTGAAGAGATACAAGAAAAGCTAGATGAAACATTAAATTACTTAGCGGCGCTTGAAGAGTCTTATTAAAACACTATTTTGAGGTTTTATTATGAAACTAGCACAAACATTTGCTCACATTGTTAATCAGTACGATGAATATGATCAGCGTGGAACGCTGGAATTTCCATACAGTGTTATTGAAGCATGGCGGGCACGAGCAGTAAAAGTTGAATACCCACTAGGGACCGACTCCCTAGACCCAACTGAGCTATGGCGCTTTGAAGACGGTTCCGTAGTCTCAGTTGACAACCCTAGACAGGTTGTATTTAGCATAACAGTTCTGATTCTCACAGAATAAAACAGTTGCGAACCACAAATCCAGTCTTGCAACTGGATTAAAACAACAAATCCTAGGATAAAGAATAATAATGAAAACTCAGATTGGACATCAAGAAGCGATTACAAAAATCGCCAATGCTCATACAGAAGAAGAACAGCTTAGACAGATGGAAGAAGAAGCGGTCGAATGTGCATTAGCCATCATCAAAATGCGACGACACGGAAATAATTCTCTCACTCGCAAGGATTTAGTGACTGAACTTGCGGACTGTTTAATCATGATTGAGCAACTCGTTTGGCGCTTTGGATATAAAGACGAAGTGTCCATTGAAATGGTCAACAAAATCAATCGGGAATTAAGTCGTACTAATCAATCAAACTTCTATATTACTGACGTGATTATTTAAATAAGAAGTTGATCGATTTTCAAAAGGTTGGATAGATTTTTCAATATCATGCAGTCCTAAATTACCTCTAATAGAATGAGCTTATTGAAATTCAATTAACCGAAGAGGTGCAAACATGAGCATTGAAACAATCAAAAGCATCGACGAACTGATGGTCGAAATTAACAAAGAAGCTCCTTCTGCTGAAGAAGAGATTGTTGTCGAACGTCCCACAATCACCATTAACAAAGAAGTCGTTGAGAAAAAGATTGAAATTCTCAACGCTGAAGCTGAAGAAGCTAAGAAAGAAGTAAAATCAATTGCTCCCAAAGCTAAACACGTCACCTACAAAGACGGTTACGCAAAAATGCTTGAAGAGCGCATGAAAAACTCTGCTAAGGTTTTTTCTCTCACAAAAGACCTGAGTGAAGAAGAGCAGAAAAAAGAACTTGATGAGCTTCGTCTTGCTTTAGATGACAAGTCTAAATTCTCTCAAAAGAAAGTTTGTGAAAAGGTTGTCGGTTTGTTTACATACTTAAGCGATAACGCATCTCTTAACCCCGTGTTAAAAATTGCTTTTAACGTGCTGAAAAACGATGGTTTTATTGAGAGCGGTAAAAAGGGCAATCTTTATCAAGCTCTCTTGAAGAAACCATACAGCCCGCAGACAGCTACCGCCCAGCTTGGTCAGGTGATGAATATGCTCCCTCGCTTGGGCATCACGCTGAAAGCAGGTCACAAAATGACCCCTAACCCTGAATCTAATCTTCTTCCCATGATTTACTCTAAGATGGGAATCTAAAGAAACGAAAAGCCCCGCAAAAGCGGGGCTAAATTTTTACTCTATTATCAATAACTTCGGCTTGTAATCTAAGCTCTCCTGACCGTAATATCCAAACGAATTTTCAACCAGCTTTACTCCGCCAATCTCAAGCTCAGCTTTGACATGGGTATGACCGAATACCCACGCTTTAATATTCGCCCGAGAAAAAAACATTCTTGTAAGGTCAGTACAAAAAGCACTTTGAAGCTGGCTGTCTTTGTACATTGTCGTTGTATAGAAGGTCGGTGCGTGGTGTGTTAAAACTACGCATTTTTCATCTTTGTACATTTCAAGCTGTCTATCAAGCTCAAGCAATTCAACGTCGAATCTTTTTCGATAGTCTTTTGGTGTTAAACCGTGAATCAGTCGAAAGTCATTAAGCCGATGAACAATATCAAGCTCATAAGTTGGATCAAGCTCAGACCATAGCGTTCCGCCAATAACCGTAATGTTATTAAGACAAATTGAACTTGGAGCGTTGCTAAGGCTTAAGAAAAAGACATTCGGGAAATCATATCGCTCCCGATACAAAGCTACAGGCGACGGAGTTTCATCTAGGCCGAAGGAATAATAGTCGTGATTTCCTAAGACGCAAATAACATTTTGATATTTATGTCTGACTAAGTTGAAAAAGTAGTCTGTATAAAACAAAGCGTGTTCGCTGTACCAGTTGCCAATATCTCCCGCCACCAAAAGATTGGGAGCGGTTGGCTTAAGAAAAACGCTTTCCAAGAATTCTGTACCTGCTTCACCACTTCCTATGAAGTGATCAAAATGCAGATCGGATACGACTTCAAACTTAGTCATTTTGTCTTAAAACATTTACATGAAGGCAAAGAAACATGATTTACATCACAATCTTCGTCTTTCATTTCATAGGGCCAAGAAGGGGCGAAATTCCCGCTATCAGCACGGGCACCCATGTCCAAAGAACGACCGAGTTTTTCAGCACGACGTTCGACAACTTCCATCATTGCATAGTTTGCCAAATCCAAAAGTGTATCCTCGATGCTTTCATCTTTTACCTGACGATCGGTTTTCTTGTAAAGGCTTTTGATGCGCTCAAACTTGTCTGAAAGACGAACCAAGATGGATTCGGGAAATTCGAGACGGGTTTTCGAAAAGGAATCGCCATAATCAGAATTTTTAGCGACATAAGTCTGATGGAGAGCAGAGCAAATTTCCTTGTGAATTTTGTATTTATTGATTTCTGTCATTTATTGCCTTTTACAGTAAAGAAATGCGTTCTTCTAAAATTTTTTTATAACTGGACATGATGGAAAGTTGCTTTTTGAGCAAAGAAAAATTTGCAGGTTTTGCGACCTTTCCTTTCTTAATCATTTGAATAAATCCGAACAATTTGTCTGCACGAATAGTCAATTGCTGATATTCAGCATTCAAGCGCTCTATTGGGTCTTCGGAAAGCATTAAATCAATAGTGTCTTTAAGTTCAGCCATTTTTGCTTTTTTAACGATAAATTATTTGAGAAAGGACGAATATTGAACATTCTTTACCAAGCTTTGTACATGTTGTAGAGAGCATCGCCGCTTGGTGATAGAGCTGAAGATAAGAACAAACAGATGCTAAGAAAATAAAGCGACTTTCTGTTATTCATTTGGGCAGTTGCCAGACATACAGTCCCGCTAGTCATACAAAGAAATTTTATCCAAACCCAAACGCTGTCATACCAAAAAATCCACCACGGAGTCATCTTTTTCTCCAAAACCAACCAGAAAAGCATCTGCCTGAATATTCCCAGAGAAAAAGGCAAAACGCGATCGGAATCGGCGCCCAAACTGCCCACTCGCTAGGCATTGATGCAATCGTGTACAGCACGGCCCCGAGTAGGGAAAAGATCAAAACAACCTGAATCATTCCGAAAACAAACTTCCACGAATTTTCTGAAAATGTCAGATAGTAGCCATGCAGATTTTTGATTTTTTCGTCACCCTCGGCTTCTTTTTCCCTAAGTTCAGCAAGCTGATTACGCCAAGATTCTTCAAACTCAACAACTCGGTCAGGCCCTCGCAGACCCATGCCGTTTGGTCCTTCAAACTTCTTTTTCAATTCAAAAAAAATTTCTTTTTCTTTTTCGTCTTCGGCTCGAACATATCGACCAAGAAGGACATCATGAATGTACCGACAATCCTTAGCACTTAATTTCATAAGCTATTTTCCTTCAATTGATTCTTTTCAGTTTCAAGCTGTTTCTTGATATAGGCTTCAGCCCACATCAATACGTCTTTTGAAATGTTCTGAATCTGCTCGTTGTTGACCACAGCAGGAACCACAACCATTGCGGCGACTGTGCTTTTAGATGGCAGAAGAATACTGCTCAAGAAGCTGAACACAATAACTGGACATATGATCTTTATGACCTTGTTATAAAATTGAAGATAGTCGTCGTACCTTTTCTTATCTTCGTGATCGTAAATCGAACATACCAATATTGATCTGACCATCATCAGGATGCCGAAGGAAATCAGTGAAAGACCGAGAACAGATGAACTGGCATCAATCAGAGTGTCTAATTGTCCAATAAAATAGATTAATAAGGGGCTTATTTCTGTCATATCTATGTGTTAAAGGTGCAATTCATCGTACCGTCTGGGCATTTCTCTGAATGCAATGACAGGACACTCCAGCTCACTGATATTCCAACAAGCAGGCGAGCAATCATTGGGAGACGGTCCGTAAATCGCCTTTTTGAAAAGGCAGTTTTGGATTTGTCCGTTGCTCAATTGGACTAGATATTCTCCGCTTTTAGGCGGCTCCACATTCGGGAAGGGATTCCATTCGTTTGGGTTATATTGCGCTTTAAATTCAGAGACAGGAATTTGAATTGCAATACAAATAGAAGAAAGCTCAGGCTTGTTTTCGGGGTTTGTGAATTCGAGATAGACAAAACTTTCCTTCTGATAGAGCAGAAAAAAATTATGAATCTCCTCATCAGTGAAAAATTCATTGACTTTTCTCTTCAGTTCAGGGTTTTTAATTATCCACATATACATTCTCCTTAATTAGAACCGACAGGGGATGGATTTGAACCACCGACCTTCGCCAATTTTGCGTTGCTCTACACCTGACTGAGCTACCCTGTCTTTAAATGAGGCCTTTGATCTAGTGCGCATATCAACGACCTCACGGGAGAATTGCTGTGCACCCGACAATACCCCTTCACAGATGTTCGCTACGCATCTGCACCCTGCAATGACCTTGCACGGATTCTGTACACAAGTCTTGCGAGACCTATATGTACAGATAGTGCAAGGGCGACCCTTTACATGCTTGTTAAAGCAAATATGGAAGAGCTGTCTGGAATCGAACCAGAATCAAAACGAAATGCGCCAGTCACGTCTAGCGGTGCGTCCACCGTGCATTTTCGCTTCGTTTTTCCCTCTGAACTTCTGCCCGTGATCATCGATAAGTTCTTAAAACTACAGCTCTAATAAATCTCTATGGTCGGAAGGGATGGATTCGAACCACCGAACCTCCGTTAGGGGAGCGGATTTACAGTCCGCCGCTTTTAACCACTCAGCCACCTTCCGAATTTAACTTCAAAATCATCTATCTCTAAATGACTTTGAGGCGAGGTCTGAAATTATTCAAACCTCTTGTCACTTTTCATAAACACTTTGCGCTTTAGACCACATGCTTATGATTGGCTGACCAGACCAAGAGACTTTAATTGGAAGAAGTCCCCAACTCCCGCACTGCTATGGTTAAGTGCGCAACCTCACTTCTTCTGGACAAAAGTGATAAAACCGCTACAGCTTAGACTCTGGAGCACAGTCTCTAAAGATGGTCAGGGCAGTTGGACTCGAACCAACGACCGCTCGGTTCCAAACCGAGAACTCTACCAACTGAGCTACGCCCTGAAAGCAGGGTGATGTACAGGGGCTTGAGAATTCTAAGGTTCTAAAACCCTACTCCCATTCAGGAACTCAGCACTAATCCTTCGCTACATCACCCATTGGTCTAGGTTTGTTTAGGGAGAGACCTTTCCCTTTGAGATTCAGAGGGTGGATTTGCACCACGTTTACTCAGTTTATGATTCTGAAAACCTTGGAGTTGTTTGCAGACAACTCGCTACTGCTCGGTCACGCTCTGAATCTGACTCGTTCACGTCTTGTTTGTCACCTTACATTCCCCATTGAACGTGAGACTTGAAAGTCTTAATTTCAAGTCTCACTTGCTACGCATGAAACATAATGAACTTTATTAAGTACATTATATCAGCAATAAATAACTAAGCGATTACTTAAATTAGTCTCGACATAAGGATTTATACCTAGTCAATTTCATTAGTCAAAAAATAAGGGCTTGAACAGGGTAGTCTGTTAAGCCCAGAAAATCCAGGTGGTTAAGTAAGGAATAAAACATGCAGTTCTTTTTTTTATAGAGCTAATTATATCATTTAAAGATAACTAATCGATTACTTAAATATTGGTAATTGTACTTAGACGATTTGAGGCGCATCTTTATCTAATCACAGCAGTCCAACCCGCTATGCTTTAAGATCGAAGCAGATAGATTTAAGAGAGGTAACTTAAATGAGAAAAGCGAGTTTAGAAGAGGTTGTGCAAGACAGAAGCGACCGAATTTTTAATGGTGTTTTTCAAATTAAAAGCATGGAAAACACGATAGTAGATGAGGGCGCAGACTCTGAAGCGGGCAAGAATGCGATCAATATCATCAAAAACTACACGATTGAAGACGTGTTTAATGATATTGAAGAGAGCTTACAGTCGAGTCCCTTTGCGCAGTATCACTGTTCATTAACAGCTTCAGAAAAGATGCTCATCACGCCCTTTATTTTGCAGGTGCTCAGCAAGTTAAAGAGCGAATATTAACCGTTCATTTTTTTCTAAACAAACCTGTCGGTTTCCCACCAATCCCGACAGGTTTAACTTTTTGTCTTTACTTTTAAAGATTCATCGATCTAACTATTTGTTTTTAAAGAATAATTTAATTTTATCCTCTCTAAAAATCCTAGGCAGAAACTACGAGAAAAAGAAGTAATTATGTTTTGACAAGTTTTAGAGTTGTAAAGCAGTCCAGACTTACAAAAATTATAATAGGTTCATACGAAATTCTTTTAAGAGGTATTCTATGAATCAGCAAATGAAGCTTAGCCAATTGAAGCATTTAATGGCTCAAGACAATTGGTCAATTTCTCAGCATTTTGAAATCGATAAAATCAATGAGAAAGAAGCCATCGGTATTGCGGTGGTAACAGCGGTTAGAGACGATATCAGAGTCAATTACAATGAGGGTTTTCTTTTCAATCGCATTACTAAAGAGATTGAAGTCACAAAAGAAAATCTTTATGGCGTCTGGTGGATTGAGTCTTTGCCCGATGTCAATGAAATTGATGTTATTGATGAAGAAAACGAGATTATCGATTCTTTTGATTTAGATGAGCAGAATTTTCCATCTAAATTTTCACAGATTGACTATTCAAAAATCATCTCAAATTATTTTGTAATCGATAATTTTTCACTGACTGATGATTAAATTCAGTTAAAAATTCACATTCAATCAAACAAAACCGCAAGAACAAAATTCTGCGGTTTTTATATACGCCTAAACGTTTCAATAAAAGAGCTGTCAAAAACAATTCACACCAACAATAACAATTCAAACGAATCCTAGGCCTACAAAATGATTAACTCAATTATCAGAATAGAAAACAAACAATCTAATAACACCAATAACAGAATGAACAATAGTCGGGATATTAAAGATAAAAACAGGCAATTCAAGGCAAGTAGAATAGTAAATGCAGAATCGACAAACAAAGACACAGAAGTAGCGGGATAGAAACAGAGGCTAGAACCGAAAGAGCGGGAATGACTAATGGCAAACAGAGATAACACACGGCAATTAGAAATGAAGAACAGAAGCTAGGAATAGCGGGAACAAGAACTAGAAACAAGTAATTAGGGATAACAAACAAAAACTAGGGATAACAAACAAAAACTAGGGATAAGGAGCAGAAAATAGGCGGGGCGATGAAGCGGATTCGTCTTTTTGAGACATTGTCCCACTTTTACCATTATTTTAACTCATTTCCAGCTTCAATTTCCCACTTTTGTATCAAAAATAACCCCGTTTTCCCACTTTTAATTCACAATGGTTCAATCCTAGGCTAAGGGTCAATGGCATAGAGGCTTTCCAGTCCTTCAATTGCTGGCAATTCCATAATCCTCGGAAGTCTGTGATTCCTAGGCTGTCTTTTATCCATAGGCAAGTTATCTGACTGAAAGACAATGAGTCTTCAAAGCCTAGGCTCATTGCTGGAAATTTGAGTTAGAAAATTGATTAATCCGAGGCTCATTTTTCAAAATTGTTATAGTCGGAATTTTTTGAAAATTTTTTGATTAACGCTATTGGGACGAGTTTTCCTAAACGCCCGTCGTTATTGGGTTTGTAAAAATGGTCATTTTTGGGAAAAGTGGGGTTTTTCCATCAATTTTGAGTGAAAATTAGCTCAATTTTTTCAAAATTGTTATAGTCATGGCGTTCCTTTTGCCAAGTTATGCCGAGAGTTTCTGTGAATGCCTTCGGCAATACACAAGAAACGCATTAAACGGGGCTATAGACGCATTACAAGACTATCTATATAGAGAAATAGAAGTCTGGGAATATGCCGCATGGTGCGTTTTCTATGCTTATTTGCCACTAGCATAGAGTAAAGTGGGAAATTTCAGTGAAAAATGGCAGATTTTGAATAGCCTCATCCCATTTTGGCAAGGAATCTCTCAGCAGATTGATTATATATTTATGGGAATCGAACTGGCTTCAGTCTTTCATCAAAAAGAGGCAATAAAAGGCAAGAAATCGCCCAAAAATGCGTTTTAACTGCAAGGATTTTTGAAAAAGTCGATTTTTGAAACATCAATATCCACGGGGCTTGAGGAATGATCGTCCCTATAGGATTAATCAAAACTCATCTACGACATTTTTATCCAGCAGATTTTTCAGAATCCAAGGAAATCTTGATGAGAAATCCTCGGCTTTTATGAACGGAAATTATCCTCCAAGCACATATTGCCTGCGAAGAAAAGCCTCGGATGACAATTCCATGGCGAAGTTTATCCTCCAAGCACATGTGTGCGCACATGAGCCACGGATGCACAGAAAAGACAAAAGAGAAGAGAAAACACAATTGATTGAGTTCAAGCCAAGGATTGAGCTTTAAGAAAAATGAGTTTGGCGGGGTTAAAAGATTTCAAGCGTGCCATTATTAGCTGATTAATAATAACAACATGTTCAATAATTTTTAGAGAGGCAAAACATGACACTGCTAAGTTTAGAAAAGACTAAAGCCCTGTGGGAAAAAGACTATGAAATAGTCAATCTTTTGCATGAGCTTGGTTATAGCGAAGATGATGACGATGAAGATCTTGAAGCGCTTCGCAACGAGCTTGAAGCTATCTATAACGATGGTTGCTCTTCGGGTTGCTGTCTCGCACTCACGTACTACTCTGATACAACAGCATTCTATGAAAGAAACGAAGAAGTTGCTGAGCATATCGAATGTGTTGCGCAAGAGGTCGGTCTTGATATGCTGTGTGATAGTCTCGGTTTAACCTATGGTGATATTCTCACCTGTTCAAAATACGCAAAGAATGCGTATGTATGGGCTTATGTTGAAAATCTAGTGAGAATCATCATAGAAGGGGAATAAAACCCAGACAAGGGGCGGGAGTCAATCCCGCTCTTTTCGTCAGCAGTCGCATTTTCCTACAAGTATTTCGATATCCCTAAATCCTAGGAAATGTTCAAAACAAATCCGAGGAGTGTCAAACAAAAACGCTGGAAATCTTATTCATAAATCCTAGGCTTAAAGCGCATGTGCGCACGTAGGACGAATGGCACGATGAAAGAGAGACGGCGCAGTTGACGCAAAAATAAGCACAATCCGAGGCGTGACTTGCACGCTTATCATTGATGGCGGGGTAAAAGAATTGTAAGCAATCCATACTTAGATGTTTCATAATTCAATTATAGAAATAAATTTTGATAGAGGTAATTGAATTATGAAATTAGCTAAATTAAACCCTGAAATCATCAGAGAACACAACATTCTGCGTCAAAAGAGCAAGATAACCTGCGCTGATTACGTGCGCTTCTCCTACTTAGTGGGAGACCTTCGGTCCCTGACCAAACGCAGTTTTTCAACTTCTCAAAAAAAATACTACCGCTTCTGCGGTAAGTGGTTAGAAAAAGACCTGTAAGTTGACACAACCCACCCTGCTAATCAGCGGGGTTTATTTTTGCTCAATTTCGCTGGAAATTTTCATGCTAAATCCTAGGATTTAATCAAAAATTATTCATAGGAAACAATTAGTTAGCTTAAGTGTGCCAATGTTACTTCAATTACGATATTTACATATTCAATTGTTTTATGAGAGGTTTTAATTATGTTTACTGCTTTAAACCCGACCGATTCACGCAAGAGCTTTTACGGTAAAGCTCAGGTTATGACGCTAAACGGAGTGGAATTTTTGATGTCTTATTCAACGTTCGTCGCTTATGTGAAAGACGGTAAGCTCTTTAAAAATGACGAAAGATGGTCAATGACCACGGGGCGTCACATAAAAGCGTTCTCAGACCGCTTCGCACTGGAAGGGGAGTACAAAGGAAAAAGGGATTGGGACGCACGTCCCGCAAGCCACATTAACCCCGTTTTCTTGATAGTTGACCCCGCTTATCTCGACAATGACAAGTAACAAATCAATATTTGAAGCCCCGCAATAAGCGGGGTTATTCTTCAATAATTTTCGTTGGATAGTTATATCACAAAATTGAAGGTATCCAGCGTTATTCACTTTTGGGCAAATCCTCGGAATTATTCGCAAGTAATCCTCGGAATATTACTGAAAATCAATAAGATATTGGTATTGGCGCTGTTTTCAGATTATAAGTGCGCCAACAACCACTCTGATAAAATATACATATCGAAACAAGAAATTCAAGGGGTTTAATGATGAATGAAATTATCGCTATTTACTATGAGTATGCGCTTGCATACGAAAGAAATAACATGGGTTCTCTTTGTTTTGACGACCTTCAAATGCTTGCTGAATGGGTTGAAACAAATAAGGTTAAAGACGTTAGAATTCTGAGAGATAAGTATGGTAATTTTTCTGTCACAGAAAAACGTTGCCCTGTTTGCAATGAGTATGCAACTTGTTTGCTTGTCTCAGTAACATACGAATAACAGACAAATATTTGAAGCCCCGTAAAGGGGCTTTTATTTTGCTTATTAGATAACTAACTGCTTACTTCTAATTCATGAATACCGTTTAAACCGCTATAGAGCGTTTATAGGGCGTTTTCTAATCGAGCATGAGTGATTTATCGTCTGAGAAAAGAAAACCGCTCAGAAAGCGTTTTAGGGCGTTTCTGAGCGGTTGACTAGTTGCGAATTAGAGCTCTAATGCTCTGTCAGTAAGAGCAAATAATGCCTTAGAATACTTGTCCCACAAGGCGTTAATTTCGTTTTTACAAGTGCCAGTTTTATCCAAAAACAAAATTGCTTTGCGTACTTCCTTCAGAGCTTTTAATTGTGCCTTGATCAACTTGCATTCTTCGATTTTGCATAAAAGAACTTTGTTCTCGGCAAGTGTGGGGGTTTCTGTCATTTCATTCTCCAGTTTTGTAATTGACGGCTACAGATTCGTTCAATCTGCAATTCAATTATAAACACAATAACAGTATTTTGGTCTTGGATATATAAGTAATTAGTTACTTGCATATTATAAAAATTTGTGTTAGCATCGCACATGAAAATTTTCCAGATGTATCATCTGGGCTGTTTCGATCTTTGCCTTTGTGGGGGCTTTCGCTGTTTCTGCACTCAGACATTGAGGACTTGTCAGTGAGGTTAGAACTACACGAATGTTTATTCGGTTGGTTTAAATCTTGATAGGTCAGCGGTTGGCGGTTTCTCTATCTTTCAGACCTCTGTTACTTATTAAGGAATTAAGTAGCAAGTCTGGGGGGTAGGGGGGCTTTCCCAATTTCTGCTGACTTGATTCAAGGTTTTCCAACCGAATGGGATAAACCCTAAGAAACAAGAGACTTAAACAAGAATTAAGAAATTAAATTTAATGGGGAAGTTGCATCCAAAGTAAACAGAAAATCAAAATCAAAAATCAGATAAATCCAACAAATTAACAGACAATTTCAATCAGAACTAAGGCATACAAGATGTAGTATGTCAAATGAGACTGTTTAATTCTCAAAACCATCGAAACGACACAACATTTCTAATCTCTTTGAGTGTTTCCAACTATCTTCTCACTAGTCATTAGTGAGATACTTATTGTTAAGCCCACTACTACCAATAGTGGGTTTTTTGTTGGCGTCAGAAAATACGAAACAAGTGACTTCGGTATAATTGAGTCAGTTTAAGAAGGTTCTTATTTCTTAGCCACTCCGTTTAGGTATATACGGGCGTATATGCTGTCCTTCGGGACGATAAAGCAAATGCCCCGTTAGTTGCGATAACGGGGCATACAAAACTAAAGGTTTTAAGAAATGAGTCAAAAAGTCTTTCTTAAACTCAGGTGTATTTTAACACACCGAAAGTTCAGGCGATACCTAATATGGTTATTTAAAGTAATAGTAGCTATAGGCAGTAGAGTAGGGATTAGTAAGTTGTTAGGCTACATTTGCGATTGTCGATAATATTGACAGTCTGCCCCGCTAAGGCAAAAGCTGAGGCGGGGTTTCTTTATTGCTGGCAAGTGGTCTTTGAAGTCTCACAATCCTCGGCTTACACAATAGTCTTTCAAACTCTGGCGCAGTCTTTCTTGTATAGGCGAGTCTTTTAGGCATAGGCGCAGTGATTATGCTGTAGGCTAAAACCTTGCGGCTTAGGCAATGAAAGTGCTTTAGACTCTGGCAAAGGAGGTCTATAAGACTCTGGCACTGAGAGGAGTCTTTTGGAATAGGCAAGAGTGCGGATTTTAAGCTCATAGCTGGATTTTTATAGTGTTTATATATGCTAAAGCGAGCAAAATAAAAGCCCCTTGCGGGGCTTCTGACAGCGTTGTAATTGATTACACTTCAAGGTAATCAATCATCCCACGGTCTGTAAACTCGGCACGACCAATATCATCTTCGCTACCGATTAACCAGTCTGCAATTGTCTCAGCAGGTGCGTTACCGAATTCTCTTGAGTAATCAAGAGAATTTTTGCGATCAAAATGAAGAAAGTTGACTAAATCATCACTGTTTTTAATGAAAGTGAATACCAATACAGTGTTTTCTTCTAAATTAGTTGGGAAACTGTTTTGATAATCTTCTTTGCTCTCGAATACGAGAGCGGGATGATCGTCAATAATCGTATGTTTCATAATTACCTCTCAATTAATGAATTACCATATAAGTATTATATCACTATCTGTATAAAAATAATCAATAAAAACAGAGAATTCCTGAGTTATTGAGGGTAAGATTTCCTTCAAAAAACGCAATAAATCCGAGGATTTCTGATAGTGGTGAAAGCGATAAATCCGAGGATTTTATATTGCATACCGCCAGCAAACGACAAGCGAGTGACGGAACGACGGAAAAGGAGAAGGACGGAAATGAGAGAAATCCGAGGATTGACGTACAAGAAACAAGCGGGCCGCAAGCGTCGGTTGTAGAATCAACGGGTGACAAGCGGTAAACCCGAAGACATCATCGACGGAAATGCGCTATAATGGGCGCATTGTCGGGGCGAATTTTATCCTCCACGCGCACGCATCGTCTCGTGCGCCAGTCGCAAAGCAAGCTGGCGATTGCGAAAAGTGCGGAGCAGGGGTGGGTAAAGTGCAAAATAACCCACCTGTAACGTGAAAGCGGGGTGGGTTAATCTCGGTAAAAACCCTAAAAGCAGCAGGTCTGAGTTTAGGGGTAAAGATATTTGCTAATGGGCTATGGGAGTGATGACCCGTATGGGGTGATTGCGGTTGACCTATAACGCAATTATCCCGCCCACCACTTTAGGGAATACTCTTATTAGGGTTATTCTTTATTGACAAGTTATGTTTGAGAGTGATAGGGAGTAGTGACCTGAAAAATTAGCGAGTTTTTTTTTCATAATTGCTAGCTCGTCTAATTTCACTCTCAAACACCATCTTAGGGACTTCCCTGTATGGGGTTTGTCCCTATTGGTGTTTCTTGACATTTTCAAAAATCAGTGTAGAATGTGAAGCGTAGAGATTAGTTCACTACCTAATCGCTACAGTAAATCACTAACTCTTTATATATAGCAATTATGAAAAGATCTACTTTTATTTTCAGTCAACCGACTGCTGAGCAAATTAATGCTCTTAATGAAAAGACCGCTAATCTGGTTTCTCAAAAATTAGTAAATTTCCCTGAAAATGGGAAATGTCTCAAAACTAAGAACCCCGCCCGCAAAACAACAGCTAAACAGCTGAGCGCCCTTCAGTCTGCAAATGAACAACGTTCATTAACCGCTCAGGTTGAAAAATTCGTTTCTATTGCACGTTTAAATTACAAATTGAGACTTGACAGAGCAAACGAGCTTAAGCCCGTTAATACGTTCGTTCGTGATTCTCGCAGGTTTATGAATGAGGTAAAAAACAATCCCGAGCAACTGTATTCTAATTTAGTCGCAGTTGGGAAACTGACCAATCACCCCGATCCCGCTGGTTTTGCTCTTCAGTTTGCAAAAAACATCGCTATCACAAACGAGAGCGACCCTAACTATGTAGCGCAAAAAGAATTAGGGAAACTACCTGAGTTTATTTCTGCACTTGCAGAGAACCGCCCCGCCCGTAATACATACCTCGCAATATTCTTCATTGCGATGTGCGAGGGAATGACTGATTTGTCTCGTTTCAGTTTGATGTATTACGCAAATAATAAAAAATACCACCTCTCTACAGAGGTCAGGGAAAAACTGAGAGAGCGGGACGCTAGCAGTTATACCATTGGTACAGCTAAAGCTCAATCAGGGCAATGTAAAAAATTAAGTAGAGCGCTCGGGCTGATTAACTATAAAAAATTCGAGAAAAACACCCCTGTGGTGATTCTCTCTCACGCCCTCCCGTTATTCAAAGCATTAGCGGGTAGAAAAGACTAACCCCTCCCATCTCTCAGGTGGGTTAACTCCCACCTGACCACTCAATTAATCATCATTTTATAGGTTAACAATATGAAATCAAACAAAAAACTTTTAGATTTTTACACAAAACTTTACGGTCTCACCCGCTATGCGTCGCTCTGTCGTTTTTCTTATGACCGTATCGAAGATAACGACGGTGTTAACGACACGATCATTATCGGTGTTGGTCAGCTGGTTATTCAGGTTGATTGCTATTTAATCAAGCCCGAGCGTGGTAAAGACTATGTTATCGCAGTGATGAATATTGACGCTGTAGAAGAAGAAATGCAAGACTATCCCGATAACTACAATATATGGGAGCACTTTCAATCTATTTTTTGTGGTGCTGACAATGAAATCAAAATTATGTTTGATCTCAGTAGCAATATGCACCGTCGTTTATATAACGAGCTGATCAAAACGATTCTTGAACCGTCAGTATAAGACCAATCATTAGGGCGGGTTCAATCCCGCCCGCTCATTTCAACTAATTAAAGGGGTAAACATCATGACAGACGACCAAGCGGTTTTAATCACGATTGCAGGTATGCTCATTGTGATCGTTGTACATTTCATTTACTATGTTTTTTATCATAACAAATAACTGATTTAAACCCCTCAAATAACGCCCGTATCAAGCGGGCGTTGTTTTTTTGACTCTACATAATAGATTCAATAATTAAATCGATTACAGCGCTATTTTGACGCCCTGTAATCGATTTTTTTATTTGTACTGCAATGAATGGGAGTAACAACAGTGTTCTGTTGTCAACTGTTCAAATTGACCTGTGATTATCTCTATTCAACATACTGCAAACAATTATGAGTAGTGAACAGATTGAACATTGAACAGTGATGAGTAATGAACAAACAACAATGATAATTAAATACGACCGACAGATTGAACCTGATTTCATCATGAAAAACAGACCAACGGGAGAGATGTACAGGGGAGGGGTGAAGTCTAAAATCACCCCAGGGGTAATTGCATACATCCCTCCTTTTTCCTACAAATCCCCCAACTCGTCCTTATCCCCCAGCCAGAAGACCCGTTCTATCAATCCTTATCCCCTGAATTATTCAGTTCGATTTATATAGCCTAATCCGTGCCCATAGACACCGCAGTGAAATACAGCTTCTTCATTTGGACTAAGTACGGAAAAGTGTTCAAAGCCTTGTCCTGTGAACCAAGCACATGCGATTCTATGTTTTCCCGCAGTTGTATAGAACACTGTTTTGTCTTTGGGTTTTAGTTCGGCAATCTCTCTATCATTATCCTTAACGTAATAACTATTCATTGATCCGATTAGATTTCCATGATCTCTAACTACCGTGATTTTTACGTTATTTTCGGTCGTTTTTTCAGCTTGAGCTTTTGGCGAAACGAAATTCGCCTCATCTAAATTTGTTGGGTCTGTAGTAACACACCCAGAAAGAGATACTAATAAAGCCAAAAGAGGTATAAGTTTTTTCATTGTTTTCTCCTTGTTACTTTAGTAAGGTTGTTGAATTGAGTTTCTTGCTAATTGTGTGACAATCTTTCTAAGATGGTTACGACTCATCATTCTTATCTCTTAAAAATACGCTCTCGGTGGTATTTAAGAAACACTCTTGTTTCGTCGTTTAATTCTCGAAGTTTTCTCCCGTCTTCTATCCCAAAGCAGTTTCTTACTTCTTTTGAAGTTATGATTGTTCCGTCATCATCAAAGGTTATGTATCCCTTATCAAAGAGAAAATCATAGTTGAACGCCAGAAGCAGAGCATTATTTGGATTTAGTCGATTGTCCCTATCTTCGCTCCATGGGATGATGTGAGAGCAGATTAATAAGTCTTGTCTTGTTTCGTCGCTTACTTGACACATACCGTGATGAAGCTCTAAAAGCTGTTCTCGTAACCATGCCTGACCGATTCTGTGCGTGACCTCTTTTCGAATTTCCGTTTTAACATTTTCTGAAGCAAGTGCATTATCTATTTTTGATAGATTACTTTCACATGCTTTATATCTGTGTTTGATAAGAAGGCGGTTGTAAAGTTCGACAGCTTGTGGTTGGTAATTATAATTGATGACGGTTGATCCTTGAGTGGCAAAGTTTTTTAATTCACCAAAGAAATCGTTGAGTTCTTTTTCGTTGACGAGAGGCCGATTGATGTTGAGTTCTATCAGTTGAATTTCTACGAATTTGGATGATTCAGCATTCTCGATTAAGTTTAGTCGGTATTTTTCAATTTCATGTTTGTCTAGAGTGTGTGCGCCGTCTCTTGTAAAATAGCCAAATCCTATAATTCCCGCATTCGACTTGCTTTTGCACTTATACAAAAGAAATTTTTGTTTCTTTCTGACAGAGACGCTCGACTTCCAGTAGCCTCTCTTTTCTCTCTCTAGAATTTCTATACACGAAATTGGACAAGCTTTATCTGTCCAGTTTAATCGCACTATTTTCATAATCTATCCTTGGTTTTTGGGCTGTCATTTCCTGAAATCGGTTGACTACTTGATGTTGTTAAACCTAGTTAAAGTTTACTGTTTAAAGAGTAATCCCTG
>NZ_WSRP01000017.1 GCF_009767915.1 Parasutterella muris
TGAAACGCCTCCACGCCGATGATAGTGAGTTGTATTTCTTGCGAAAGTAGGTAGTCTCCGGGCTCTCCATTCTTAAAACCTCTTGCTGCGAATGCGGTGAGAGGTTTTATTTTGTCTGCGCGGAGGGGTAAAGAAAGATGAAACTCCGACGCTCGATCTGAGTGCCGGAGTTCTTAAACTCGCTTTTACGGTTAATTGCTTAGAAGAAACTAAGCGGCGAAGCCATATTCTTCAAAAGAGCAATCACGCTGTAAGCAGAAGAGAGACTGTTTTTCGGGTTTTCCGGGTCCGGCTTGGACTTGAAGAAAAGTTCCGAATGCATAATGTCATTTTCCAGTGTGATGCGGTGCGTGACTTCTTTGATGCCGGGACGGCTGATCAGGCGGACTTTGGCATCAGTGGCCCCGGAAGCAAGAGATGTCGCTACGGAGACATTGACGTTTCTCGGGAAACCGTGAATCGCATCATGTACGTCGCCGTCAAAAATCAGCTGCTCTTCAGTTGTGCTGACAGTTTTGCCTTCCATATAAGGCGTGCCGATATAGCTTTCAGGCGGTTTTACGCTTTCAATTCTGACTGTTGGATTGCCAATGACGCTGTAGGTTTCCATGACATCCAGGCCGCCGATTGCGCCGCTTGTCACATAGATATGTCTTTTATTCTGTTTCGCGATTTTGACAATATGGTCTCTGAAATTCTTTTCGTCGAGCGCGCCGACTGAAGAGATCACCAGGTCGGCTCCGGCTTCAAGGATTTCCTGAGCATGCTCTTCAACTGCAGAGATTCCCGCGAACTCAACAACAATGTCGGGGCCTAATTCGAGCATTTCGCTGACGTTTCTTGCCGCTCTTCCGCCGACTCGGCTGGCAAGTTCCACAGCGTGTTCATGGTGCTTTGCGCAAACAGTCGTGATGAAATAATCATTACCCAGATGGCGCAGCGCATTGATGCAGAACACCTGACTGACTGATCCGCAGCCTAAAATGGCGATTTTTTTCATTTCCAATCCAAGTTTTTTTGTTAACAGATTCCTTATTTTTACACATAAGGAAAGAAATAGAGTAATTGAATATTAGAAATTTTTTTGCCGATTTGGGCGTATAAAACTTTTTCCATATTCAGTCAGCTTTATTCCCGCCTTTTCAATACTTGCGGAAACTTCCGCGATGCACTCCTTGACTTCCTCGGAGAGTGCTCCTGCCGTTTTCGGCCAAAACACGCAGAAAGGAATCGTCAGAGGATCGCTGATCGGGATGGCTTTGCAGTCGTCGCTTACGCTAATCGCCGCAAGGGAGTCCGTTATGTGAACGCCCGCATTCCTTTTTACCATGCGCAGAGCGACTTGTGTAGACGATATCTCCCCCACAATCTGATCTTCTTCCAAGGAAGGAAGAAGCAGATCGCACAGTTTCCTCTCACGCATGTCGTGAGAAAGAAGAATAAAGTTCTCTTTAGCGTAATCCTCTCTTGAAACAACGTCTTTTTGTGAGAGAGGATTGTTTTTTGAACAGACAAGACGCAGAGGCAGCTCTGCGAGCACGCGCTTTTCCATATCGTCATGCTCACTTAAAAGCGTACCGAAACCGATATCAAACGGATGAGAATACTTTGAAAAGTAAATATCTCGACCGTTATGGATATCGAGCGTGACCCGCATATCCTTTTCGTGTCTTTTAAAGATTTTGACGATGGCAGGCAGAATGACATCACTGCAGTGGCGAGCGAGCACCGCTGCTCTCAGAAGTTTGCGTTTGCGTTTTCGGTGAGTCGGATAATCTTCCACGACTTTCCATGCGCGCATCGCTTCCATTGCTACTCGGTAAAACTCTGTGCCCTCGGAAGTCAAAGTGAGCGTTTTATTTCCTCGATCAAAGAGAACGATCCCTATACGCTCTTCAAGCTGGGATAAAACGCGGCTTGCCGCCGAAGGAGAAATGCCCAGTTTATTTGACGCGGCAAGCAGAGAACCCGTCTCAACCACAGCGCAGAAAATTTTTAATGCTTTAGATTTGATTTCCAATTTTGCAACTCGATGGATAACATTTGCACTTTACGTAATATAGCAGATGATTCACAATCTCATCATGTCGAGTTCATTCAACTCGGACAAGAAATGGGTTTTCCACCTCTGCAGTGCCGGGGTGGATTTTTTTGCCCTGCCTTTAAATTGTCTCGCTAAACGACTACTATGTATAGGTCAGTAAACATTGAACCGGTATAGCAGTGATTGAATTATCCGTTAGACATTTAAATGTCACATTACAGAACACACCAATTCTTAACGATGTCTCTTTAGATGTAGAGAACGGAGCTTTTGTCTGCATTGTCGGACCCAGCGGTGCCGGAAAGAGCACCCTGCTCAAGCAGCTCAATCGACTTGATCCCGGCAAAGTGGGCGGGGAAATTCTCTGGCGCGGACAGAATATTGACACCTACGATGTACATCAGCTTCGCAGACAAATTGCCTACACCTTCCAAAAGGCCGTTATGTTTGAAGGGACGACTGAGGAAAATATCAGGATGGCGCTTCAGTACGGTCCGAAGATGTCCCATCAGGAAACTGAGGAGCTTTATCAGCATGCGTTGGAGATCGCTGGAATTACGCCGAATATTCTTAAAACGCCTGCCTCCAGTCTTTCCGGGGGACAGCAGCAGCGTGTCGGCATTGCTCGGGTCATGATGATGGCGCCTCCGGTCCTTCTGTTAGACGAACCGACGGCCTCATTGGATGTGGAAACCAGCAATCATTTCTGCCAGACGCTCAAGCGTATGAAGGGACTTATCGGTATCAAGGACAATATCAAAAAGACCTTCCTGATGGTGACGCACCGTCTGGAAGAAGCGAAATTCCTGGGCGATAAGATTCTGATGCTCGAGGACGGAAAAGTGGTTGAGTATACGGACGCCGCTCAGTTCTTCACTTCACCGACAACAGAGCGCGGCAAAGCGTTCCTGAAAGCAGAAAACCTTTAAGACATCAACTGTCGCCATAGGGTTTACTATTTTTTCATAAACTATCGATCATTCCACAAGGACGATAATTATGAAAATCCTTCACACATCCGATTGGCATTTAGGCAGACGACTGTATGATTTCGACCGCTACGACGCGTTTGAACAGTTTCTGAGCTGGCTTCTGTCAACGATTGAAACAGAGAAAATTGACGCTTTAGTTGTTGCCGGCGATATCTTTGATACTTGCGTCCCGACGCACAGAAGCCAGGCGATGTACTACGACTTCTTGGCCCGTTTGGGCAAGACATGCTGCCGCCATGCTGTTATTGTCGGCGGCAATCATGACTCACCGACGCAGCTGAATGCCCCTCAAAATATTCTTAGTCATTTAGGTATTTATGTCGTCGGCGGAGCTGAAAGCGATCCTGCCAGGGAAATTGTAGAGCTAAGGGACGAGGAGGGAAAACTCGAAGGCGTTGTCTGCGCTATTCCTTATCTGAGAGAGCGTGACATTCTTCGGATCAAAGCTGACAGTCAGCTGAGCAGAGATGAAGAGATTGTCGCGGCGACTAAGGATCACTATGAGACGGTTGTTAAAAAAGCGGTGGAGACGATCGGTTCCAGCCGAGTTCCTCTGATCGCAACCGGTCATTTGATGACCGCAAATTCTAAAGTCGGTCATGATGAAAACGCGCTTTATATCGGTTCACTCGGTATTGTGCCTTCATCCGTGTTTCCGTCCGTCATTTCATATCTGGCATTAGGTCATATCCACAAAGCCCAGCTGATCGGCGGAGACAGAACGCGTAACTACAGCGGCGCTCCGATACCGTTTAATTTTGATGAAGCTTCTCACGCAAAGATCGTCCGCGTGGTGGAATTTGATAAAGAAAAGGTAAAAGCTGTCTCGGATCTTCCAGTTCCCTCTTTTGATCGTATTGTGACAGTACGCGGCAAACTCAGCGACATTGAAATTCAACTGGATCAAATTAAGGTCCTTAGTGAACAGAATCCGTCGCAGCCTGTTTTAGCTCAGATTATTCATGAAGACACTTCTTCGGCGACCAACTTAGTAGAAACCGTTCAAAGACTTATTGCAGGCACAAGCATTCAGGTGGTCCGTGTTGAAGATACTGCGCGCCGCTTTGCTTCGCTTGCCGAGGGAGAGAACGTTTTGACAATAGAGCAGCTTGATCCGATGAGCGTCTTTGACAAGCGGCTTGAGCAGGAAGAAGTCGAGGAAGAGATGCGGGAAAAACTCGTTGCGATATACCGCTCTGTTGTTGATATGGCGCAAATGGGGCAAAGCTTTGCCACTCCTTAACCGCAGCAGAGATCGTTCACTTTTATTCGGAATATCGGCATGAGAATCCATACGCTTAAATTAGAGAATCTGAATTCTATTCAAGGGCAATGGGAGATTAATTTCCTTGATGAATCCTATAAGGGCGGAATTTTTGCCATCACCGGCAAAACCGGCAGCGGCAAGACAACCGTGTTCGACGCGATTTGTCTTGCGCTTTACGGCCAAACTCCGCGCATCTCTTCTATCAGCAACACTTCTGATGAAGTAATGAATCGTCAGAGCGATCAGTGCTCTGCGGAGCTCATTTTTGAATCAGGCGGGCGCATTTTCAGATCCAAATGGAGCCACGCTCGCTCAAGAAGCGGTAAGAACGAAGAAAATTCGTCTGATGGGAAGAAATCTTTCGGAATTGTAAAGCTTTCGCTTGAAGAGCTTAAAGGGGGCACTTGGATGACTCTGGCATCCAAAGTTAAAGAGAAAGCTCAGGCGGTCAAGGAAGTACTCGGACTGGACTTTAATCAGTTCACACGATCTGTCCTGCTTGCTCAGGGACAATTCTCGGCTTTTCTGAACAGCGGAACAAACGACAAAGCCGATATTCTGGAAGAAATTACCGGTACAGAGATTTATAAGAAGATTTCGCAGGAAGTCTATATCAAGACCAGTCAGCTTAAAAAGCAGCTTGACGAAGAGAAAGAAAAATATGAAAAGTTTGAGATTCTGAGCGATGAGGAGCTCAAGCAGATCGAATCAGGGCTTGTAGAACTGGACAAAAAAATCGAAGAAGAAAAAAAACAAGCTTCTGCCTGTGATGCAAAGCTGGAAAAACTGAAAACACTTGCTGCATTAGAGAAGCGTTGCGAAGAGGCAAAAAACGCATTAGAAAAAATTGAAGCTCAAAAGGAAGGGTTTGATCGGCTGAGAGTAGAAAGGGATCGGGCAAGCGCAGCGGCCGTCATTAAACCGATCTATGACGCTTATGACGAAAGCCGACGCAATTTAAACTCGTCAGAAAAGCAGAAAAATCAGCTCGGTACGGAACTCTCAGAGCTGAAACCCAAACTTACGGTACTTGCGTCTGATCTCTCAGATGCATTGAAAAAGCTTCAGGACACAGAAAGCAAAGCCAAGAAAGATCAGGAGCTGTTTACTTGGGTTGATATTCAGGACGGGAAGATCCGTGAAGAAGCTAAGCAACTTCAGGCTGCGAAGGACGAACTCGAGGTAAGCCGCAAAGAGTACATGACTGCGCAGACAAAGCAGGCCGCATCTGAGAAAGAACTTTCTGATCAGAAAGCTAAAACCGCTCGAGCCGAAAGTTCATTTGCCGAGAAAAAGAATGATGCTCGTCTGTTCGACGAAAGCGACAGGCTTTCCGTGATTCGCAATACGCTTTCCGGACTGGAAACAGTGATCGCGCATGATGAAGACGAACGGACTAGGTTTAGCAAACTGCTTGAAAAGGCTGAAAAAGAAGCGGGAGAACTTGAGAAAATCACTCGGACAGCTATTTCCGCTGTTGCGGTAAAAACAAAGGAAATTGATTTGCTGAAAGACCACCGAACTGCGCTTTTGGAGGGTAAAACAACGGAAGAGCTTCAGGCGCAGCAGGAGCGGCTTGAGGCTCATCGCGCGGATCTTCTGACCTTGGACCAAAAGCGCTCAACTGCGGAAAAACTTGATACGGAAGTCCGTAAACATCGTGATGCGGTAAAGCAGCTTGATGTATTAGCCAAAGCAAAGGAAGCCGAGATTAACGAACTTTCGGCCAGATACAGCGTATTGGAAAAAAACGTTGACGCTAACGAAAAGCTCGTTGCGATTAATAAATGCATGAAGGAGCGAGCGGCCCTTGTCAGCGGAGAAGCCTGTCCTTTGTGCGGATCCGAACATCATCCTTATGCCGATCAGCTTCCTGCCGGTGTGGCTGAAGCCAAAGTCAAATTGGAAGAAGCTAAGACTGAACTTAAGCAGGCCAGCGAAGACCTCAGCAATAAGACAAAAGAAAATGCGGCTCTTATCGGACAAAAGAAAGCGGAAGAAGGTCAGCTGAAATCCCTTGAGGCTGAATGTCAAGCCGCATCCGAAGACTATGAAGAAGCCTGTAAGCGCGTTTTATCCGTACCTTCTCGGGAATGCGGAGCTGCCCGTATCACAGAGGAAAAGCAGAGGGTCGAGAACGAGATCGTCAAGCTGAAACAGATTAAGCGTGATTACGATAAGACGGTCTCTGAAGTTCAAAAGCAGGAAGCGGAATTAAACCTGCTGAAGGAAAAAAAGACCAGAGCCGATAGCGAGCTTGCCGCAAAGAAAGCAGAGAAGAATACGATCAGTACTCAGCTTCAGCAGCTGGGTAAGGCTCTGTCGGATAATCGAGATAAACTGCAGGACAGCAGGGTTCTTTTTATCAGGGACTTTAGTGCTTACTCGCTGGAAAAGGCAGAGGAAATTACCGCGTCGTTCATCGAAAGGCTTTTGGAGCGGGGCAACGCTTACAACAGGAGCGTCGTCCAATTAAACGAACAGAAGTCAAAAGAAGACAAAATGTCCGGCGTTCTGGAAGTGTTGAAAACGCAGGCAGCGAAACTTCTTAAGGAAGTGAACGATAAAAGCGATAAAGTTCAGACGCTTCAAAAGGTTTATGACCAAAGCTGCGGTGAGCGCAAATCCCGGTTCGGAGAAAAGAGTGTCTCACAGGAGCGGCAAAAGGCCGAACAGGCGCTGAAGCAGGCAAAAGACAATGTGGCCATGCTTCAGGAGCAGAAAGCCGCTGCTGATACGGATTGGGCAACTAAGACAGGACGGCTTGAAGCGGTAGAAAAGGCGCTTAATGAATTGACGCTTCAGACGCACAAATCTGCAGGTGAGTGGGCTCAGGCACTTATTGATAAAGCCTTCGAGAGTCAGCAGGCATGGAAGTCTTCCTGGAAATCCGAAGCGGATTTAGAACTGCTGAAAAAGAAGATTAAAGATTTTGAGGATCTTCAGCTTTCAGCGACTGCGTCACTTAAAACGTCTGCAGAGAATTTGGAAAGTCACAAGGCGGATTGCCCGAAAGAGACAGAGCGAGCGGAGATTGAACGCCAAAGAGTTGACCTTAGAAAAGAGATCGATCAGAACAACGAAGAGATTGGTCGCCTTAAATCGCTGAAGGATCGCGACGCAGAGAATCGTCAGAAAGCGGCTGCAGCACAAAAAGCGGCAAAAAATCTGGAAAGTGAATACGCTTTGTGGGCAAAGCTCTGCGATTTAATCGGACAAGCAGACGGCGGAAAATACAATAGGTTTGTTCAGGACCTGGTGCTGGTTCAGCTTTTAGAGTGCGCCAATGCCGAACTGAAGAAGCTGAACAGCCGCTTCTATTTGAGTTCGACCAAGGGTAAAAATCTGGAAATCAGTGTCGTGGATACGGCGCTCGGCGGCGTTATCAGGCCGTCGGCCAATCTTTCCGGCGGCGAAACCTTTATTGTGAGTCTTTCGCTTGCGCTCGGTCTTTCAAAGATGGCAAGCAACAATATCCAGATTGATTCGCTCTTTCTTGACGAAGGGTTTGGCACACTAGACTCTGAATCTTTGGAAAAAGCGCTCAGCGTTTTGGGCCAAATCAATCAGGATAAACTCGTCGGAATTATTTCACACGTCGGCGAAGTACAGGAGCGCCTGCCGATTGTGATCCGCGTGGAAACCTCATCGGTTCCCGGAGTTTCAACACTTCAGGGACCGGGCGTAAAGCGAATCGGCTGATTTCTTTGATTTAACCCTATTGCAGCCGATGAAATAATTCACGTCAGTGACATTGAACAGCTTCGCATTATCGGAGAAACTATAGAACATTCGGGCTCTTCTTAATACAGAGCCCGAAATTTAAACATGTTGACAGCTCTTTAAAATAATGCCTAAGCTGTTTCAGGCTTAGCTTGTTCATTAGTTACCGCCGTTGCTAGCTATGTTATTAGTAAAAGAGGAAAGGAGAAGATGGAACACTTATCACAAGCACTCCGGCAGTCCGTTTCTCAGAATAAAGAAATGCAGGAATGTTTGCTCGGAACGATTGACAAAATGGCGGACGGATTGATCGCAGAGAACAGGCAGGCTCGCTCTTCTATTGGTAAATCCTGTACCGGTATTTCTGTTTGCGATGATAACCAACGAGAATTTGTGAAAGCTGATGCTTTCACAAAAGATCTTTTGGCAAAGACCAAAGACAGCAAGATCACAGATGAAAAAAATTCTTCGTTAGATTTACAGAACTGGACTTGCTTACGGGTTCATGTAAAGTTTCACTCGAAAACGAAGGGCCGGAAGAGCGAATCAACGGACAAATCAGCGATCCCTTACTCTCTAACCAAAACACCCCGTACGTGCAGGCATTTGCTCTTGGGAAAGCGCTTCAAGTGAAAGGAAAAGCAACCCTTTCAGAAGAAGGAGAAATCACGAAACTGTTTATTAATGATGCTGTTGCATCAGAGTAAAAATAGGCCCAAAATTTCCCTTTTTTGACTCTCAATGTAAGAACTTCGGAAGTTTTGAGTTTAAATTCAGCGGGACATTTTTTGAGCAGAAGATGTCCCGCTTATCGTTTTTTTGCCTACAATCCCTCCAAAAAGGGGAGAATATGCAATTAACACAGAATCAGGCAACCTTGATCGGCTGCACCGCGCCGATATTCTGGGGGCTGTCTGTCTCGCTGGTTCGGTTGATTTCCGATACGATCGGAATCGGATTGGGCCTGGCAATCAATTACCTCATTGCCTTCGTTTTTGTGTGGTTCGCTTTCGGTTTTCCAAGATTTAGCCGCCTCCCTCTGAAATACTATATTTTCGGTCTGGGTTCCGCGATCGGTACCTCTCTGACTTTTGCGATCTCACTATCCATCTCCAGCAGCGGGACTCAGGCAATGGAAGTCGGAATGGTTAATTACCTTTGGCCCTCTCTCACGATTTTCTTTGCTGTGCTTTTTAACGGTCAGAAGGCAAAGTGGTGGATCTCCATCGGAGTGGCACTCGCGATTTACGGGATCTGTATGGTGCTCTCCGGCTGTATTCTTGTCGACTTCGCAAGCATGTGGGATCATGTAAAAACTAATCCGCTGGCTTACTTCCTGGCACTCTGGGCCGCAATATTCTGGGCGGCGTATTCGAATTTCACAAGAGCATGGGCTAACGGGGAAAATCCTACGACCGTCATTTTCGGTCTGAATATGCTGATTTTTAATTCGATTTGGTTGCTTGATCTCGCTCCGAGCAGAGAATTCAGCATGAAGGGGCTTGGGATTGTCATACTGACAGCGATGGTGATGGGAGGCGCGTACGGCCTGTGGACCTTTGGTGTGCAGAAGGGAAAAATCGCAATTATGGCGATCGCTTCTTACTTCACGCCGGTCCTGTCCTGCGTGTTTGCGTCTTTTCTCATCGGGGCATCGCTGAACCACGCCTTCTGGGCCGGAGTGGCAGTTGTTGTTGCCGGCTCCTTCGTCTGTTGGGCTGCTACCAGAGATTGAAATTAAGAAGATTTAAAAAATATTAAGAAGATTTTTTAAATACGGTTCTTTGACGCCCTACAATTATTTAACACCTTCATAAGGAGCCGCTATTTATGAAAAATCTTATCGCTGCATCGCTTCTTTTTAGTTTTGCCGCTGTTTCTCAGGCGCACTTCGGCAGTGTGATCCCGGATAAACAGATCGTTGAAGATCAGAAAGACAGCACGGTCACCCTCACAGCCGCTTTTAATCATCCGATGGAACAAAGCGGTATGAACATGGCCAAGCCGAAGAATCTTTCTGTGATTGTTGACGGCAGGAAGACCGATCTGACCGATACACTGAAGCCTGCAAAAGTATTGGATAAGGACGCTTGGATTACACAGTACAAAGTGATTCGTCCGGGCCTGTATGAATTTGTTCTTGAGCCGCAGCCTTATTGGGAGCCTGCCGAAGACAAATTCATTATGCACTACACCAAGGTTATGGTCCCGGCTTACGGTGTAGAAGACGGTTGGGAAATCCCCGCCGGGCTCAAGACTGAAATCATTCCGCTGACCCGTCCTTTCGGCAACTATGTCGGCAATATTTTCCGCGGTAAGGTCGTTGTTGACGGCAAACCTGCGGCAAACGTTCCGGTTGAAGTCGAGTACTACAACGTAGATAAGCGCGTTAAAGCGCCCAATGACATCTTTATCACACAGGTTGTGATGACCGACGATCAGGGAACTTTCTCGTACTCTGTTCCCTGGGAAGGCTGGTGGGGTTTTGCCGCGCTTAGCGAGGCCGACTACAAGATTAAGCATGAGGGTGTCGATAAACCGGTAGAAATCGGTGCGGTACTCTGGACTGAATTTGTGACGCCTTCGTTTAAATAATGCATATCGCTGAGGGAGTGTTATCCGCGCCGGTTTTGATTGCCGGTGCGGCAGCGGCCGCAGTAGGCGTCGCTTACGGTCTGAGAAAGATTCAAACGGATCATCTGATGCTGGCAGGATTTCTCGGAGCCGTGTTTTTCGTCGCAAGTCTGATTCACGTGCCGGTCGGTTTTTCCAGTGCGCATCTGATTATGAACGGATTGATCGGGGCAGTCCTCGGCGCGGCGGCTTTTCCTGTTATTTTCGTTGCGCTGCTTCTGCAGGCAGTTCTTTTCCAATTCGGCGGTTTTACGGTTCTGGGCGTGAACACTGCGACAATGGGCCTTGGGGCGGCAGCCGCCGGCCTAATCTTTCATTGGATCAGCGGTAAAAGCGCCGATAGGCATTTAAAAGCGGCCGGTTTTGCTGCCGGCTTTTGCGGCGTGCTGATTTCGGGACTTTTAACGGCGCTTGCGCTCGCCTTCACCAGCGAGGGATTTGTGGCTGCGGCTTGGGCGATTTTCTTCTCCAATCTTCCTATCATGATTGTGGAGGGAATTATTACGGCTATCGCTGTGGTATACATCAGAAAAAGTGATCCCGGAGTCTTTGATGAACATCGTTAAACTGATTTACGGAGCCGCGGCTTTGATCGCCGTCGCGGCAGCGGGCTCGGCTCAGGCGCATAGGCTGAATGTGTTTGCTTATCCTCAGGCTGATCAGGTATGCGCGGAAGCGAAATTCGCAAATGGCGCGCCTGCGCGCGGAGCTGAAGTTAACTTTATCAACGACGCGGGAGAATCCGTTCTTAAAGCGGTAACCTCCGATGAAGGCAAAGTCTGTATTGCGCTTCCCGCCAGATTTAAGGCCGCTCCGCTGACGGTTGTCGTGAACGCGGGAGAGGGACATCAGAATCGATGGAAAATCAGCAGAGAAGAGTTTTCCGGAGCGGAAGCCTCTAAAGAACCGCTTCTTCTGACGTATGAGCCGAAGAAAACGGATAGCGTCACTTCTTCGGATCCGAAACTTTACACACAGAAGGATTTAGACAACGCGGTTCGGCTTGCCAAAGAAGATCAGGAGACAAAAGTGATTGTTCCGCTTCGCCGTGAGCTTGCTCAAGCTCAAAATCCTGAGATTTCTTTGAGAGATATTGTCGGCGGTCTCGGCTGGCTTATCGGACTTGGCGGAATCTTTGCATGGCTGAGCGCAAGACGGAAAAAATAATGGACGCGAGGACATTTACGCCCGCCGCAAGAATATTGAGCGCATTTATTTTTGCGGCTCCGGTGTCTGTCCTTCCTAATTGCGAAAGTGCTTTTGCCGCCCTGGTCTTTGCGCTCTCCGCGGTTTTATTTTTCAAACCGAACGCGTCTCACTTTGTGAAACGCGCCGTCCAAATCAATATTTTTATTCTTTTCATTTGGCTTCTGACGCCTTGGACAACGCCGGGTGAACCGCTTTGGGGCTGGGTTACAAAGCAGGGCGTTGAATTATCCGCATTGGTGACAATTAAAGCGAATGCGCTCTTTATGATTTTCATTACGCTTGTCAGCAGTCTGAGTTTTTCTCAGCTTGCCTATGGATTCCATAAGATAGGATTCTCTGACAAACTGGTGGCGATTATTTTGTTCTGTGCCCGCGGTATCGATATTTTTGAAAAAGAGTATCGCCAGATGGTTGAAGCCGCAAAACTCCGCGGTTTTGTGCTGAAAGCGGATCGAAGAACATACCGAACAGTCGCGGCGATGATTTCTCTTCTTTTCGCAAAGGCTGTTCGCCGCAGTCGAGTGCTGGACGAAGCGATGAAACTTCGCGGTTTCAACGGTAAAATCCGAACACTGAATGTATACCCGTCCACACGGACGGATGTTTTTATGACGGCGCTTTTTTGTGCCGCGGCTATTCTTCTGAGTGTGTACGGATGGACGATTTAGAAAACCGGGTGGTTTTAGAAATTAAAAATCTGAGCTTTTCCTATCCTGACGGAGAGGAACTTCTGAGCGGCTTAAATTTCCGTCTCGAGAAGGGCTGCAGTGCAGGAATATGGAGCCCGAACGGGACCGGTAAAACTTCACTTTTTAAAATCATCACCGGTTTATTAAAAGCCAAGAGCGGAGAAATTCTGCTCTATGGAAAATCCGTACAGACGGAAGAAGACTTCCGGGCGCTTAGGCTGAAAGTGGGATTTGTGCTCCAGCATCCCGATGATCAGCTTTTCTTTCCGGAGGTGATTGATGATGTGGCGTTTGGCCCGCTGAACGAAGGTTTATCAGAGGAGGAAGCTTGGGTACGGGCGCATGAAACGCTGGTCTCTCTAGGTATTGAACATTTGGAGCATTCTCTGAGTTTTGAGCTCTCGGGCGGACAGAAAAAACTTGTGACGCTGGCGGCGGCTCTTTCGATGAAACCGGACGTTCTTCTGCTGGATGAACCCACGAACGGGCTGGACGCGGCAGCAAGAAAGCGCCTTATTGAGATTATTAATCGCTTTGAGGGTGAGAAGATCATCATCAGTCATGATCCGGACATGCTGGCCGAGACCTGCAGCCGCTTCTTTACGATTACCGATAAAAAGCTTTCTGAGATTAAAGCGCCTCAGATCCATGAGCATCGTCATAGTCATTTCTTCGGCGCAGAACAGCATTCCCATAATTAGCAGGGATTGGTTTTGGAAGAATCCGATTCTGTAGGATAAAACCTATCTCAATTGTCACGAAGAAAAATGTCGGATTTCACAATTAAAAAAGTCTGCGGCGACAACCCTTATCGAGCGGCTGTCCGTCGTATTTACATGCAGTCCTTTCCGCTCTTTGAACGAGTTTCTCTTGAGCCCTTCTTTACCTGCTCTGTGAACGGAGCAGAGATGTTCGTGCTGCTTCGGGAAAATGAAGCGGAAGCTTTCTTCTGTACATTAAAAAGAGGACGTTTCTTTTATCTTTTTTATATCGCGGTTGATGAGAAAAAACGGGGCAGAGGCATTGGAAGCGACGTAATCAAAGCCGCAATCGAGATGGCAGCAGGCAAAGTCATCTTTCTTGACTGCGAAGGCATTTATCCGGGATGCACGGATCGGGCCAAGCGTGTGAAGCGTTTATGTTTTTACCGTAAAAACGGTTTTAGAGAGGTTGGCGGTCTGCACGAGTGGCGCGGAGAAAAGTTTGTGACGCTTGTTCATGGCGATGCCGAAATCTCAGAAGAGGATATTCAGGACTTTTGGCGCGTGTTTGGAAAACTCTGGGATTCAGAGGACGTGGTCGGTGATTTGGATAAAGTCTAAAGAGAGCGTCTGTCTTGGTACTTAGGCACCAAAACGGATGAACAAGAACGCTATAAAGCAATACTCAATATAAACTTTACAGCGATACAAAAGAGATGAGTAAATGACAGAAACCGGCATTGTGAAAGAATTTAAACGTTATATTGAAACCATTGAAGAAGCTGTTGAAGACGGTCTTGGTAGAGAGAATCCGAGCAACTTTAAAAGAGACGCACTGAAACCCTTTTCTCCGCATGAAAGAAAGCTGATTGCCGAAGAGATAAAAGAGCAGAAAAAACAGCTTTAACAGATTTTTGATGTTTCGCCGGGAACGGACTCGACCGGACATATGAGTGATCGATATTCTCGGCGATATTCTTGAAAAACACCTGAAATAAACGGGTGCTTTTACCTATAATTTCAAGCAAATATTCATTTTTGACAATGAGCGGCCTCATTGGTACGGAATTTAAAAATGATGAAATCCCTTCTTTTAGCTTTAGCAGCAGTTCCCTTGTGCGTATTCGCTTCTGATCAGGCGCCGAAGTGCGATGCTGAAGGCGGTCAGGCGTGTTTTGAGGCGGCGATTGAATATCATCGCGCTCAAGCCTATGACAAAGCGCTTTTGTGTGCGGAAAAATCCTGCATGGAAGGCCACGGCGGCGGATGCTTCTATCTTGGTTTTGCTCGTCAGCAGAAAGGGGAGCATGCGCAGTCCAATCCGTTTTATGAAAAGGCCTGCTCGGCCGGGTATGCCGCAGGCTGCCTGTCGCTTGGAAATAATTATCGCCTCGGCCTCGGTGCAGAGGTTTCAGAAGAGAAGTCCCGCGCCTATTATCAGCGCGCGTGCGATCTCGGTGAGGAGCTCGGATGCTCGCATCTGAAGCCGCATGCAGGCTCAATGCACTAAGAATAAATTTCGAAAGGATGCCTTTTATGTTTAATGTCAAACCACTTTGCGCCGCTTTGGTTTTAGGCGCCGGTTTTTCTGCCTCGGCATATGCGGAAACTGATGTCTATCATCATGCGTTTGACGCGTTGGGTACGGTGGTCACAACGCAGTTTAAGACGGAGAGCCAGGAGAAAGCCGATTACTGTGAGAAGGTGACAGAAGACGAAGTCAATCGACTTGAACTTCTGCTATCCGCTTATAAGCCCGACAGTGACTTATCTCGTTTAGGCGCGGCCAAAGGCGAGTGGATCAAAATTTCCAAAGACACGGCGGATATTTTGGAGAGGACCAAAGAAGTCTGCGCGATGACTCATGGCGCGCTCGATCCGACCGTCGGCACTCTGGTCAAACTTTGGAGCGTCGACCATGACAATCACCGCGTACCGAGTGATAAAGAAATTGCGGAGGCACTTCCGAAAGTTGACTGGACCAAGATAGAAGTAAAGAAAGAGGGCGATCAGTATTACGGAAAGATCGGGGCAGGTCAGGAAATAACGCTTGGCGCGACCGGCAAAGGTTTTATCGCGGATAAAGTGATTGAGAAACTCAGAGCGGCCGGCTGTAAAGACGCGCTCATCAGTCTTGGCGGCAATGTGATCACAAGCGGGACGAACTACAGCGGCAATCCTTGGCTGATTGGTCTGCAGGAGCCCGATCTCAAGAGAGGCGGATATTTTGCGGCGGTCCCTTCTCGCGACGAATCGGTTGTGACGAGCGGCGACTACGAGAAGTTTTTTATTAAAGACGGAAAGAAATATCATCACATTTTGGATCCGCGGACGGGACGTCCGGTTCCCGCGACCTTGTCTTCCGTGTCGATTATTCATAAGAACTCGGCTTATGCCGACGGCTTATGCACTTCTCTTTTTGTGATGGGCTGGCAGGGCGCGATTGATTTTCTGAGAGCGCATCCGGAACTTAAAGCCGTATTGGTGGATGAGCCGCTGAAAACCGTTGTGTACACACCGAATTTGGACGACGAGATCAAGTTCACTAATGAGAACTTTAGGATCGGTGTGATTGAGCCGTTAGAAGCGGATAAGGGCCAAAAGGCGAGTGAACCGAAAGCAGGCGATCAGAAGTAGCGAGTCAAGATTTTCTGATTAAAGAAAGGATCAGGCCGGAGATGTTTTCCGGTCTGATCTTTTTTTGTTTGACGAAAAGGCGCACTCAGAAGAGCCTTTGGAGAAAAAAATAAAGCGGCCGCTTCGACAGTGACCGCTTTACGCAGATATCAGATTAAAGGTTTACTTTTTCTGAGCTGAAGCACCCGATACGGCTTGAGCCGGTGCTGCTTTAGTTGCCGGAGCCGGAGCGGCAGCGGGTTTTGCAGCAGGAGCGCTGGCGCCGGATACTGACTGAGCAGGCGCTGCCGCAGGAGCGGACTTCACAGTGTTGGAAGCGGCACCGATCGGCTCTTTAGTCTTCTGATAGAGTTCCTGAGCGATCTTAGCTGCGTCCTTGGACTGGTTAACCGTCTGAGTATTGCCGGTTGAAGCGCCGCTGACAGAAGACGGGTTGTAAGGCTGAGCGTCTTTCTGAAGCTGTTCGGGTGTCAGATTGGCGGGCGGCATCGGGCTTGCGCTTGAGGAAGCGTCTACCGGGAAGAGCCAAGCTTCATCGAGATTCGGGTATGTGCCGTTATCTTTGATGTAAGCGTCAATCTTTGTGTAATTGTGACCTACGTCCTTATGGCAGGCGAGGCAGTCAAGTGTTTGGTTTTGGTAAAGAGCATGCCAAGCGCCGATTGAAGGATTGTTTTTATCCCACATTCTGGAGAGGTCATGACAGCCTCTGCAGGTGTGATAGTTCGTTTCGCGGAACCATTGTATTTCGCCGGCTTCGATACCGGGGCGCTGCTGCATCCAGAGTGTCGGGGTACTGAAGTTTCCAATGATTTGTCCGAAAGCGCTGTGAGAAGCGGCGACCACTTTATGACCGAGCAGGCTGATATAGCCGATTGGTCCGAGAGTGTTTTCGGAGGCGTTATACAAGTGGCAGTCGGAGCAGTCGGCGGTTTTGCCGCTCGCGGTACGCGCATGTGAGCCCTGTTTCCATGCGTATGCGACACCGTTCATTGTGTGGCATCCGGTGCTGCAGAATTTCTCGGATCCGAGCCAGTTAACCGCAGAAACCAGTCCGCAGACGGAGAGGATGCCGCAGATAAATGCCGCGCAGAGGATCCAGAATAGTGTCCACTTTGTTTTGAGAGTGATCATAATGTTCCCCAACTCCGAGGCGTCTCATAAAGCCTGAGGCGCCCGGAAATGTTCTGCGGTGCCGAGAGGCACCGCATCAGCCGTAAGGCTTAGAAGGACGTTGCCATACCTACAACAGCTGTGTAGCCGTCGAGGTCGGATCCGTCGAGAGCCTTATAGGCGTTGCCGTAAGCAACTCCGCCGTAAAGCAGAGTTCTCTTGGAGAGCGGATACGTGTATGCAGAGCCGACAGACCATGCGCTGTATTTCGTACCGTCGTCCTTGATCTTGCCCTTAACACCGTTGAGCTGCAGCATCAGGTTGCCGCCCCAAAGCGGTGTTGCCACAGAGATAGAAGCCGCGTTCTGGTTTGCTCCCTTGGTGTAGGAAGAAGCGGCAGAAGCTCCGGAGGTTGCGCTTGCAGAAGTGGAAGCGCCCGAAGATGCGTTAACCGGGAACTGGTTGTAGTTCGGCATTCTTGTTGCGTGCTGTGTGTACTGATATGCGCCGTACAGTGTGAAGCTGCCGAAGTCATAAGAAGCGCCCGCCGTGATGATATTTGTTTTATCGATCTTAGTGGTGTTGCCCTTATGGTCTTCCATTTCGTACATCAGGTTCGAATTGAAGTTACCGACATCGTATGTCATACCGAGGCCGTAGTAGTGGGAGTTCTTAGACCACTTATCGGTATCGGAGCTGACGCCGTTGGAGTACATGACTGTGAACTGCAGACCGTTCCATTCCTGGGTGCGGTATGCGATGGAGTTATTCTGCCATCCGGTCAGATAGAAGACGCCCTGAAGGTCACCGATCACAGACATGCCTGTACCGATAGCGCTTCCGCCGAGCATACTGTAGTCACCGTCACCGGAGGAGAGGCCGCCCTGACGACCGAATGTTAAACGGCCCCAATGTCCCTGCAGACCGAGGAAAGCCTGATTATTAAAGCCGCCTGATGAGGAAGTGGAGTGGTTAGTCGCGATGGACTCGCCGTTGTTCAGTCTGAAGGCCTGCTGCAATGTAAAGATGACCGCATTGCCGTTGCCGATATCTTCGACACCTTTGATACCCCAGCTGGTCCAATACCAGTTGCCGCTTGTCAGTTCAACTGTTGCGGACTTACCTTTTGTCTTGTGCAGTTTGATACCGGCGTCCAATTCACCGAAGAGTGTGATGGAAGAAGTTGTCGCATCCATCGGGATATTTGCGATCGCGGAGCTTGCGTGGCTCACGTTAATGGAGTGGCCGGAGTGGCCGCGTCCGAAAGCAACGCCTCTTGCGTGTCTCTGAGGACCCGAGCGGAAGCGAACGCCTTTAGTTGCTGTGGAACTGTCTTGGGCCGCCGCAGCTTCGGTGGCGCCGGAAGTTGTATCTGTTTCAGCAGCAGATACGTAAAAAGCCGGGACTAAAGCAGCTGAAATCGTCAGCGCTAATAATGTCTTTTTTGTCATATCAACACCTGCACTTAAAACTACTGGGTTAAAAATCGTTGGAACTTTTATTCCATGGGGACAGTGTAGGAAGCGACATCTTTTGTAAGTACTAACCCGACCCTAATTTAGGTTGTAAAAATTGGTTTCCTTATTAAATATTTAATCAAGATTTAACTAATCAATATGCGTATATTCCCTGAGGGTGAAGTGTTCTACGTAAGAAATACTTAAGAATTTAATCAAGTTTAAGAAAACTCTGAATGAGGAAAAATTTCTTGGAAATGTTGCTTTTTTGCAACGGATTTGCTTTTATGCAGATAAATTTTTTACAGGAAGCAAAATTTTAGGATTCAGTCGCCTTGGTTTAGCCGCGGGCAGAAACAATTGACATTAGAGAAAGCCTTTGGCTTCTTAGCCCGTTTTTAGCTCTTTAGTGTACGCAGTCTGAGAGGAAGGAGAGGGCGAATATTGGGTTAAAAGGAGTATTTTCTCGGAGGTGTTGTTTTGGTTATCGACAGAAGCGGTTTTGGAGAGGATTTTAAGGTTTAGATGGAGGAGAATTTTTGACATTTCGTTGTTTATTCCTAAATTCTTGTCGGGCATTCTCTGATTTCCGCTGAATCTTCCTGAAGCTGCACAAAATATTTTCAAATTTGGATCAGATATTTCACAAGTGCTGTTTCTGCAGTGGCGCCGGTGTCGTCAATTTTTGTCTTCGAAATTTTGAGAATAGGTTTGCCGTCGGCTGTTGTAATTGTGTTTGCAGTGTCGTATTGAATTGCACTTCGGGATGGCGAAGAACATGACAAAATTTCACGGCTTACACCTGGATTTCTGGATTGCAATCAAACTAATCAATTTTTTTGTCTTTAAATTTGAAACTGTCCCTTGGCTGCTCTGTCATTATTTAGGAGCCAAAGTTGGTTCCTAAATAGGGACCATTTTGTTTGAAACTCAATGCAAACCAATGAAACCCAATGTTAGCCAATGACATAACTTAATAAGGAGAGTCGCTCGGCGTTATTGGAGTCACAGATATTCAGCGATTTACGATAAGCAGAGAATTAAGAGGGGGGTGGCGGAGAGAGTGGGATTTGAACCCACGATACGGTATAACCGTATACCGGATTTCGAGTCCGGCGCATTCGACCACTCTGCCATCTCTCCAGAGAAAAGCGATTCTAACATAAATATAGAAGAGCATAGAATGTCAAGAACTCATTGCTCCGGAAAGTCAGGTCGTACCCATTGGAAGACTTTTAGGATATGATCAGGAGGCAATCGCAACAGTTGTGTGGGTATGAAAATGTTGTAATTGTGTTGCAAGCAAATCATGGATCAAGATTTGAATTTATGATTCTTGGAAAGAATTCCAGACAAGTTACAGAGAAGACTGGAATTCGACTGGTAGGTTTTAAACTCCAAAAAAGTTCTTTAAAAATTAGTCTAAACATCTTATACCATACTTAAGGAGTTCCCCGCGCGAGCAGGGTTGAACCGCTTTGCTCCAGCAGGTCAACGTATTCAACGATTGAGTTCCCCGTGCGAGCGGGGTTGAACCGAGTCTTCCGACCAGATGCTTATCATTTGTTTGGGCTGCTGTTCGCACAGTGCGGCCTTATTCATGTATTCGGAGAGCATTTCAATATTCTTTGTCCAGAGGTTTTTACCTCTCTCGACAATGTAGTTTTTGGCTCTGTCCCCATCTGCCGGATCAACTTTTTGCCTCATTTTTTTCTCCAGAGTTTCTTCGACCCTCGTGAGCAGCGGGAGTGTCTTCGAAGATGCCTGCTCCAGATACTTGGACAAGTGCAGAGGGGCTGACAACCACCGAATCAAATTCAGTGGGACACACCTAGTTTTCTTCAACTGTTCAGCAGATATCCTTCAGATTACAGCTCAAGTCAGAGTCATTCAGACGAGAGCTGTCATCTATATTCATGGAGTTATTCGTTGTCGTGCGGAAAGATTTCCAATTTTCATTTCCGGACAACATTTCAAGACCTTCCCCGATCACCTTATGGAATAGGTAAAACGGATACGCTGGCTCTTTTTTCTTGTTAAAAGCGACCGTTATTTGCCCATTCTGTAGACTCTGAATTGGTAAACCCCGGTATCGCCACTAAAATTAGTAAGTTAACAAAACATTATTAAACTTACTGCCCTTAGGCAATACGGGTGAAGAGAATGGAACTCGATCTGACCGGAAGAATTATTTCAATCGTTCTGCTCATTCTAGCCAGCGGATACTTTTCAATGGCGGAAATTTCTTTGGCCGCCTCTCCAAAAGTGAAACTGCATCAGGCACTGGAAAACGGAGATAAAAGGGCACAGCAGGTGCTCGATCTTCAGGTAAAACCGGGGCCGTTCTTTTCTGTAATCCAGATCGGCCTGAACGCGATCGCAATTCTCGGCGGTATCATTGGTGAGACCGTGTTCTCGCCGTACTTCGAAATGTTTTTCCGCCTGTTTCTCTCGCCGGAACTTTCTTCGTCTCTCGGATTCTTCTGCTCGTTCTTTACGATCACGATGATCTTTGTTTTGTTCGCCGACCTGATTCCTAAACGAATAGGTCTGAATAAACCGGTTGCGATTTCTTTGTCGCTGATCCGCTCTATGCTTTTCCTGATCTGGATCTTCAAACCTTTTGTTCTCATGCTAACAGGTATGAGCAATGCGATCCTTAAAATAATGGGGCTGCCGATAAAAAACGAAACGACAATTACCAGTGAGGACATTATCGCAACGGTCGGCGCCGGTACCGAGGCGGGACTGCTCGACAGAAATGAACAGGAAGCGATTGAAAATGTGATGTCGCTGGAAGACCGTTTGGTCACGAGCGCTATGACTACGCGGGATTCTGTGATCTACTTCGGACTGAATGACACGTTCGAAAAGATCAGACCGCTTATCGAAAAAAATCCGCACAGTAAATATCTGGTCTGCGATTCAACTGTGGACCGGATTATAGGTTACGTGGATTCTAAAGATTTACTGTGCAGGGCGCTTGAAAATGAAAAATTCTCACTGAAAGAAAAAGGACTGATTAAAACTATCGCGATTGTTCCGGATTCATTATCTTTGTCCGAAGTTCTTGAAACTTTCAAAAAGCAGGGCAGGGACTTTGCCGCAGTGGTTAACGAATATGCGCTGACTGTAGGCGTCATCACTTTGAGCGACGTGATGAGTACGGTCATGGGCAGCCTCGTTCAAACGGAAGAAAACGGCTATATCGTTCAGCGAGACGACGGAACCTGGCTGATGGACGGTTTGACCCCGATCGAAGAGGTGGAGAGAACGTTTGAAATCGAAAAGATGCCGGAAGAAGAAACCTACGAAACTATGGCGGGCTTCATGATGTACATGCTGAGAAAGATTCCGAAACTGACGGATAAAGTGGATTTCGGCGGTTATCGCTTTGAAGTTATTGACGTGGATATGAACCGAATCGACCAAATTCTGGTCACAAAACTTCCGAAGGAGCCGGATCAGCCAGACTAATTTGAAGAAAGCCGCTTCGCGCGGCTTTCAGTTTAAGCTGTGAAAATTCCGTAAATGAGCGTACCGACCAAAAGGGCGCAAAGAATGGAGACAAGCCAAATCCAAATTGAAGTTTTAGGTGGCTTTTCCATCACTTCAAGCGTTGTCAGACATTTGGGACAGCGAGTCGCAGTCACGTGTCCGTCTTCAACAACAGCCTTTGGGATGATAGGACTTCCGCAGTGCGGACACTTCACTCGCAGATCGACGGCGGCTCCAGAGGTTGCTGCAAGCCTCTTATCCCGGTGATACAGACGAATCGCAAACGGAGCATCCTCAATGACGCTGAATTCGACAATATCCTTTAGAAGCGGTTCATAGCCGGGATCGAGCTGATTGGCGTCAAAAGTGAAGGTTCTTCCGCCTCCGCAGCTGATCGTTCCGTAATTTCCGTCATCGAGAATTTCGGTGATAACGCCTTTCAGGACAGGGTTCTCTGAATTTTTAATCTGCTCAGTCATATTTTATTCATAAGAGGTACAGCGCTTTTGCGCGATGCCTCCCTCTTTTCAGTTAATGATTCATTATCCTTCGATTTGTTCGTTTTCGGAATCGGTCGCATCCAAAGTAGGTTGTGAGACAAAAGAATTTCCGGGCTCATTTTACGGATAAAATTTTTGTCTATAACTCTCTCTCAAAAAGAACTAACAAAATGGAATTAACCTTCGGAATCCTGCTTTTTTGTATCGCTGCTTTCTTTGTGGCGGGATTTATCGACTCTATCGCAGGCGGCGCCGGTTTTGTGACCGCGCCTTCGCTACTGCTGGTCGGTATGCCTCCTCATATGGCACTCGGTACCGGAAAACTTGCCACAAGTATCGGTTCTCTCGTTGCGCTCTGGACTTTCTGGAGAGGCGGACTTATTCTGATGAAGATTGTTCCGATCGGAATACTCTCATCCATGATCGGAGCCTCGCTCGGCGCTTACTGCGCGCTTCAGATCGCGAGCGCGACAATGGGCAAAGTGATTGTGGTCATGCTGCCGCTCGGTATTCTTTTTACGATCCTTACGGGCGGCTTTAAGCTTGATGAAGGCGAGCTTCCCAAAAAATTCTTCTGGACCAAGGTCACGCTGATCGGGCTTTTGATTGGCTTTTACGAAGGATTTTTCGGGCCCGGCGCGGGAACCTTCTTCTTAATCGCGCTTCATGTGTTTCTTCGTATGGGCATGGTTCAGGCTTCCGGTACTGCGAAGGCTTTCAACATTGCCGCCAACTTTGCCGCTTTCTGCACATTTGCGACGGGTGACTGTGTTTCTTATCAGGTCGCTATTCCGTGCGCTATCGCGAGCATGATCGGTAATCGTGTCGGCGCTTACTACGCCATTAAGATCGGCGGCAAGTTTGTGAGAAATATTCTTTATGTGGTACTTGCGGTTCTGATGGTTTCTTTGGTGTATCGCTTCTTCATTGCGTCTTAGCGCAGGATATAAACAAAAATAAAGGCCGCCTAATCAGCGGCTTTTATTTATTTCTCATGCGCTCAATTTGCCTGCGGTTCTTCGGTCGGCTGATGGTTCCTTGTTACGATTTGTTTTTAAAAAAAGGAGCACAACCATATGACCGACATGACAGTTGTCAATATTTCCGCGATTCAGGCGGTCGCGTTAGCGTCAGTGACTTACTACTTTGGCGTTTGGGTCAGACGCCGCGTGAATATTCTGGAAAGATTTTCCATCCCGACTCCGGTTGTCGGCGGTATGCTGGTCGCTTTTGTGCTTTCCGCGCTGGAAGGATTTGGAATCTGCGCCTTTAAATTTGATACATCGCTGCAGACGCTTCTGATGCTGGCGTTCTTTACCACGATCGGTCTGGTCGCAAGTCTTAAGGTGGTTTTTGAAGGCGGGAAACTTTTGGTTGGTTTTTTAATCGCCGTCACCATTTTGTGCTTGCTTCAAAATCTTATGGGCATGGGCTTAGCCGATTGGTTGGGACTGGACTTCCACTATGGTCTGCTGGCGGGTTCCGTTTCTATGATGGGCGGGCTTGGAACCGCGGCTGCGTTCGGACCGTATTTTGAGCAGACTTATCACATTGTGGGCGGAACAGCGGCCGCGATTACCGCGGCGACGTTCGGCATGGTGATCGCGCTCATCATCGGCGCGCCTTTCAGCCAGTGGCTGATTCGCCGCTATAAGGTTCAAACGCCGAAAGCGGTCGGAAGACCGGAGCCCGAATTAAAGATTCCGGAAGACATTGACACCGCCGTTGTGGACGACACGTCCCCCACTTATACGCCCGAGCTTCTTAAAGCGGGAACCATTGTGGCCGTGTGTATGGCGTTCGGTACGATTCTGTCCATGTTTATGGGTCAGTTTATCACGCTGCCTGCATACATCGGTTCGATGATCGTCGCCGCAATTGTCCGCAATATCGGAGATTTCAGCGGCAAATATACTGTTGAAGGGAAGGGACTGAACACCATCGCGGAAATGAGTCTTGTGCTCTTTGTGACAATGGCGATTAACGGATTAAAGCTGCACGAGCTGGTTCATCTGGCGGTGCCGCTCATGATTATTTTGGCGGCCCAGACCGTTTTAATGCTTGCCTTTGCCTGGGGCGTTTTCTTCATGCTGTTTGGAAAGACTTACGACGCCGTGATGCTGTGCGCAGGCGGTATCGGATTTTCAATGGGCGCGACCGCCAACGGCTTAGCCAATATGCAGGCAATCGCTGAGAAATACGGCTCGAGCCCCAAAGCGTGGCTGATTGTGAGCTTAGTCGGCGCGTTCCTGATTGACTTGATCAATGCGCTGATGATTACCTGGATGGCGACCTGGTAAACGATCATGAAACGGAATGTTGCGAATTAAGAGTACTGTTACGAACGCATAAGAAAAACCAGGACTTGACTGGAAAAATAAATTGAAAATTCGTTAAAGGCCGAATTGATTCAATAAAATACAACCGTGTTCTAGGAAAGGAACATACCATTTACTTTAATTCGTTTAGGAGTATTACCAATGAAGAAGATTGTTCTCTTGCTCGCCAGCATCGGTTTAATGACAGCCGCTCAGGCCGCCTACAAAGACGGTACATACGAAGGCGAAGGTGATGGCAACCACGGCAAGATCACAGTTTCCGTAGACGTTAAGGGCGGCAAGATCGCTAACGTTAAGGTTCTGAAGCACACAGAAACCGACATGATCATTCAGGCCCCGATCGACAACATGATTCCTGAAATCGTTAAGAAGAACGGTGTTGACGGTGTTGAAACTGTTGCCGGTGCAACAAACTCTTCTAAAGGTATTCAGCAGGCTGTTAAGAACGCCCTTGCTAAAGCTCAGTAATTTGAGTTAGACCTCTTTCGATGAATCCGGATTCTCACGAATCCGGATTTTTTTCGTCTTTATCTCTAGTTTCGGGAAGAATCTGTTAATCTACTTAAACGAATAAAACATAAAGGGAGCTGCCATGCAGGAGAGCGACGGAAATCAGCCGACAGCAGAGACTCCGAGAAATACGATACTTATTGTTGACGATGTCGAATTAAATCGCGACGTGCTTTCAATCATGTTCTCTCAAAATCACGAAGTGCTTTTTGCGGAGAGCGGACCTGAGGCGATTGAAATCATACAGAAGCAGTCCAATAGCATCTGCGCGATTCTGCTTGACTATTTGATGCCCGGGATGGACGGTCTGACATTTTTGAAGACTGTTCGCGGTCGGGGGCTTATTGACGATATTCCGGTATTTTTGATTACAGCTTCGCTTGAGCACGATGTTGTGCATCGAGCTTACGATTTGGGCGTGATGGATTATATTCAGCGGCCGATTTCTCCCTTTATCGTGCAGCGCAGAATTGAGAATGTGATTGAGCTGTATCGGACGCGCATACAGTATGCCCGACTTTTAAAATCGCAGAAGCATCTTCTTGAGCGTCTGCAGGCTGCTGAGGACCCAGCTCCGGATATTATGTTCTAGAGAAGAGCATGTAATAAATTCGGCCGCTTTAAGCGGCCGAATTTACGTGGTTTGAGAGGTTTTTATCAGGGTACCGTCATATCAAAACGTTTATCATCCGCGTTCTTATGGCACTGACGGCAGTACACAACGCTCTGCTGGTGTTCCTTATGGCAAAGTGTGCAGCGCAGCTGACCCGCGTGACTGTCATGAGGATTTAAAGCGACTTTCTTTTCCGCGGACGCTTTTGCTAAGTCCGGATAGTTGTGGCATTGCATACAGGTCTTGGATTTGGCGGCTGCAACCGGAGCGGCGCTCTTGTGGCACTGCTCGCAGCTGACGCCTTTGGTCTGATGCTTCATCATGGTCGGCTGGGCTGAAACCGCGGAACATAATCCGATAAAGAGCAGGGATGCAAGCGCGAATTTTAATTTTTTCATATTTTCGGACGGGGCCTTACGGCCCCGTTTTCTCAGGTTTAGTTACCTTCTTTGATGGCTTTGATCGCGTTGTCCGCAGCGACTCTGCCGCTGGTCATCGCGAACGAAGAGGCAGAGCCTTCGCAGCGCAGGTCATAAGAAGAGTCGTAAAGACCGCCGATGTCCTGACCGACGACGTAGAGGTTGTTGATCACGTCGCCCTGAGGATTAAGTGCTTCAAACTTGGGATTGACGGTAACGCCGCCGAGTGTCAGGAAGAAAGCGCGGATGCCTTTAAGCGCGTAGTAGGGGCCTTTTTCCATGTTGAAAGTAGCCAGATGTTCGGGCAGACGGCCGAATTCCGGATCTTTTCCGGCCTTGGCGTACTCGTTGACCTTCTGCATGGTTTCGCGGAGGTTCTTAGCGGGAACACCGATCTGAGCGGCCAGATCGTCGATCGTATCGGCCTTAAACGCCCAGCCTCTCTGCTGACCGATTTCGAATGTCTTCGGCAGTGCTTTCAGAGGAACGCCTGCGTGAACGATCGCGTTGAACGGAAGCAGAGCGCCTTTGTTGACGAGCTGATCGTATTTCTGCTGGTCGATGATGTTGTACATCACGCCGCCCGCGCTTGTCATTGCATTGTAAACGTCTACGAATACCGATCCGCGGGATTCGTTAAAGAAGCGTTTGCCGTGCTGATCTACCCACAGCCAGGGCTGAGCCAGTGCGCAGCGGCCCTGTTTGAGTTCGTCAGCGCCCATGAACTGGTTGATTGGGGGCATATCGGCAAGGTAAGGCGCGTTGCCTGCGAGCGCGTGCATGCCTTTAACGCCTGCGCCAACGAGCTGAGCCATTTGGATACCGTCACCGGTTCTACCGTCTCCGTTCTTGCCGTCGGTAACCGGACCGCGGTACCAAACCGGTTCAAACATGCCGAGCGCGGAGGAGTCGTTCACGTACTTAGCGAGCATTTCTTTGTTGGACTCAAAGCCGCCCGTTGCGAGGATTACTTTCTTTGCTTTGATGATAACTTTTTCGCCTTCACCGTCAACCGCTTCCACGCCGGTGATTTTGCCGTTTTCGACGAGAAGTTTCTTAGCCGGAGTTTCGGTCAGGATCTTGCCGCCCTTAGCGTTGACTTCTTTGGCAAAGCGCTGGATGATTCCGGCGGCGCCGCCCTTGAAGAGGTGCCAAGTCATGAGAGATTCATCTTTGGGGTACATGGTACGGATGCCGCGCATTTCAGCGCCTTTATCCATAACCCAGTCGATAGTCTTTCCGGATTCTTCGATCAGAACGCGCAGGACATGCGGATCGGCTCTGTAGTGATGGAACTGGAGTGCGGCGGTCAGAACCTGGTCAACGGTTGTGTTGATGCCGTTGGCTTTCTGATAGCGAGTGCCGACACCGAGGGAGCCTTCGGGGAAGTTTCCGCCGCCGCCAAGCGCGGCTTCTTTTTCGAGAACGATCGGTTTAACGCCCTGGTCAACCGCGCTCTGAGCGGCTGCAAGGCCGGAGAGGCCGCCGCCGACGATGACGAGGTCGGTTTCATAAACTTGTGTTGCAAAAGCCGGGGCTGAGAAAGCGGCTGTCAGTGCGGATGTGATGGCAAGCGCCATTAACTGTCTGCGAAGCATAGTGAATTCTCCTTGAAGAAAATATTTATTTGTGCTGCAGGCAAAAGATTAGCAAGCTGACGGTTTCGTTAGATATGCAATTATTGCATTAGACTAATTGAGTTAAATGCAAATGAGATAAGTGAAATGTCGGATGTACTCAAGCTTTCTCTGGAAGATATTTCCTTTTTGATGGAGTTGGAAAAGAGCGGCGTTGTGCTGAAGGCCGGTTCTGTGTTCAATATGTCTCCTTCGACCGCGAGCAGAAATCTGACGAGGATTAGCGGCTACTTTCCCACACCGATTTTTAAATTTGAAGGCGGCTCCTGGAGAGCGACGGATTACTTTAAGCTGATTCGTCCGAATCTCATTGAGATGATTAAAAACGCGCAGACGCTGATGGCGCAGAGTTTTGACGCGAAGACTTCGGAGCGGACGTATGTGATTTCGTGCATGATGACCGAGGTGGAGCATGTCGTCGGCGGTATTCTGCCGAAGCTCATGGAGCGTTCGCCGCGCTCGAGACTGGACTTGAGCAAGCATGAAAACGAGCTTGCCGCGGTGGTTAACGGACTGGCGGATTTTGCGATTGTGACCGCAGTCGGACTTCCCGCGGATGTGCATGTGATGCGTCTTTATCCCGTAACGCGCGTCATCCTGGTGCGCAGAAATCATCCTCTCACATTTGAGCGGCGTCAGCTCACCAAAAAGATTCTGATTCCGTATGATCGGGTATCGATTCTCACCGGACGAAGTGCTTCCTGGACGAGTCCCGAGCAGAATATTTTTCCGTATGAGCGCTATATGGAGCACACGCGTTATTCGACATCACGGTTTCACACGGCTTGGGAGGCTATGTCAAAAACCGACCTGATCTGTGTCTGCGGATGGAGAGCAGCGGAAATCGCGATGCGCTCGCATGATTTGGTTGCGCTTCCGCTTCCGATCGATGCGGAAGAGGATGAGCTTTGGAATGTTCTGATTTGGTCGGATGTGCGGCATAAAGATCCGGCGATTATTTGGATGCGATCGCTATTTAGCGAATGGGCTCAGGAGGAAGCCGCCCGTATTGCGGAACTTGAAGAGAAAGGAAAAGGACCGCCTACCTATAAAAAGCGGCGGTCCTCTGCAGGCGTTTAGAAGAAATTATGCTTCTTCGGGCGGGATGACGCAGGCGAGCGCGTTAAATCCCGCGTCGACATAAAGGGTTTCCGCGGTAATGCCGAACGAGGAATCGGAGAGAAGGAACGCGGCAGCGTTTCCGACGTCTTCGATAGAAACGAGCGATCTCAGCGGGCTGACCGAGCGGCTTTGCGCAAGCATTGTGCCGAAGTTTTTAATACCGCTTGCGGCAAGCGTTTTAATCGGTCCGCAGGAGATGGTGTTGGCGCGCATGCCTTTGGGGCCGATGTCGGCGGAGATATATCGGGTCGCAGCTTCAAGCGCCGCCTTGCACAGTCCCATAGTGTTGTAGTTGGGGACGATTTTTTCTCCGCCGAGGTAGGAGAGCGTGAGAAGGGACGCTTTGTGTCCTTCCATCTGAGGAAGAAGCTTCTTAGCGAGCGCGGCGTAGGAATATACGGAGATATTCATGGCCGAGAGAAAGCCCTCGCGCGTGATGCCTTCCAGGAAACTTCCGCTGATGGCTTCGCGGGGCGCCCAGCCGATGGAGTGCACAAAACCGTCGAAGCCGTCGGACCAGCGGTTGGCAAGTTCCAGCGCCGCCAGATCAACGGATTCGTCGGAAGAGACGTCAAGTTTGATGACCTGACCGGCTCCGAGCTCGTCGGCAAAGCCCTGGACTCTGTCTTTAAAGCGTTCGTTATTGTAGGAAAGCGCGAGCTGAGCTCCTTCGCGAGCGCAGGCCTGAGCGATACCATAGGCAATAGAGCGGTTTGAAGAAATACCGGTAATCAGGAATTTTTTTCCAGCAAGCAATGCCATTTTGTTCTTTCCGTAGAAAATAATTAGAGAATTGTACTTCGTTATTTTGTCTTGTCTTGCGCTCCAAGAGCGACCACTGCAGCGTATCCCGGGCGTTCCGGTATATTGAGCGGCTCGATTCGGACGGGCAGACCGAAGCTTTTTTCCAGATTTTGCGCCGTCACAACTTCTTTGACCGCACCGAAAGCGGTGGAACCGTCCCGCATCAGCACAAGCGCTTTATTTGCGATTTCCAGTGCGTGAGTCGGGTAGTGTGTATTGATGACAGATCCGATTTTGAGTTCCTGGGAGAGTCGGCTGAGCAGCTGCAGGATCATCAGCTGATTTTTAAAATCCAAGTTGCTTTCCGGTTCGTCGAGGACCAAAAGTTTAGGTTCGCAGCAGAGCGCACGCGCAAGCAGCGCGACCTGATATTGGCCGCCTGAAATTTCGTTGCAGAGGTAATTCGCAAAAGGCTCGATTCCGGTGATTTCAATCGCTTTATCTGCCGCAATCCAGTCTTTTTTAGAAGGAGACTGAAAAGAGCCCCAGCGGGAAGTTCTGCCGAGAACAACCATTTCGCGGACCGTGAGGGCCAAGACATTGGATTTAGCCTGAGGCACATAAGCGATGTTCTTCCAAAGCGACTTGCAGTCATTGGGTTTTAGAGCTTTTCCGTCGATCAGTTCTTCTCCGTCCGACCAGTGCTGAAGGCCGAGAAGGCACTTTAAAAGCGTTGTTTTACCGGCTCCGTTGCGGCCGAGGATCGCGACGATATCGGACGAATTAAAACTGAAGTTCAGGTTATGAAGAACTTCTTTTCCGTGCGGATAGGTAAATGAGCCGTTTCTGACTTCGATCTGCATGATTGTGCGCTCCTAAAGCCGTGCGCGGCCGTGCCGAAGGATGATCAGGAAGACGGGCGCGCCGATCACCGCGGTGAGAACGGACACCGGGATTTCGACCTCAGTGGCGCTGCGCGCGACGGTATCCGCGGCCAGCAGGAAAAGTCCGCCGAAAACCAAGGAGGCGGGCACCACCGCATTATTGTTGCTTCCGACGAGCAGCCGGCAGAAATGCGGGATCAGCAGACCGACCCAGCTGATGATGCCGAAGAGGCTGACCACACAGGCCGAGATGAGCGTCGCGCAGAGGATGCAGACGGCTCTGAGGCGCGCGACCGGAATACCGAGGCTGCGGGCTTCGTCTTCAGGCATGCAGAGCGCGTTCATTTTCCAGCGCAGGATATAAAGGATCAGTGAAGAGAAGCCGATCACGGGAGCCGCGCTATAGAGATTATCCATTTTTGCGCCGCTGAGGCTTCCGAGCATCCAGTACGTAATGGACGGGAGGACATCCTGAGGGTCGGCGACAAATTTGACGAGATTGATCAGAGCGGTAAAGAGAGCTCCGATGACAAGGCCCGAGAGGATGAGCATTAAGAGTGTTCTTTGACCGCGGACTGAACTGACCGAATAGGCGAGGAAGACGGAGATGAGTCCGAAGAAAAAGGAGACGATCTGCAGGAGCGGTCCTTCGAATCCGAAAAGAATAGCAAGTACCGCGCCGAAGGCCGCGCCGGAGGTTACGCCCAAGGTATCGGGGGTTGCGAGCGGATTATTAAAGATTGCCTGAAAGGCGGCTCCGGCGACAGAAAGTCCGGCTCCTGCGATCACGGCGAGCAGAATTCTCGGCAGGCGCACGCTGCCGATGACCATTGATTCTGTAGAGTCTGCGCCGCCTGTAAAAAGCGCTGAGGCGAGTGAGCTGAAATCAACAGCAAAGCGGCCGATGCCAAGCGAAGCGATCATGAGGACGGCCAGAGCTGCCAGCGCGAAAGCTAAGAGGAGTTTGGTTTTAGCGTTCAAGTTAACAGCTCCTATGCGGCGCCCGGCGTCGGAGTTGAGATTTTCATCGGTTTAGGCTCAAAGAGTTTCTTTAACTGCTCATTCGTGAGTTCGATACCGAAGACCTCCCGATAGTATTTCCGTGCTTCATTATTGAGGTCGATATCTTTGAATTGTTCCGGGTAGATCTTTTTAGCGAGCCAATAAAGAAGGACGGGAGAATCCGCAGACGGCGTATAGGTTCGGTAAAAGCCGAGCGGCAGCTTGTAGACCTCTTTATTTTTAACCGCGCTGATCGGCGCCCACAGCGGATTCTTTATGAGATTTTCCGCCGTATCCGGCGTGAAGTTCGTGATCAGAATGACATCCGGGTTCCAGCTGTAGATTTGCTCCATATTGACCTGCGCGTTTGCGGTTTTAGCGGGTATGGATTCCGAGACATTTTTTGCGCCGACCGCTTCTGCCCAATACTGACCAAAGAAATTTTTACCGCTGGTAGTGACCTTATTGTTCTGATTCTGATAAATCCAGAGGACTTTTTTTCTATTCTGAGGCGCGATGGATTTTGTTCTTTCTTCGATCAGCGCTTTTACATTTTCGGCGTATTTAGAGGCTTTATCGGCTTTTGCGTGATCCGGAAAAAGTTCGTCGAGTGTTTTAATCCAGCTTTTATAGGTTCTGACCGCATCGTACTTTTGAGCGGACGTTGAGAAAGCGACGGTTGGAATTCCAGCGGCTTCAAGCTTAGAGAGGGACTGTTTATCTGCGGCATTGACGAGGACAACATCGGGTTTGAGCTTAAGCACGGACTCGATATTGAGGACATTTCCCTTCATAAAGCCGGTATTTGCTTTTGTGATATCCGGATAAATTTCTGAGAGCAGACCGTTTTGGGCTGCCGCCATTGAGCTCGGATGAATGCCGATGATTTTGTCAGCGCTGTTGAGATAGAGCGTAAGTACGGAAGGCAGCGGATAGATATTGGTGATTAGGATCCGGTTGAGGGAGTCGGGTACTTCGGCGGTATGGCCGGTTTCATCGGTGACGATGCGCGCAGCGGCCGAGCTGATAAAGAGTGCAGCTGAAGTGAGCAGAGCGAGGATCTTGCACGATGTGTTCATTTTTTTCATTTGAGGTTAACTGTTTTTGTCATTGTTGCACAAAGCCGGCCTCAAAAAATAAAGCGAGTCCTCTGAAAAAAGCGAAGGCCGCTTGAAGCGGCCTTGCAGTCCTAATTCAAAACTGAATTATTTAGTTTTTTTAGGAGCAGGTTTCTGTGCGGACTGAACGTCAGCGACCTTAGCGTTCTTAACGAGGTTGCTGAGGTAGTTTGCAGCGTTCTGGCGAGCGACGACGCCTTCAACCTGATCTTTGATCTTGTCGAGTTCGGGGAAGGGAACTTCTCTCTTATCTTCGAGCTTGATCACATGGTAGCCGAGTGAGCTGTGGAACGGGATCGGAAGAACATCGCCCTTATTCATGCCCATAGCGGTTTCAGCGAAACCGGGGATGATGATGCTGCGGATGTTGGTGAAGGGGATTTCTCCGCCGTTGGCCGCGCTGCCCTTATCCAGGGATTTTTCTGTGGCGAGTTTGCCCATATCCGCGCCGTTTTTGATCTGAGAGATGAGGCTCTTGGCTTCATCTTCGGACTTGACCAGAATATGGCGAACTTTGATTTCGTTCGGGCTGTACTGTTTTTTCATATCCGCGTAAGCGTCCTGAATCTGCTTATCGGTGACCGGATGAGCAGCGGCGTTGCGGCGTACGAGTTCGTTAGCGAGAATCTGAGTTTCGCGTTCTGCGAGCAGTGTCTTAATTTCAGGAGTCTGCTGAAGTTTCAGCTTACGTGCTTCCTGACCGATTACTTTTTCGCGAACAAGAATATTACGTGCGGCCTCAGCCTGTTTTCCCTCATCTTTGATGCCCTGCTCAGCGAGAAGGTTCATGAGTTCCTTTTGTTCGGCTGCCGAAACCAGCTGGCCGTTGACAGTGAAAGCCGTCTGAGCAGAAGCGGGAATTGCGGCGGCAAGTGCAATAGCGACAAGAACTTTTTTCATTATTTTTTCCATAAACAACGGGAGATTAAATTATAGCGATAATAATCACTTATTCTGTGCGGTAAAAACCCTAAATATCATTAAAGAATACCCACTGATTTTGGATTTGCAATATACACAAATTCATTAAAATAACGCATCTTATCGGATAGGTGTTTAAAAGCACTTGAAGGGAGGTAAGAACCTTGTTTTTATGGCGTTATTCGAGACGAATCTATATAAATGATTATGGAGCGAAAGTGTTTCTGCAATAACAAAGCGGCAGAGATTTATTGTTTCGTGAGGACTATGAAGACTAGTTTATTTTTATGTTTTTACGAACTTTTACTGACCAGTGGCGAACGAGTTCACAGAAAAGAGGAGAAGTCTGCTGAAGACGAACTTAGCATTCATCGATAAAACTTATTTGTCTTCAGAAAGTATAAGAGGGGTTAATTTAAGTGAATGTGCTTGAATATTGAATTGAGCGGCGAATTGTTCTGTTCCGAGGCAGCGGAACAGATGAGACGGTAAATCCGTCGGACAGGGATATGGTGAAGCGCGTGCCGCTTACAGAGGCATAAAAAGAAAACAGCGCATTCAGCGCTGCGAAGCAGGGATCAAGCCGGATTTCCCATATATCCGGCATAAGACATACAGGAAGCAGGATCAATCAGCCGCGCAATAGCGGCTGATTGATAAGTATGTTTAGTGTCGGGATTCGCTCGGGGCAAGAAGCGTCATATTAATATTGTGAATCCCGTGGCCGATAAACGGCTTGAGGTATTCGTACACGATACGGTGCCGTTCGATTTTCGGCAGTCCTTCGAAGCGGCGAGAGATCACGAACAGGTGATAGAGCGTACCGGCGGCGGGTTTAAAGCCGGCTTCTGGACGAGAATAATCTGTAAATCTCAATTCAATAGGAAAGATTGGCTCTAGTGCCTGCTGAATTCTTTCCAAAGACGGGGTATGGCTCATTTTAGTTTTCCTTCCGAATCTGAGTCGGAGATGAATCGGGAAATATAAAACCCGACGCCTACAGTAAAGATAAGCGTCAGACCCATCAGCCCGAAGAGTTTGAAATTCACCCACACATCTGTGGAGCATGTGTAGGCAACTATAAGATTAAGGATGCCGACAACTGCAAAAAAGACAGTCCAGCCTTTTAATAAAGTTTGCCAGGCATTCTCGGGAAGTGCAATCTGTTTACCGAGAAGCGACTTGAGGTAATTTTTACCGGTCACAGCGCCGAACGTCAGAATTGCGGCGAAAATCCAATAAAGAATGGTTGGCTTCCACTTGATGAACATCTCATCGTGGAGCCAGATTGTTAAGGAGCCGAACACCAGGATTACGGCAACAGAGATCCAAAGCATCGGATCGATTTTTTTGCCGGAGATCAGCTTAAAGAGGATCTGTGCGAGTGAGACGACGATTGCGGCTGCGGTTGCGCAGATGACAGGCGCCTGTGTCGGATCAAAACCACTGCCAAGCCACTGGTTGCAAAGCGAGGCGGCTTCATCCGCTCGGTTCTGAGCAAATTTAAATGTGCCGAAGAAAAGAATAACCGGCAGCAAATCGTATAAGAACTTCAAAAAATCCTCGCTAAGTGGACTGGGACACAAACAAAAATTTTGCAACCGCAAAATTTTACTGAAAAATGCCTAATTTGTTAAATACAAACCTCATTAATGAAAATTGTTACCTCAGGCATCTTAGACAGCCTGAGAGTTTGCCTAATCCGCCTGAGGAGCGGCTTAAGCAGTTTTTTTATCACGGAGGAAGATCGAGACAGCCCGGATCGGCTCAAAGAAGATCTTGAAGCCGAAAACGGCCCTAAAGCGGATCCTGCCTTGATAGAAACAATATCCCGGAACGTCGGACCGGCAGCTGATTGGCTGTTTAATGACTTGAAAGTCGAATTCACAAAACGACCGTGCCCGGATTTCAGTAAAACAGATCCGAGACGAACCGGCTCATTCGTCAAATGCATCGATAAAAACGCTTTGTTCTTTTTGCAGCAGTTCCAAAAACTCGGCGGTTTGGTTTTGACAGAAACCAATATGACCAATCTGCTGACAGAAAAAGGACGAGTGAGCGGAATTGAATATTCTTGTCCGGAGGAAAAGAATAAAAAAACTCCTCGTTTCGGATGTTATTTTGGCGACAGGCGCTTTCGGAGCAGATGCTTCTTACTATCCGAAATCTCTCGATAAAGTGCTTTATTACGGCACGAAGGAAGAGGACGGATAGGGATGCAGATCGCGCTCAAGCACGGCGCTTCTCTTATCAATGAGCATGATTACAAGCTTTTCCCGAATGCGGTTGAAATTGCCAAAGGCGTTCCGTTAGTCGCCACCGCTCCGGTTGGTGTCGCAACACCCAAAGGCGGCGCGCTCTTTGTAAATCACGAAAGGAAGAGATTTATCAATGAGAACTGACCGCTCAGATGCTTCAGAAGCGCGGCAAAAAATTCTATGTTCTGTTCGATGAACATTCATGGAACGTATTTAAGCAGAAGGCATTTAGAGATCATCTGATCAAAGAGCCGGAAGACACAGAAAAGTGGGATGAAATTATGAACGACGGAGAACCGGTTTTAGTGAAGGCGGAGAATCTTCAGGAACTTGCCGACAAGACCGGCATGCCGCTCGAAAATCTTTCCGAAACCATTGATGCTTGGAACTACGACGTTAGAGAGGAAAGGGATCAGGCTTTCAACCGAGAAGAGCTTGAGCATTTTGTCAAAGAAGGGAAGGTTTATCTTCTGGAACAGAAACCCCGATTCGCGTCTACGCTCGGCCGTCTCAGAGTCAATCCGCTAATGCAGGTCCTGAATAAGAAAGGCGCGCCGATTCAAGGTTTGTACGCGGTCGGAAATATCGTGGGCGGATACTCCTCTCAAAACAGTGCAGGTCCGATGCGGACAACATGGGCATTGGTTTCGGCTTTTACCTGCGCGGATCATCTTGAAAAGGAGCTGAAAGACCAAAAGGCCGAAAAATAAATTTAATCAGTACAGGCTGCTTTATTTTCTGATTTTCTGATCAGAACAAGCGTCTGCCGATTGATCGCCTCATCGATCGGCAGATGTTTTTTTTGAACGATCGACAGAGGTTTATTTAATAAATAAGCGTCTGCCTGATGAGGGCTTATCGGTTTCTCGTTATTGATGACGAGAATTGATTACAAACGGAAAAATCTTTTTTATCCCGATCAGGGATTTCTTTAAGTTTTGTTAAGCCATACGGTATATCCTTTCCCGGTTAAGTTAAGAACCTTTCGTTCAATTAGATTTAGATGAAAATTACAAAGAAACTTGCGCTTGCGGCTTGCGTCGCAGGAGCTCTAACTATGATGAATGTACAAGCACAACCGACCCCGGCGCCTCAGCCGGCCGCGCAGTCTGCATCTTTGCCTGCCGGCGTAACTCAGGGCCCCACCGTTGAAGGAATCACTGAGTATCGTTTAGCCAACGGCCTTCGCGTCGTTCTCTTCCCGGACGACTCTAAAGCGACCGCAACCGTAAATATGACGTACCTCGTCGGCTCCAGACAGGAAAATTACGGCGAAACCGGTATGGCGCATCTTCTTGAACACCTTATTTTTAAGGGAAGCAAGAATTATCCGGATCCCACTAAAGAGTTCACAAACCGCGGTTTCCGTATGAACGGATCCACTTGGCTTGACCGTACCAATTATTTCGTGTCCTTTACTGCTAATGAAGACAATCTCGCTTTCGCTCTGGCCTGGAGCGCTGACGCTATGCGCAATTCTTTCATCGCGAAAAAGGACTTGGACAGCGAAATGAGCGTGGTTCGAAATGAATACGAAATGGGAGAAAACTCTCCTTCGAGCGTGCTCTTTAAACGTCTTCAGTCCATGATGTACGACTGGCACAACTACGGCAAGAGCACTATCGGCAACAGAAGCGATATCGAACACGTCAGGATCGAAAACCTTCAAAACTTCTATCATCGCTACTATCGTCCCGATAACGCCGTGCTCACGGTCAGCGGCAAGTTTGACGTCACGAAAACGCTCGCGATGATCGCTAAAGATTTCGGCAATATCGAAAATCCGAAAGAAGCGCTGCCTGAAGAATGGACGGTAGAGCCGACAGCGGACGGCGAGAGAGTCTTTGAAATCCGCAGAAGAGGCGAGTCTCAGCTCGTTGCGGTCGGATATCGCATTCCGAGCGCGCTGCATCAGGATTTTCCGGGCACCGAAACCGCAACCGATGTGCTCGCCGATACTCCTTCCGGCCGTCTTTATGAAGCACTGGTCAAAACAGGTCTGGCGACCAGTGTTTTCGGCTATGCGATCGGTGCGAAGCAGCCCGGTTTTGTCGTCTTCGGCGCAACTGTGAAGAAAGGCGAAAGCTTGGAAAAAGTTAAGGACAAACTGATCGAAACGATCGAAACCTCCTTAACGAAGGCGCCGGTTACGGAAAAAGAACTCAACCGTGTGAAGGCTCAGGCCGAAACACAGTTCGAAAGAGCTTTCTCCGATCCGGAAGGGTTCGGTGTCGGACTCTCCGAATACATCGCGCTTGGCGACTGGAGACTCTTCTTCTACGGCCGCGATCAGATGAAAAACGTTACCGGCAAAGAAGCTGATGAAGCGGCGAAGAAGTATTTTGTGCGGGATAACCGGGTCGTCGGTATGTTCATTCCGGATGATGAGCCTAAACGCGCGGAAATTACCGCCGCGCCTAGTGCAGAAGAAGTACTCGCGACCTATAAGCCCAAAGCAGAAGCTCAGAGTGCGGAAGCCTTTGATTCTTCTTTCGATAACCTGAACGCGAGAACCACCCGTATTGACGTCGGCAATCTGAAGATCGCTCTGCTTCCGAAGAAGAACAGAGGAGAAACCGTGACGGTTATGATGAATTTCCGCTACGGCGACGCCAAGAGCCTCTTCGGCCGGTCCGCTGCGAAACAGATGACCGCTTCAATGCTGACTCGCGGTACCGATAAGCTGACTCGTCAGGATATTGACGACAAACTTACCGAACTGAAAGTCCAGGGCGGTCCCTCGGGTTTTGTGACCACGCGAGAAAATCTGCCCAAAGCGCTTGAACTCGTATTTAGTCTCTATAAAGACTCTTCCTTCCCGGAAGATGAATTCAAACAGCTGAAGAAGCAGATGATTGTGATGCTTGAAAGCATGCGCGACAAGCCCGACATGCTCGCAAAGAACGCGATCGATCAGCACTTCAACACATATCCGAAGGGAGACGTCCGTTACGAGCCTTCTATTGCGGAAGCGCTCGAAGAGCTTAATAAAACGGAAGACAAGGATCTGAAGAACTTCCACAGCCAGTTCTACGGAACCGCACGCGGAGAAATCAGTATTGTCGGAGATTTCGACGCTAAAGCCGTTGAAAAGCTGATTCGCGAAGATTATGCCAAGTACGTTTCGAGCGCCCCGTACGCAGAAATTTACAAGGAATACAAACCGGTTAAGGCCGAACGCATCGTGATCGATACTCCGGAAAAAGAAAACGCGACGATTATCGCGCGTTCGGATTTCTCCATGAATGACACCAACCCGGATGCGCCGGCGCTTCAGGTAGCCAATTGGATTCTCGGCGGCGGTACAGGTCTTTCCAACCGCTTAATTGATCGTCTGCGTCAGAAGGAAGGTCTTTCTTACGGTGCCGGTTCCGGCGTGAAGATCCCCGGCAAGGGCGATCAGGCGAGCTTTATTTTCAGAGCGATTGTCGCGCCTCAGAACCTTCTGAAGGCCGAAGCCAGCGCCAAGGACGTGATTGCTAAAGCGGTTAAAGACGGCTTTACCGATGACGAGGTGCGCGAAGCGAAGAAGGGTCTGCTGCAGTCGATGGATGTCGCCCGCTCTCAGGACCCCATCGTCGCAAGCTCTTGGAATGACAAGATGAGTCTTAACCGTGACTGGAGTTTCTCCAAGGCGCGCGCCGAGGCGATTAAGAATCTGACCACTGAGCAGGTCAACGCGGCGCTTCGTAAATACATTAAGCCCGAAGATATGACGTTCGTACTTGCGGGCGATCAGAAGAAAGCTCAGGCAGCACAGAAGAAATAATACAGTCGCTGCATAAAAACAGAGCCTCGTTTCTTTGCGGAAACGAGGCTCTTTTCGAACGGGCCGGTTACGGCGTCTTATATCCGAACTTGTGGCACTGATCGCATGTCAGAACCGAAGGTTCATGCTGCTTATGGCAGTCATTGCATGAAATCGATTCATCGTGTCCGTAGTGCGGGTTCGGGTTAAGCTTCGCGGTTCTTTGTTTGACCGCGTCTCTGCTTCCGTGGCACTGCAGACAGACAGCATCTTCAGGCATTTCTCTCGGACGAGTCTGTCCGTGACAGGTGTCGCACTGCATATTCATTTCCTTATGCTTGCCTTTCAGAGTCATCTGAGCGCTGGCGCCGGAACTGAATACGAGGAGAAGGGAGGCAGCGAGTGCCGCAGCTAATCCGATCTTCATTACTCAGCTCCTTACTGCATCAAAGCTTTCATGTGATCGGCAATCGCCATACCGATAACAGAAGCGGAAGTCAGCTGAGCACCGCCGACGTAGTTGTCATAGAAGAGACCGCCGGCAGCGTTGCCTACAGCGTACAGACCCTTGATCGGACGACCTTCGGTGTCAAGGACCTGGCCCTTGGTGTTGATGAGCGGGCCGCCGAATGTGGCTGTCATACCGCCCTGGAACGGAACGGCGTAGAACGGAGCCTTGAGAATCGGACGAGGATTCTTGTGGGTGTTCGGCGGAGTCAGTTCACCGAGTTTCCCGTTCTGAAGCGCTGCGTTGTATTCGTCAACAATTTTCTTCAGTTCGACCGGATCCAGACCGGCTTCTTTAGCAAGACCTTCAATAGTGTCGGCTTTGTAGACCGGAGCTTTCTTGGATTCATAAGAGAACCAGTCGTTCTTCAGCATCGGAAGATTGTGTGTGTCTTCGTCAACAATCATGTAGCCCCAGTTGTCTTTTGTCAGAGCGGCGGTGTCGCGGGCCATCTGAACGTATGTCTTGCCTTCGTCGGTGTAGCGCTGAGTCTGTTTGGAAACCGCGATACCGGTGTTGACAATGTTAAGCGGGTTGGCGCCTGTGGGTCCGTGTATCGGGCCGCAGTGGTACTGATCAACATTGACGACTTTCGGGAAGTAGGGGCCGGTAAGAAGAATGCTTTCGCCTGTGACGGTGTTGGAGCCGCGAACCGGCATGTTGGCTGCGGGAACGCCGGACATCATGGTGAGCATCATCTTGTTGGCAGAGAAGCCGCCGGTCGCCATGACAACGCCGAGCTTGCCGAGGTATTCTTCAAAGCCTTTGCGGGTCTTAACGCGGGCGCCGATCACATCGCCGTTCTTCGGGTTGTCCAAAAGCGCGACAACTTTGGCGTTGTAAACGATCGGGATGTTCAGTTCTTTGGCTTTGTTCAGCAGATAAGTCATCAGCTGTTTTCCGCCCGGTTTCTGTTCGCCTGTGGTGAGGTGGGCGCGCTGCAGCATCGGCCAAACGAGTTTGGCGCCGACGTTGTACTGGACGCCGACGTAGTCATGCAGCCAGTTGAGTGTTTCGTCAGCCTTTTCAGCGACAAGGCGTGTCAGAGCGGGATCGCCTCTGCCCTGAGAAACTTTCATCATATCTTCGTAGAATTTTTCTACGGTGTCGCCGGTCTGAAGACCTTTAGCCTGCTGCATCTTGGTGTTGACGCCAAGCATGAAGCCTGCGGAGTAAACCGTGTTGCCGGCGGCAGAACCCATTTTTTCAAGAATCACGGGTTTGAGACCGTCCTGAGCGGCGCGGATTGCGGTAACGATACCGCCGATACCCAGACCGCAGATGACGAGGTCATAAGTCTTCTGAGGAGCGGCTGTCTTTTCGGCCGCATTGGCGGTCAGGGAGGCGGAAGCAAAACCTGTGGCCATGGTGGCAAGTAAGCTGCCTTTGAGAATAGAACGGCGAGATGTCTGCATATTGATTGTTCTCCTTGGTAGATGGATCAGCAAACGTGCTGAACATGATCGATATGCTAAAAAATGTGACACGCACATCATCCGTAAATCAACGCTTGACTTTAAGTTAAATTTTTGCTAATGATTTATTTCGCATACTTCGCGGCGTTGATGCCGGCGATTCGCCCGAACACAAAGGCGTCTGTTAGTCCGTTGCCTCCGAGCCGGTTTTGTCCGTGAACGCTGCCGGTAATCTGACCCGCAGCGTAGAGTCCTGCAATCGGCCGACTGTCGTTGTCCAGAGCACGGGCTTCTTCATCAATTGCAATGCCGCCGAGTGTGTAATGCACCCACGGGTACATGCCGACCGCCCAGAAGGGGCCGACCTTGGGACGGTTCTGAGCGGGAACTTCTTCGAGAGAGCGCTTAACCGCCTCGGACGGCACATTGATTTCTTCGCAGAGCGCTTCAATACTGTCCGCTTTCCATACCTGACCGGCAAAATAGGCCTGATAAAGATGCTTTTTCTGAAGCTTGTCCAGAAGATTTAAATTCGCGTTGTCCACGATCGTAAAGCACTTCTTTTTACCCTGACCGATGAGTGCGGAGCTGAGCTCTTTGCGAGTCGCGCCTTCATTGGCAAAACGATGTCCGTCTTCGTTGATAAAGATCATGCCGTGCACGAGCACGTAGATTCTCGCCGAATACTTGTTGAGGTAGGAGCCTTCCGGCACACATTCGATAAAGTCCATGTTTTCGGTTTTAACACCGGACTTCATGGCGCTTTCCAGAACCTCTCCCATTCCTTTCGAGTCGGAATAATAAAAATTCAGATCCGGAACATAGCGCTTTAAAAGGCGAGGGTTTGCGCCGAATCCGCCGGCGGCGAGAACGAGCGCGCGGCATCGAATTTCGATCACATCGGTTCCGGATACGGCTTGGACCGTAAAGCCGCCGTCCGCATCTTTTTCAAAAGCTACAAAACGAGTGGAGGTAAGAATCTGCACGCCGTTTTTTAAGCAGGCTTCTGAAAGTTTCTGGACGTAGGCTTTGCCGACGGCAAGGATCGGCTTATGGCACCTTCGATAGTAGGATCCGTAAATTTGATAAATCTGATCTTCAAAAACCACACCGAGTTCTTTGAGCCACTCAAGCGTCGGGTAGGCAAATTCGGCAAGACGAGCCTGTGCTTTTGGATTGCCTTTTCCGTTCGCGGACTCCAGAATATGCTGATAGAAAAGCTCTTTGCTGTCGGCAATTCCGTACTTTTTCTGCAGTTCCGGATCCGGCGCGTTGAAGTATCCGCCCGAGATCAGCGTGTCTCCGCCGATAAAGGATTCTTTGTCGATCAGAATCACGTCCCTGACGCGGCTTGATGCTTCAAGCGCGGCGCAAAGACCCGCTCCGCCCGCGCCGACAACCAGTACACGGCAGCTGATGGTTTTCTGAGCGGCAAGCACAGCGCTTGGCAGCGCAAGAGACGCCAGAGAGATAAAGGATCTGCGCTTCATGAGTTTTGCATCTCTCTTAAAAATTCATTGAGCTCAACCGGGTTTTCCAAGTCCAGTTTGGCAAAAATATTTGCGCGGTGAGACTGCACCGTGCGCTCGGAAATTTCCAGAATCTCAGCGATCCGACTGTTCGGAAGTCCTTTAGCGATTTGATAGGAAACCTTCTTTTCCGCGGCGGTTAAAGTCTCAAACTGCTCACGAAGACTTTCCGCGTAGGCTTTTTCTCTGCGGACCTGTTTGTTTTTGGCAACCGCCTTGCTGACCAAATCTAAAAGTTTGTCCGGATCCGGCGGTTTGACCAGAAAATTAAAGGCGCCGTTTTCCACACAGCTGACCGCCATTTCAATATCGCCGTGCGCGGAGAGAAAGATAATCGGCAGATCTGAGCCCACGCGCTTTAATTCGGCCTGCAGCTCGATTCCGGTCATGCCCTCCATGCGAACGTCGAGAATCAGACAGCCCAGACGCTCCGGATCGTCGCTGCGCAGAAAATCTTCCGCGCTTGAAAATGATCTTGTCTGAAGACCCGCCAGGTTCAGAAAGAAGCTGAGCGAGTCGCTCACCGTCTTATCGTCATCGACGATCCGGATGATCGGCGTGAGAAGTTTCATAATTCGGTCTCCGGTTTGTTGAGGTTAAAGCTCACAATCAGTCCGTGAGGAGTACGTTTTTGGAAATTAAGGTGCGCGCCGTGATTCTCAATGATCTCGACCGCGATGGACAACCCGATGCCTAAACCTTCCTGTTTATCGCTTTTTGTCGGTTTGCCAAGCTTAGCGAAGCGCTCATCGGAAATTTCCGGCCCGTTGTCGGAGACGGTAACGAGCCAGCGATTCCTCTGATCCTCCACTAAGACCTCAACCTGAGGCTGATTCTCCGATTCAGCCGCTTTCACAGCGTTTTTAAGAAGATTCAGAATAACGAGTTCGATCTCAAAGCTGTCGCCTCGGGCTTCACAGCTGCGGGGCATCTCGACTCGGATGTCTGCTTCGTGGCGTTCGTCGTTTCGGATGCTCGATACCGCTCGCTCGACGATTTCAGTGAGTTCGAACGAGCCCGAGCGGTTCGCGGTGTGTTTGGCGTACGATCTCACGTGTTCGACAATGTCGCTCGTTCGTCTTGCCTGCACGCAAAGCTGCTCGAGCGCGTGACTGACTCGACTGTCCTTAATGCCGAGCTGCGAGAGCAGAAGCTTGAGCCCGCTCGAGTAATAAATCATATTGGTGATCGGCTGTTTGACTTCATGCGCGAAAATAGAACTCATCTGAGAGATAACGCGGCTTTTTTCGAGGCGATCGAGTTTTTCTCGGTTTCTCTGCGCTCTTCTCTCCGTAGCGCGCTGCGCGGCAAGCGCAAATCGAAGCTCGTTGGTTCTTCGGTTCACCAGCACATTGACGCGAATAATATGAATAATCAGCGCAAACAGCAGTGCCGCAGCAAGAGCAAATTCAGTGCGGTACTCCATCACAAAAGCCTTGACGGTGGTCTCGCGCAGATGCGCGTACGGACCGAGTTTTAAGTCTTTCATGAGATCAAAGACTTTTAAGAAACCGCCCGCGGGGACCCATTCGAAGCCGCCGTCGCGCTTAGGCATGGAAAGAAGAGAGAGCGTCACGGCTTTGACCGCGCCGGAGGGCGCGCCGTCTAAGGAAAAGAACACCGCGTCCGGGTACATTTCTGTCGATCGCAGACAGCGGCCCGGACCGCGCTTCGGATCGAGCACCCGAAATTCATCCGCTTTAACGATGCCGTCCCGCACAAGATCTTCAAGCTGACACGGCCCGAGAATGCCCGCATCCGCTTCTCCAACTTTGATGTAGGTCGATACGTCCGGATACTGATAATTCGTAAAAAGCGTGCGCTTAAAGAAGGAATCCGGATTGAATCCGCGTTTGGCGACTTCCCCGAGCGCAAGCAGATAGCCGTCAAAATCCTTGGAGTCGGTCGCGGTCACAACCTTGTCTTTCAAATCCTCAATCGAGCGGATGTCGGTTCTGTCCTTACGGGTTATAAAAACCGAGGAAACCGCTTCGTCCGCGCTCAGCGCGTGCGATCTTCGAACGGTCGCGATCTGCTGCGCGCCTTTGCTGTTGATCAGCGTCACAAAACTGCCCGCGGAGGAGAGCAGAAAGTGCGGTTTCTTTTCTTCAATATCAGAGAGAAGAGAATGCGGATCAATCTCCACCACACTGATCTTGTTGTCTTTGAGCGTGTGCTGCAGATGCTCCATCGTCGGAACAAAAGTTCCGAGATAGAAATCCGGATCAAAAGTGTCAATCAGTCCGATTCTGATTTCCTGAGCGCTGCCGGGCTGCGCCGCGGTTGTCAGACAAAAGAAGAAAGACAGCAGCAGTAAGATAGATTTGAACATTAGGAAAGTGTCTCGCAAATCTTGCCGTTAGGCTATTAGTGACATAACTAATCCAATAAGCGTAAAACGGGCAGGGCGCAAAATAAGTGCGATAATTGCAGTTCTAAAATGAGAATGGTTCCTATTACTGTTCTTTTTATTGCAATGTAACGGATACGATGTATGGCACAGAAAGATAAGAAAATTGTGACCCTTTTAGATGTACCTCAGGGCGCGACGTGTGTTCTGGTGGGTTGGGGCGGTTTAGAGACGCAGGATGTAAAAAAACTGACCGATGTCGGTGTTTTTTTAGATCTTCCGCTGATCGTCCTGAATGTAACGTCTTCCGGACCGATCGTTGTCGCAATCAATGACGCGCATATCGCGATCGGAACCAACACCGCAAAGCACATGCAGGTTTATCTGAAGGAATAAATATCAATGCTTTTAAAAGATATGAAACCGGGCGAAAAAGGAATTATCGTTCAGTTCAGGCCCGGACAAATTGAATATCGCAGGCGTCTTCTTGCTCTTGGCGCGCTTCCCGGCACCAAGTTTGAAGTCGCGCGGGTTGCGCCTTTGGGAGATCCGGTGGAAATCAAACTTCGCGGCTCTTTCATCAGCGTGAGAAAGGGAGAGATTGAAATCTTGGACGTTAAACCGCTCGATTAATTAGTGCAATGAAGAAGAATATTATCGCTGTGGTCGGCAACCCGAACTGCGGCAAGACGACTCTATTTAACGGACTGACAGGATCACATCAGACGGTCGGCAACTGGCCCGGCGTAACGGTCGAACAGATCGTCGGAGAGTTCACCTACAAGGATCGTCAGGTCAAAATCGTTGATCTTCCCGGTATCTACTCCCTTCAGCCGAGTTCGGCTTCGAGCGAGGACGAGCGCGTCGCGCGCGACTACATCCTTCAGGACGAAGCCGAACTTATCGTCAATATCGTGGATGCGAGCAATTTGGAGCGCAACCTGTATCTGACGACTCAGCTCATTGAGATGCAGGTACCGATGATTGTGGTGCTCAATATGCTTGACATGGCTGAGAAGCATCAGCTCAGTATTGATCCGAAGAAGCTTCGTGATCAGCTCGGCTGCCCCGTCATCGGTATCGTGGCAGCTAAAGAGCGCGGCTTAAAAGAGCTGTGCGCCATGATTGATTCCGAGCTCAATAATCTTAAAGTGCCGCCGAATCCCATCCGATTCAGCGACAAAATCGAAAAAGCCCGAGACAAAATCGCAGCGCTTCTGGAAAAGCAGGGCGTGGAGCGGGGCGCCTGGACTGCGGAACAGCTGCTTGAAGGCGACGCCGCGATGGATACCTACCTCAAGGGCGTTGATCTCACAGAAATCAATCAGATTATCGATGAGACGGATAAGGCTTATGAGGGAAACCTCGATATTGAAATGGCTGATGTGCGTTATCAGTTCGTATCAAAGGTTACCGAAGCCTGCCTGACGCGCAACGGCGAAGTCACGCAGAGCACAACCGACAAAATCGATAAGATTGTTCTGAACCGCTGGCTCGGCATTCCGATTTTTCTGCTGATCATGTACCTGATGTTTGTCTTCTCGATTAACATCGGTTCCGCTTTTATCGATTTCTTTGATATTTTGTTCGGAGCGATCTTTGTTCAGGGATTTGGCAATCTGCTCACAAGCTGGGGAACGCACGAATGGCTTAAAACGATTTTAGCCGACGGCATCGGCGGCGGTATCCAGACGGTTTCGACCTTCATTCCTGTGATCGCCTGCCTCTTTCTTTCGCTTTCATTCTTGGAAGATTCGGGCTATATGGCGCGTGCGGCCTTTGTGATGGACCGAATGATGCGCTTTCTGGGACTGCCCGGTAAATCCTTTGTGCCGCTCATTGTCGGCTTCGGCTGCGGTGTTCCGGCGATCATGGCCGCGCGTACCATGGAAAAGAAGTCCGATCGCATCACGACCGTCATGATGGCGCCTTTTATGAGCTGCGGCGCTCGTCTTCCGGTTTATGTGCTGTTTGCGACCACCTTCTGGCCGCTTGGCGGACAAAATCTGGTGTTCTCGCTTTATCTCATCGGTATTTTGGTCGCCATCATCACGGGATTCATCCTGAAACGCACCGCGCTTCGCGACGAAGCGGGCGCCTTTGTGATGGAAATTCCGCCGTATCACATGCCGACGATCAAGAACCTTGCGCTGCGTACCTGGGACCGCTTAAAGAGCTTTATCCTCAAAGCCGGTCAGCTGATCGTCATTATCGTCGCGGTACTCGCGTTTTTGAATTCTCTCGGAACGGACGGCTCGTTCGGCAACGAAGATACCGACAAATCTGTCCTCTCTCAGATCGGAAAGACGATCGTTCCGGCTTTTGAACCGATGGGACTTTCTCAGGAGAACTGGCCTGCCGCCGTAGGTGTCTTTACGGGCATTCTTGCAAAAGAAGCCGTTGTCGGAACGCTTGATTCTCTGTACTCGGGCATGGGCGACAAAATGGCCGGCGCCGACGAGAAAGCCAATGACGACGAGGACGAGCCCTTCAGTCTTGCCGCTGAAGCAAAACGCGCGGTTGATTCGGTCGGCGAGAATCTCTCTGAAATTGGCACCATGTTTATCGATCCGCTTGGCACAAACGTAGAGAAGGATCTGACGGACGTTGATGAGCAGGCGGCGCTGCAGGAAGTCGGCAGCGGTACGTTCCGCGCGATGAAGACACTCTTTGACGGTGAGCTTGGCGCTTTCAGCTATTTGCTGATGGTGCTTCTCTATATCCCTTGCTGTGCTTCAATCGGTGCGATGTACCGCGAAGTGGGAAGCGGCTGGACCGCGTTTGCTGCAGGTTGGACGCTTGTGGTCGGCTACGGCGTCTCAACGATCGTGTATCAGATCGGCCGCTTCAGCGCTCATCCGGTGTTCTCAGGAACCTGTATTGCTTTGTCGGCAGCCGCGATTCTGGCTTTTATCGTCGGACTCAGAATCAAGGGCCGCGGAGATTAACTTATGACTTTGACCGAACTTAAAGAATACGTTCAGGCCAGACGCATTGTTTCTGAGCGCGAAATCTCGCTTCATTTTCGGATTGAAGAATCCGCGATTGAACCGATGGCGCGACGCTGGGTCGAGAAGGGCCTAATGGCTATTGTTGACATGGACGGAACCAAGTGCGGCGGCTGCACGGCCTGCGCCGACGGAATCAAGCGCCATTACGAATGGCTCGGACCGCAGTCGGTCACGTTTAAAAAATAAAAAGTTATCCTCCGATTAAGGAAGGCTTCGACTAAAGTTCGCGCCTTCCTTAATTTTAATGACATGGAACCCCTTTGCTCCCAATGAGATCGAGGGAGCAAAATGGAAGTGATAACTTTCTCATTAAAGGTGATTCCATGTCAGTTAGTAAGATACTCGCAAAAACGATCGACCCCGACCTCGAATATGAAGTCATTGGTATTGATTTGGCCAAGAATTGTGTCAGTGCCGTTCTGTTAACAACAGATGGTGAAGTGATCGGTATTGATCGCCTTGACTATCCGGAGCTTGAGAAGAGCGCACAAGAGCTAAGCCCTACGATATTCGCCATGGAGCCGTGCACTGAAATGAATTATTTAGTCCAAAAGTTAGAGGCTTGAGGACATCGTTGCCTGATTATCAGCGGGGATTACATTGAATCTCATTTTTCAAGTCAAAAAACTGATTTAAATGATGCTCAAGCACTGGCTTTTCTAGCCAAAGATACACAACTGAGAACGATCAAAGCCAAAGATCCGGAGCAACAAAAGTACGCGAGCTTAACAACGCTGCGGGAACAATATATCAAGCAATATAGACAGACCATTGTGTCTTTAAAAGGGATTTGTCAAGCCTGGGGACTGAATATATCGAAAGGGATGAGCGGCAAAGCTCGACTGATAGACCTGATCGAGAGTTATGCGGCATTTCCAGAAGAGCTGAGAGCGGGACTTGTTGACATGGTCACACACGCTCAAACAACTCAAAAGGTCTTAAATAAAATCACTAAAACTCTGGAGGAGTTAGCAAAAAACGATAAAGTCTGCCAACTAATTCAAACGATTCCAGGGCTAGGACCGATCTGCAGCTGCAGACTGCGTGCAACCATCGGAGATATCAGGAGATTCAAAACTCCTAAAGATTTTCCTGCCTATTATGGCTTGGTACCGAGAAGCATTGCTACGGGGCACAACGAGAAGAAAGGAAAATTACCCATCGAGGAGACAAAACAATGAGATCCCTAATGGTGCAAGGCGCTGGGTGTGTAGTCATTATGGCTACCAAAGGAACATTGGGGTCCAAGTAATTAACGAAGTGGATTCTAAAGAAACAAAAAGAGAAAATGCCGTGGGGAAAGCTTGTATGCGCCGTTGCTGCAAAGCTTTTACGGATTGTTAGAGCTGTTCTTATCAGTAATAAACCATACAACCCGAAAATAGCAGGGGTTGCGAAATCTTCATTGCCCAAAGGGATCTAGAGATTTAACTTACAGTTCGAGCACAATCGTCTACAACTAAGCATGAGAAAGCCGAAAGGCCCGCTCAACAGCCCGGAAGTTTACAGCCATCTAATTTTAAGGGGCACGGGCGGACTGATCTTGAAGTTCATGGTAGGCAAATAGAATCAAATGAGATTCTTGAAACAGCCAGAAGAGATTGGTAGATTGGCCTCTTCTGTATGCTGCAGCAGACTCATTTAACCTTGAACAAGATACCTAGATAATCGAAAAGCTATGGAGAGGAGTCTTGCTTCGCAAGACTAGAGAAAAACTCTACCCTAAAGTGCTTGACGATTGCCGGGGTTCCAGAGATTGTCTTGGAAAATGCTTTGGATAAGCAGCCTTTGCTGCGGTGTAAGTTCGTACAGGTCTTCAATCAGGCGGTTTACAGTATCTTCTCTGTCGGGGTTCTCTATAGCGGCCTTGACCGCTTCTGTCAAAGCGGTGTCTTCTTCGGGAGAGAGTCTGGGCAGCGGAAGCTGACAGAGGTTGCCTTTAAGAATTTTGATCTCTTTAAAAAGCATTCGGTGCAGCGCGTTAAAGAGCGGACTGTTGAGCAGTCCCATGACGGAGTAAATGCTTAGGCCTTCAACGTCCGGAATTAGGATATTGGCACTGTTGAGCGCAAGACTGCGCTCGTTATCAATGGCAAAAACCAGCTTGGAGCCGATGAATTTGTACAGAAGTTTCGGAGACGTTCTGAAAAGCGCTTCAGGAGCGCACTGCTGAAAGTTCTGCGGCGTAAACCGAATAAACCGCTTTGGTGCGGATAGACGATAGGGCTGAATTTCTTTGCCTGTATAAATCGGTTCAAGCTCATCGGTTTGTTCTGTCTTCAGACACGTCTGATTGTTCCCTGTGACGATTCCCAAACCCCAGCGGCTGTTCACTAAACTGAGTGTGCCTTTTTTCTTTACCTGATTTAAAAGTTCAAGCGCTTCGCGCGAGACGGGCAGAAAGGTTTTATGAGCGGTGAGCTCAAACGAATGCAGCGGAATATCTGTCGTTTTACCGTCCGAGCGGACAAAGCGAACAGGCTCAGCGGGCGCGGATTTTTGATAAAGAAAGGAGACAAAATTTGTCTGAACGCTGGTAAAGCGCTCAGAAAAGACTCGAATTTGAAGAATTCGGCCTTCTTTGAGGGCTGATTCGCGGAAACGTCGATGTTTGGCGACGTTGAGCAGGGAAGAAGGGAGCAAAAAGTTCTGCTTTCCGCCTTTTTTAAGCAGATCAAAAGCCGCAAAGAAAAATTCGGAGGCTGTTTCATTAAAAACGGTTCTCGCTTCGCCGCCCCATGGCGGATTAGAGGCGGAAGCGTCAAAAGGACCGATGTCTTCAATCTGTTTTCTTTCCTCAGGGTTGAGAAAATTGAGAAGTCGGACGTCGGGATAGTGAAGCGCCTCAGGGTTCTGCGCAATGAGGTTGGCTTTTGCAATCATTACCGCGATCGGGTCAATGTCGTTTCCGACAACGCTGCAGCCGAGCCGAGCGGCTTCCAAAAGAAAAATTCCGCTTCCGCAGCAGGGATCAAGAAATTTCTCTCCGCTTGAGATATCAAGTTCCTGAAGCATCAAACGAGCGGTCTTTTGCGTTGTGTAGTAAGAACCGCGGATGTTTTTGTCTCCTTCACTTAAAAGCGACTGATAGATGGTCCCGAGAAGGTCCGATTCCTTGTCAAAGTTATCCGGCAAAACGATGGTCAGATCACTGACGCGCGGATATTCATCCAGAAACCGACGCGCAAGAGGCTCCTTTGCTCGGGACTTATCAATGGCGTTCAAGCACAGAGCGTGCATGATCTGCGCAATAGAAAAGCGCTCCCGCAGCGCAAAAAGAGATTCAATGAACGGAACCGAATCCTTGTTTTGAATCCGCTCAAGCGGGATAAAAGTTTTTTGAGATCGGCTTTTATTGGCACGCGACTTAAGCTTGTCTCCGAGATTCGGGGCAAGTTTCTGCCAGTTTCTTTTGGTCGCGCTGCTGATCGTCATTTTGTCTGTATTCCGTTTTGCCAAGTATAGCCTCAGGCTTTGCCTGCTCTGAGGTTTTATCTAATTACGCACAGAAAAACGGGCTTTCGGCCCGCCTGACGAATGCAGGCGGCGATAAGCCCGTTTATGCGCGTATTGGCGTGAATTATGCGAGTACGCTGCTCGGAACTGTGACTTCATAAGGAAGCGGCAGGATTTTAACCGGCTTGCTTTCAAGGAAGAGTTCTGAGTCCATGTATTCGTAATTAAGAACAAAGAGGAAGTGTTCTCCGTCGCTCTGGATAATTCTACCCATCGGCTCGTTTTCAACAAAGATTTCCTTGCCGGCGTCCGGATTTTCAACTTCTTTGCAGATGCCAAGGAACATACGGCGTTTTACTTTGCCGAGATTCTGAGTCTTAGAGACGATTTCCTGGCCGGTGTAGCAGCCCTTATTGGCGGCGATTGCGCCGATCAGGTCTAAATTCAGAGCCTGCGGCAGCCACTCAAGGCTTTCCGGTTTTTCAATCAGCGCGATGCCTTCTTCCATGAGAGAGCGGGCAAGGCGGTTCTTAGCATTGTAAGAGCCCATCATGTTGTCGGGAATCTGTCCGATAGCGATGAACTTACCGTGCATGCCCTGAGCGTCATTGCTCGGCAGACGAACTGTGATGACGGACTGACCGACATAGACGTCCATCGGGTTGCGCGGAAGAGCCGGGCAGGGAATATCTACAGCCTTGGCATCCGGAGAGCAGAAGTACGTGATGGCGTCCGGACGAAGCGAGAGTTCAACTTTGCTTCTCAGTACGAATTTGTTCAGGCGATCCACTTCAGCCTGCGCGATTGAAAGCGGCAGAAGCATTCCGAAACCGTTGGGAATACGGAAGATTAAAGAGGAAGCGGCGACACGACCCTGATGGTTGCAGGCTGCAGCCCAAGCCGCACGGTTTTCAGGAAGCTTTTTAACGTCCTGAGTCAGCATTCCCTGAAGAAATGTTTCTGCATCCTCACCGGTAATTGTGACGAAGCTAAACTGCTCTTCCTGGCTGAAAGTCCAGGAGCTTAATTCAAACATGCTCATATTGCTATTTGACTCCTAAAAAGATATCCGCATAAATTAGCAGAGTCCGACGATGGCGGCGTCGAGTTTTATGCATTTTGAGCAGATTTCATCCTCGGGATTGTTCTCATAATTGCGAGCGGCGCCGCAAAATTAAATTATGATTCACATATCGTTGAATTGGAGTTCCTGATGCTGCGTTTTATTAAATGGGCAGTGGCGATAGCGTTGGTTTCAGCGGTCGCTGCGGCCGGTTTTGCGTATTGGTATGTCGAAAAACGACCAATCGAATTGGAGGGCGGACAAAGCGAGATCATTCTTAAAGTAAAGCCGGCAAGCACTGTCAGGAATATCGCATCGGAACTTCTGAATGCTGGTGTCAAGGTCGATCCGAACGCCTTCCAGTGGGTATTTAAATATTTCGGCTCGGACCGTTCGATCCATGTCGGCCGCTATTTAATCAAGTCCGGCATGACGCTTAAGGAATTGGTAAAGCACATTTCCTCGGGCGAAGTCATCATGAGCAAATTTACCCTCATTGAAGGAACGGAAACGGCTAAGCTTTTGAAGAAAATTGCCGCGGACGATAATTTTGAGCATCCGCACGGTGAGCTCTCATCTCAGGATCTGATGAAAGAAGTTGGAGCGCCCGAAGGGACGCATCCCGAGGGCCAATTTGCGGCGGATACTTATGTCTTTGCGGCCGGCGTTCCCGACACGATCATCCTTCGCCGTATGTACCGGGAGCAGCAGCAGCGCCTGAACGCGGTTTGGGAATCTCGAGATAAAAACATTGCGGTTAAAACGCCTTATGAACTTTTAATTCTCGCGAGCCTGATTGAAAAAGAAACGGGCGATTCTAAAGACCGTACTTTGGTCTCGAGCGTCTTTAACAACCGGCTTAAAAAGGGCATGCTCCTGCAGACGGATCCGACAGTTGTCTACGGGATAGAAAATTTTGACGGCCATATTCTTAAATCGCACCTGAAGACGGATCATCCGTACAATACGTACACCAGAGCGGGCCTTCCGCCAACGCCGATCTGCAATCCGGGAGAAGCTTCGCTTGTGGCTGCCGCGCATCCGGCTCAGACTGACTATCTCTATTTTGTCGCGAAGGGAAACAGCGGCCAGTCGCATTTTTCTAAGACTCTGAAAGAACACAATGCCGCTGTTCAGAAATATTTGCGTAATCCCGGGAGCTGATTTTGGAAAAAGGAAAATTGATTACGGTTGAGGGCGTTGACGGCGCCGGCAAAAGCACTCAGATGGCGGTGATCGATCAGGCGCTGCGAGAGCGCGGCATTGATTTGGTGAGAACTCGTGAGCCCGGCGGTCCCGAGACCGCGGAAAAGATTCGCAAGTTGCTTTTAAATGAACCGATGAGTCCGAAGTGCGAACTTATGCTGATGTTCGCGGCACGTGAAGAGAATCTCGACAAAATTATTCGTCCTGCGCTCGCTAAGGGACAATGGGTACTTTGCGATCGGTTTACCGACGCTTCATACGCTTATCAGGGATACGGAAGAGGCCGTTCAATTGAAGAAATCAGAGCGCTCGAAAATTTTGTTCATCCGGACTTAAAGCCGGATTTAACTGTGCTGTTTGATGTACCGACAGAAGTGGCCGCGGCCCGATTAAGCCGCAAGCTCGACCGCTTTGAGAAAGAAAGTCAGGACTTTCATCGCCGGGTCCGCGAGGGCTATCTCAGAATGGCTAAAGCCGAACCCGAGCGTTTTTATGTGGTTGACGGAACTCAGACGCCGGAACAGATTTCCGCGCAGCTTCGAGAGGTGTTTGCTCAATGGAAATAACCGATTTATATCCTTGGCTGGAGAGGCCGGCGGCAGCGCTTCGCAAAATGAGAGATAAGCTTCCGGGCGGCGTGCTGATTTACGGCCCCAGAGGCAGCGGAGCCTATGAACTAGCGGCTTCGTTTGCGGCTTCCGTAGTGTGTTCGTCTCCCAAGGACGGCGTCGCCTGCGGCAGCTGCGCGGACTGCCGTCTGGTGCAGGCAGGTACCCATCCGGATCTGAAGTACGTGCTGAGCGAGACCGAAGCGGCGCTTCGGCCTGAGCCCTGGAACGGCAAAATTCAGCCGCTTCCTAAAGGCAAGTCCTTTTCCAAACAGATTCTTATTGAACAGGTGCGTGAAATCGGTGAGTACTTGTCGGTTACGGCATTCCGCTCGGATCATCGCGCGGTACTGATTTATCCGGCCGATTCCATGAGCGAGGATCAGAGTTCGGCGCTTTTAAAAACGCTGGAGGAGCCGCCCGAAGGCGCGGTGCTTATCCTTGTCGCGGACGATGTCAGCTCCATTCTTCCGACCATTCGTTCGCGCTGTCAGCTCGTTCGAGTCGCGCCGCCGACACGAGAGCAGGGCATCGCCTATCTGAAATCTCAAAAGGTTCGGAACCCCGAGTCCGAACTTGCGCGTTTGGGCGGACTTCCGCTGCTGATTCATGAGAGCGGCGCCAATCTGCTTTTGGAAAAGAAGGACGAGAAGATGATTCTTGATCTTCTTGCTAAGGGTGCGTTGATGACGTCCGGAGATGTGCTTGAAGCTGTTAAGAACGACTTGACGATCGGGCCTCTGGTCGCAGTGATGCAGCGCTGGTGCTGGGATATCAGCGCGCAGTCAATGGGTTTGGAAAGCCGCTATTTTCCTGACTATGCGGCCGCTGTTCAATCGCTTTCGGCTCAGATCGATATCCGCAGGTTTCAGGAATTTAACGCTAAGCTCAATCAGGCGAGCCGAAGCAAGGATCATCCTCTGAGTAAAAAGCTTGTCGCGCAGACACTGCTGATGGATTACGCATCCGCGCTTAAAGCGTCTCAGAAAAATTACTGATTTTTCTCCAGTCGCTTAAAGCTTTCGAGGATTTCCTCCTGATCCGGTGCGATGTATTTTGTCGTGGTATTGACAGACGCGTGTCCGAGCGCGTTCTGTACCACGTTTACAGGCATAACTTCAAGACTTGTCACCGCGAACGTATGACGCAGCCAGTGCAGGGAACTTGCCCTAAGCTTAGCCGAATCTCTCGGCCGCTCTTTGTGAAGCGCGGCCGCAACCTCTTCAAGGAATTTCTGCAGAATCAGGTAAAGGCCTGAACGGGAGAGCCCTTCGGAAGCGGCGCCCTTGCTGCCCGGGCGTAAAGAAGCAAGAATCGGAATATCTCGGCCCTCTTCTTCGAGCAGAAGAGGACGCCGCCGGTAAGCAAGATAGTCATTGATGATTCTTTCCTGCGCCTCAGAAATCGGAAGACGTCTTTCTTTATCGCCTTTTCCGACGATATCGATGACGAGTTCCTCGTTTTGTCCGTAACGGGCGATCTGTATCCATCCGCAGCGAGCATTGAGCATTTCGCTGGCGCGCATACCGAGGCCTTTGCCAAGCAGGAGCATGACCTTAAGCCGCGCTTTCAGAATATCGTCGGGCTGTTTATCGAGATACTCCTCGATTTCTTCCCACTGTTCTTTGGTCAGCGAGCGGTCTGCGAATTCCTTCGGCTTGCCTTCTCCCGGAAGCAGCTGCACTTTGCTTGAGATCTGGTCAAAAGGATTAAAGCGCAGATACCCGGTCTTATGCAGAAAGGTAAAGAGCTGCCGCACGATTGTCGAAGCGGCTTTTCGACTGGAGAAGGAGAGGGCGCAGTTAAATGGGCGCCAATCTCGGGAGTCACGAGGAATATTTTTAGGCCCCAGCCAAACCGTCTGCGGCTGCAGCCATCGCTGCGACCACGTCTGCTCGTCAGTGCGTCCGAGCATTTGCAGCCAGGTTAGATAATCAGAGCACTCGCTGATTTTGGCCGATGAAAGCGGAATATGTTTTTCCAGCAGACACCAGAGCAGAAAGCGTTCTCCTTCGCGGCGATATGCGTTCAGGGTATTGGCGTTGGTCGCCTTGGCTTTTAACCAGAGCGTCACCGCCTCTTTGTCGGAATCCACATCCAGAGCGCATTCGCTTTTATCGCCGCGATTGGAGCCGTTTGAACCGTCAAACTGAGGCGGAACCGACAGATGTTCAAGCGGCTGAACCTCACTGTTCGGCTTTTGCGGCTGTCCAAGGATGCGCTTGCCGTTTCGATCCAAAATGAGGTCGTGCCAAAGGGCGCCCCCGACTTCTTCGATTTCTTCATTTTTATAGAATCGTTTGCCGAGGTCTTCCGCTTTTTTGCGTACCGTATCGGGGAGCTCCAGTCCGACGTTTCGGCGCGCATGCATCCAGGAAATTATGCCGTTAGCCCGGCTCTTGGAGAGACCGAGTTCTTTCCACCAGCCGTTGGGATTTTCGTACATGCGGTCAAGCAGATCATCGAGGCAGGAAATGCCTCTGTCGCTCAGATCGTCGGCAACCGGTTTTAGAAAGTAGCGTTTGAGCGGTAAATCAAAGTCAAACTCTTTTTTCACTTAATGCTCCCGGAAATTAAATGCGTCAGCCGTTGTCTTTAGGATGTGCCAGTTATTCTACCGTCTTCACAAAAAGGTTAGAAATCGTCACAGACAGACACGATGCGTTTGTATTTGTAACCAGAAGAGGCACAAGGAAAATAAAATTAACATTTGAATTTTTGCGCTGAAGAACTTTGGCTAATATTAAATCACGGCACTGATATGGGTGCCGCGTTATAAAGAAGAAGGAAAGACAAATGGCAATCTCCAAGAAGACTCTGACAGCAGCAGCGCTTACCGGCATTCTCGTTCTTGCTTCCGGCACGGCAGCCGCATGGTGCGGCGGTTATCGCGGAAATGTTCAGAACTACAGCTGTCCTCAGGCCGGCTGCACTTTCAACGGCCCGCATAACCATTATATTCCCGGCCGCGGATGCGCAAACGCCCAGCAGTTCCATAAAACTCCGAAGAAAGCTTTCGGCAGCTATGAGCAGCGCAAAGTCTATCTTCGCGGTCTTTTGAATCTGACAGACGCTCAGAAGCCGGCTTTTGATGCCTACATTGCGGCCGCTGACGAAGCCCACAACCTTAGAGGTCAGTTCAAGTTCGATCCCAATGCCTCTCGTCAGGATCAGCTGAAAGCACGCATTGAGAATCAGAAAGTCAGACTTGCCGCTTTGGAAAAAGTCGCTCAGGCAAGAGCCGATCTCGTTAAAGCTCTGAGCGCTGAGCAGGTCCAAGCGCTTGAAGGTTTCGAGGCTCGCTCTCACAAGCGTCCTCAGGGAAAGCGTCCTATGGCCCAGAATCCGCTCGGCTTTGGTCCTCAGGGTGTACATCCGCATGGAGCTCCTGTAGCGCCTGTCGCTCCGAGAAATTTTTAATTTCGGGTTTAGTCCTGCTTCGGATTTAATTCCGATCCGGTAGGAACTCGCAAAGGAGGGGACGCATTAGCGTCCCCTTCGTCGATTAAGCAGCTTTGTTTTTGCAGTGCCGGCTGTGTTCGGAATTTAGGCCGTTAGAAGGCCGAGTTCAGAAAAAATTTCGACCCGCATAGTTTGCCGGAATAAAGGCTTTTTTAGCGTGCAGACAGTTCGGAGGCCGTTATATTTGTTCGGGTTTTCGAACAGTAAAAACGAAAAGGCCCGAAATAAAATTCGGGCCCTTTCGGAATATGATGTCGAGTACTAAACACGCGGGATAACTTCGGTCCGTCAGTAAATTCGGGAAAAATTATCCTTTATTCGCGATGAAAAATCATTAAAAAATGATTCTGTCAGGCCGGGATCTTCATAAAGACTTCCGGCCGGGAGTAAGACGACAATTCTGTCTTCAGCTTCAATTACTCTTCGCCGTCAACAACCTGTTTGAACAGTGTGCCGGGGATGAACTTAGGAATGGTCTTTGATTTCACTTCCATGCTTTCGCCCGTATGCGGGTTACGGATCGATCTGCCTTTTCTTTCAACTTGTCTGAAAGTGCCGAATCCGACTAAGACAACGGGATCTCCGTCTTTAACGGACTGGATGATGGTGCGAATCATGGTGTTGACCGCTCGTCCCGCCATATCTTTTGTGATTGCGTTTTCTTCCGCGATGATCTCAATAAGCTGTTGCTTGTTCATAACCGTTCCAAATGAAAAAGTTTCCTTGGGGGAGTAATTAAAAAATCTGCTTTAGGAATATATTATCAATATTCGGCCCTTGTGCGCCAAAACTTGTGACAAGCATCATGAATTCGGATGAGTTTTTGAAATTATTTAAAGGAAGTTTGAGCTCGATCAAATATTGATCAAATTTTTCCCATGTTCCTATTGACAAATTCATCTTTTCTTATTTTTTTCTCAAAAAACTCAAAATAGACGTGATAGCCCAAAAAAGCGACTCTCAAACCCGACTTTAGGAGAATCTCGTAAATAAAAAAGCCCTCATCCCTTGTGTTACTTAGGTTGAGGGCAGTTTAAGAATT